>CAMEWL010000001.1:0-139793 GCA_945941025.1 uncultured Prevotellaceae bacterium
AGCAACATACTCAACGGGAGAAGGAAGCCCTGGCTGTGGATGGAGAGAGGGGAAAGAGGTGAAAGGAGGGCGGCGAGAGGAAGGCGGAAGGGTGGAAAAAGGCGGAGGGAGTGGTTGCTGTAATACAGCAACATACTCAACGGGAGAAGGAAGCCCTGGCTGTGGATGGAGAGAGGGGAAATAATTATACAAATAATTATGCTATTAAAAAATTTTTTTGGAAATTATTTGCACATTATTAAATAAAAGGGTAAATTTGTATCGTGGTGTTTTTTTTATATTCCCTTTGTAAGGGAATATGCCACTATCGGAGAGCTATTTTTATAAACTAACAATATTATTAACTAACAAATCAAAAAGCTTATGAAAAAGTTTTTTACTCTAATCGCGGCGGCATTGATGTCCGTCTGTGCTAGTGCCGAAAGCTCACAGGCCGGGGTTAAGTTGACTTACGTTAACATGGACAACCCTGATGTGGCTATTGGTGAGGTAGCAGCAGGTAGTACCGCACAAGTAGGTTACAACAAAATTTCCAATGGTACAGTTGGCTTTGCAAATACAGGTTGGAAGGTTAACTACGTTGGCTATATCCAGGTGGATGCCTCTGCTGTTGAAGGTACCATCCAGAATGTATCGCTTACCTTCGATGTGTCAGGTTCTACTGACAGCAAGCGTACTACAGGTTGGGGTGTGGGCTATAACTCTTCTGCATGGTCTGCAGATATGACCTACAACACAGCCAACTTGTCTATCACTACACTTGGTGCCCAGCAGTGGACAAGTACAAAGTCATCAGGAACATTTGAAACAAAGACATTTGACATTACAGATGCCTTTGCTGAGGATGAGGATAAGATTGTCACCATAGTAGTCTATGAGACAGCAGCTGCCGGCGGTTACTTGAAGAATCCTTCAGCTACCGTTACTTATACTACCGGTTCGGTGTCTAACTACTATATTGTTCGTGAGCTTGATTCTGAAACCCAGATTGACACCATCACTTACATTGGTAATGTAGTAGGCACAGATGTGTCAGCCTCTGAAACCGACAAGGCCGCCGTATATGTTGACGGTGTGAAGTATGTATATGTCTCTGGTGATAATACTATCAAAGTGGATGAGGACGATACCAAGAACTACATACACCTTACCTTCAAGGAGGCCGACAAGATAGTTTATACCATCAATAGCAGTCTTGGATCTGTCTTAAGTGTTGGAACTTCTTACGTAGGTGACGCTGTAAATTATGCATATCCAAGGTATCAGGAGTTAAATGGTTCTCTCTACCAGTCTTCTGTAAACAACAAGCAGTACACCAATACGTTTACTCCTACAGCAGAGAACTCAGTAGCTGTGGTTAACTATAACGCTTCAAACATATATAATATCGTTTACTGCAACGATGGTGAGTTCATTCAAGGCTTTGAAGAAGTAAAGACAGGCAACCTTCCTATACGCGCTTCTAACGGTGCAGCTGGTTTCACTGCCGATGATGTTAAAATTGTCTCACTGCCAGCAGGTAAGTATAAGATGGTAGTAGGTGCCTTCACCAGCAAGACGTCAAAGAGTGATCTTAACTTCACTGTAGGCGACAATGCTTACACTGCATCATCATCAGGCAACCTCAGTGAGAATACTTCACCTGAATTCACTCTCACCAATGAGAAGAACGACGTGGTATTCCTCGGTTCTACAAGCTCTGTCGATGCACAGCTTGACTATATCTACATACAGAAGACCGGTGAATACAAATACTTTGAAATGGAGACAAATCTGCCTGACACTATCACCGTGACACTTGGTGAGGTGGAAGACTATGCTAAGCTTAACCTTTCTGACTATATAAGCGTTAATACTAACGCAGATGAGTATTTCCCTATAATATATTATACAGTGGCAGAGGAAGGCGTGGACAAGAAGGACGCTACATATACTCGTGTAGATTCAGATAAGCCTCTCTATGAGGTAATCACTGAGCCAGGCGCATATTATGTGTTCGCTGACGTGGTAGCTGCATACGGTGAGCTGATTGTAGGTAAAAAAAGCACCGACACAATAGTTGTAGTGTTAAAGGAGAAAGAGGCTGAGCCGGCAGAGGAGCCAGGCGTGAAGTACTCTTACACTCTGACATCTGGCATTACAGAGCTTCGCAATTATGCAGTTACCGGTGGTAGCATCGACCTCTTGAGCGGTTCATTTGAGACAAATAACAATCTCTACGGACAGAAGTCTGGCTCTGCTATCACTGCTCAGGTTAACATGGAAAGAAAGCTGAAGGTAAATGACTGCATTAAGCTTACCATGTTCTGCGCAAGCAGCAACAAGGCTACCGGTTTTGACATCACGAAGGACGGTACCACCTCTCTTGTTTACTTCCAACTGCCAAGCGGTAACAACAAGGCTAACAAATATACTGTTGAGTATATTGTGAAGGAGAGCGACGTTGACCTTATCGGTGTTGACACATTCAGCATCAAGAGGATTACTGCTGCTGACAACCTTTACCTTACAGGTGTAGAGGTAGAGGTACTCGAGAAGAAGGCTCCTGAGTTCACTGTTCAGCCTGTAGGTAAGAACGTTAAAAAATACGAGTATGTTAAGATACCAGTAAAGGCAACCGGTTTCCCAGAGCCTACATACCAGTGGTATGTTAATGGTGAGCCTGTTGATTATGATAGTGAATATGGTATATATATTGGTGAACCAAAGACATATACTGTATATGTAACAGCAACAAACTCTGAGGGTTCTACTAAATCTGAAGAGATAGAACTGAAAGCTTTGGACGATATAACGGTGAATGGTAACAGCTTCGTTGTTTCACCTGATATGGAGGTAGCAGACGGACTTAGTTTCATTTCAGAGAATGGTGAGGTAACTCTTCTTGAAAATGGTAACTTCAGCGTTCAGGCTGCTGACGCTACAGAGGCTCCTGCTGGATACTCAGCTATCATCAGCGGTACTGTAAACCCAACTGTTAATTTTAACGACAATACTGCAACTGGTGTATGTTATGGTGTAGTACCATTTAAAAATGGTGTATTCACATTTGTAGGTAAGTTTAACGCTGGCAAGGCTATTAACATCATGAAGTTTACATACGGTGTGGAGGCTAAGGGTACCGCAGGCTCATTGCAGGCTGATGTGGAGACGGAGCCTGTATCATTCAAGGTAGGTGAGACAGAGTATCCCTCTGGCAGCACTTTCGATGCGACTTATAACGGTCCTATATCTTTCGATGTAGATAACCAGCATGGATATATCATCTATGCTACAGGCTCTAAGATAGGCATGTATGGCTTCGACTTCACTGAGGCAACAGCCGTTGACGGTGTTTCTGAGGCTCAGGAGTCTGTGAAGAAGGAGGGCAAGTTCATCGAGAACGGACAGATTGTCATCCTCAAGGCTGGCAAGAAGTTCAATGCCGCTGGCGCTCAGATTAAGTAAAAAGACCAACAGACCCTCCCCTTCCCTCAATGTGAGGGAGGGAGAAGTAAACACTCTCCTGTTGAGGGGAGAGGAATAACAAAAAGAGTCCCGGTAAGGTTATTAAAAGCCTTGCCGGGATTTTTTCTGTCACAACACTTTGTAGTTAGGAAAAAATGAGTAACTTTGTAATATGAACAGCCATAAGGAATATGCTACGGGCAGCATACCCTCCATGCACCGCCGCAGTGACAGTCACGACTATCACTCACGGCGCTTCTATATGGTGACCTTGGCGGTAAGCCCACGGTGGCCGCTGCTCGGCACGCTGGCAGTTTCTGAGTCATCGGGTGACGATGCAGCCGATGCACATATAGAACTGACTCCCTTAGGAGAAGCCGTTCAGTCGGCATGGCAGCAGATATCCATGTATTACCCCCAGGTAACAACGGTGCAGCACGTCATAATGCCCGACCACATACACGGCATCCTCTATGTAAGGGAAGACACACCCTTTCACCTCGGTCAGGTAGTAAAGGGCTTCAAGACCGGGTGTAACAAGGCCTTGCGCCTTCTCATGGAGGAGGCAAGGCAGGCACAGTCGCAGTCGCTTAGTAACACTGCCCCTGCTGCCCCTGTCGTCTCGCCTTTCCAGCGCCTCCTTCTCTCATGGGCTGCGACACTGTCGCAGCATACAAGCAAACCACGTGACAAAAGGAGCGCCACCGGCCTCTACCTGTGGGAGAAAGGCTACAACGACAAGATACTCTTTAACTACTCCACGCTCGACAAGTGGAAGGCATACCTCAGCGATAATCCACGTAGGCTTGCCATACGGCGATTGCATCCTGACTACTTCCGTGTACGGTTCGGTATGAACATAGCAGGAAGAGACTATGCCGCCATAGGCAACAGAATGCTGCTATCACACCCGGAGATAATACAGGTGCAGCTGTCGCGTCATTTCACTGACGATGAGCTTGCGGTAAGGGTGGAGGCGCTGCTCCGGCAGGCGCGCCACGGAGCGGTGCTGGTATCGCCGGCGATATCTAAGGGTGAGCAGATGGTGATGCGCCGTGCCATGGACGAGAGGCTGCCGCTCATCTTCATCACACCGTGGGGGTTTAACACTTTCTCCAAGCCAGGACACCAGTATTACGAGGCGTGTGCCGCCGGCCGCTTCCTCATTCTCGCACCGTGGGAGCACCATAACAACCGCATTCCGCTGACCCGCGAGATGTGCCTGCAGCTCAACGCCATGGCTGCCGAGATAGCCGCCGCCCATAGCTCGCCTTAAGCCTTAAGCCTTAGGCCTTAAGCTGCGACAGTGTCGCAGCCTACAAGAAAGGTAAGGGCTCGCAGATAAGCTGCCCCTATAAGCAAGGTAAGCTGCCCTTCCCTCGTGTGCTGCGACAGTGTTGCAGCTTACAAGCAAGTAAAAAAGAAAAAAAGCACACCATATAAAAAATGAAACTACTCCTTATACGCTTTTCAGCCCTCGGCGATGTAGCGATGCTGGCACCAGTGTTGCGCCTCTATGCACGGGAGCACCCCGATGATGACCTGACGGTGCTCTCAAAGCCGTTTCATGCCCCTCTGTTCGATGATATTGCCCCTAACGTTCATTTCCTCGGACGTGACCCTAAACGTGACTATAAGGGCATCAGAGGGCTCTACAGGCTATTCAGAGAACTGCATCAGATGCACTTCGATATGGTTATTGACATGCACGACGTATTGAGGACAAAGATACTGCGTAAGTTCTTCCGTGTGCATGGCTACCCCGTGCGCCATATAGACAAGCACCGCTCACTGCGACGCAGGATAACGGCGCCGGAGGGAAAGAAACAGCTGCAGAGACTGCCTACATCGTTTGAGAATTATGCGGCTGTGTTGTATGGGAAACTGTTTGAGGCTCAGACATTGTCTGAGCTTACAAGGGAAGAGAGTAAAGGCATTACTCACTCCCTCCCTGCAAGGGAGGGTCGGGGTGGGTCCCTTTCTATTGGCCTTGCCCCCTTCGCCGCCCATCAGGGAAAGATATATCCTGTGGAGAGGATGGAGAAGGTGATAGAGATGCTTATAGAGAAGTGTCCTGAGTGTAAGATCATACTTTTCGGCGGCGGCGGTAAGGAGAGGGAGCAGATGACGGCGTGGTCAGAGAAATTCAGTAACGTGGTGCTTGCCTCAGAGGAGGTGAAGGAACGCGGACTGAGCTATGACAATCCGCTGAAGAATGAACTGGAGATAATGAAGACACTCGACGTCATGGTGTCTATGGACTCCGGCAATATGCACATGGCATCGCTTGTAGGCACGAGGGTGGTGAGCATCTGGGGTGCCACGCATCCGTGGGCAGGTTTCCTTGGCTGGGGACAGAGCGAGGCGGACTGTGTGCAGCGCCATGACCTGAAGTGCCGTCCTTGCAGCATATACGGCAACAAGCCCTGTCTGCGCGGCGATATGGAGTGCATGAATATCAGTGAGGAGGAGATAGTGGAGAGGATTTTAAGGAGTTAAGGAGTTAAGAAGTTAAGGAGTTAAGACAAATGTTACCACCAAATAAAGGTAATAGTAATGTCTTAACTCCTTAACTCCTTAACTCCTGATTTCCTGAAATAATTATTTCTTATACAACACCGGATTGGTGTCTGGGTCGTTATACATCTTCATCTGGCGGTAAACCTTCATATATTTGCGGCCTGAGACGATGTCGTCAAGAAGCTGGTCGATGGCCAGTGAGAGGTCCTTCTGCTGCTCCTTCAGCACATCCAGCTTGCCGTGGCAGATGGCTATGTGGGTGGAGTCAGCGTCGGTGCGCTCTGTCTGTTCCTGCATGTGCCATATCTTCAGTGCGAGGATAGAGAGGCGGTCGATGGCCCATGCCGGAGACTCGGTGTTGATGGTAGCGTCAGGGAACGGCTTGATGCCGTGATACAGCTCACGGAAGTAGGTGTCTATATCCTCCACCATGTCGGTGCGGTCCTGGTTTGACTTGTCTATCCTTCTCTTTATCTTCAAAGCCTCCACAGGGTCAATGTCTGGGTCACGTATTATATCCTCTAGGTGCCACTGCACTGTGTCTATCCAACACTTGTGGTAAAGTATGGAATCAATGGACTGACGGCGGTACGGATTCTCCATAGGAGTATCTACGTTGTCTTTCTCGTGATAGTCGGCTATAGCGCGACGGAATATATCATTTGCTTTGTTTGTAAACATCAAGTTAGTTATGAATTATTAGATCCACCCCAACCCTCAATGGTCTTTACACCCCCTCCGCTTCGCTTCTCCACCGTTTTGCGGGGGAGGGCAAGCCTGTGAGGGATGGGGAAAGTGGCGAATTATTGCATTAACTTATCCCTCCGTTTTCTATTACTAGTGCGGAGTACATAGATTAAAATTAATGTTTTTTTAGGGAATTACTTGCGGTGCTTCTCCTTTTTAATTAAAATTATTTAATTTTTTAGAAAGTATAACTATTTATTTTTAGTTTTGAACTTTTTGTGCATATATATAAGTTAACTTTGCAGTGAAATAACAACTCATAACTCATAACTCATAACTCATAACTCATAACTCATAACTCAAAACTTAATATAATGTTTACTGCTAACGAGAAAGAACTGATGATGCGCAATGAGCTGCGCGTGATAGAGGAGATGAAGCAACTGATGGAGTGCAGCGAGGATGACGGTCTGAGGTGGCGCGGCACGAAGACTGACCTGGTGGAGATGGTGCATATACTGTGGGAGAGCGAGCTGCTGAGAGACGATGACGGTCTTCCGGTGACGTTCAGGGAGCTGCTGCTGAGGTGTTGCAGGGTGTTGCATACCGCCGTGCCTCGTAATCCGGCCTCCTACCTTGCTCAGGCGAGACAGTGCAAGGGCATGAGGCGTATGCCGCTGCTGCTGAGGTATAAGTACATAGGAAAGTATATATCTGACTACATAGTATGATTTGTTTTCGGCATGAAAATGTAGTAACTTTGCAATTGTAAAAAGGAAACGATAACGAAGACAGTCCTAACCTTTATGAACCTTAATAATAATATGGAGTATGACAAAGTACTCCTTTAACTAAAAAAAAAAACATGGAAAACACACTAATTGAAGACATTCAGCTAAGCGAGCACTTCCGCCTGTCGGAGTTTACGCGCTCTGCCACCGCCATTAAGTATGGCATAGACAACACACCCTGCATAGAGGACATAGAGGCGCTGCAGAGCCTCTGTATCAATGTGCTGGAACCACTGAGAAGGCGCTTCGGCGTAATACGCATAACAAGCGGTTACCGCTCGCCGATGCTGAATAATAAGATAGGAGGTTCGCCTACATCGCAACACATGCGCGGCGAGGCAGCTGATATTCACATGAGCAGCACGGAGGTGGCTAAGAAGATGTTTGCATACATTATGGCAAACATTGACTTTGACCAGATGCTCCTGGAGATGCACCGCGGCCGGGTGCATTGCCTGCACATCAGCTACACCGCCGAGCGAGTGAACCGAAGGATGGCGAAGGGAAACTATCAGATATAATCAAAAAACGACCCCTCCCCTTAATCCCCTCCCGGGGGAGGGGGTGAATATGGGATTGACTATATTATATAATATAACCCGGGATATGATATTATAGTTAGTCAGATACATTCCCTCTCCTCCCCTTGGGGAGGCCGGGATGGGGTCTATTATTAACCTTATCCTCTCTCAGTTGTATGTGATACTTCTCCTCCCCTTGGGGAGGCTGGGAGGGGGTCTATTATTAACCTTATCCTCTCTCAGTTGTATGTGGTACTTCTTCTCCCCTTGGGGAGGCTGGGAGGGGGTCGTTATTAACTTTTAATAAAAAAAAATTATGGCAGCAATTCAGTATGTAACTTATCAGGACAATCGTAGAAATGGAACTAAGCTTTGGTATGGCCGCGCGGTGCATCCCACCACTGTGGACCTTGACCAGATAGCCGAGCGCATTCAGCAAAACTGCTCTATGAAGAAGAGTGATGTGATGGCGGTGCTCGTGGAGATGATAGAGACCATGAACTATGAGCTTCAGAACTCTAACAAGGTGAAGCTTGACGGTCTTGGCACTTTCTTTATCAACCTCCGCACCAAGGGCGCCGTTGCCGAGGACAAGTTTAACGCTAACGAGAATGTGGCGGGCTTCCGTGTGAAGTTCCTCGCTGAGGCAAAGAAGCAGAACGGTAAGTTCACCCGTACCTTCACCAACGGCCTCCACGTAATAAAGGCCGTGGGTAACTCCAAGAAGGAGGAGAACGGCGGAGAGTAAATAACAAAAGACCCACCACACAACCTACTCACAACCCCTCCCCTTAATCCCCTCCCGGGGGAGGGGGTGAATATGGGATTGACTATGTGTTATAACCCGGGATATGATTTATAGTTAGTCAGATACATTCATTTCCCTCCCCTCGGGGAGGGATTAAGGGAGGGTGTCTAATTATTAACAACTTAAAAACATTTCCCCTCTCCTCCTCTTGAGGAGGTTGGGAGGGGGGTATTTATTTATTATGAAAGCAATCAACAATAAGTGGAGCGTGATAATCAACGCTATTCTGACCGCAATAACAAGTATTGTCAGCGCAATGACGATGTAGGCACAGAGGATGTAAGCACAGACACTGTCTGTGCCTACGAGGGAAGGAGACCTTTCCAATAGACTCACCTAACAGACCCACCTCGTCTCTTCCAATAAAGAGACCCACCCCATCCCTCCCTGTGAGGGAGGGAAACCATCCGGAATAACTATCTAAATGGTTTCCTTCCAATACAGCGAGTGTCAGGGTGGGTCGGTTTATACTGGTTAATGCACCCGGAGGGCAAAGCCCCCTCCCTCACAGGGAGGGTTAGGGTGGGTCTCTGTATTGAGAGGGTTAGGGTGGGTCTCTTTGTGGTGGGTCTCTTTTACTTCACCACAATATTAATAATCTTCTTTGGCACCACGATGGTCTTGATGATCTGCTTGCCCTCAGTGTACTTGGCAGTGCGCTCGTCGGCAAGAGCCATCTTCTCCACGTCATCCTTTGAAGCGTCGGCAGGCACCTGCATGGTGAAGCGCGTCTTACCACAGAACTGTACCGGCATGGTAATCTCAGAGTCCTTCATCTTTGACTCATCCCATACAGGCCACTGGGCGTCGCATACGGTGCCTTCGTTGCCAAGCTGATGCCACAGCTCCTCGGCGATGAACGGTGCGAACGGTGCTATGAGCACTACGAGGTCTTTCAGTATGGCCTTAGAGTGGCACTTCTGCAGTTCGCTGACGGCAATCATGAAGGCGGAGATGGAGGTGTTGTAAGAGAACTGCTCTATGTCCTGCGTTACCTTCTTGATGAGCTTGTGGAGGCTCTTCTCCTGCTCTGCCGTTGGTGCGTCGTCGGTGACAGTCCAGTTGCCCTCACGGTCATAGAACAGTCCCCAGAACTTCTTCAGGAAGCGGTGGCAGCCGTCGATGCCGTTGGTGTCCCATGGCTTTGACTGCTCCACAGGACCGAGGAACATCTCATAGAGACGCAGCGTGTCGGCACCATACTTCTCTACTATCATGTCAGGGTTAACGACGTTGAACATAGACTTTGACATCTTCTCAACAGCCCAGCCGCAGATATAAGACCCTCCCTGGCCCTCCCTGGTCACTTCGTTAGGGAGGGAAATGCTGCCGTCGTTAAGTATGAACTTAGCGTTCTTGTATTCAGGACGCCAGTTGCGGAAAGCCTCTATGTCGAGAATATCGTTATTAACGATGTTCACATCAACGTGGATAGGCTGGCACCCTGGGTATTTATCAAGCAGGTTATAACTGATGAATGTGGGTGCAGTTCCCTCCCCTGCAGGGGAGTTGGAGGGGTCTCTGTAAACGAAGTTGGAGCGACCCTGTATCATGCCCTGGTTTATGAGCTTCTGGAACGGCTCGTCCTTGCATGATACGCCGAGGTCATAGAGGAACTTACACCAGAAGCGTGAGTAGATGAGGTGACCTGTGGCGTGCTCAGAACCGCCCACGTAGAGGTCAACGTTCTGCCAGTACTGGTCCACCTTCTCGTCAACGAGTGCATTGGTGTTCTTAGGGTCCATATAGCGCAGGTAGTATGCTGAAGAACCAGCGAAGCCCGGCATGGTATATAGCTCAAGAGGGAAAACGCTCTTGTTGTCTATCTTTGAGTTCTCTACAATCTTCTTGTTAGCCTCGTCCCATGCCCATACGGTGGCGTTGCCAAGTGGCGGCTCACCTGTCTCGGTAGGCAGGAACTTGTCAACCTGTGGCAGTTCTATAGGCAGGCACTCCTCAGGTATCATCTGAGGTATGCCGTTCTTATGATATACAGGGAACGGCTCGCCCCAGTAACGCTGACGAGAGAAGATAGCGTCGCGCAGACGGTAGTTTACCTTCACACGACCGATGTTGTGCTTCTCCACGAACACCTTTGTGGCCTTGATGGCCTCCTTCACGGTCAGTCCGTTGAGAGACAGCGACTCGCCGTCATACTCCACGCTCTTCTTGCCCGGTGCAGGCGAGTTGCTTACGATGCCCTCCTTAGCGTCGTATGACTCCTCAGAGACGTCGGCACCCTCAATGAGAGGTATGATAGGCAGGTTGAAGTGATTAGCGAAGGCATAGTCGCGGCTGTCATGCGCAGGAACCGCCATGATGGCGCCAGTGCCGTAGCCGGCGAGCACATATTCTGAAATCCATATAGGGTTCTTCTCGCCTGTGAATGGGTTGATGGCGTATGAGCCTGAGAACACGCCCGTAACCTTATGGTCTATCTGGCGCTCACGCTCGGTGCGGCCTGCCACATACTTTACGTATTTCTCTACCTCATCCTTCTGCTCAGGAGTGGTGAGTTCCTTGACCAGGTCGCTCTCAGGAGCCAGTACCATGAACGTAACGCCAAACATGGTATCGGCACGAGTGGTGAAGATGGTGAACTCCTTGTCAGAGTCAGCAACCTTAAACTGCACCTCGGTACCCTCAGAACGTCCTATCCAGTTCTTCTGAGTCTCCTTGATAGAGTCGCTCCAGTTGATGGTCTCCAGTCCGTCGAGCAGACGCTGTGCGTATGCGCTTACACGCAGGCACCACTGGCGCATCTTCTTCTGTTCTACCGGGAAGCCGCCGCGTACGCTGACACCATCTACAACCTCATCGTTGGCAAGCACGGTGCCCAGTCCGGCACACCAGTTTACCATGGTCTCGCCCATGAAGGCAAGGCGGTAGTTCATGAGAATGTCAGACTTCTTCTTCTCATCCCATGAGTTCCACTCCTCAGCAGTGAAGGTGATATTCTCAGAGCAAGCCACGTCAAGACCAGGGTTGCCCTCAGTCTCAAAGTGCTTTATGAGTGTCTCGATAGGCAGGGCCTTCTTCTCCTTATTGCAGTAGAAGGAGTTATACATCTTCTGGAACGCCCACTGTGTCCACTTGTAATAAACAGGGTCGCAGGTGCGCACCTCACGGCTCCAGTCGAAAGAGAAACCAATCTTGTCGAGCTGCTCACGATAGCGGTTGATGTTATCGTTGGTAGTCTTTTCAGGGTGCTGACCTGTCTGTATGGCATACTGCTCTGCAGGCAGTCCGTAGGCATCATAGCCCATAGGATTGAGCACGTTGAAGCCCTGCAGGCGCTTGTAGCGAGCGTAGATATCACTTGCTATGTAGCCCAAGGGGTGACCGACGTGCAGTCCGGCTCCTGATGGATAAGGGAACATGTTAAGCACATAGAACTTCTTACGGTTCTCATCCTCTGTAACTTTGTAGGTCTGCTGCTCCTGCCAGTAGCTGAACCAGCGTTTCTCAATGTCTCTGAAGTTGTATTCCATTTATATATTGTTTTAGTTTTCTTTTTTGATAGTGGATATAGTTCCTATAGTTCTTATAGTTCCTATAGTTCTTATAGTTCCTATAGTTATTTTCCTCCTACTAGTTTCTTTATCTCGCTGAGTTTGTTGAGAGCCTCGAGAGGTGTGAGGTTATTGATGTCAGCGTTGAGAATCTCATCGCGTATCTGTTCAAGCACTGGGTCGTCAAGCTGGAAGAAAGACAGCTGTGCTCCCCCACCCTGCTCGGTCATGTTGTTAAGGGCATCGCGTGTATCCTTCTTGCCTGCCGCACCTACCTGCGAGGCCTCCTTCTCAAGGGATGCCAGCACCTCGTTGGCGCGCTTCACTATTGTTGGCGGCATACCTGCCAGCTGTGCCACGTGGATACCGAAGGAGTGCTCAGAGCCGCCCTCCACCAGTCGGCGCAGGAAGATGACCTTGCCGTCAATCTCCTTTACAGACACATTATAGTTCTTGATGCGTGGGTAATTGTTCTGCATCTCGTTGAGCTCATGATAGTGTGTGGCAAAGAGCGTGCGTGCCCTTGCGCCCTGATGCTCGTGCAGATATTCCACTATGGCCCATGCTATAGATATGCCATCGTAGGTGGATGTGCCGCGTCCCAGTTCGTCGAACAGCACGAGAGAACGGTCTGTCACGTTGTTGAGTATGCTGGCTGCCTCTGTCATCTCCACCATGAACGTTGACTCGCCTGTGGAGAGGCTGTCAGATGCTCCCACGCGGGTGAAGATACGGTCAACCAGTCCGATGCGTGCAGAGTCGGCAGGAACGTAGCAGCCTATCTGTGCCATCAATACTATGAGGGCCGTCTGGCGTAGCAGTGCCGACTTACCAGCCATGTTAGGGCCGGTGATGATTATTATCTGCTGGGGGCTTGAGGTGGTGGTGTCATCGGGTGTTCCGGTCTCTCCGGATATTCCGGTATTTCCGGATATTCCGGTATTTCCGGTATTTCCAGATGTTCCAGAAAGATAGACGTCATTAGGCACATACTGCTCTCCTATGGGCATGTTAGCCTCTATGACAGGGTGGCGGCCCTGGCGTATGTCTATCACGAGAGAGTCATCAACGACAGGGCGCACGTAATGATGGTCCACGGCGGTGCGTGCGAAGGACAGCAGACAGTCTATCTCTGCCACCAGATGGGCGTTGCGTTGCAGAGGTTCGGTAAACTGCTGCAGGTATGCAATAAGCTCAGAGAACAGCCTGTTCTCCAGGGCGAGGATTTTCTCCTCGGCACCCATTATCTTCTCCTCATACTGCTTCAGTTCCTCAGTGATATATCGCTCAGCCTGTGTCAGTGTCTGTTTTCTTATCCACTCAGGCGGCACCTGGTCCTTATATGTGTTGCGTACCTCAAGGTAGTAGCCGAAGACGTTGTTGAAGCCTATCTTCAGCGAACTGATGCCCGTGCGGCGTATCTCACGCTCCTGTATCTTAAGCAGGTAGTCCTTGCCTGAGTAGGCTATCTGGCGCAGTTCGTCAAGCTCTTGGTTTATGCCCTGCCCTATCACTTGTCCCTTGCCTATCATTGACGGTGGCTCAGGCACTATCCAGTGGTCTATATGCTGGCGCAGCTCGTCAAGAGGGTCAAGGTTCTCCCCTACCCTGCGCAGCACCGTGGTGTCGCTCTGTGTGCACAGCACCTTTATGGGTTTTATGGCGGCGAGGGCTCCCTTGAGCGCCACCACCTCGCGTGGTGTGATACGTCCCACTGATACCTTTGCCACCAGTCGTTCCATGTCGCCTACGCGGTGCAGCTCATCGTCTATCACGTCGCGTGAGTCGGGATGGCGGAAGAAATAGTCCACCACGTCATGGCGCTCCTCTATCCTCTGGCGCTCCCTCAGTGGGAAGACGAGCCAGCGGCGAAGCAGACGCGCTCCCATAGGCGATATGGTGTTGTCGATGACATCGATGAGCGCTGTGCCTCCCTCATGCAGCGGAGTGTTGAGCTCCAGGTTACGCACGGTGAAGCTGTCAAGGCGCACATAGCGGCTGGCGTCGATGCGGCGTATCTGTGTGATGTGACCGAGATGCGTCTGCTGCATCTGGTCGAGATATACGAGGATGGCTCCCGCGGCTATAAGACCGTCGGTAAGACTCTCCACGCCGAAGCCCTTCATATTCTTCACCTTGAAGTGAGAGTGCAGGCGCTGACGTGCTGTCTGCTCAGAGAAAGCCCAGTCGTCCATCTCGTAAAGGCAAAGCTTGTCGCCAAACATCTGTCTGAGCTGTCCGCGGTAGTCGCGCTCCACGAGCACCTCCTTAGGCTGGAAGTTGGCGAGCATCTTGTCTATGTATTCCTGGTTGCCCTCGTCAACGAGATACTCACCTGTGGATATATCTATGAGTGACAGTCCTATGGCGGCCTTGCCGAAGTGTATGGCGCAGAGGAAGTTGTTTTCCTTGTAGTTAAGGACATTGTCGCGTATTGCCACACCAGGTGTCACAAGTTCTGTGATGCCTCGTTTTACGAGTTTCTTTGTCAGCTTAGGGTCTTCCAGCTGGTCGCAGATGGCAACGCGGCGTCCGGCGCGGATAAGACGTGGCAGGTAGGTATCGAGTGCATGGTGGGGGAAGCCCGCCATGGCATCGCCCTGACTTGAGCCGTTGTTACGCTTGGTAAGCGTGATGCCCAGTATTCGAGAGGCCTCTATGGCGTCATCGCAATAGGTCTCGTAGAAGTCGCCGCAGCGGAAGAGCAGCAGCGCCTCAGGATGCTTTGCCTTAAGGTCGAAAAACTGTTTCATCATCGGCGTAAGCTCGCCGTCTTTCTTTGCCATTGTATTATTGTGATTTTTTTTCTAGTGTTTATAGTTTCCCTATTTTATTTCCTTTTCCTTTTTTATTCCTTTCCAAGTAAAGTATGCTCCGAGGATGATGAACGGCACAGAGAGCAGCTGTCCCATGTCAAGCGCCATGCCTTCCTCGAAAGCCTCCTGCACCTCCTTGGTGTATTCTATGAAGAAGCGGAAGGTGAAGATAAGCAGAATGTCGAGTCCGAAGAAGAAGCCTGTGCCTACGCGCTTCGGGTTTTTTCTCCAGTAATACCACAATACGAAGAAGAAGCAGAAGTATGCTATTGCTTCATAGAGCTGTCCCGGGTGGCGTGGCAGCATGTCCACGCGCTCAAAGATGAAAGCCCATGGCACGTCGGTGGGTCGGCCTATTATCTCAGAGTTCATCAGGTTACCCAGTCGGATGAAGCATGCTGTGATAGGCACTGAGATGCTTATGGTGTCGAGCACCTGTATGACGGGCATCTTCATATTGCGGCAGTAGAGCAGCAGTGCGAGTATGATGCCTATGGTGCCGCCATGACTTGCCAGTCCCTCGTACCCTGTGAAGTGCCATGAGCCGTCAAGAGTCTGGTGTATAGGCAGCAGCATCTCTATGATGTGTGTGCCTGATGACAGGAAGTATCCGGGTTCATAGAACAGGCAGTGTCCAAGCCTTGCGCCTACGAGTATGCCTATGAAGCAGTATAGGAACAGCGGCTCAAACTTCTCCTCAGCTATTCCCTGTTTCTTATACAGGTATTTCACCGTAAGGTATGACAGCAACAGTCCCACCAGCCAGCATGTGCTGTACCAGCGTATGGCAACCGGTCCGAGAGAGAATATCACCAGGTCAGGGTTCCAGTGAATGAATAACAACCCCCCTCCTGCTCCCCCGAGGGGGAGTGTATTTGTTAATGTTTGTATCATAGAAAGAAAGTCTGTATGTATGATAGAAAGTGTAATATTTCCCTCCACACGGGGAGGATTAGGGAGGGGGTTTTATACATTGAAGCGGAAGTGCATTATGTCGCCGTCTTGTACCACGTATTCCTTACCTTCGATGGCAAGCTTTCCTGCCTCGCGTATGGCGGCCTCAGACTTATACTGCATGTAGTCGTCGTACTTTATCACCTCGGCGCGGATGAAACCCTTCTCAAAGTCGGTGTGGATGACACCGGCACACTGAGGAGCCTTCCATCCCTTCTTGAAGGTCCATGCCTTCACTTCCATCTCACCTGCGGTGATGAAGGTCTGCAGGTTCAAGAGTGCGTAGGCCTTCTTGATAAGGCGGTTCACGCCGCTCTCCTCCAGTCCCAGTTCCTCAAGGAACAGCTGCTTGTCCTCGTATGACTCGAAACCGGCGATGTCTTCCTCAGTCTTAGCAGCCACCACCATTGACTCGGCACCCTCCTCTTTTGCGATGGCATCGATTTTCTTTGTCCATTCGTTACCGTCCTTGGCGCTTGACTCATCCACGTTGCAGACGTACAGCACCGGCTTTGACGTCAGCAGGAAGAGGTTCTTGGCAGCCTGCTGCTCCTCCTTTGAGTCGAACTCCACGGTGCGGGCGTTCTTACCCTGCTCCAGACACTCCTTGTAGGCTGTCAGTACGGCGAGCTCCACCTTAGCGTCCTTATTGCCAGTAGAAGCCACTTTCTGTGTCTTGGCATAGCGGCTCTCTATGGTCTCAAGGTCCTTCAGCTGCAGCTCGGTGTCTATTATCTCCTTGTCGCGTATAGGGTCTATGGTACCGTCCACGTGGGTGATGTTCTCATCCTCGAAGCAGCGCAGCACGTGTATGATGGCGTCGGTCTCGCGGATGTTGCCCAGGAACTTGTTACCCAGTCCCTCACCCTTTGAGGCACCCTTGACGAGTCCGGCTATGTCAACTATCTCACATGTAGCAGGTACTATCCTGCCAGGGTGTACTATCTCTGCGAGCTTTGTCAGTCGCTCGTCAGGCACTGTTATCACGCCTACGTTAGGCTCTATCGTACAGAAAGGGAAATTGGCTGCCTGTGCCTTAGCGCTTGACAGACAATTGAACAATGTGGACTTACCTACGTTAGGTAGTCCCACAATACCACATTTTAATGCCATATTTATTTTTTATATAAAATCCTTAACTTGCAAAGGTACGAAAAAATGCTGAAAGTGCAAAATTATCTCTTGTGTCTTTTCGCATAGAACAACTGTGACAATCCCGTACGCCTTATTATCCAGTCCACACACAGGCTGCCTGATATGCATATAATGAGTGACAGGAACAAGAAGATAAGTCCTGTAGTGTCAAACCTCAGGTAAGGTACGAGCGGTTTGCACAGGAAGGTAAAGATAGGTGAGAAGAGAAAAAGCGGCATGGAGTTACGTCCGAGGTAAAGCAAGGTGGCGCGCGCCTTGCCGCTTGTGTATTTGTATATAAAAAGCAAGCTGCTGATGATAAGCCATACCATCAGTGCGCCGCCTGCTGTCTGCATCTGCAGGTTACAGGGGTGCATGGCGAGCAGTGTGAAGGCAGCGATGGAGAGTGCTGAGGGTTGGAACACATTGGTGAACGGAATGTTGCTGTGTTTCAGTGCCACGCCTGCCAGGAAGTACATGGTGCAGCCGAATGCCATGATGCCGAGGCAGTCGGCGAGGATATAGAAGGCGATGCCCAGCATCAGGAGCCTTGTGACGGTCGTCAGGCGTGGCAGCCTTGACACCAGGGCATATAGCAAGCCACAGATGATAAGTGTCTGCAGGTACCAGTATGGGCCTATGGGGTGCAGCAGCAGCCTGTCAAGGAATACGGGTACGGTAAGATGGTCTATATGCTCCCTGATGGGCAGCACGGATGCCATGGCGATATATCCGCTCTCCATTATGAGGTAAGGCACCGCATAGCTTAGCATGGACAGCAGAACCGCTTTCCAGGGTTTGCTTACATTCATCAGGAAGCCCGACATCATCAGGAAGCCCGGCATGTGGAAGGTATATACCACCTGCTTGGCGTATGGGTGCAACTCACTGAAATAGACCAGATGGAAGCTTATCATGAGGATGATAAGCACACCTTTGAGAAAGTCTAACTCGTCTATACGTTGCCTCATGGGAATATAGCTTTTATATCAGTTCCTTGATAATCTGCTGCACCTGCTCAGTGCGTGTCATGGTGTAGAAATGGAGCACGGGGAAGCCTGCCTTCTGCAGTTTCTCGCCCTGCTTGATGGCCCATTCCACGCCTACCTTCTTCACGTCGTCGTTGTTCTTGCACTGTACCACGCGGTCCACCAGTTCCTGTGGCAGGTCCACGGCGAAGGTCTGAGGCAATACGGTCAGCTGTGTCTTTGAGGCAAACGGCTTCAGTCCGGGCAGTATAGGCACGTTGATGCCTATCTCGCTGCACTTGTCGCGGAAGGCTATTATCTTGTCAGTGTCATAGCATATCTGTGTGGCTATGTACTCTGCGCCGGCATCCACCTTCTGTTTCAGGTAGCCCAGGTCAGTGAGGTAGTTAGGCGACTCCACATGTTTCTCTGGATAACCTGCCACGCCTACGCAGAAGTCGGTATTGTGGCGGGTGTCTGGCTCGCCGTCAATAAAGCGGCCGTTGTTCATGGCTATTATCTGCTCCACCAGTTGCTCGGCGTGTGCGTGTCCGTCTTTCTCAGCCATGAAGCGGCTTGTGCCTGGCATGGCATCGCCACGCAGTGCCAGCACGTTTTGTATGCCGAGGAAGTCAAGGTCTATGAGCGCGTCCTCAATGTCATACTTTGACTGTCCGCCGCATATCATGTGAGGCACCACCTCTATGCCGTACTTCTGCTTTATGGCAGCCGACACGCCCACCGTTCCCGGACGGCGTCTTACTATGTGCTTCTCTATCAGTCCGTCGGGGCGCTCCACGTATTTCATCTGCTCGCGACTTGAGGTCACATTGATGAAAGCCGGCTCGTATGGCAGCAGTGTTGTTATAGCATGGAATATCTTATCCAGTCCGTCACCCTTCAGTGGTGGCAGCAGTTCTATGGAAAATCTTTTTCCTCCTTTTTCCTCAGCCTCTTTTATTATGTCAATTACTTTCATGTTCTTCCTTTTTCTCAAACTGCAAAGTTACATATATTATTTTAATTAGCCAAACGGTCACACGTTGAAGTACTTCTCTGGTGTGTTGGCGAATATCAGTCCGCAGATGCTCTCGCCGGGGTTTATCATGTAGGTGTCGGTGAGCGACAGTCCCATGCTCTCTCCTACCCCGAGTATCTGGAACACCTGTTCTTTGAGCTTGTGCTCCGGACAGGCACCGTAGCCGAATGCCATGCGTATGTTGCTCTTGCCCCAGTGCAGCGTGTCCTTGAGGTCCTTCGACAGTTTCTCTGCCATCGCCTCCGTCAGTCGGTCGGCAAGGAGCTTCGCCATGATGGCGTGATACTCGTCGCCGTCAGCACGGAACTGCTCCTGCAGCTCTGCCAGACCTACGCCGGCACTGACGATGAACGGGCAGATGTAGTCAACCCCCTCCTTTGGTTCCTCCCCAAGTGGAGGAGTAACATTACCATTAGATGAAACCCCCTCCCTTAATCCCTCCCCGAGGGGAGGGGTAATGTTACCATTAGATGAAACCCCCTCCTTTGGTTCCTCCCCAAGTGGAGGAGTACCATTACCATTTACAGAGTCGGGATTATCAGATGAGTGGTTGGTTGTATTTTCAGCGGAAGAGCGTAACTCCTCCCCTCCCCTTGGGGAGGGATTAAGGGAGGGGGTCAGATAATCCGCCAGGCACTTTGTCTCCTCATCATCGTTGAGCGAGCGGCGCATAGGCAGGTGGTATTCCTTGCCGTCATCAGCCTTTATCACTATGTTGTCCTCATCATCGCTCCATGCAGGCAGTATCTGTGCCTTCATCTGCAAGCGCAACAGGCGCAGGCGTATTATCTTGTCAAGCAACTGCTGTGCGTCGTGCCACAGCTTACGTGCCTCACTACCCTTCTCCGGGTCTTCGAGTACCTCAGGGAAGTGTCCCTTGATGCCCCATGCAGAGAAGAAGAAATGCCAGTTGATGAGCGGTACCAGCGGATCGCAGCACAGGCATCCGCCCTTCGGGTGGAGCAGTGAGTGATTATCAGTATGCAAGGGCTTGCGTGCCTCTGCCGAAGGGATAGCTATCTCGTCGGCTTTTTTTATGTGCCTGCGCTTGTGAGCCTCCTCCAGCGTGAGCAGTTCCTTGTGCGCCTCCTTGCTGAGGTAGTTCTCGCGTATGATGCGCTGCTGCGCCTTCAGTTCGGCAATGTACTCATCCTTGTCGTCAGCCATGAGGTGACGTATGATGCCCACGTTGTCGGCAGCCGACGGCGAGTGTATCACTATGCCGTCAGGATATTCAGGAGCCATCTTCACCGCCGTGTGCAGTGTTGATGTGGTGGCACCGCCCACTATCACCGGTGTCGTCATGCCACGGTGGCGCAGTTCCTTCAACACGCGTATCATCTCGTCGAGTGAAGGCGTGATAAGTCCTGACAAGCCGATAGCCAGGGCATTCTCCTTCTGTGCGGCATTGACGATGGTCTCGCAGTCAACCATCACTCCGAGGTCTTTCACGTCATAGCCGTTACACTGTGTCACCACCGACACAATGTTCTTGCCTATGTCGTGAACGTCACCCTTCACCGTAGCCATGATGACGATGTTGTTGGAAGATGGTTGAGAGATGATGGATGATGGTTTATTTGAGGATGATGGTTGAGAGATGATGGATGATGGTTTATTTTCCTCTTTCATCCCTCCTCTTCCCTTGTGGGCTGCGACATTGTCGCAGCTCTCTTCTTCCCTCACCTCTCTTCCCTCATCCTTACTCTCAGCCTTCATATATGGCTCCAGCACTGCCACTGCTTTCTTCATCACGCGGGCAGACTTCACCACCTGCGGCAGGAACATCTTGCCGTCGCCAAACAGCCTTCCCACCTCCTCCATGGCAGGCATCAGGTAGTTGTCTATCACACCCAGCGGAGTGCCTGCCTGCTGGTAAGCCTCCTCGGTGTCAGCGTCTATATAGTCGGTCATGCCCTTGAGCATGGCATATTCTATGCGTTCGTTCAGGGTTCCCTTGCGCCAGTCTGCCACAGACTTCTCGGCGGTCTTGCCACCGCTGGCAGCCTTCTTGGCATCCTCCTCTGCCTTTACCTTCTCGGCATACTCTATGAGTCGTTCTGACGGAGTGATGTCGTCAGAGTCTTCGGTAGTGCCGGGCTTTCCGGATATTCCGGATATTCCGGTCTCTCCGGGTTTTCCGGACATTCCGGTTTCTCCGGACATTCCGGGCATTCCGGTATTCTTTATATTCAGCACTACCGGCTCCACCACTTCCAACATATCCTTAGGTATGTCCTCATAGCGCATGTTCATGGCAGGGTTTACGATACTCATGTCGAGACCCTCCTTTATGGCATGGTGCAGCACTACGGAGTGCATGGCCTGGCGTATCTTGTTGTTACCACGGAAAGAGAACGACAGGTTGCTTATGCCGCCCGACATGTGTACCTCGGGCATCTCCTTGTGTATCGTTGCGCATGCAGCAATGAAGGCGCGACCGTAGTCGTCGTGCTCAGGCATACCCGTAGCCACGGCAAGCACGTTAGGGTCGAAGATGATGTCCTCGGTAGGGAAACCTATGCCCTTCAGCAGTTTGTAGGCACGGCGTGCCACCGCCACCTTACGCTCGTATGAGTCTGCCTGTCCCTCCTCGTCAAAGAGCATCACCACCGTGGCGGCACCCATGGAGTGGATGTATCGCGCCTTGGCAAGGAACTTCTCCTCGCCCTCCTTCAGACTGATGGAGTTGACTATCGACTTGCCCTGTACGCACTGCAGTCCTGCCTTCAGTATCTCCCACTTGGAGGAGTCTATCATCACCGGCACGCGTGCTATCTCTGGCTCAGAGGCTATGAGGTTGAGGAACGTCGTCATGGCATCTACGCCGTCAATAAGACCGTCGTCCATACAGATGTCTATGACGTGTGCGCCGTTGTCCACCTGGTTACGTGCTATGGTCAGCGCAGTCTCATAGTCCTTCGCCTGAATAAGCTTCTTGAACTTCGCCGAACCAGCCACGTTGGTGCGCTCGCCAATATTATAGAACGAAGGTTTTTCCTCCTTAATCCCTTCCTCCTTAATCCCTTCCTCCTTCTTCTCTTCACCCTTCCAGCTTCCCTTGTTGGCAGCAACATTATTGCTGCTATCCTTATGTTCCACCCTCAGTGCCTCCAGTCCTGACAGCACCATGGGTTTCACCCTGCCGTCATTGCAGTCGCAGGGCAACGGGCGCGGCTTATAGGCGGCATCCTTCAGCGTCTCGCTCAGCTTCTTTATATGCGCCGGCGACGTACCGCAGCAGCCACCGTATATGTTTACCAAACTCTCTGCAGCCACCTGCTTAGCCACCTCAGCGAAGGTCTCAGGTGTCTCGTCATAGCCGCCCATCACGTTAGGCAGACCAGCGTTAGGATGCACGCTGACAGGGCATGGCGCTATGTCAGACAGTCTGCGCAGCCACGGCAGCAGTTGCTTGGCACCGAAACCACAGTTAAGACCTATAGACAACAGGTTACCGTGTGTCAGCGAAGCACAGTAAGCCTCCACCGTCTGACCGCTCAGTGTGCGACCAGATGCATCAGACAGCGTACCGCTGCACATGATAGGTATGTCCAGTCCGCGCTCCTCGCCAAGGTCTGTGATAGCCTTCAGTGCCACTTTTGCGTTAAGGGTGTCGAAGATAGTCTCAACGAGCAGTATGTCGGCACCGCCGTCAATGAGTCCGCGTGCCTGCTCATGGTAGGTGTTATAGAGTTGTTCAAAGGTAATATCTCTGTGTGCAGGGTTATTCACATCGCCGCTCATCGACAACGTGCGGTTGGTAGGACCTATGGAGCCGGCGATGATTAACCCCTTCCCCTTCCCCCTCCCGAGGGAGGGGCTTAATATGGTGTCGTTGGTATCTCTTGAAGTGTCATCTGTTGTTCCACACTGTTGCTTTGCAGAAGGCATATCCTCCCCTCCCCTCGGGGAGGGGTTAGGGTTAGGGGTTGTCTCTATAGCCCTGCGCGCACACTCTGCCGCTGCCTTGCTTATCTCATAAACAAGGTCCTGCATTTCATAGTCGGCAAGCGAGAAGCAGTTGGCATTAAATGAGTTAGTCTCTATGATATTTGCTCCAGCCTCTATATATGCCCTGTGCATACCTATGATAGCCTCAGGCTTGGTAAGACACAACACATCGTTACACCCTTTCAGTGGCACGGGATGATCCTTGAACCTCTCGCCTCGGAAGTCCTCCTCGGTAAGATTCAGTCCCTGCAGATATGTTCCCGTCGCACCGTCAAGTATAAGGATGCGCTCGCGCATTATGTCAAGTATTTCCTGTCGTGTCATTTAGTCTGTTTAGAGTGTTTGTATGTGTATTCTTTCGGGTGCAAAGTTACTCTTTTCTGTACGAATGTGCAAGTTTTCCGTCTTTTTTACTTATCACAGGTAAAAAAATTAAGCTGCAAGACCTTAAAAGTCATGCGGCTTAATTAAATTATAACTATTACAAAATAAAGATATCCTTTTAGAATTATTTGTTATTATTTTCTTCAAATACTTTATCAAGAGCAAGCAGACAAGGATATATGTCATCTTCAAACGTAGTATAGTAATAATTTTTTACCATGCAAATTTTTATACATTTCTTGCGACTTTAAGTATAATTTTATAATTTTGTAGTGATAACATTTCTGATAGTATGGAGAAGGACAGGGTTATAAACAGAATAAAGCAGGTGGCTAAGGAAGTGTTGCCTGATGGTAGTTCGGTTTACTTGTATGGTTCGCGGGCACGTGGAGATGCCCATGCAAATTCCGATTGGGATTTGTTGCTCCTTCTTAACAAGGTTAAATTGGATTATGATGATTTTGATAGATATTCTTATCCTTTCGTTGAGATAGGGTGGGATATGGGTGAGGATATTCGTCCACATGCTTATACTATGCAGGAATGGAACAATAGTCCACACTCAATGTTTTATTATAATGTAGAAAACGATAAGGAGGTACTGTATGGGTCTTAATGATGAGGAACGCAGTGTGATTGTCAACCTTGAGATAGAAAAGGCTAATAACACATATTCTGACGTGTTGTTTTTTATCAATGAAGAGCGTTGGGAGGCGGCTGCAAATCGTTTATATTATGCTGTATTTCATGCGGTGTCAGCACTTCTCATATATGACGGTCATAACATAAAGAGTCATAGAGGGATAATCTCTATGTTCGGACAGCATTACGTAAAGACCAACCTGTTTACTCGTCAAGACGGGTCTTTATTATCTAATCTTATGATTATGCGTGATAATGCTGATTATAACTGTTTTTATGAGGCTGATAAAGAGAAGATAGAACCTTTCATTGAGCCTACGGGTAATTTGATAAGAAAGATTATTGATTATATCAAGTAAAAAAATTAAGCCGCAAGACCTTAAAAGTCCTGCGGCTTTTTCTATTGTGTTAATACATCAAGTGTTGCTTGCTCTTGTTCTTCCATCCGGCATCACTTGTGTATTCGCATGAATACACAGTCTGTGCCTTTATGGCTGTAACAACCATAATCATCAGCATGGAAATGAATAGTCTTTTCATAATCTTACGATTTTAAGTTATCAATTATGCATTATGAATTATCTCACTCTCACCAGTGTGCTGCCCTTGTGTCCCACCTGCACTGCGTATATGCCGATGGGCATGTCTATTTTCTTTTCTCCGTTCACGCCAAGGCTCATTAGCAGCTGTCCGCTGGTGGAGTATATGCGGCAGGGCAGGGTAGTGTCGCCCTCTGTCTTTATCTTTATGCCTCCCTCCACAGGGCGTACGGTGGCGCCTCCGCTAAGGTGCTCTGTCTGCAGTCCCTCCACATGGTCTATGCCGAGGATGTAGAGCAGTCCCTTGTAAGCGTCTATCTCGCCGTAACCATACTGATTATTAGGATATTCCAACAGTTCCTCAGGATGGCGTGAGGTGTTTGCGAATACATCCATTATGTCCTCTTTCGTCAGCATGGGATTAGCCTCCAGCCACAGGGCTATGATGCCTGCCACGCATGGTGTTGACATCGACGTGCCGTTCATGCGTGCCCATGGGTATCTCTCACTGTTGTAGTTGCTCCAGGCGCATGAGCCATATACGCTGGAGTTCTTAGAGTAATACAGGCTGTTCTGTGCTGATGCCACGCGATAGCCGGGGGCTGTGATGTTGGGTTTGATAAATCCGTGCAGCGATGGTCCCATGCTTGAGCCATACCACCGTTTGCCGTTGCCCTGCTCCCAGTATGCCGTCATGCCTACGCCTATCACCGCCGGCAATGCTCCCGGTGAACCGCAGTTGCCGCCAACCTGTGCACCGAGCAGAGTAGGGGAGTACTGTGTGCCGTTTATCAGTTCGCCATTCTGGCAGAATATGTCGGCCGCCACGCTGCTGCCTATTACCTCAACGCCGTATTTCACCTTGGAGAACGACTTCACCTCTTGGTTAAGGAAGATATCATAACCCACAGACTCAGGGTCAAAGCCGTTGTCAGCTGAATAGACTCCAATGGTCAGTGAGTCAAGTTCTGCTATGTTGGAAAATGTCTTATAGTCATTCCACTTCAGTCCTGATTGGCTCCTGCTCTTTGTGTTGCCGGGTTTGAAGTCAAGGGTTATATCTTTGTATTGATTTGTGTTATAGTCTGTTACGCGCAGTGTCAGTGTTTTTTTTGTGCTTATGTTGAGCACAAATGTTTTGTAGCTTGATGATACTAAGCCTCCCACGGTGTCGGTCTGCTCCGTCTTGGGCATATAGCAGCGGCGTGTGCCGTTATTGCCTATTGATGCCACTATGATGTGTCCTGGCTTTTGTGTCAGACCGTTAAGATACTCGTTCATCAGTGCGTCCTCGTCGGTCATGTCTTGTGTGCCGCTGATGCTGTAGCTTACCACGGCAGGTTTGCCTACGGTGTCGGCATACTCAAAGATACGCTGGAAGGCAAGGGTATTGAGTGTGGAGGTGTTTATCTGCTGTATGTTTTCTGGCAGATAGATGTCGTTGGCTCCCACCAGTCCTCCCACGGCGTATATGTCGGCGTTATATGCCATGCCGCGGTAAGGTGTGTCCCATCCTGAGCCGGCGGCAATACCCATGGTGTGTGTGCCGTGTGTCTGTGTAGGACTGTCGGTGGTGCGTTGCTGTTGTATTATCGCCGTGGTGTCGGTGAGCAGTGTTCCCAGAGGAAACTGTGCCTTGCCGTTATATGTGGTGCCGTCGGGAATATCGAGAATGTCCCATGCGCGCACCAGCCTTATGTGGCCGTCGTCAATGGAGCGGAATGTAGGGTGTGTGTATTCTATGCCTATGTCAACCACTCCCACCACGGTGCCGTTGCCGTCATAGGCCTGGGGCAGCAGACTCTCTATGGCTGTGCCGTTGCCGTCTTCTTTCCATACGGGTTTTATGCCAACGCATGAAGCCACGCTGTCAAGGTCTGTCTCGGCTGTGTTCGGCTGTGCCTCTATCCTTATAATACGCTCATCCTCAGACAGTTTTCCAAGTTCGCTGACGGGCACATGGCATATATGCACATTGCCTTGATGAGCCACGCTGTAGTCTTTCACGGCATCATCGTCAAGTGTCTTGACAAACACCAGTGTGGCATCTTGCTGCTGGAGTAGGGTAGGGTAGGAGCCCTTTGCCTCTGCCGCTGATGTGATGTTATGTTCCATCACCATCTGTCTCACATAACGTGACATCTTGCTGTATTGCTGTGCCCATGTGCTTTGCATGGTGAGTGTCATCAGCAGTAATACTATGTATTTTCCTTTTGTCATAATTTCCTTATAGGCAGTAATATAGTATATATCCCATCCTCCTTGTCAGTCTGTTTTATTGAGGGTTTTGCGGTAGTTTCCCTCCCTCCTCGTCAGTCTGTTTTATTCAGTGTTTTGGTGTAGTCTCCCTCCCTCCACGTCGGTCTGTTTTATTGAGGGTATTGGTGTAGTCTCCCTCCCTCCTCGTCAGTCTGTTTTGTTGAGGGTATTGGTGTAGTCTCCCTCCCTGCTCGTCGGTCTGTTTTGTTGAGGGTTTTGGGGTAGTCTCCCATCCTCCTCGTCGGTCTGTTTTATTGAGGGATTTGGGTTAGTCTCCCTCCCTCCTCGTCAGTCTGTTTTGTTGAGGGTATTGGTGTAGTCTCCCTCCCTGCCGGGGAGGGTGGGGGTGGGGCTTCAGTGTGCTTCCAGCCAGTTCTTTCCCCATCCACATTCCACTGTCAGTGGTACGCTGAGCTCGGCGGCATGCTCCATCTCCTCTCTCACTATCTGCTCCACCTGACTGTGTTCCTGGGGAGAGACGGAGAGGTTAAGTTCGTCGTGCACCTGCAGCAGGAGATGTGCGTGCATACCCTCGCGATGCAGGCGTCGCCATACGTTGACCATAGCCACTTTCATGATGTCGGCAGCGGTACCCTGTATAGGTGCGTTCACGGCGTTGCGCTCGGCAAAGGCGCGCACCGTACCGTTTCGTGAGTTGATGTCGGGCAGGTAGCGGCGGCGACCCATGATGGTAATGGCATAGCCTGCCGTACGGGCATTTTCCTTACAGCGCTCTATGTAGTCTGCCACGTTGGGGAACTCCTTGAAATAATTGTCTATCAATTGTTTAGCCTCCTTGCGGTCTATGCCTAATCCTTGTGCCAGTCCGAAGGCTGATATGCCATAGATGATACCGAAGTTAGCGCTCTTTGCCTTGCTGCGCTCCTCGCGTGTCACCTCGTCAATGGTTTTGTGGTTTATCTTTGCCGATGTGGCGGCGTGGATGTCCTGACCGGTGCGGAAGGCCTCTATCATGTGCTTGTCACCGCTGAGGCTTGCCATGATGCGAAGCTCCACCTGACTGTAGTCAGCGCTGAGGAAGTCCTCTCCTTCCTCTGGCAGGAAGCAGCGGCGTATCTCCTTGCCGTCCTCCGTGCGCACTGGTATGTTTTGCAGGTTAGGGTCGCTTGACGACAGTCGGCCGGTAGCTGTAACACACTGATTGAAAGTGGTATGCAGATGTGCGGTATGGCTGTTTATCAGTCGTGGCAGTGCCTCCACGTATGTGCCGAGCAGCTTCTTCAGTGCACGGTGATCAAGAATCTTGCCTACTATCGGGTTGTCAGCACGTAGTGCGTTGAGTGTCTCCTCGTTGGTAACATACTGGCCCGTCTTTGTCTTTTTCGGCTTATCCATTATCTGCATCTTACCGAAAAGTATGTCTCCCACCTGTCGTGGTGACGCTATGTTAAACGGCTCTCCTGCCAGTGCGTATATGTCTTTCTCCAGTGTCACAAGGCGCTCCTCCAGTTCGCGTTGCACCTTCTGTAACTCCTTAGTGTCCAGACGTATGCCGTTTATCTCCATCTCTGCCAACACGGCGGTAAGTGGCATCTCCACCTCAAGGAAGAGCTGTTCCAGTCCGTCCTCTCTGAGTCGTTTTTCCAGTTCCTCACTTTGTTTGTAGAGTCTTACGGCTCGTTCTGCTGTCCACTCTTCTTCCGTCCATGTCTTGGAGTGGTGCAGGTCAGGGTTTATCAGATAGTGGGCTACCATCACATCCCATAGCTTGCAACTCTCCATAAACTCATATATCCTCACTCTCCCCTCATCAGCTATATTTTCCTCCCTCTTCTCTTTTCTCTCATCCAGTCCTTCCTCATTCAGTCCTTCCTCTTCCAGTCCTTCTTCTTCCCTTGTAGGCGAAGACAGTGTCTTCGCTCCCCCTTCTTTCCCAAACAAAGATTTGAGTAATTTTTTTGCATCGTGCACGACAATTATTTTTTCCTTATAACAACTCTCGTCTTGCAGGAATTGTGTCATAAAATCGTCTTCGAGCACAAAAACCTCTTCTCCGTCTGTTGTAATGGAGATTTTCTCTATTTTTGAGCCAAAAATGTCGTTTGAGGTGGTTTTTTCGTCTAGAATGAATTTTTTTGTTGACAAAATTTTAGCCCTAAATTCTTCCCAAACCTCTTGATTATCAACTTGTTTTATGTTTTTAGATGGCAAAATACCCCCATTTTCCTTGCGATATTTTTCATCAACTGTGTCATCGGCTTGAAATTCTTCAAAGAAATTGAGTTGAGCGTTAACACTTTTTTGCTTTTCTGCAACACTTTTTGGCATTTTGCCTTTTCCGCCTCTTTTGTCACTCTCAGAGGCAGTGGCATCGCCCTCGGTGCCAAAAAATTTATTGGCGAGGGTTTTGAACTCCAGTTCCTCAAAAATTTCCCTCACCTTCTTTTCCTCACCCTCGGTGATGAGCATCTCGTCCATGGTGACGTTCACTGGTACATCGGTGCGGATGGTGGCGAGAGTCTTTGACAACTTTATCTGGTCTGCCGACTGTTCCACTTTCTCTCTCAGTTTTCCCTTCACCTCAGAAGAGCGACTGAGCAATCCCTCGATGGAGCCAAACTCCTGAATGAGTTTCACAGCAGTCTTCTCACCTACGCCAGGACATCCCTGGTAGTTATCAGACGAGTCGCCCATCAGTCCTAGCAGGTCTATCACCTGGTCGGTATTGTCTATGCCATATTTCTCGCACACCTCCTTCGGTCCCATATCCTCATAGCCTCCGCCGTGACGTGGACGAAACATGTGTATCTGCTTGGTTACCAGCTGAGCATAGTCCTTATCGGGTGTAAGCATATACACCTGCAGACCTTCTCTCTCAGCCATTCCCGCCACAGTGCCTATCACGTCATCGGCCTCAAAACCATCCACCTGTAGGGTAGGGATGTGTAGTGCCTGGAGCAGTTCCTTTATAATAGGTATGGAGAGACGTATATCCTCTGGAGTCTCCTCACGTTGTGCCTTGTACTCAGGGAAGAGCTCATGTCGGAATGTCAGTCCGTGGTCAAACGCTACAGCTATATGCGTAGGCAGTTGTCCTATGGTAGGCTGCACCTTGCGCATCACCTCGTGCAATGTATTGGTAAATCCCATCACCGCACTGGTATTCAGTCCCTTAGAGTTTATCCTTGGTGCGCGTATCAGTGCATAGTAACTCCTGTATATCAATGCATAGGCATCAATCAGAAATAATATCTTTTTGTTATTTTCCATCATCCATTACTTTTATTCCCTTATCTCTTTTCTCTTTCTTTTTCTCTTTCCTTTCCTCTTTGTTCCTTCCTCTTTTCCTCTTTCTTCCTTCCTCTTTCAGTCCTTCTTCTTCCCTCTTCTTTCTTCCTTCCTCCTTCCTCTCTCTTCCCTCTTTGTCCTGTATGTCGCTGTATTACAGCGACCACCTTTCCTCCCCCTTTTCTCCCAAGTAACAAAATTAATAATAAAAATTCAAATAATCATTAATAATCAAACAAATACCAAAAAAAATTTGTAATTTTGCATCTGAAAGAGTAATATTCCAACAGAAAGACGTGAACGAGTTTCTTAATATAATAAAAGGTCCGATAGAGGCAGAACTTGACAGCTTTAAGGTATTATTTGACAAAACGCTGACTCATAATGACAGCGCACTCGGTTCTGCTCTTGAACACATCAAGAAGCAAAAAGGCAAACAAATGAGACCTATGCTCATATTGTTGATAGCCAAAGCATTAGGAGAGGTAAATGACACAACATATCATGCTGCAGTAGCTCTTGAACTGCTACACACCGCTTCGCTCGTTCATGATGATGTGGTTGACAAGGCTGACGAAAGACGTGGACAACAATCTGTTAACTCTTTGTATGACAATAAGATAGCAGTGCTTGTGGGTGACCACATCCTTTCTACTGCGCTTCTCTCTGTGTGTAAGACGGGTAGGGTAGATATCATTACCTACTTGTCGCAGCTGGGACAGACTCTCTCTGACGGTGAGATACTGCAGCTGACAAGTAACAAGCAGCAGCTCATCAGCGAACAAGACTATTACAATATCATCAGACAGAAGACGGCGGCTCTCTTTAAGGCGTGTGCCACTATGGGTGCGCTCTCCATTGGCGCTGATGCTCAGAGTATGGAGCAGGCAGAGAACTTCGGTCAGACTCTTGGCACCATCTTCCAGATTCGTGATGACATCTTTGACTACTTCCCCTCATCAAAGATAGGTAAGCCCACCGGCAATGATATGCGTGAGGGTAAGCTTACGCTCCCTGCCATATATGCGGTGCTTCATTCTGATGACGAGAAGATAAAGTGCATAGCGCAAAAAGTGAAGCAACTCTCTGCCTCTGCTGAGGAGATTCAGCAACTTGTTGTTTATACTATAGATAATGGAGGCATAACCTATGCCGAACAAAAAATGCAGGAGTTGCATGCTCAGTGTCTGCAGTTTATTAACAGCATCTCTCAGACTGATATAAAGAAGGCTCTCACTGCATACCTTGATTATTGCATTAACAGGGAATTCTGATTTCTTGTCTTTAGAAAGCGTTATAACTCTCTATACGTCTCCTGGTTCCCCAGGGCATATTATTTATAATGTAACATAGCAAAATAATAATGACAAAATAAAAGCTATCACTTCGTGTTCTGAAGTGATAGCTTTTACTTTCTAATTCGATACCTTTCATGAGGTAAAGGTATGCTTTCTTATTGTAAGGCGATATCTTTCACACCTCCATTCTATAGCTTTCATTTTCTCAGCACCCCCTCCCTTAGGGAAGGGATGAGGAGAGGTTCTTTCTTTTGAGCGGGGTAGAACCTTTTTTCCGAATGGCACTCCCTCCCTCACAGGGAGGGTTGGGGAGGGTCTCTTTCTTCCGGAGGTACCCCCTCCCTCACAGGGAGGGTTGGGGAGGGTCTCTTTCTTCCGAATGGCACCCCCTCCCTTACAGGGAGGGTTGGGGTGGGTCTCTGGGGTGGGTCTCTTTTTTTAATCCTTCAACTCCTCGATAAGAATATCAGCCAAGCGTGATGTTCCTATTCTGAACAGGTCATGACAGAGCCAGTCCTTGCCGAGCACCTCTTTTACAATAGTATAATATATCACGGCATCCATGCTGGTATTAATTCCTCCCGCAGCCTTGAAACCTACCTTACGGTTTTCGCGCTTGTAGTATTCGTTTATTTCTTCGCACATCCAGAGTGCAGCTTCAGGAGTAGCTCCGATTTTCTCTTTGCCGGTGCTTGTCTTTATAAAATCTGCTCCAGCCTCCATTGCAATTCTTGAAGCCTTGCGAATGTTCTCCTCTGTCACCAGACAACCGGTCTCAAGTATCACTTTCAGTTTTGCTCCATAACCGTCGCATACAGATTTCATCTCTTTTATTTCATCTGTCACACCCTCCATGTCTCCGCTCAGAAACTTTCCTACTGACAGCACCATGTCTATCTCGGTTGCACCATCTTTCAGTGCAAGGGCAGTCTCAACTGTTTTTACCTCAGCAAACGTCTGAGAAGAAGGGAAGCCTCCTGATACACATGCTATCTCTACACCTTCCACATCAAGACACTCATTTACTATTTCTGCAAAACAAGAATACACACACACCGCTGCAGGGTGGGGCAAATCAGGGTGCTCATTATCCCATGCATTTACCCTTTCTACGAAAGCCATCACCGATTGCTCGCTGTCGGTGCATTTCAGTGTGGTAAAGTCCATACTTCCAAATAAAAATCTCTTCACATCCAGAGTATCATTCTCTGCTGCTTTACTGATAATTTCTTCAATTTTCTTCATATCTATAAAGTATTAATAATCTACAACTTATAATATTAATGTTTCACGTGAAACAACATTCGTTTAATTCGACCAATTCGATAACGTTTTGTTTTTATAAAATACACACGGTGTGGTTAGTTTGTTCCGTATCCTCTCCCCTCCCTCGGGAGGGGATTAAGGGGAGGGGTCGTGGGAGGGGTCGTGAAGTGGTTTACGTTCCACGTGAAACATTTTTTTCGTTATTTTCTGAAAAATAGTCAGTTAGAACTTTGGCTTTGGCTGGTCCGATTAGGGCGGTGACGTCGGAGGGGGCGCCGCCGCAGGCGGCGCGGATATTTTTTACGGTTTTGTATTTTTGCAGTAGTATCTCTTTTGTCTTCGGTCCGATGCCTGGGATGTTGTCGAGTTCGGATTGCAGAGCGTGTTTTGAGCGTTTGTCTCGGTGGAAGGTAATGGCATAGCGGTGTACCTCGTCCTGTATCTGTGTCAGAGTCTTGAAGAGTTCGCTCTCTGGTTTCAGCTGTATTGTTATGGTTTCTTTTTCGTTTGCACCGTTGTCTTTCAGGAACAGGAGTTCCTGGGTGCGGTGCTTGTCGTTCTTTGCCAAACCTGCGATGGGGATGTTAAGATGCAGCTGGTCTTCCACTACTTCGCGTACGCAGTGCATCTGTCCGATGCCGCCGTCACATATTATAAGGTCTGGAAGGTCTTCACCATCGCGATAGCGACGGAAAGTTACCTCTTGCATTGAGGCGTAATCGTCGGGACCTTCTACTGTCTTTATGTTGTACTTGCGGTAGTCCTGCTTGCTCTTCTTCATACCTTTATATACTACCATTCCTGCCACGGCATCACTGCCTGATATATTACTGTTATCGAACAGTTCGATGCGATAGGGTAGTTTCTGTAGTCCGAGCTTGTCCTGCAGCTCCTTCATTAGTCGTGTGTATTTCTGCTCAGGGTTCAGCTTGTCCGCTTGTTTCAATCGGTCTATTCGATACTGCTTGCAGTTCATCAGCGAAAGTTCCAACAGATGGTGTTTGTCGCCACGCTGCGGGGTGAAGAAGGAAGCATCGTCCATCTGCCAGTCAATGGGGAAGGGAACGATTATCTCCTTTGCCTTACTGTGAAAACGCTCGCGTATTTCGATGATGGCGCTGAGTAGCAGGTCCTCGTCGGTTTCTTCGAGCTTACGTTTATATTCGTAAGTGAACGACTGGTTTATTGTGCCGTTGGTTACGTGCATATAATTTATAAATGCATTCTGGCGGTTGTCGTCGTCATCTATGCAGAATACATCGACATCTGTTATGGTGTGACTCACCACCTCGCTCTTGGCGCAGAACTGTTCTATCATCATATATTGACGCTTCAGCTCTTCAGCCTCCTCGAACTTCATTTCCTCGGCCTTGCGCATCATCTCGTCATATACCATCTGGCTCAGTTTTCGCGTGTTTCCCTTCAGTATCTCCCGTGCCATCATGATATTCTGCTGGTATGCATCCCATGACTGTCTGTCCACGCACGGAGCCATGCAGTTCTTTATATGGTATTCCAGACAGGTCTGAAACTTACCCTCCTTTATGCTCCTTCTTGACAGCGGTAGTCGGCAGGTTCGAGGTTTATATAGCTTATGTATCAGTTCCAGTATGGTGTACATAGAACCCAGGTGAGAGTATGGACCATAATATGTACCGTGCTTCCTGTTTATTTGTCGTGTCTTGAATATTCGCGGGTATTCCTCGTTGGTTACGCATATAGATGGATATGTCTTACCATCTTTCAGTAATACGTTGTATCGTGGATTGTATTTCTTTATAAGAGCATTCTCAAGTAGCAGGGCATCCTCTTCTGTGTTTACCACAGTGTATGAAATATTCCATATCTTCGATACCAGTACCTTTGTCTTGAATCTGTCCACTTCTTTATGGAAATACGATGAGACGCGTGCTTTTAGGTTCTTCGCCTTGCCTACATATATTATAACACCGTCCCTGTCATAATACTGATAGGAACCTGGCTTCTCTGGCAGACTGAGAACTATCTGTTTCAGTCTTTCCAATCTCTGTATATTTTCTTCCTTTGTCATTATCTTTGTTTCACGTGAAACAGCTCTTAAGCCGCATAAATACTGGCTTCCCTGTTTTTGTTTCTGTTCCGAATTACACGAATTGTCCGATTATGATAAGATTCGTATTCAAGAATTATTCGTGCTATCAGCGTTATTCGTGTTCCTCTAAATTGTTTCGTTCTGAATTTCCGAATTGCCCGAATAGTTTCTTCGATTTGCATCGTAAATTTGTTTGTTAGATACGTTATGCCTGCGTTTGCCTTATTTATTCGTGTTGTCCGAGTGCTTGCTGCAGATATTTGCCGATATATGGCATTGATAGCTCGTGCGAGTGCAGTTTAAGAGATTTAGGGTGCGTATTGACAATACGCTGTGAACCATACGCATGTAAGTAACGCCAGGAAAGGGTAGGGAGCGTTGTTACAACGTTGCAAATTTACAAAATCTTTCTCATACAATCAAATAAATCAAGTGTACATCATTCTTTTTGTCGTATGGAAAATAATTAGTAAATTTGTGGCAGGATTTACAACTAACAATCTGAAAACAACTGACTACACAATACATAACTTTGTTACCTGGGTGAGACAGAAGATTACGAAACACAGAATTGATTAACAAAAACTAAAACAGAGTTATTATGAAGACTTTTCTCTTAGCGTTATCGCTTATTGCCGGAAGCATGACAGCCTCGGCACAGTGGGGACGTGCTGCTGATTATGCGGCAGGTCCGGGATTGAAAGATGCCTACAAGGACTATTTCACCATCGGAGTGGCAGTTAACCAACGTAATGTTTCTGACGAGGCACAGATGGCTATCATCAAAAAACAGTATAACAGTGTGACGGCCGAGAACGACTGGAAGCCGGGTATGATACATCCGAAAGAGGGTGTGTGGAACTTCGAGAGGGCAGACAAGATAGCTAACTTCTGCCGTGAGAACGGCATAAAGATGCGTGGTCACTGCCTGTGCTGGCACTCGCAGTTTGCAGACTGGATGTTCGTGGATAAGAAGGGCAAGCCGGTAAAGAAAGAAGTGTTCTATGAGCGACTGCGCGAACATATCCATACCGTTGTAAACCGTTACAAGGACGTGGTGTATGCGTGGGATGTGGTGAACGAGGCAATAGCCGACGGCGGTAGTCCAAGACATGGACAGGAGCCTAACCCTTACCGTCAGAGCCGCCACTACCAGCTATGCGGCGAAGAGTTCATAGCCAAGGCATTTGAGTTTGCACGCGAGGCAGACCCTGATGCCCTGCTGTTCTATAACGACTACAGCACCGTGGACCCCGGCAAGCGCGAGCGTATATATGAGATGGTGAAGAAGATGAAGGAGGCAGGGGTTCCTATCGACGGAATTGGTATGCAGGGACACTATAACATCTATTTCCCTGATGAGGAACTGCTCGATAAGGCCATCACTCGTTTCTCAGAGATAGTAAGTCATATACACATCACCGAACTCGATCTGCGCACCAATACTGAGAGCGGTGGTCAGCTGGCATTCTCACGTGGTGAGGCAAAGCCGCTGGCGGGTTATATGCAGACGCTGCAGGAAGACCAGTATGCACGTATCTTCAAGGTGCTGCGCAGACACAAGGATGTGATAGACAATGTGACATTCTGGAACCTCAGCGACAAGGACTCCTGGCTGGGTGTGAACAACCATCCGTTGCCATTTGATGAGAATTACAAGGCGAAGCGTTCGCTGAGGATTATCCGCGATTTCAACGCTGCGATGGATAACATTCAGCCGAAGGAAGACTTCACTCCAAGTAAGCTGAACCAGCCCGGACAGCAGTATCCTATGGTGAACTCGGAGGGCTATGCGCGCTTCCGTGTGGTAGCACCAGAAGCGAAGTCGGTAATCGTGAGCCTTGGACTGGGTGGCCGCGGTGGTACCGTACTGCGTAAGGATAAGGATGGCGTGTGGGTAGGAACGACAGACGGACCGATGGATCCGGGCTTTCACTATTACCATATTACCATTGACGGCGGCGTGTTTAATGACCCCGGCACACATAATTTCTTCGGTGGATGCCGTTGGGAGAGCGGCATAGAGATACCTGCCCCCGACCAGGATTTCTATGCCTTGCGCACGGATATACCTCATGGAATGCTGGCAAAGGTGAGGTTCTATTCCAAGAGTCTGGACAAGATGCAGGAGGCTACGGTATATCTGCCCGCAGGCTATGGCAAGCTGGTGAAGGGCAGACAGGAACGCTACCCTGTGCTGTACCTGCAGCATGGCTGGGGTGAGAACGAGACAAGCTGGGCTGTGCAGGGCTGCACGGGAGAGATAATGGACAACCTCATTGCCGACGGTAAGGTAAAGCCGTTCATCGTTGTCATGGCTTACGGACTCACCAATGATGTGAAGTTTGGCGGCATAGGCAAGTTCACTGCCAAGGAGTTTGAGACTGTGCTCATTGATGAGCTGATACCATATATCGACGCTAACTACTTGACAAAGGCAGACAAGTGGCATCGTGCCATGGCAGGGTTGTCAATGGGTGGCATGGAGACAAAGCTGATAACCATGCGTCGCCCGGAGGTGTTCGGCTATTGGGGACTGTTCAGCGGCGGTACCTATATGCCAGAGGATATCAAGGACCCAAAGTCAGTGCGCCTAATCTTCGAGAGTTGTGGCAGCAAGGAAAACCCCGATGGCATTAAAAAAAGTGTAGAAGCCTTAAAATCAGCAGGTTTCAATGCTCATGAACTGATATCAGAGGGTACTGCTCATGAGTTCCTTACATGGCGCAGGAGCCTGAAGGAGATGGCACCGTTGCTTTTCAAATAAACAGGGTGCAGCATGATGATAGTAGAACAAAGCAATGAATATGATTAACGATTCTAATTTTAATGTTCCCGGAGGTCCCGGTTCTTCAGGAGGTCCCGGAAATTCCGGAAATTCCGGAAATTCCGGTTTTTCCGGACAATCCGGACAATCTGGACAATCCGGTTATTCTGGAAATTCCGGTTATTCCGGCCGTCGGCAGCCTGTAGTGAGGCATTATTCTGACGGTGTGACGAGCGCACTGCGTAAACCTGTAGTCTATACTGAGTTACGGTTTTATCAGCGTAGTGATGTGTTGTATCAGCTTACGTGTGAGTTCTGTAGCCGTTATTTTCCGAAATATGGTGACCGCACCGTTGACCAGATGGTGCAGGCGGCACGCAGCACTAAGCAGAATATCGCTGAGGGCAGCAGTGACGGACAAACATCTGCAGAGACGGAACTTAAGCTTTTAGGCATTGCGCGTGGCAGTAACAAGGAACTGCTTGAGGATTATCTGGACTATCTGAAGCGCCATCATCTGGCAGAGTGGCACGGCAATAATCCACGGTTTGAGCAGCTTCATGACTTCTGCAGACACCATAGTGTGTATGCAGATTACAGTCTGTTGTTACCTAAGATGAATGACGAGGAACTGGCGAATATGGCTGTCTGTCTGTGTCATCAGGTGGACTCAGCGTTGACAAAATACATTGAGAAGAAAGACCGTGAGTTTACCACGGAGGGTGGCATCCGTGAGCGTATGACGGCGGCACGCCTTGAGCAGCGCAGCAGTCAGAAAGAGCTGATATCTCAGCAGCGTAAGGAGATAGAGCTTCTTCGTGCCGAGGTCGCCCGCCTGAAAGACAAGCTCCGTCAGGCAGGAATAGAGTAGTTAACCCAGTTTTGTTATCATGCGGTAGATGCTCCTTCTAACTATAACATAGTCAGTAAATTATAAAAGCTATCACTTCGCGTTCTGAAGTGATAGCTTTCACGGTGTAAAACGATAGCTTTCACGGTGTAAAACGATAGCTTTCACGGTGTAAAACGAAAGCTTTCATGAAGCCCTGTGAAAGCCACTGATTCTCGGTGCTGAAAAACTACCTTCCCATAAGGACGAGCAGCACGTTGATGTCTGACGGACTGACGCCCGGTATGCGTGAAGCCTGTGCTATGGTCTCGGGGTCTATGCGCGACAGCTTCTGTCGTCCCTCAAAGGATATGGCGTCGATGTTCTGGTAGTCAAAGTGTCCGCGTATGCTGATATTCTCCAGACGGTGCATCTTCTCCGCTTCCTGTCTTTCGCGCTCGATGTAACCGCGGTATTTCAACTCTGTCTCGGCGGCTACGGCAATCTCCTCGCGGCGGTCTGTCAGTTTGCTGATGACAGCGTTAAGGCGAGGCAGCGATGGTGCCAGTTCCAGAATGTTAACCCCCGGACGTGCTATCAGTTCGGAGAGCTTGCAGCCGCCTGTCATAGGTGTGGAGCCGATGCCCTCGAGGAAAGCGTTGACCTGCCGGGGCTTCACGTTGGTCTCGTCGCATAGAGTCATGATGTCCCTGATGCGCTCCTCCTTGCTCTTCCACCATTGGTAACGCTCAGATGACGCAAGGCCGGCAAGGAAAGACTTCTCCGTCAGACGCTGGTCGGCATTGTCCTGCCTGAGCAGTATGCGATACTCCGCTCTTGAGGTGAACATACGGTACGGCTCGTCTACGCCCTTTGTCACCAGGTCGTCGATGAGTACGCCGATGTAAGCCTCGTCGCGTGCCAGGGTGAAAGGCTTGAAACTGCCCGACTCATTGCTTATGTTGCCGCTTGCACCGAGATGACCGGCATAGAGAGCCGCATTCATTCCAGCTATTAGTCCTTGTCCTGCCGCCTCCTCGTAACCCGTGGTGCCGTTCACCTGTCCGGCGAAGAAGAGACCGTCACATTTCTTCGACATCAGCGAGTGGTTAAGCTGCGTAGGGTCGAAGAAGTCATATTCTATGGCATATCCCGGACGGTAAATCTTCACGTTGCGCAGGGCGGGTATGGTGCGCAGCGCGTTCAGCTGTATGTCCATAGGCAGTGATGACGAGAAACCGTTGAGATACATCTCGTTGGTGTCGGTGCCTTCGGGCTCCAGGAAGAGCGGGTGGTGGTCCTTGTCGGCGAAGGTTACGAGCTTAGTCTCTATGCTCGGGCAGTAACGCGGACCGATAGACTTTATCTGTCCGTTGTAAAGCGGAGAGTCCTTGAGTCCGCTCTTGAGTATCTCATGACACTCAGGTGTGGTGTCAAAAGTCCAGCACGGCAAGTGGGAGAGGGAAGGGGTTGCCTTTGCCTTTGCAGCGACATTGTCGCTGCTTACGAGGGAAGCCGTAGGGTGAGAAGCCGCCGTTGCCGTTGCATCTTCCTTTGCCTTTGCAGCGACACTGTCGCTGCTTACGAGGGAAGCTGTAGGGTGAGGGGTTGCCGCTGTGGTGCTTCCTGCCATATAGCTGAAGAGAGATGTTACGTCCTCTCCCGGCTGCTCCGTGGCATCCTCGAAGTGTACCGAGCGCTTGTCTATGCGCACCGGCGTGCCTGTCTTCATCCTCTGCGACGTGATGCCCAGGGCGTTGATGCTCTCCGTAAGATGCAACGCCACCGGTTCGGCACACCTGCCCCCCGGCACCATCTTACGGCCTATGTGCATCAGTCCGTTGAGGAACGTGCCGGCGGTAATCACCACGGCAGGGGCATACAGTTCACAGCCCCAGATGGTGCGGACGCCGGTGACCCCCACCCCTGCCCCTCCCCAAGGGGAGGGAGTGTTACCTTTTGAGTTTATGTCTTGCGTGTGGTTGCCTTTTTCGTTTACAGAAGTATCTCTTCCCTCCCCACGGGGAGGAGCAGGGGTAGGGGTTGTTATCAGTTCCTCCACCTGGTCTTGCCAGATGTCGAGGTTAGGCGTGTTATCGAGCATGGTGCGCCATTGCCAGATGAACTTCCCTCGGTCACACTGAGCTCGCGGGCTCCACATGGCAGGGCCCTTCGACTTGTTGAGCATACGCAGTTGGATGGCACAGAGGTCGGTGACCATACCCATGCCGCCGCCCAGGGCATCCACCTCGCGCACTATCTGTCCCTTGGCAATGCCGCCCACGGCAGGGTTACAAGACATCTGTGCAATCTTGTTCATGTCCATCGTGACGAGACAGGTCTTCGCACCCATCCTCGCCGCTGCGTGAGCCGCCTCACAACCGGCGTGGCCGCCGCCTACTACGATAACGTCGTAATATAATTTCATTAATTCAGTTTTGTAAAGTATATATGCTAAAAAGATTATACGAGTTACAATTTACTTGCAAAAGTAAGGAAAAAAAATAAAATATTTTTGCTAATTCATAAAAAATATATAATTTTGTGTAATAATGGGCATGTTGTGAACATTCAAAAAACAAAATAATTTATCTTAACAACAAAATCAAAATCTTATGTGGTTATTTAATTCTTCGATTGGAAGGAAGGTGGTAATGTCTGTAACGGGCATGGCACTTATCCTGTTCTTAACATTCCACATGTCGATGAATGTTGTGGCATTGTTCTCTGCTGAGGGCTACAACATGATCTGTGAGATGCTCGGTGCCAACTGGTATGCAGTATTGGCAACTATGGGTCTTGCGGCATTGGCTGTCATTCACATTATCTACGCCTTCATTCTGACAATGAAGAACAGGGCTGCGCGTGGTTCTGAGCGTTATGCTGTGACAGAGAAGCCTTCAAAGGTGGAGTGGGCGAGCCAGAACATGCTCGTGCTCGGTCTCATCGTATTGCTCGGCCTGGCTATTCACCTGTATGACTTCTGGGCAAAGATGATGCTCGTTGACCTCGTAGGCAGCGGCGACCTTGCTCACAGCGCTGACGGTGCTTACTGGATTCAGTATGTGTTCTCTAACACCGGACACGTAGTACTCTACCTCCTGTGGCTCTGCGCTCTGTGGTTCCACCTGGCACACGGCTTCTGGAGCATGTTGCAGACAATGGGTCTGAGCGGCAAGGTGTGGTTCACACGCTGGAAGGTTATCGGCATTGCTTATGTAACAGTGCTCTGCGCAGGTTTCGCCAGCGTAGTGGTATGGTTCTACATACAGAGCCTGTAAGCAACCCCTACCCCTGACCCCTCCCCGAGTGGAGGGGGAAGTCACGTATTTTATAAGACAAAAAGATTTTCAAAAACTTAGAAATTACCCCGCAAAAACCTTCTGACCATATATTCTCCTCCCCTCTCGGGGGAGGCACAAGGAGGGGGGTCGGTTAATTATGAAAACATTAAATTCACGCATACCTGAGGGACCAGTAGCAGAGAAGTGGACCAACTATAAGGCTCACCAGCGTCTGGTTAACCCAAAGAACAAACTGAAGCTCGACGTCATCGTCGTGGGTACGGGTCTGGCAGGTGCCAGCGCCGCTGCATCACTCGGCGAGATGGGCTTCAACGTACTTAACTTCTGCATTCAGGACTCACCACGCCGCGCTCACTCTATCGCTGCGCAAGGCGGTATCAATGCAGCAAAGAACTATCAGAACGACGGCGACTCAGTATATCGCCTCTTCTACGACACCGTAAAGGGTGGTGACTACCGCGCTCGTGAGGCTAACGTATATCGCCTTGCTGAGGTCAGCAACAACATCATCGACCAGTGTGTGGCACAGGGCGTGCCTTTCGCTCGTGAGTACGGCGGCATGCTCGCCAACCGTTCTTTCGGTGGCGCACAGGTGTCACGTACCTTCTATGCAAAGGGACAGACAGGTCAGCAGCTGCTGCTCGGAGCCTACTCTTCTCTCTCACGCCAGGTAGAGGCTGGCAAGGTAAAGCTCTACACACGCTATGAGATGGAAGACGTGGTAATCGTTGACGGCAAGGCTCGCGGTATCATCGCCAAGAACCTCGTTACAGGTAAGCTGGAGCGCTTCTCTGCAAATGCAGTGGTTATCGCTACCGGCGGCTACGGCAACGCTTACTTCCTCTCTACCAACGCCATGGGATGTAACTGCACCGCTGCCATCCAGGCATTCCGTAAGGGCGCTATGATGGCTAACCCATCATACGTGCAGATTCACCCTACATGTATCCCTGTTCACGGCAACAACCAGTCTAAGCTCACACTGATGTCTGAGTCTCTGCGTAACGACGGCCGTATCTGGGTACCGAAGAACATAGAGGATGCCAAGGCTCTGCAGGCAGGCACAAAGCAGGGATGGGAGATTCCTGAGCAGGACCGCGACTACTACCTGGAGCGCCGCTACCCTGCATTCGGTAACCTCGTGCCTCGTGACGTGGCTTCACGTGCTGCTAAGGAGCGCTGCGACAAGGGCTTCGGCGTTAACAACACCGGTTTGGCTGTGTTCCTCGACTTCTCTGAGTCTATTCAGCGTCTCGGCATCGACGAGATTCGTCAGCGTTACGGCAACCTCTTTGATATGTATGAGGAGATTACCGACGTTAACCCAGGCGAGCTGGCATGCGTGAAGGACGGCGTAGAGTACTACAAGCCAATGATGATATTCCCTGCCATCCACTACACCATGGGCGGCGTATGGGTTGACTATGAGCTGCAGACCACCATCCCTGGCCTCTTCGCCATCGGTGAGTGTAACTTCTCTGACCACGGCGCTAACCGCCTCGGTGCGTCAGCCCTCATGCAGGGCTTGGCTGACGGTTACTTCGTGCTGCCTTACACCATACAGAACTACCTCGCTGACCAGTCTATCTGGCCACGTCTCTCTACAGACCTGCCAGAGTTTGAGGAGGCCGAGAAGGGTGTTCAGTCTGAGATTGACCGTATCATGGGCATACAGGGCAAGCGCTCTGTTGACTCTATCCACAAGGAACTCGGCCACATCATGTGGGAGCACGTGGGCATGGGTCGTACCAAGGAAGGTCTTGAGGAAGGTCTTAAGATGCTCAAGAAGCTGCGTAAGGAGTTCGACGAGAACGTCTTCGTGCCTGGCACAAAGGAAGGTCTCAACGTAGAGCTCGACAAGGCTATACACCTGCGCGACTTCATCCTTATGGGCGAGCTCGTGGCTTACGACGCACTGCACCGTGAGGAGTCTTGCGGCGGACACTTCCGCGAGGAGCACCAGACCGAGGAAGGCGAGGCAAAGCGTGACGACGAGAACTTCTTCTACGTTGGCGCATGGGAGTACCAGGGCAGCGACGACGTTGCACCTGAGCTCACTAAGGAGCCTCTCGAGTACGAGATAATCAAGGTACAAACACGTAACTATAAGAATTAATTTCAGGTTGTGAGGTTATAAGGTTGTGAGGTGGTAAGGTGATAATAGAAAAAGCTATTCATGGGACCATATAAGAATCTTATCTTATGGCAAAAGGCAATGGTACTGGCCAAGGATGTTTATGATGTAACGTCGAGATATCCGCAGAGTGAGGTTTTTGGGTTAGTAAGTCAGATGCGACGTTGTGCGGTGTCTATTCCGTCAAATATTGCAGAGGGCTATGGACGTGCCACAAATCGTGACCTGTTACATTTCCTACATATTTCATTAGGTTCATCCAATGAATTGGAAACTCAGCTTATATTATCACAACAATTGAGTTTTCTTAATGAGGAGAATGCAGAAATGCTGTTGCAGTTAAATGCACAAATAAACAAGATGCTAAGTTCGCTGATATATAGCAGGAGCGGCACTCCTTCAGGGGAAAACGATATGTCACCTCAAAACCTGAAACCTTAAAACCTTAAAACCTTAAAAGATATGGCAAGAAATATTTCATTCACAATAAAATACTGGAAGCAGAATGGACCTAAGGAGAAGGGACATTTTGATTCACACGAGATGAAGAACGTGCCTGACGACACTTCTTTCCTCGAAATGCTCGATATGCTCAATGAGGAGCTCATCAACGAGGGCAAGGAGCCTTTCGTGTTTGACCACGACTGCCGCGAGGGTATCTGCGGTATGTGCTCGCTCTATATCAACGGTACGCCACACGGAAAGACTGAGCGCGGCGCTACTACCTGTCAGCTCTACATGCGTAAGTTCAACGATGGCGATGTCATCACCGTAGAGCCATGGCGCTCTGCCGGCTTCCCAGTCATTAAGGACTGCATGGTTGACCGCTCTGCGTTCGACAAGATCATACAGGCTGGCGGCTACACCTCTATCCGTACCGGACAGGCACAGGATGCTAACTCCATCCTCATACCAAAGCAGAACGCCGACGAGGCAATGGACTGCGCTACCTGCATCGGTTGCGGTGCCTGCGTAGCAGCCTGCAAGAACGGCTCTGCAATGCTTTTCGTAAGCTCTAAGGTAAGTCAGCTGGCACTCCTGCCACAGGGTCGCCCAGAGGCTGCTAAGCGCGCCAAGGCAATGGTGGCTCGTATGGACGAGCTCGGCTTCGGCAACTGCACCAACACCCGCGCCTGCGAGGCAGTATGTCCGAAGAACGAGTCAATCGCCAACATCGCCCGCCTGAATCGCGAGTTCATCAAGGCAAAGCTTAGCGATTAAGCTGTTGTAAATATACTTATTCCGCCTCTGTTCCTGTGACAACGGGGGCAGAGGCGGAAATGTTAAAAAAAAGGAAGAAAGATATGACTGCAACGCAACTGAATGCAGGAATACTTATATAATAAAATAAAATCTTTATGGGTTATGACATACCTCAATCAATTTCACATGGAAGCCTCAGAGCGCAAGATGAGGAAAATAGAAGAATTAGGGAAATCTCAGATAAGCTCCACAGCCTTTGCCGAGTATATGAAGCGCAATGTGGAGTTGGCGAGCAGAATGTAACTCATTTTGAGATAGAGCAGAGAGTTGCCGAGAAATATGCTAAAGAGCATAATATATGGTTACCTATGGAGAAGGTATTCTCTTTAGGAGTGCCTGGTCCCAGTGGTAATGAGAATGACACCTATGTTGGTGAAGAATGCATATACAAAGTTAATAATCTGCTAAACTGTGGTGGAATATTAAATTTGTTGGAAAAGATAATAATACATAACGAGGTTTTTCCGGAAACGTATTACACATTAAGTGCATTTACAGGGTTTGACGGACGTACGGTAATGCCGATTATTCGACAGAAAAGAATAGCAAATGCAGAGCCTGCACCACAGATAGCCATTGACACCTATATGGCAGCCATAGGCTTTTATAGAGATAGTGAAATGGGACGTTACTCTAATACTCAGTATGAGGTTTGGGATTTAATACCTCGTAATGTTCTCCGAGACTCTGATGGTGACATCTATGTCGTTGATGCCGAATTAAGAAAACTATAATAAATAACAACCCTTTAACCCTTTTTGCCTATGAAACATTAAACACAGCAGAAGGACATAACATAAGATAAAGAAGCGTTAGCTTATATTCTTGTTCTATCGAAATCGCCAATTTCAAGAGCAACCAAGAGTAAAAGTTTCAACGCTCACGTCACTATACGACGTGGGCTTTTACTCGTATATGGTTGCAGTGGTGTTTGGCGATACCAGATAGAACGTAGACGAAGTTAAAAAGTCCACGTTTTTTTGTCCTTAAAATTTACAACCTTTTGGACTAAACTTAGTATTAATCTTAAATAACTTATTGATTATGAAAAATATTATTTCTATTTTCGTCTTATTTCTCGCTTTATCCTCATGTACTAATTATGGTTACGTGCAGATATACGAGATAAAGTCCAACTATTGTGAGAACAACAATATGTTCATGTATAGTAATGAAGACTGCGATATTGCATATAACTTTTGGGCAGAAGGAGGCGATGGCAGCTTTACGTTCAAAAATAAAACAGATAAGAACATTTTTCTAATATTGCCATTATCTTCTTTCATACGTAATGGATTGGCAGATGCTTATGACTCACCACTTATGTTAGAAACAGGAAATAACGAATCCCGACTAACGTCAAAAACAGTATGTATTCCGCCGAGGACGAGTAAGATAGTTAAGGGATTTTCTATAAATACAAATGTAAGACTTACCTGCGATGGTAATGCTTCTAACTATCCAAAAAAGTCATCCTTTAAGATTAACTATTCTCCAGAAAACACACCATTATCATTTACGAATAGAGTAGCATATTGCTTAGATGGAGAATTAAGTGATGTAAAGTATGTAGAGAATATTTTTTATATCTCATCAATACAGAATTATGCGGAAAAATCCTTGATTGAGTATTATGAGATATGCGAGGATGGTTTTGTGGTACAGAAATCAAAATATAAAATGAGAGCCTTTGATAAATTCTACAATAAATACAACAGAAAAACGGAATTAGATATTCCTTATTCTCAAGTTAAACGATCTGTAAACAAGACATCTAAGAATGAATCAAAGAAAGAGTTAGCGGATGACGTGTACATAACACATAAGTAGCTATCATCATATTTTGTTGAAAAATCATATCATCCCACAAGGCTGGGTAAAGATGATTGGATGATATATGAGCGTGTGATAAGTCCGTTCCATCAGTTGTTGAAACAAATAGGTAATTTGTAATAAATAAACAAAGGTGGCGGCTCCATAAGGGACCGCCACCTTTGTTTACTCTTTTGTTGCTGTAATACAGCAACAGACAGGACGAAAGGCTGAACGAGCAGCTACATATAGGAACGAAGGCTCATGCCGGGCCTTCGCAGATGGCTTTTGCCATGTCGTTGAGCTGCAGGCACTGGCCTCGCTTTATCGTCAGTTTTTCGTTGTGATGCTCCCACGGGGCGAGGATGAGCAGCTGACCACGGGCACAGGCTTCCATGCGCTTGCCACCGGGTTTTGCAAGGTCGGTGAAACCGTTTTCCTGTAGATAGATTACCGGCAGACCTTCGTCAAAGACGGCGCGCATGATGGCTTTCTCACCCTGCGAGATGGCTGGCGATACCATTATGGCTCCCTGACGGGCAAGGGCGAGACATTCGTTGAGCCTTCTCTGCAGTTCTTCGTCCGTCATCCTTCTGGAGCACTGTACCTGCACCTTCATGGGCCTCTCCAGCAGGAAGCGGTTGCCGATGGCGGAGAAACTCATTCCGGCATACGTCAGTCCCCTTTGTATGCGGAAAAGCTCAGGATTCTCCCGTTTCATCAGCAGGCGGCGAGGGTTGTCCTTCAGGTAATGCAGCCATCGCTCCAGTTGGCCTTGGCGGAATAGGATGCGGTCGTTGTAGCCCTTGGCGAAGAGCAGGCCGTGCTTGCGGTCTGTAGTTTTTGGGGGTTGCTGTTCTGTTTGTTGCTGTAGTACAGCAACATACTCAACCTGGTGGGCGTAGTCGTTGGGTAGCAGCTCACGGAAGGCTTTGTTGCAGCCTTGCTTGAAGCCCAGCAGTACCTTCCCCAGCGGCTTCTCCATCTTCTCCTTTACGAAGAGAATGCCGTGCAGGTGGTCGGGCATCATCTGCAGTGCCACTACCTCCACCTCTGGGTGGTAGGTGCTTATAGATTGCCATGCCTGGGCTACGGCTTCGCCGAGACGGGTCAGCACTATGTGCGGCGCATCGGGCGACGGCTCTGTAGCCTCGCTGCGACCTGCCACCTCGCCAAACAACGGCCTGCGGCCCTCTGTCACCATCGTAATCATATACATACGTCGCTCCGTGTAGTCATTATCTACACAGCGGCGCTGCATGGAAGGTATCTTGTCTCCGGCAAAGGCTTTCTGACTCTCGTATGTTGCTCTGTCCATATAGTAAGTTAACGGTTAGTTTTCCGGCGGTAATAATCATCACTGCTTGCTGTGCTTGCTGAGGAAGGAGAGGACGGTGGCATTGAACCGCTGAGGCTGCTCCATGTTCATCATGTGACCGCAGTCGGGTAGGGTAATCTGCTCCCCATCCTTCACGTAGTCCAGTTCACGGGCACGGGAAGTCTTGCCCTCCGTCTCGCCACGCAATACCAACAAGGGTACGCTGACGGGAGCCTTGCGGCGCAGTTCTGCCCATGCCTCCTTGCCATAGAACAGGCGCGGCTCCTTGTGCAACGGCTGCCATGCCGTCCACTGGCTTATCATGCGATGCAGCGGCTTGCGCATGGTCTCACGGCGTGAGCCGCCACCACTTACCAGCTGCTCCGTCCATTCACGTTTCATCACCTCTATGCCGCGCAGCCTCAGTGCGGCAATCTCCTGCTCCCTCTTAGCGTTTTCTGCCGAATCCATCGGCTCAGACGGACCTTTACTATTTCTTATGCCACCACTGCACAATACGCAGCTCAGCAGACGGTCAGGATATATGGCAAGCATATCGCCAGCTACGAAGGCACCCATCGACAGTCCCACCACATGGGCACGCTCTATTTTTAGCGAATCCATCAGTGCCACCACGTCATCGGCATGGGTGGTATGCAGGTCCTCACGCATGGCAGACGACAGTCCGTAGCCACGGAAATCCAGACGTATGGTGCGGTAACGCGCAGAGAAATCCCTCCACTGCGTGTCCCACATACGGCGGTCCAGCGAGTGTCCGTGCAGTAAAATCAGCGGTTCGCCCTTTCCACGCTCCTCATAATACACCATTCCACCGCCCTGCACGCCTACATAGCAGCCACGCTGCGAGGCGCATCCAGCGAGAAGCACCACCGTCACCGTCGCCAGGCATACGCTGCACAGCGACCAACGACGCAAAGCGTTTGTTATGTTGATATACTTCATAGTACTTGCAAAAATAGGAAAAAACCTTGACAACATCAAATTTTCAGTATAATATGGTTCTTTTCTTAGGCTATATTGAAAAAATAGTGTAACTTTGTGATTTAGAAAGTAACTATGTCGATATGAACAGAGCCTCACAGATTATCCGCACCAGTGTCGCTTGCCTTATATTATCGTGATGCTTGCAGCTTTTAAGACCACAGTAGGTGTGTATGCAGTGTCCACGGACAGCCACAGGCGCACGGAGTTACAGGATAAGGTGATAAAGACTCTCTCAGACGTAAGGACATACTACAGCTACACGGCTTCTACTATTTCGAACAAGACAACAGGCTGTCCATCGACGTGGTGCCAGACATCAGCGTGACCAACGAGTCAGCCTTTGCCGCCATGCTCACCGATGAGCTCCACCGTCTTATCCCTGGTGTAAAAAGAAAATATAAGGAGGAAGAATTATGGAGAGGATTTATATAATAAAAGCAGAAAATGCAGGTAACCTGAAAGTTTGTCTGACATTTAGCGATGATACTCAGCAGACAGTAGATGTTGGGGGATTTATCCGCAATCATCCACATCCTCAGTACAATAAATATCTTAACCCACGTAGTTTCAATCGTTTTGCCATAGAGAATGGTAATATTGTATGGGGAAAGAACTGGGACCTGATGTTTCCAATTGAGCAGTTGTATGTAGGAAGAATAGAATAGCCCTTGATTCTCACTGTGACATTTCAAATAAATTGATATGATAAAAGACATTCTTCTTGTCGGGGCTGGCAGTTTTCTCGGTGGAATCGCCCGTTATCTTGTCTCTTTGTCGATGAAAGGGGTGAGTGGGGCGTTTCCGTGGGCTACGATGACGGTGAATATCGCCGGTTGTCTGCTCATTGGCGTGCTATGGGCGGTATTCAGCCGTTCCACCGCATCGTCACAGCTTAATCTGCTGCTTACCGTCGGCTTCTGTGGCGGTTTTACCACCTTCTCCACCTTCTCTAAGGAGAGCCTGGCATTGTTGCAGGCAGGCAGCTATACAGGGTTTGCCCTGTACGCTCTTGGCAGCGTGACAGTAGGTATCCTCGCCGTTGCCGCCGGTTTTATTTTAGCAAAGTAGATAATTACCCGTTTATAAAAGCAGTGGGGCTGACCAGTCATCGGTCAGTCCCACTGTTGTCTATTTATAGTCGTTAATCAGTTTCCACTCATTAGGCAGGAAATCATCGGTGGAACCGTTCCATGATGCGTCAGGCATATACCACCACTGGCTGTTGAAGTAAGCCCGCAGCGATGCATCCTTGAACACATATCCTCTGCTGGCGTATGGCAGGTTGCGTATTATGCGGCGCTGCTTGGCGGTCAGTTCGCCGGGCTCGCAGAAATAGTTAGGTACTATGGGGTGGAATCGCTCGCTTCGGTCATAGAAGCATCCTACGGTGCTCTTCTCGTTAAAGGTAAGCATAAGGTCGGCACTGTAGATATTTATATCGGCAGAGGGAACGAAGTTATAGCAGTGCCACTCCACAACACCGTTACGCAGCGTCACCTCACGTATCTTCGTGTCATAGTAATTAGTGTAGCGTGTCTTACCCCTGCCCTTGGCTATTACGGGTTTGACGGCAGAGAAGAGACTGTCATTTATGCAGAAGTGCTTGGCGGTATGCTCCGCCTTTATGCGCAGGGTGAAGTCGGCTATCTCTCCACCGGCCCATCGCATGGCGGGCGTGAGCCAGTAAGGTATCTCATAGATGGTGCCCACGGTCTGTGACATAAGGTAGCGGTAGGTGTGGCGCACACGGTTCAGTCCGGGTTTGAATACAGCCTCAAAGCAATAGGCGCAGGCGAAAGTGGTGTCTTGGTATGTCTTTACGTTGTAGAGCAACTCCTTGCTCAGGGCATCCCACATCTCTTTCTTCTTGTCATCGTTACATTCACTGGTAGGCCTCCACAGGTTCGTGTCAAGAGGTTCGAGAGAATGTGGCCTCTCCCTGTCCCATGATGAGCCGACGATATAGTTGTGATAAGGCAGGCTCACGCCGTTCATCGTCACGGTGAAATCTTTGATGTAGGGGTGGACAGGGTTCTTGAAGTCTATGAGTTCATCGCCGTTATATGGTGTGTCGGCCTCAAATCCCACGGTGACGGTCTTCTCCTTGCCGTTGTTGCGGAAGGTATAGTCCACGTCAACGTAGGCATAGTTGTCATCGCCGATGGTTATTGTCAGTACCTCGCGCTCAACGCTGATGTCAGTCTCATGTACCGGCTCTATGTGTGAGCCATTGACAAAAAAAACTCCGTCATTGCCTCTGGCGGTTGTGCTGACAGCCAGGCAGGCAATGACGGTATATAGCAGTGAATGTTTCATGGAATGATATTGTGGTAGAGGGTACTCAATACCTTTAGTTGTTGAAGTAGTAGATGAAGATGGCGATGCCCTCGATGGCCTTCTTGCCAGTCTCCTTCACGTTCATGGTGAACTTCACTTCGGTCTTCACAGCACCGCGCAGGTTCTGTATGCTCTGCAGCTTAGTGGTGAGTGAGAGGCTCTGGCCGCTCAGCACCGGTTGACCAAACTTCATCTTGTCTATGCCGTAGTTCACGAGCATCTTCACGTTCTGCACGTCAACTATCTGTCCCCACAGGTAAGGCAGCACTGACAGAGTGAGGTAGCCGTGGGCAATGGTAGTGCCAAACTGGCTCTCGGTCTTAGCCCTCTCGGTGTCCACGTGTATCCACTGGTGGTCCAGTGTGGCGTCGGCAAACATATTTATTCTCTCCTGTGTGAGCTGTACATAGTCAGATGTTCCCAGCTCCTTGCCCTCATACTGGGCAAACTCCTCATAAGATTTGATTGTAAGCATTGTTTTCTTCGTTTTATTTTAATATGTAATGTCTTTTCTAACCGCAAAGTTAAGTATTTTTTTTGAATAACAGGCAGTTCATAGGGATAAAAGTAACCTGTTATTTCAGGAAGTCTCTTATCTGTTCAAGCGCCTCCTGCTGCTCAGCTCCCCTGAATCCGTGTCCGGCACCCTTGATGACGTGCAGTCGTGCCTTGCGGTACATAGCCACGGCGCGTCGAGAGTCGTCCATTGATACTATGCGGTCCTTGTCGCCCTGGATGATGAGCACAGGACCCTTATAGCGGTCTATCACGTCAAAAGGCTTCAGGTAGTGCACCTCCTCAAAGAAGCGGTGTCCCATCGGTACGTTCCACAGACGTGTGGTGTCAGGGATATCTGCCAGCACCTTGTATCTGCTGTTCCAGTTGTCGGGTATGCATAGAGCCGGATAGCACAGTATGAGCCGGCTCACCTCGCTTGGTATGTCAGCGGCTGTCAGTGCCGATACCAGTCCGCCCTGACTCTCACCTATCAGCACCACGTTGGCAGTGTCAACGTCAGGTTGTGAGCGGAAATAGCGTACTATGGCTTCAAGGTCGCGCTGCTCGTCAAACACAGACATATTCATGGTGTTATTGTCGCTGCGGCTGTTCACAGAGCCACATGGGAAGTCAAAGGTATAGCACATATACCCCAGGTCGTTCAGAGTCTTGAAATAGCCCTTGCCAAAGGCGTGAGAGCCGTTGAAGCCGTGGGCTATGATGGCCACGGGGTGTTTCTTGTTTGCATTGTCGGGCCTGCTCAGTACGCCATAGATATTGCGTGCGCCGTTCTTAATCCACAGCTCCTCCTCGTTCTGGGCATGTAGTCCCATCATCACAAGGGAGAGCATACATAGTGTCAAAATTCTTTTCATATTCTTGTTAGTTAGTTTTATGTTATACATTTCCATTTGCAAAGTTACAACATTTTTTTATAACAAGTGGTTCTTCCGTTATTTATTTGGCGGCAATCCAACAGACTATTGTCGTGATGACCATTGCTTTTGACTATCAAAACTATCATCCTGTGCAATTCAGGCAGTAAAATTGGCTAAACAAATCGTAATTATGTGTTTTTAGCAATTAAAGATATGTTATTCAAATATTTTTTGTAATTTTGCACTGTGTTTCGCAAGAGACACAAGACATAGTTGGTTAAGATTTGGCGTTCAGCTATCAATCTTGTTTCGAGAATGTAGGAGTTTTAGAAACATGTCATAAAGATAGATAGAGTGAATGCTCACGCGATAGCGTGGGCTTTACTTATCTAATGACATGGGCATCTCCTACAGCCTTCGAGACGGATTAAGTAAGTTCACGCTTTTTCTATGCCCGTATTTGTAACAAAAAAATAGAAAAGATATGAGGAAGATTGCATTAACCATCATCGTAGGCATAATGACCATAGTTGGTCAAGCGCAAGAACATTTACGCTTTATGGACATTCCCATAGATGGTTCCTTGAATGAGTTCTATGGAAAGCTTATTAAAGAGAAGGGGCTTCTTATGTCAGAAATGACAGAGGGTGAGGAGTACAGGAATATGGAAACAAAGAAGCTGACAGGTGATTATTACGGAATAAAGAATTGTACTTTTTATGTCAGAAAACATGATAGGCTAAATAGTGTATCTTCAATTATTGTGGAAGACACATTAGGAGCATTGAGTGGAACTGATGCAAAAGAGTTTATAGCCATTCATGACACAAAATTCGGTAGCCATAAAGTTGATAGCACCCGATATTCAGTATGGTATACATGGGAGTCTGAAAAAGGAAAAGTAGAGGTATGGTTAAGTGATTTTGGATTCAGGATATTCTATACTGACTATTGTGAGACGGAAATAAGAAAAAAGATTGCTGAAGAAATCGAAAAGGAATATGAAGGACAAACTACAAGGGAAATATGTGGTATTCCTTTCGGTTCTTCTTATGAAAAGACAAAAGAAGTTTTAGAAAACAAATATGGTGACCCCTCCAGTCTGTCAGATAAAACAAGAATAGTTTATCCGCACAAGACTTATGCAGGTATATCTTTTGATAATATTATCTTTCTCTTTCAATCTGATGGATATAAAAGTTATTTGAATGGTTGTGTGTTCATTCTTGAAGCAAAGTCCCTCAGTGACGCAAAAGAGAAACGTGACCTCCTATACAGGAAACTGCGTTGGAAGTATGATATAAAAGAAGGAACTGATGACGATGGAGTTAAATACTATTATGGTGGTCATTCTCCTATTCCCTTTGACGGTTATGGTTTTTGTATTGATATTATAAAATATGATAATCGACAAAGCATCCCTTATGCTGCTCGGCTTAGTTACGGAAGATATAATTACGTGAAGGAAGAATTTTAATTTATAGAAGAAAGGTTATAAAAGATATAAAAAGTACCTCAATTCTGAATTTTATTTAATAACAAATTCAAAAAAACTGATTATGAACGAAGATTTGAAGATTGATGTTTATCAGCGTATAGTCAACGATGTGGATTGTTTCGAGAAAGAAGACGTTAAAAGGACAGCATGTGTATTGTATGCCAAAAAATTTGCAAATTGCATGAGGGAAATATATTTTTACTCATCAGATTTTATGGGCACAGGTGAAGAATCTTTCCAATTGGATTATAATATAGAATATTCAAATGGCGATTTCCAACATGGTGATTGTGAGGTTGACACCAATAAAGTCATATCTGCATTTGGGTTTGCTAATTACGAAGAGTTGAAGACCTATTTAACAGGCAAATATAGTGATGACGAAAAGGCATGGAAAAAGATAGTAGAAGAAATGAAAGAAAAAAATCTTTCTCCAAGTGTTGATGAAAATGAAGGAGGTAATAATTTTATGACAAATATACGATAAGAGCTAAGAGAATATAAAGAGTGGGAATCTGTGTTGACATCTTTAATCTCTTGCTTTCCGCCCTTTGTTTTCCAGCATTATCTAATAAAGCCTTGAATTTACTCAATTTGAAATTCTTGATGGAATAAGGATTAAGGATGAGAGATGATTTAGTAATAAACATTATTCCTTAATCCTTAATCCTTAATCCTTATTCTTTAATCCATTACTCCTTACTCCATCACCCTTATCTCCACAGGACCGAGGAGACCAGACGGGAGCAGGGGAGAGTCCTTGGTGAAGAACTTGAAGCAGCCTACGGTCTTTCTGCCCTGTGAGGGGCGCTGAGTGCCGTCGCGCAGCCAGTCGGGTATGGCGGTCATGTAGCGTCCAGCCACAGGACTGCCTGGCACATATTGATACACCAACGGCTCCGACCACTCTATATCGTCGGGCTCCTGCTCATCGCCTATCATCCTGTTAGCCCACAGGTTGGTCACGTCAATCTCTATCTCGTTCTCGCCTTCATGCAGCGCCGCGGTGATGTCAAGCGTGAAGGGAGCCTTCCACATACAAGGGAAACTCTTGCCGTTTATGCGTACCGCCGCCATGTTCTTCACCTTGCCTAAGTGCAGGAACATCTTCCCCTTCTTCAGTTGTTTCCTTGTCATGGAGAAATTGTTGGTGTATGTGGCCGTGCCAGAGAAATACTTTATCCCGTTGATTTCAGATGAAGTCCAGTCAAAGAGACTCTGCTCTATAAACTCAAACTCACCGGGGAAGGATATGACCCAGTTGTCGTTGAGGCTTATTACCACCTCGCCCTTGTCATCGGTTGTCACCAGCGATGCCAGTGAGTCGCATGACTGTGTTGTGCCGATGTCATTGCTGAACAAGAGGAACCTTGAGCCGCGTGGCTCAATGGTCAGCTCCATGTCGCCGCCGTCATGACTGTTCATGTCGAGGTTATAGGGATTCCATATCTCCACGTGTCTCCCGGCGGCAAACTGCTGTATCTCTATTGTCTGTGTGGCTGTGGTGTCAGAGGGGTTGCAGAGGAAGATGATGTCCGTGTCGCCGTCAGTCCTGCGGTAAGTCTTTAGCGCGCCTATGTCGCCCCACTGCTGCTTGCTCGGCACGCCGCGCTGCAACAATGACTGGCAGCGCGCCATGTAGTCAAACAGAGCCTTTGCGCCGCCGGCCTTCCACCACGTCTGGTTAGGTACGAACTGAGTGCCCCATATACCAAACGACATACCCGGCTCCATGCTCGTCCACGGGTTGCAGGCTCCGGCGTGCAGCATCATGCGGTTCACGCCGGTGCAGAAAGCCCTGTCGCATATAGGCTTGAGCGACTGTGGGTCGTCCTGCCATGCGTGCAGGGGGTAGCAGGTGAAAGCCTCGGCATAGAGCAGGGGCTTCTGCAGGTTGCGCATCACCTGCTCGTGGCCCTTCATGTCCTTCCATCCCCATGTCTCGGGCTTCACCCAGAATTCTGTCGCCACCAGCGCGTTGGGCGTATGCTTCAGTATCTTGTATATGTCGAGCACACGGAAAGGTCGTTGTGCACCGGTGCCGTAAGGCTCTATGAACAGCCGCATACCCGGCGCGCTCTGCTCTGCCAGCTCAGCCATATAGCCGTAGTAGTTCTCGGCGAAGAGAGAAGTGAGCACGTCGGTAAAGTCTTTCCTGAACCTCGCCGTCTCCTCCTTGCTGCCTATCACCGCCTTACCCACTATGTTAGGCAACCACGGCCTCAGGTCATAGCCCTTGCGCTGCTTGAACTCACCAGGTAACACCACGCTCCAGTCCTGTCCGCCGGCCTCATAGCTGTCTATCTCTATGCGGCAGAAAGTCTTGCCGGCGTGTCTGCCCGCCAGGTCTATCAGCATCTGCGGATAGCCGTCCCAGAAGTGTTTCACAGCCTCTCGTCTCAGCTTGTCACACTCCAGCCCCTGACCAGACAGCGGTGACTGTGCCTCGTTGGTCTTGCCGTTGGTGGTGTGGCCGAAGCGCAGCAGCAGCCAGCGTCTCCCTTGTGCCTGACTCCTCAGCGCGGCGGGGAAGCGGCGCAGCACGTCCTTGGTGATAATGAGCGTGTCGGCCCACCTGCCGTCGCTCATCACGGGCAGCAGTTCCGTAAGGTCTATGATGTCAGCCTTTGCCACCACCGAGTCGTCGGGAATAGCCAGCACGCATATATCCTGATAGAAGTTATACTGAGGGTCCACCTCGGCATGGGGCAGCAGCAGCCGTTTCTCCTTGGGGTTATACACCACCGATGCTGACACCAGCTTCTGCATGGAGTATTCGGGAGTCACGTTGCCGTATGCGCTTGACGACCACCCCGGACAGTTATGCGTGCCGTATGACAGTCCCAGCCGCTCACACTCGTCCATGGTCCAGCGCATCAGCTGCTTCCACTTCTCGCTGCCAATGGCACACGTAGGGTCGCCCACGCGGCTCTGTCTGTCGCCGCCTATCTGAAAGTTCTGCACACCGGCCAGTCCGGCCGCCTTTACGGCCTCCAGGTCTTTCGTTATAGCCTCCTTAGTCACGAGACCGTCCATCCACTGCCATATCAGCAAGGCGCGCTGCTCGTCCTTAGGGTTTATAAAACCCTCGCGAAGCCCGTTTTGGGCAACCGTGCCACAGCACCATACGCAGCAGACGGCAGTCAATAGAGAGATAATAGTTTTTCTCATAAAAAAATTGTCGTATGTGTTAGTAATTCTTGTTTCGTAAGTACTCAACTTTTTGAGATTTCAGGAGTTAAGGAGTCTGGAGTTAAGACATTAGTATAGTGGTTCTGCTACTAATTGACCTTCATTATTAATGAAAGATAGACTTAGTATTGTCTTAACTACTGGTTTCTTAACTACTTAACTACATACGAAGTTGAGTTAGTAATATTATTTTCTGAAGATAATTATTGAAATGTCCTCTATCTCCCTCTTTAGCTGGTCATGAAAATCATTGCAATCAGTTTAATCTGTGGTCGTCTTTGTCTTATCTGTCCACTTCTATCTCCATGGTTGTGTTTCTCACCTGCATCCCCATATTGCGGTAGAACGACATCGCCGCCGTGTTGCCCTCCCACACGTTGAGTGTGATGTTACGGCAGCCTATAGACACGGCATAGTCGCGCACGAACTCGTAGAGAGCCATTCCTACGTGCTTTCCGCGCGCCTTCTCGTCCACGCATATATCATCTATATACAGCGTCTTGTTGTCTTGCAGCAACCTGTCTCCCTTGGTCTCGGTAATCACGCAGAAGGCGTGGCCCTCCACCTCCCCGTCGTCATATACGAACACCAGCCTTGAGTCATCGTGTAAAAGCTCCTCAAGTTCCGCCTCGTCATACTTCGTGGTATGTGGTTTGAACAAGTCCGGACGTATCTCATGGTGTACTGTTGCAACCTGCCTCAGCAGTTCCATAATCCTCCCTATGTCGTTTTTGTCAGCTCTCCTGATCATTTTCATTGCCTTGAATGTTTATTATACAGAGCGATTCATTGGTTAGGCGGTGGGTTGTTTTTTGTCTTTCGTCGCTATGTATATTTATAGTCCTTTAAGCCTCTTTAGTACGTTGAAGATGTGGTTTTCTTTGTCCTCACTCTCTTCGAAGTGACGTTCTTCATTTGCCCACAGGTAATCTACGAGTAGGTTGATGTCGTTGCGTTGCTCATTGGTCAGTATCTGCCTGACAATGAATTCTATGGGGTCGAATCCTGATTCAGTTATCCAGGGATTTTCATTCAACAAGTTCTCCCGCGCTTCGTACTTGTTGCTGCCTCTCACCGTGCCAAGCACTTGACAGTTCTCAATCTCAATATTGTCTTTTGGGGCTTCGGTGTACCCCTCGATAGTGTAGAAAATGTATTCGTTATTCATTCTATTTTACTTTTTGATAATGTCCACGAGATATGAATTTTATAAAGCCTTTGTCACGGAGGTATTGGAGTTGCTGCCGAATCTTATCTTGGACAAAATTGTTTTCAGGATGTTTTCTTTGAAGTTCTTCAGTAAAAGCATAGACTTCATCAAGAGAGAATTCGAGTTTAGGAATCCTTTCAATACATCTCAGTACATCCAACAACCAACCTCGGCTGTCAATTCTTGAAGTTCGTAGCGTGAGCGTTCGTTGATATAAGTCCACTACTTTCGTTTTATCCACTTGCACGCTATTTCGGACTATGAAAATTTTCCCGCTTTCAGGAATATTGCCAATCTCAATATTGCATCCCACCCAACCTGCCCGTCTTGCAGTTTCTTTCAGCGGAGGACGCTTCTCTATGATTTCTGGAACAAAGAAATAGTTGGGAATCATCAGCAAATTGTTGACCGTCCAGTTGTTGTAGGTCATCACAAAAAGATGAGGGTTACGGAGAGAAGTTATGCGCTCAATCATTGTTCTATACGCGCCGTTGGCAATCTTGTGGCTAATCTGAGCGGTTTTGCTCTCCTTACTTTTAAGTTCAAAGTCCGACTTGCATTCCTCGCAGTAGAAATCCGCAACGGGTTTATTCGCCTCATAATGGCCGAGCATGGGAGCACCGCACACAGGACAAAACATATTCTTTGCCATCCAATCCTCTGTTATAACTCGCGATATTTGAGAACCGCTTTTATACCCGAGGGCGATGTTTGTATTGAGGTGTAAGTCCATATTTGTTTCTTAGGCTGCGTTTATTATTTGTAAATATATATTCTTGACCTTATTTCCCTTCCTTTCACTTCAATAATTTTCTACCTCCATTGTCTTCCAGCACTTGCATCTGCTGGATGGCTATCTGATTGAGTTTTACAAGTCGTTCACCCTGTGGCATACCGTCATTGATGAGCACTGCATTAATGTTCTCCATATTCGAGAGGCAGATAAGCTCGTTGATAGTGGCATAATCGCGTATATTGCCTTTCAACTCAGGATTAGTCTCACGCCATTGCTTAGCAGTCATGCCAAACATGGCCACATTGAGCACATCGGCTTCCTCTGCATACTTCATCGCTGCTTGCTCACGAGTTACTTCTTCGGGAATGAGGTGGCTCTTGATAGCATCGGTATGAATACGGTAGTTGATTTTGGAGAGTTCACGCTTGGCTGACCATGTAAGTTGCTTCTGTTCGTCTGCCTTGAGACGCTGAAACTCGCGCACGACATAGACCTTGAACTCAGGACTAATCCACATAGCGAATTCAAAAGCGATATCTTTATGAGCATAGGTCCCGCCATATCTTCCTGCCTTTGCCTGTAATGAGATTGCGCCTGTACGAGCAACAAATTCTTTTACGCTAATTTTGAAACTGTTTAATCCGGATTGGTTTCTAATTGTGGCGAATTCGCCATAATTAAAATTGGGATTATATATACGTTCCCAGACACCAAGAAATTCCATAGTGTTACGATTGCGAAGCCAATCGGTCACAAAGAAATCGCCATCTTTGGCTTTCAGCATGTCTGTTATGCAGATGTAATCTTCGCCATTTACATTTGATACCGTTATCTCTGTGTCTTGAACGATTATCCTTGCCATGATTTTTGGATTTGATAGTTTCTTACTATAATGTTCGGAGTCTCATAGTTATTCAAATATTGAGGCGATGCTCGTTTTGTCGTAACATGATTGTCCTGTCATGATAGTATCATTATTTGTAAATATGTATCTTTACCTTATGAAGCCCATGGGCTGCCACGGCTCACGCTCGGGGTAGGCAGGGTTGTCGCCGGAGTGTATCTTCTTGAGCATCCACGCCATGTTGTCGGCCATGGTGCGCATGGTCTGCATACCCTCGGTGTCAAGAGCCGCCTGACCCTCCTCACGACCGTAGGCTATGTTCCAGTACTGCGAAGACACTATGGGCATATTCATCATCTGGAACGGCATGTTCAGCGTCTGGAAGGCCGCCGTGGCACCACCCCTGCGACAGAGGCACACCGCCGCGGCTGGCTTGTTCTGCACCTCCGCACCGGCAGAGAAGAACATACGCTGTATGAGTGACAGCAGCGCGCCGTTAGGCTGACCGTAATATACCGGCGAACCTATTATGAGCGCATCCATGGTGCTGAACTTGGCAGAGATGCTGTTGCACACGTCATCATCAAACACGCACCTGCCCAGCTGCTTGGCCTTACACTGTCCGCAGGCTATGCATCCGCGCACAGGCTTGTTGCCTATCCATACTATCTCGGTCTCAATGCCGTTCTTCTCCAGTTGCTTGGCCGCCTCAGAGAGGGCGGTGAAGGTGTTGCCCTGCCTGCGCGGGCTGCCGTTGATGAGTAATACTTTCATAATGGTTCTGTATATTGTTATTGTTTATGCGTCGATGCTTCCTTCATGCAAATTTACAAAGTTTTTCGCAAATTAAAGAACAGAAAGGAGTTTTTTCATGTTATGCACACCAATCTCACGATATAACAGACTTTTACAATAAAATGAATTTTTTTTTGTTTTTTCTTTTTTATTTAGAGGAAAATGCGTAAATTTGCTGCGAGAGACTTTTATTAAATATACTCAACTTTCTGAAGTAGTCAAGCAGACAGTAGTTAAGTAGTTAAGACAATACAGAATACCTCAGCATGAGCCTCGGTTCGTCAATAAACAGCAAATAGCCAGGGTAATGTCTTAACTCCTTTACTTCTTTACTCCTGAAGACTAAGAAGTTGAGTACAAGCGAAACTTAAATAAATATATAAAACCTAACCAACTTAATACCTGATAATCATGAGGAAAACATTAGCACTATGTCTTGTAGCATTGTCTTGTGCGATGAATGTGTCGGCACAAGTAGAGAAATTCGGTATATGCGACCACTTGGGCGCAGGCTTGTCCGTAGGCACCGACGGCATAGGCATAGAGGTAGCCACCACGCTGACCGACTATGTAGCCGTAAGGGCAGGCGTGTCTATAGTACCCCGGTTTAAGTACGGTTTTGACGTCAGTTCCTACGGTTCGTCCGTTGTCACCAAGGACGAGGTGAGGGCAGAGGGAAAGCTGAAGAAGACCGATTTCAAGCTGCTCTTTGACATATACCCCTTCCGCTCATCATCGTTCCGCGTTACTACTGGTGCCTACATTGGCAGCAGCAAGATTATCAGCGTATATAACACAGAGCCGTTCCTCAACCCTACAGACTGGGGCAAGGCAGGTATCGTATTAGGCGACTACCGCATTACGTCTGACCAACAGGGCAACGTGTCTGCCGACATCAAGGTCAGTGGCTTTAAGCCATACGTGGGCATAGGCTTTGGCAGGGCGGTGCCCCGCAAGCGGTTTGGCTTCTCTTTTGACTTGGGTGTGCAGTTCTGGGGTAAGCCGGGTGTTTACACCACCACAAAGGACGAGTTTGGCGACAGCTACTACAGAAAGCTGACCAAAGAGGAAGTGGATAATGACGACGCAGACAAGTTCTTCGACATCATGTCTAAGATAAGAGTCTATCCTGTTCTTAGCTTCCGACTGGCAGGACGCATACTATGACCTTACATAGCAGATAGCATTAACACATAACATAAAACCCGTGAAACCATGAAAAAAAGTATTTATTATTTCCTTATGATGCTGTGCATGACACTCGTGAATACGTCGTGCAGCAATGATGACGGTGAGACTCCTGACTACACCGTTACTCTTACCTCTCCTGAGTATGCCTCTGAGGCAAAAGCCATGTCGGGCTTCAACATCGATGCCACCCACACTTTGGGAGCACCCAAACTGACGGCCGTACACATCACCGAGTCTGGCGAGGTGGTGTTTGAGCTTGGCGATAGCGAGGAGTATATAGTAGAAGGTATTGAGTCAGTAAACGACGGCACCTATGTGCTCAGTGGCAATCGCGGTACCATAACGGTCAGCGGCGCGGCAAATGCCAAGATGTCCATCCATGTTACCCTTACCACTGCCGAAGGAGCTACGCTGAGCTATGACGCCGATGACATTAACGTCAACGTGACAACCAACCTTGACAACAGTGAGGCAATGAGCAACCTCTGCCGCACATGGATTGTCCTGGGAATAGTGATAGACATAAAAGGTGATGTCAATGCCTTCAGAGAGTTTGAGGGCGGCAACCTCTATGAGATGGCTTTGTATGCCAACGAGCAGGGTGCCGGACTTACCGCTGACGAGTTACAGGAACTGAACAGGAACATTGAGAGCGTAATCATCGAGGGCACAGGACTCATAACGTTCAACTACAGCAACCACGCCTCTGATGCCGCCTCATGGAAATGGAATGACGACGGCACCATCAAGATGACTCTGAAGAGCAGTGAGATGGGCAACAAGTACCTTAACAACAAGTCCACCATCAGCGTGTCATATAAGGACAAGCGTTGTGTGCTTCGCCTTAACACGTCTGTATCAGACGGCAAGCACTATGACACCGTGCTTACTCTGAGGTTACAGTCTAAAGACTGAGTATTGGTTAATAAGAACTGTTGAATCATAATACGAAAAGGAAGCTATCGAGTCACGATGACATTCGATAGCTTCCTTTTCTGTGCCTCATTAATTTTTGAAAAAACAAAATGCTGTGAAAACGATGGTGACGGTTAGCAAAATGAAAGCTATCACTTCACACGGAGAAAGCATAGCTTTCACAGGGTAAAAGCATAGCTTTCACGAGGTAAAGTGATAGCTTTCACGAAGCCCCCTCTTTATTAACACTCGTTAGGATTTCGCGTCACGAAATTAACATAAAACCGAGCAAAGTGTCAGTCGGCTATCCTCTTTCGTGACAGATAAACGGCGTATGCGGTGATGACGGCATAACACACCATGGGGACGGTGAACGCCGGACGCATGTCACCCGTGGTGTCGGCTATCAGTCCCATGAGCAGCGGAGCCACCGCGCCGCCTACTATGCTCATGATGAGATATGATGATGCTTGTTTGGTATGTCTGCCCACACCCTTTATGGCGAGGGCGAAGATGGTGGGGAACATGATGCTCTCGCATAGGTAGCACACCAGCAGGGCGGCTATGCCCCATGAGCCGGGACAGAACAGTATCACCGCCATTGTCAGTACGGCTCCCACACCGCACGCCGCAAGCACCCTCTCAGAGCGCACCAGACTCATCAGCCAGCTGCCGCCCATACGGCCGAGCATAAACAGTCCCATGCAACCGAAGCCCAGCAGCACCGCCGCCGTCTGTGCGTTGACGTCAGCGTTCTCCGTGGCATAGTTGATGAAGAAGCTGTTCAGTCCTGTCTGTGCAGCCACATATAGGAAGAGCGCCACCAGTCCGAAGACAAACGTGGGGTAGGACCACAGGGAACGTGGCTCGTCAGCCGTTGGCATATCCTCCCCGTCTGCGGGAGATTCTGCGGCAGGCTCAGGCAACATTGTCCTTGAGAATATCAGCGCCACTATCAGCACCACCACGCCTATCACGGCATAGGGCAGTGCCAGCAGTGATGAGGAGGCAATGCCGTCCTCACCGTCAAAAAGCAGCAGTCCGCCCACCAGCGGACCCACTATCCAGCCCAGTCCGTTGAACGACTGCGACAGGTTTATCCTGCGCTCCGCCGACTCGGGGTCGCCCAGCACCGTCACGTAAGGATTGGCGGCAGTCTCAAGGCAGGTCAGTCCGCAACCTATTATAAAGAGGCACAGCAGGAAGAACCAGAAGGTCATGATATATGCCCCGGGGATAAACAGCAGTGCGCCGGCGCCGTAGAGCAGCAGGCCTGTTATCACCCCCGTGCGGTAACCCCAGCGTGATATAATCTTGCCGGCAGGTATCGCCATGAGGAAATATCCGCCATATACCATCGCCTGCACCAGTGCCGACCCCGTCTTGCTTATCTGCAGGGAGTCCTGGAAGTGCTTGTTGAGTACGTCGAGAATACTGTGGGCGAAGCCCCACAGGAAGAAAAGGGAGGTGATGAGCACGAACGGCAGCAGATATGACCTCCCATCTTTTGTCTTAATTAATGACATGATTATGATAAATGATTTATGCTACGCACCCTATATCATATAGAAATTCAGGGGCTAAGTCTGCACCGTTAGCCCATTCTATGGTGTAGCCTGTAAGGCCGTATTGTATAAATTTGTCAGGATCAAGCAGTTCACCGAAGACTTCCCCTGTGAGATATGGTTTGAGATCGGCTAATTTGCGTGTTCCGTCATTGAAGGTGAGCAGTAGCTCGTAGTCCTTCACATAATCAACGTCTGTAACCCTAAGCATAACTGTATCCTTTCTTTTATTTTAGTTGGTATATTTATCTGAGAGGCTCGATTCGGCCTAACTTCTCGCCTTTCTGTGCCTTTTCCCAAAGTGTGAGGATTTCGGCTTCGTGTAAATCCATCCATTCATTTACTTTTGCGATAACCTTTGATGGAGCTTTACCATCCACCACCCGGTCTAATACACTAATGCTACATTCATATTCACCATATGTAAAATGGATATGTGGTGGATTATGGTCACGCCAATAAAGGCTTATTATTATTCCAAAAAATTTACTAATCTCTGGCATAATTGTTATAAATTGGATTATAGAGTTTCATCTGTCTGCAAATTTACTTATTTTCACGTTATAAGGCAAGAATAACCATCCCTGCTTAACCTAAATCAAAGGAAAATGCGGCCTGTTAACATAAATTAAGATATAAAATTATTCTCGTTAAGATTTTTTGTTTAATTTTGAGCCAAATTTGGCTTTTTTGCTAACTGTACTTTACAAAAGAAAAACAACAAACTAACTAACACGTTGTAGATAAAAGGGTATGAAACAATAGGTTAATCGATAAAAAGATTGACAAAAACAATTATAACTTTTAATATTAACTAACTTTAATCAACTTATGTTTGGTAAATCAAAAACTATCCGCTTGGCGCTTGCAGCAGGTCTGGTTATGATGGCCAGTTCATCGTGGGCGCAGAAAGTCAGTGGTACAGTCAAGGACGCCAACGGCGAGCCTGTGATTGGAGCCACGATCATGGAGCAGGGTACTCAGAACGGTACCGTCACAGACCTTGACGGTAACTTCACCCTCAACTTGAAGAATGGTGGCAGTATCAATGTGTCTTATGTAGGCATGAAGCCTCAGACCATCGCCACCAGTGGCAAGTCATCATTCGAGATAAAACTTGAGGATGACGCCACCACACTTAATGATGTCGTAGTCGTAGGTTACGGCACCATGAAGAAAAAGGACCTCACCGGTTCTGTAGCATCTGTAAAGATGGAAGATCTTGGCAAGGTGGCAAGCGCAAACGCACTTTCTGTCATGCAGGCAAAAGTTCCTGGAATGGACTTACAAGCAAGTTCTGGTGAGGCAGGTGCTGGTGTCAGCATGACAATGCGTGGTAACCGTTCGATTCTTGCAAGCAACAATCCTCTTGTTATTGTTGACGGCGTAGAATATGGCTCAACACTTGACATTCCTGCATCAGAAATTGAGTCAATGGACATCTTGAAAGATGCCGCATCTACTGCTATCTACGGTACTAAAGGTGCTAACGGTGTCATCTTGATTACTACCAAGCGTGGTAAGGCAGGTAAAACACAAGTTGGTTTTAATGCATACTGGTCTTTCAACTCTCCTGCAAATGTTATAAGACAGATGACAGGCAGTAAAGAGGTTCAGCGCCTTGTAGATGAAGAGAATTACCACAAGGCTCAAAGTAACGGATGGGATTTCTCTACAGGAAACGCAACTATAGAGGACGTATTAGGAGGAACAACTATCGCTGACGGAACAAAGATGACAGATATCGTGGCAGACGGTTCTTATACTGACTGGCTTGACTATATTCTTTCAAACTCAACCTCACAGAACTATGAGGTAAATGTAAGTGGTGGTAATCAGAAAACGAACTTCAATGTAGCACTGTCATTGATGGATGACAAGGGACTCATGAAGAATGATGAGTTCAAGCGTTATACAGGACGTGCCAACATTGATCATGAAATAAACAAGTATTTCAAGATAGGAACAAGTCTCTCTTTCTCTTACAAAGACAATGACAAGCGTAACTCTGGTGTGTACGGGCAAGCTCTCAAGATGACTACCATTACCCATGCCTATCTGAATAACGGAGAGATAAATGAGGCACCAAACCCATTATACTCAGCTCACTGCTCTCCACTGCTTGATGACATAGACGGTCGTTACCAGCATAATATTGAGACAACTCGTTTCTTCGGAAGTGCATATTTGCAGGTAAATCCTATAACAAACCTTACTCTGAAATCAGACTTTACCGTTGATCGCTCAAATGTAAGAAACGGTACTTATACAGACTATCTGTCACAGCAGCGTTTTCAGAATGGTAAAACTTCAACTATCTCGCTGAACAATACTACTTCTACAAAGTATGTTTGGCAGAATACAGCGAACTATAACTTGAATGTTAACGATATACATGACTTTACTTTCCTGCTTGGTCATGAGATGTCACAGTCTGTATCCGAGGGATCTACCATATCTGGCGAGGCTGGTGCTGAGCACTATTACACGAGCGGATTTTTTGATGTTAGTAAAATCACCAGTGCTTCACGCAAGGCATCCTCTTCTTATGTCAAGAATTCCATGGTGTCTTTCTTCGGTCGCGTAAACTATTCTCTGTTGGATCGCTATCTCTTCCAGGCTTCTCTGCGTACAGATGGTTCTTCTGTGCTTGCAGATGGTCACAAGTGGGGAGTATTCCCATCTGTCAGCGCAGGTTGGCGTATCTCTGAGGAAGCTTTCATGGCTGGCACCAAGTCTTGGCTAGACAATTTGAAGCTTCGTCTCTCTTGGGGTATCTCAGGTAATGCTGCCATAGATGCATATCAGACATTGTCTATTGTAAGTGCGATAACTCCAAACTCTACATTTATGGTGCCTATGATGCTTGCAAACAAAGAGCTGACATGGGAGAAGACTTCTGCATTTGACATCGGTTTAGACTATAGTTTTATAGACGGTCGTATCAACGGTGCTATTGATTTCTATACAAGCAAGACTTATGATTTGCTGTATTATCAGACAGCACCTTATTCTTCTGTATTCTCATCTACACTTTCTAACGTAGGTAAGACAAAGGGACGTGGTCTTGAGATTGCAATCAATGCAGTACCTGTAAAGACAAAGGATTTTCAGTGGGATATCAACACTTCTGCCACATTTGCAAAGGACGAAGTTACGGAGTTGAACTCCACAACAACTCATGTGCTTGACAAAAATGGTTACAGTTATTTGCAGGTTGGTGCACCAGTGCAGGCTTTCTGGGCATATGAGGCTGAGAACTGCTGGAATGTCGGAGAGTGGGAAAAATACGTTGCTGACATGGCAGAGAAAGGTATTACAGTAGAGGCTCCTAACTCTACATACGGACAGCCTGGCACAATTCGTGTGAAAGACCAGAACAATGACGGCAAGATTAATTCTGACGACAAGATCATATATGACCGGACTCCAGATGCAATCCTTGGTATGACAAACACATTCTCTTATAAGGGATTTTCTCTGAGTGTTCAGATGATGGCACGTCTGGGTGGCTATATGTATTATAGTGGAAATGGTAATATGGCTTGGGAAGGAACAAACAAGGCAAACTGGGGCGACCTGAATTACTGGAGTCCTGCCACACCAAATACCATAATCCCTTCTCCAGGTCTTGCAACCAAACCTGATGTGGATTTCCTGAATGCTATTTGCATGCAAAAAGCAGACTATTTCAAGATCAAGGATATCACGCTGGCTTATCAGTTTGACCAGAGTCTGCTGCAGAAGATACACTTGAACAGCGCACGTGTATATTGCTCATTCAAGAACTTTATCACATCAAGCAAGATAGACAACTACGACTCTGAGCGTGGCGGTGCGGTTACATTCCCTCTCGCAAAGCAGTTTATCATGGGTCTGAACGTAACATTCTAATCACAATTACAGATTTAAGAAAAATATTATGAAAAAGATATTAAGTTTTATGATGGCTGCTGCCACCTTGACTGGTGGACTAACATCATGTTCTGATTTCTTGGAGGAAGAGAACAAGACAGGAGAGTCAGCTGAATTATCATACAACACTAAGTCAGGTATCGAGGGCTTGGTAAGCGCAATGTATGCGTATGGTAGAGGTTACTGGGGAAAAGAGGGCGCTCATGGATTGACAGAGGGCGGCACTGACTTGTTCTACAAAGGCGGTGATAACCAACAGTCATCTCTTGTGACTTATGATTTTGGTTCAGAGTGTCCAGGTACCTCTACTGCCGCGAATAAAAATTCTACCTGTCTTGACCAATACTGGGAATATTTCTTCGCTGGTGTTGACGTGTGCAACAATGTAATAAAATGGGTTCCACAGTGTATAAACCTGGAAACAGAAGCTGATAAAAACATTTACCTTGGAGAGGCATACTTTATGAAGTCTCTGCTGTATTCGCAGATGGTAGCTATATGGGGACCATTACCTTGGAACGACGAAGCAGCAAAGGAAATCAAGACAACTATAGTAAGAGAGCCTGAAGCCGTTATATATAAGAATATATTAACCTGTCTGGATCGCTCTTTGGAATATCTTGTACCAGGTAAGGCTCCGTCAGCAGACGGCCATGCCACATATTACTCTGCCTTGGCATTAAAAGCACGCGTTGCTCTCTATGCTGCATCATGGTTGGGCAAAGATGCCGTTGAGGGTTATGACGACCTTTACAAGGTAGCTAAAGACTGTGCTAAGGAGGTAATCAGTAATTCAGGCGCAAGTTTCTATGACAATGCATCGTATACATGGAATATCGCGAATGAGGATGCCACAGTTAATAAAGAGTGTTTGTTTGCCGTGCACTATACAGAAAACGCAGCAGACTTGGCAAATAATGGCGTACCATACCGTTTTGGCTCTGACAAAGCGACATACGGAACACTTATCAATCGTAATGGTACAACCTCTCAGGGCAACTGCATGAATCTGTTCTATGTTTCAAAGTGGAGCAATGGAAATAGTGGTGGCGACTTCGGTAGTGTCAAGTCAAACTGTAACGACATATTCAACCGTGTTACAGATGCGAAATCTTCTGTGAAGAATGGGGTTGACGTAGGAAAATATTATTCCCCATACGGATTGGGATATCGCCGTTATCTCCCATCCCTTTACCTGTGGCAAGAGTTTGACAAGATTAAAAATACTGATCAGCGTTATAACGCAACAATGCTTACGTCATATAATTGTCATCCGGAACTTGTAAAGTATGCTACGAAGTATCCTAAGATGGCTGAGCAAAGTTACAAGACTTACGAAGAAGCATATAAGGAAGATGGCAACTATTTCAATGGCGGTGTTCCTGCTATCGTGTATTGCTTTGCTGACGGTGACAGTCCGGAAGGTCAGGCTATACAGGCAGAGGCAAAGGATAAATATCGCCTGCAGTTCGCTTTTGGTGGCGATATTCCTATTTACACTTCAAGTGATCCTGCTACAGCATTGCCAACATCTTCCAAGAAGGCCATATCTGATGTCTATGGTGACGCACGTTACAACAATGCTGACGTAGGTGGACTCAGCTCTTACCCAGGAATCAAGAAATTCCTGAATGATGAGCTGTATCAGGTAGCAGGAGAAACATATTATCCTTGTTCAAAGCAGGTTAGCAAGCGTGACTGCATCGTTTTGCGTCTCGCCGAGATGTATCTCATCAAGGCAGAAGCAGAGCTTCAGACTGGTGATGCAGATGCTGCGACATCTACCATAAACGAGCTTCGCGCTGTTCGTGCCATAGAGGGTCAGGACAACAGCATCTCAGCCGTATATGGTGAGAGCCAGATTGACCTTGACGGTATCCTCCGCGAGCGTGCTCTTGAGCTCTGCGGTGAGTATCAGCGTTGGTTCGACCTGAAGCGTACGCATAAGCTTCTTGAGTATATTAAGGGACGTAACGCTCAGGCATCTGGTAACATTGCGTTAAAGCATTACTATCGCCCTATACCGGCAACAGAATTTGCCCTTTGCGGTAATAAATCTGCAGAAACATTCGTTCAGTATCCTGAAGGAAATGAAAAAGAGGGTGTCATTCAATACAATTCTACAAGCTCAAATTTCTGGCAGAATCCTGGATTTGATTATTAATGGAATATGAAGGTTCATACCTCACATGATTTTCACCGCTGTTACAAGCACTTGTAACAGCGGTGCTTTATCAATCCACCATTAAAGGAATGTTTACTCCATCAGTCTCCACACATTCAAGATGTGCGGAGACTTTATTTTACCATGTGGTAGCGATGCCATTTTTGTTTATACGGCAGATGCTTTATCTTTATTTGTTAACTGCAATTTAGCAATTTTCACTTACAAACATGAATAAGAGTTCTTTACTTAACCTAAATCAAAGGAAAATGCGGCCTGTTAACATAAATTAAGATATAAAATTATTGATGTTAAGATTTTTTGTTTAATTTTGAGCCAAATTTGGCTTTTTTGCTAACTGTACATTACAAAATACATAATAAAGGCTGACAAGTACATTATATGTAAGGTGGTGTGAAACAAAAGGTTAACCTATAACAAGATATTGATAAAACAATAATAACTTAATATTAACTAGCTTTAATCAATTTATGTTTGGTAAACAAAAAAAGATCCGCATGACGCTCGCAGTGTGTCTTGCCATGATGGCGGGCAGCACATGGGCGCAGAAAATCAGTGGTACGGTGAAGGATGCCAACGGTGATCCGGTAATTGGAGCCACTATCATGGAGAAAGGTACTCAGAATGGTACTATTACCGACTTTGATGGTAACTTCTCTCTTAATCTGCAAAAAGGTGGTGCGCTTGATGTCTCATACGTAGGCATGAAGCCCCAGAGTCTTCCCACTTCAGGTAAGTCAACGTTCAACATTACCTTGGAGGACGATGCTACAACCCTTAACGACGTCGTTGTGGTGGGTTATGGCACGATGAAGCGTAAGGACTTGACAGGTTCTGTTGCCAGTGTGACAGGTGAGTCGCTGGCAAAGACTCCTGTAGCAAATGTTGCTGAAGCCCTTCAGGGTAAACTCTCAGGTGTAAATATCCTGGCACAGGATGGTCGTCCTGGTGGTACGATGTCAATCCGAGTACGTGGTGGTGGTTCTATTACACAGTCTAACGAACCTCTGTATGTGGTTGACGGTGTGGTAGTAAGCAGTATTGATGATATTGCAGCTGACAATATTGAGTCTATTGACGTATTGAAGGACGCTGCCTCTACAGCTATCTACGGTGCCCGTGGCGCTAATGGTGTCATCCTCGTTACCACAAAGAGTGCCAAGGAGGGTAAGCCACAGGTAAAGTATAATATGTATTATCAGGTTAAGGCTAAGCCAACACTTCTTGAGACACAGGATGCATATACCCATGTGCTTAACAACTGGGAGTACGCTGAGGCACTGGGTAGTGCTTACGGTGAGAGTATTGCCAGCTACTATGGCCTTGGCAAATATGGAAACCATCTGAATGATTACAGAAATGTAAGTTCTCATAACTATTTAGAGGACGTGTTTGAGACTGGTCACATGTGGAGCCATGACCTTTCTGTCAGTGGTGGCACACAGAAAACCAAGTACTATGCATCTGTTAACTTCACTGATGACGCTGCTACATACAAGAAGTCTGGTTACAGCCGTTGGAATATCAACTTGAAGTTGCAGCAGGAACTGGCAAAGACCCTTACTCTTGATGTTCAGGCACGTTATATAGAGTCAAAGGGCATGCGCAACCAGTATTTCTCTGGCAGCATTAACAACAATAACATTCTCTATCCATGGATGTATAAGCCAATAGACAATCCATTGGGAGACGGACTGAGCAGCCAACTCTATGATGGAGGAAAGTATGCTTCTGAACAGTTTAATCCTAATGATGTTATTGCTGATAACGACTATATCCGCAAGACGCAACGTATACGTCTTACAAGTGGACTGACATGGAAGGCTTTCGCAGGTTTCACAGCAAAGACAGAATTAAGTGTTAACCGTAACTGGTCAAGTGTAGAGAATTGGTCTGGTGGCTTAACAGGCTCAGATGCAGGAACGGCTACAGCACAGCTGACAAAGGGTGACGGATATGGTGTAGACTGGACAACGACCTTGAATTATGATGTTCAGGGATTGGGCGAGAACCACAGCCTGAACTTCCTCTTGGGTAATGAGGTTATCGCAAATAACTCTAACAGCATGATGATAAAAGGTGTTGGCTATCCTGAGGGCACAACAAAGGATGGAGCTTTCGGTAAGATTCAGAATGCAACAGACCGCATAAAGAGTGACTTTACCAATAAATTAGGAACGCCTTCTCATACAATCTCTTGGTTCGGACGTGCTAACTATAATCTGCTTGACCGCTATCTTTTCACATTCACTATGCGTGCAGACGGTTCTTCTATGTTTGCGGAGGGTAATCGTTGGGGATATTTCCCTGCAGGTGCTGCAGCATGGCGTATCAGTGAGGAGCCATTCATGGAAAGTTCAAAGAACTGGTTGGATAACTTGAAACTGCGTCTTTCTATCGGTACATCAGGTAATGACAACATTACGGCAAGTGCCTTTGAGTCTCTTTGGGAGTCAACAAAGAGTTCAACGACCGGAGCATACTCTTATACAAAGGGAGACGTTATGGGTAACCCAGACCTTAAGTGGGAGACAACAATCTCACGTAACATAGGTTTGGACTACAGCTTCCTTAACGGTAAGTTCAACGGTGCAGTTGATTTCTATTGGAATACAACGAAAGACTGTCTGATGCTTGTGCCTATTGATCCTTCAACAGGTTACACACGTCAGTTCCAGAATATCGCAAAGACTTCTAACAAGGGTATAGAGGTATCATTCAACTACAATATTATCCAGAAGAAGGATCTTGACCTTTCATTCGGTTTGACATATAACTATAATGTCAATAAGGTTGAGGAGACAGGTGGTGCGAACCTCTCTGTAGGACCTATGTATGCTTCTACAGCTTTGAAACCACAAAACTGCTATGCTATTGAGGTGGGAGAGCCTGTAGGCTTGATTCGCGGTTATAAGAGCGCTGGTTTCTACAAGGCAAGCGATTTTAATGTTGTAAATGGAGTATGGGTGCTCAAAGAGGGTGTTGGTGATACAAAGATAGCTACATACGTAGGTGCTGGTAACTATCCTACACCAGCAAACCAGGTTGCATTCCCAGGTATGCCTAAGTATCAGGATGTAACTGGTGATGGTGTGACAGATGATGCAGATGAGACAATTATCGCACGCATACCAGCAAAGCATACGGGTGGTTTCCGTTTCAACTTGCGCTATAAGAGCTTTGACTTTGCTATGAACTTCGCTTATCAGCTTGATGGTAAGGTGTTCAATGCAAATGTGGCTAAGTCTGTGTTCAGCGGTGTTTCTACAGGACAGCTTGGTATGGGACGTGTAGCATCTGATTTTGACAATCATTGGCGTATGTATGATATTGACGCAGACGGCAACCTTGCCCTCGTAACAGACCCTGTAGCTCTGGACGCTCTTAACGCAGGCGCTCAGTATGGTCTGCTCGGATATACTGCTTCAAACGCTATAGTAAGTGACGATTATATTGAGAGCGCTGCTTTCCTGCGTCTGCAGACTATCACTTTCGGATATACATTCCCAAAGACACTTATTAAGAAGATTGGTATCAGCAATGCACGTGTTTACTTCACAGCTGGCAACCTCTTCTGCATCAAGTCATACAGCGGATTGGATCCAGACGTAAACGTTGCACCAAGCATGAGCAGCTCTTATTCTGGTTTCCCAACCCCAGGATATGATTACAACTCTTATCCACGTAGCCGTACATTCACTTTCGGACTTAACGTAGCATTCTAAAAGGATAAACTATAACAGAATAAAAAAGACAATGATGAGAAACAAGATATTAACTGTCGCTCTTTGCTCTGCCAGTATGTTGGCTGTGACATCTTGTAGCGACTATTTAGAGACAGGTTCACCTTCTACGGTGACTGCCAAAGATGTGATGTCATCTGTGGACAATTGCCGCAGTGCAATGGATGGTACATATACAAGTCTGCATAATGTATTGCTTAATCAGGTATATGGAGCTGGATTGTACTATGCCCTTGATGTGGCTGGTTCGGATATAGAGCGTCATCCTGAGGGATATGATGCACAGCCTGCACGTCATCAGCCTGAGTCTTTCTATGAGGGTGGTAACGCAGAAATAATTGCCGGCTACAACCCTACCACTTATGGTAAAGAGGCTCCGAGCAGTGCTTATGCAATGTTGTATAACATCATTACTGTGACTAATACAATTACTGATGGTATATCAGATGTGCAGCTTAACGGTAAGGATGCGGAAAGCTACAAGAAGATATATGCTGAGGCTGTATGTATGCGCGCCACATGTTATCGTGAACTTATCAAGTATTACGGAGACGTGCCTTTCCGTAACTCTCTTGAAAATCAGGTTAACGGTTTGGCTTCACGTGATTATATCTATGATGTGATACTGGGTGAGTTGGAGAAGTATGCTTCATGGCTCTCTCCAGTGAAGGCAGCAGAGAAAAATCACTTCTCAAGTACTTATGCATACACTCTGGCAGGACGTATTGCACTTGAGGCCGCTGGCTACCAGACACGTCGTACAGATGGTTCTGTGAACTATGTTGATGGTAACGGTAACGCTTTGCAGTACGAGAAGAAGGGAACTGATGCTAATGCTGCTACTTACGGACGTCGTACAGACTACAAAAATCTGTATGAAAAAGCACAGAAATTCTTTGAGTTAGCTGAGCAGAACCTTGGTGATGCTACATTTGACGCAAACGACTATTCTACTTTCTTCACACAGTTGCATCAGGAGGCTGAGGGCTCCTATGCTGATGAGTCTATATTCGAGGATGAGTTTATGCAAGGAGCATCAGGTAATGATGAGCGTCCATACTCTATAGGTCGTCCAGCTACTGGTGCAAGTAAAGCTAACTATCCATGTAAGAGCTATGGTCAGTGTCGTATAAACCCTGCTTTCTACTATGGTATGTTTGACCCACAGGACGTACGTCGTGACGTATCTTGTACTGTCACAGGCACAACAAACTCTATAGGTGCTAAAAAAGGTGGCTATGAGTGTATCATACCTTTTACTCCTGCATCACAGGCAAAGGGTGGTGGCATAGCATGTGGCAAGTTTGATGAGAACCGTCAGAATACCGTATGGACAGCTAACCAGCGTCGTTCAGGTATCAATGCTCCTTATATGCGTGTGTCAGAGGTCTATTTAGGTTTGGCTGAGTGTTACGCTGTTCTCGGTGATGAAGCTAAGGCTAAGCAGTATCTGGCAAAGACACGTGACCGCGCATTCCGTGGTGATGGACGGGTAGAAGAGTTCGTATCTAAATATGATAACCTCTTTGAGGCTGTCATTGACGAGCGTGGCTTTGAGTTTGCTGCGGAGGGCGACCGTCGTTTCACCCTCATTCGCACTGGTCTTATTGGCAAGAAGGTAAAGGAACTCAAAGAGCTCACTGCAGCTATGGTACAGGGACTGAAGGACAAAGGATACTATGAGTTTGAGAATGGCAATGTCATTTCTAATGTCATTTACACAAAGCGTGTAGATCCAAAGACAGAATATAATTTGAACAGTCGTCTTACAGGTGTTTGCCCAGAGGGTCAGGAGGATAATCCTGTACTTTATCCAGGTTGGCGCGGACAGCATGACTGGGAGAATATATACAGTTCTATCTATAGTTCAGACGGCAAGAGTAACCTTGCCATAAAGGGCCTGTTCAATAAATTGTCAGAAGAAGAGGTTAATGCTCTTCTTGAAGACGGATACTCTGTGCAGAGCTGGGGTGCTGACATCGTTGCTAATGAGAAAGAGTATGTGGACTATGTGTTCAAAGGATGGGATTATGAATCTGCACCTATCTATCTCTTCCCATTCTCTCTGAATGCTCGTCTTGGTGTTACGAATGGATATGGATTCAGCAATGGTAGCACATACTAAAGATTAGTATATCACATCTTGTATTTGTAATACAAATGTGTTGACAAGTATATCCCCACTGCTTACGGGCGGTGGGGATTTTTATGTTCTTATAAGAGTCGCGATGCTTTATCAAGCTATTTTAAGTTTCGCTTGTACTCAACTTCTTAGTCTTCAGGAGTAAAGAAGTAAAGGAGTTAAGACATTACCCTGGCTATTTGCTGTTTATTGACGAACCGAGGCTCATGCTGAGGTATTCTGTATTGTCTTAACTACTTAACTACTGTCTACTTGACTACTTCAGAAAGTTGAGTCAAGCTATGTCTTTACGAAAAAAATTAGTCTGACATTAATGTTATTAATGCCGATAGGCAAGAATATGATATTTTTTTGTTAAATTTGCATCTCGTTTTTAATACTAACTAAAAAATGTTTGGATATAATAAACCATTTTGCTATGCATTGGGCGCAATGCTATCGGTATTAGCAGGTGCAGCAAATGCACAGACAGTAAACAGTGATGTGAAGAATCATAACGATGGTGTCGTGGAGGTAGGTTACGGTACCATGAAGACAGAAGACATTACCGGCTCCGTCAGTTCTGTTAAATCGGAGGACCTTGGCAAGGTAGCTAATGCTAATTAAATTCACAGGAAAAAGATAACAAGTAAGCCCCGTCACATAGTGGCGGGGCTTATTTCGTGTTGTAAGACAGAGTAAAATAAAATCATGACGGGGTAAAAAAGCGTAAAATCATGGTGAATATATACCAATATAAAGAGAGTTAACAGAAATTAACAAAAAGATTAATTAATTTTCATCAATTTTTATTTAACTTTGTTGCCAAATTTCAAATTGGGAAAAACCGTTAATATCTAATCTGCTCCACTGAAAAGACGCTTTTTGAACACAAGTAAACAACACAAGACAAATCCTACAGAAATAACAATACCAGGAAGACAAAAAGAAACAAAAGAGACAAAAGGAAAACCAAAATCAAAAAATAATAAAACCAAAACATGTCAAAACTACTTAACACATTCCAGTGGCTTAAACGCAAGCCTGGGAGATTAAGCGTGGGACTGATAATGACAGCTATAATGGCTGCGTCATGTTCGGACATGGACGAGTACTTCGAGACGCCTTCATGGCTTCGTGGCTCTGTCTATGAGACCCTTGAGGGTGACGGCAACTACTCCGTATTCCTGAGTGCTGCGGAGAAGGCTGGCTTCAGACCTATCCTTGAGAGCAACATCGTAACCGTGATGGCTCCCACAGACGACAAGATGAGAACCTATCTGCAGGAGAACTACGGAACGACGGATGTCGGCTCCATAGACGCTGCGGAGCTGAAGAAGCTCATAGGCTTCCACATCTTCCACTACTCTTTCGACAAGGGTATGTTAACTAACTTCCGTCCGAACGAGGGTGATGGAGCTACTGAAGAGGAGAAACTTGAATATGCGGGAATGTACTATAAGTTCCGTACACGCAGTCAGGACCCTATATCTTTGGAGCACGGTACTGTTATTGACGGTACCGACACTATTGAGACAGATGTGCGCGTATATCACTTTGACCGCTTCGCACCTGTCTATTCATACCAGATGTTCCGCACAAAGGGTATAAACGCTGCGAGCAACTATAACTACTTCTATCCCGGAATGTGGAAAGACGATGCAGGTTTCAATGTCTGCAACGCCGGTGTGGATGAGTATGCCGTGCCTACCAGCAACGGTTATATATACCGTGTGAACCAGGTGATGACACCGCTCAATACTATCTACAACGAGCTGAAGGCACGCTCCGGCGAGGGTGTTGACCCGTCAAAGAGCTACAGCCGCTATCTGAAGATGTATGATAACTACAGCCGTTACGCTGTTAGCGAAGATATTACTTCTAATGACGGCACACCTCTCTATTATCACTTGCATGACAAGGGCAACTCCGGTCTGCCAAATATCGCGTTGGAGTGGCCGGTGGCTGACTATACCATGGTAACAGCCCTGTCTTCAGTTGCATATACAGTGTTTGCCTTCTCTGACAAGGCTTTTGAGGACTTCTTCAAAGACTACTGGGGACTGGGTGGATACACCTCAATGGAAGACCCTGACCTGCAGGAGTCAATAAAGGAGTTGCTGATGAACTCTTTCGCCAGCAAGGTTAAAAATGAAGCTGCCACTATCGTGTTCCCAGAGGAACTGAACAACGGTTGGGTGACAAACATGGAGAAGGAGCCGATAGCTGTGAATACTGATGCTGTCAGCGACCGTGTGATATGCTCTAACGGTTTGCTTTACGGCTGTGGTGAGCTGATACCTACTCCTAAGTACAGTTCAGTGACTGGTCCGGCTTATCAGTATAAGAAGTACTCTTACTTCCTTAACATGCTGAAGTCATCTGGTCTTACCGGTACACTGTCTGCCCAGAACCTGTCATTCATCATGCTCTATCCAAGCAACCAGCAGATGAAGGCCCAGGAGGGTTATGACCTGGTGAAGCTTAAGGAGGATGACGCTACACAGACACTTATCAATACAGAGTCGCCTAACGGTGTGAGCAACTCTCTGAAGTCTGCCATGATATATGCTCATGCGGCACAGTGCGTTGACGGCAACAGCGTGCTGCCTACCAGCGGCACCAAGGTGATACGTGCGCTCACTGACGACATGAAGCTGTATTGGTATGTGAAGGATGGTAAGATAACCAATTCTATAAGGTATAATGATATGCTGCGCTATGACGGCAACGAGCCAGACGCCAACAACGTGTGGGCATCGTTTGACTTCATACCATATCGTGGCGACAATGACGGATGGTCTAACGGTCATGCGTATGCCTATGACAACCTCTTGCTTCCTGGTAACTTCGCAAGGTCTCGCTACTCAAGCTTCATCGACCTTATGTGGAGCTCTAACAGAATGCCTGGCACAGACTTCTATGCATGGGTGAACCTGCTCAGCAAGGCTGGCTTGATAAACAGCCGTACGGGTAAGATGGATGAGTTGGACAATACTGAGACATATCTTATGTTCGTGCCTCTTACCAATGTGTTGGAGCAGGCTATCATCGATGGTAAGATACCTGGTGTGACAGCATCTGGCGTGAGTGTGGGTGACGATGCATTCTTTGACGGAGTGACAGTGGACGATGGCCAGTTGGAGACACTCCAGGCATACCTGCGCTCTTACTTCGTTCCTATGTCAACGGCGGTCATCTCTAACTATCCTTATCTGGGATGGGGTGAGACCACTACTGCCGACGGTGGCTTGAGCACACTTGACAACAAGACGATGGAGATTGCCGGTGAGATGAGCATAGTTGATACAAAGCTTAACATATATGACAACGGCTCTAAGCTCAGCGTTGCGCGCAGACACTATGAGAGTTCTGCCGAGACTGCCGCAGTAAACGTAAGCGGCAAGTATGACTTCCTGCCGTTCACCTTCGCAGACGCCTGCGTACACTTCCTTGACGGAGTGCTGCCGGTGCAGAACGGTAAATAAGCAGATTCCTTGTTTTACAATAACGCTATAAAAAGATGAAGAAACACCTATATATATTATTAATAGCATTTCTCGCGGTGCTGCCCGCTGCGGCCCAAGAGGTCATCACGGGTACAGTCACCGAGATGATAGGCAACGACGAGGAACCTTGTATTGGTGTGAACGTGACGTTTGTCAACGCTCAGAACCGTATCGTGGCAGGTACAGTCACCGACTTCTCGGGTATGTACACACTGCAGGTGCCTGCCGACACCAAGAACCTCTCGGTGCAGTTCTCATACATCGGTATGAAGACGCAGAAGTTTAAGTATGAGGGACAGAAGACCATCAACGTGAAGCTGGAGGCCGACAATGCCCAGACACAGTTGCAGGAGGTACGTGTGACCGGTTCGCGCGGTTCGCGTAATGACCTCGGTATCAGTGCACGTGAGCAGGCTTTCGCTACTCAGAAGATTAAGATGGACGAGATACTGGAGTCACAGCCTGTGACATCAGTGGAGGAAGCACTGCAGGGACAGCTCGGCGGTGTGGACATCGTGGCCGGCGGTGACCCGGGCGCAAAGTCAAGCATCCGCATACGTGGTACCGCTACGCTGAACTCTAACTCTGACCCGCTCATCGTCATCGACGGTGTGCCTTACTCTACAGACGTCGACGACTCTTTCGACTTCAACACAGCATCACAGGAGGACTTCGCACAGATGCTTAACCTCAACCCTAACGACATTGAGTCAATAGAGGTATTGAAGGACGCAGCGTCAACAGCCATATACGGTACGGCAGGTGCCAACGGTGTGCTGCTCATAACAAAGAAGAAGGGTTCACGCTCTAAGACGCGCTTCTCGTTCTCAACGAAGAACTCTATCAAGGTGGAGCCGGACGCTATGCCGATGCTTACCGGCAACCAGTATAAGGCATACGTGCAGGACGCTATATGGAACTCTGCCAACGCACAGGGACTGGCAAGCAGCACTGACCTGCTTAACCTCCTCTATAACACTCCGGAGATAAACTATGACGAGAGCTTCCCATATTTCGATGAGTATAACCAGAACACTGACTGGCTCTCACTCGTGAAGAAGAACGCCTTCACCACTGACAACTCTTTCTCTATGTCAGGCGGTGGCGATAAGGCCAACTATCGTTTCTCACTTGGTTATACCAACGAGGGTGGTACAACCAAGGGTACGGGTATGGGTCGTCTCACGACATCGCTCAACGTGGGTTACAACTTCTCTGAGAAGTTACACGTGGAGGCTGAGTACTCATATACCGACACTCAGAAGGACGCTCCTTATACTGATGACGTACGTGCGGCAGCATTCATCAAGATGCCTAACAAGTCGCCTTACCAGTATGCCAACGGTGTGCAGACCGACAACTACTTCACACGTCAGAACGCTGACGAGTTCCAGGGAGCCTATAAGGGTACAAGCCGTATTTCAAACAGCAAATACAACTTCAACCCGGTTGTGATGGCAAACGACTCTTATAACAACTCAAGCATCAAGGAGCAGAAGATGACTGTCCGCGCACGCTGGTACATCCTGCCAGAGGTGCTGACATATAACGGCTATGTGTCAATGCGTTTCAACACCACTAAGAAAGAGTCATGGCTGCCACAGGCTGCCACAGGCTTGGAGTATGGTCTGCTTGAGACACAGGGCACCAACTACACTGAGATAGACCAGGCTGCTGAGGCTTACTCTAACAGCTTCTCACTGCAGACAGAGAACAAGCTCATGTTCCGTAAGACATGGAACGAGATACATAACCTCGTTGCCACTGGTATATGGTACACATCTCAGAGCCGCTCATCAAACAAGGCGTTCTATCGTGCCGGTGTAGGTTCTGCCGAGCTTGCCGACGTATCATCACAGACAGGCATACTTTACAAGATTGAGTCAAGCAAGGGTGAGGTGACCAGCCTCTCTGCACGTGGCTCCATAGCTTACACATTGCTGAACCGCTATACCATCAACGGTACGTTCAACTATGAGGGCAAGTCATCACTCGGTAAGGATAACCGCTGGGGCTTCTTCCCTTCTATCGGTGTATCATGGCAGGTACAGGACGAGCCGTTCATGAAGGCATGGAAAGAGGCTTTCCTCACACAGTGGAAGATACGTGCTTCATGGGGACAGTCAGGCAATGCGCCTACCGGCACATCACCATACGTGGGTAACTATTCCGCACTGGGTAACTATATCGAGTCTCCAGCCATTGCATCAAACACTATGCAGCTCAACAAGCTGAAGTGGGAGACATCAAGGGAGATAAACATAGGTACCGATATCAGCTTGTGGGACGGCAAACTCACATTCACCTTCGACTACTACCGCAAGAATACCAAGGACCTGTTACAGAAGAAGGTCACCATACCGTCAACAACAGGTTACTCATCCGCACAGATGGCATGGTATAACTCAGGTAAGATGCGTAACGAGGGTTGGGAGGCACGCGTTGACTATAAGGTCTTCAAGACAAAGAAGTGGGACCTCTCAGTTAACTTCAACATCTCACACAACGAGAATACTATACTTGAGTTGCCAGACAACCTCGATGACGGAACCAACTCTTTCTCTCTGAAGAATGGCTCAGGCTATTATGCCACCAAGCTGCTCTCAGGCACTTCAGTGGGTTCTTTCTACGGATTCAGGTACTTAGGAGTATATCAGAATACTACAGACACATACGCAAAGGATGCTGAGGGTAATGTCATGACAGACCTACAGGGCACTCCTATCGTTATGAAGAACGGCACTTACACCTGTTATCCTGGTGATGCTCATTACGATGATGTCAACCACGACGGTGTGATAGACAAGAACGACCTTGTATATCTTGGTAACTATAACCCTACAGTGACTGGTGGTGGCGGCTTCACTTTGAAGTACGACCGCTTCGCGCTGACAGTGTTCATGCACTACCGTTTAGGCCAGAAGGTCATCAACGCAGCTCGTATGGATGCAGAGGGTATGTATAATGCCAACAACCAGTCAACAGCCGTGCTGCGCCGCTGGCGCAACGAGGGAGACCAGACCGATATACCACGCGCCCTCTGGGGCTATGGCCTGAACCAGCTCGGTTCTGACCGTTACGTGGAGGACTGCTCGTTCCTGCGCTTCAAGACTATATCACTGAGCTATAACCTTCCGAAGAAGTTCTGTCAGAGCATAGGCCTCACATCGGCCAATGTATATCTGACCGGATATGACCTCTTCACCATATCAAGCTATACAGGTATGGACCCGGAGGTGTCAGACCCATCAAAGATTACCGACATAGCCAAGGACAATGCGCAGACACCGCGCAGCCGCCGTTATTCTATGGGTATAACCGTCAACTTCTAAACTATAACTGATAACAGAGAGTATAATTATGACTACCATAAATAAATATATTAGGAAAGGTGCGGGAGCATGCCGTAAGGCTTTACTTTCTCTTTGTTTTCCGCTTTTCGCACTGGCGGCTCTGCTGACAGGTTGCAGCGACTATCTTGACATAGTCCCTGAGAATAATCTGCCGGTAAAGGAGTTCTGGAAATCAAAGTCAGATGTTGACGCCTCACTCAATGCAGGTTATTACTATCTGCGTTCATCAGTGGAGAATTACCTGTTGCCATGGGGTGAGCACCGTGCAGGTGTCATTCAGTATTCAGGTTCGTCAGCATTGCAGACATACACCGTCAAGTCAACCACAGGTGTTGCCAAGTGGGGTGTGATGTATCAGGTTATCAACCAGGCAAACCTCGTGCTTGAGCATGCAGCGCAGGCACAGTCTTCTGACCGCACATACACACAGCAGGAGCTTAACTCACACTACTGTGAGGCTTACTTCCTGCGTGCGCTGGCATATTTCTATATCGTGCGTAACTGGCGTGACGCTCCGCTCACCCTGCGCGGATATGAGACAGACGAGACACCGCTGCTCCTGCCAAAGTCTTCTGAGGCTGCTATCATAGCACAGATTAAGAGCGACCTTAACACCGCCATAGAGCTTGGCGCCGCTAAGGATGTATGGGACACCACATGGGAGACAAAGGGTAAGGCCACATCATGGTCTATCTATGCGTTGATGGCTGATGTATGCCTGTGGAACCATGACTTTGACGAGTGTATAAAGTATTGTGACAAGATACTGAAGGACGAGACGGGCAAGGCTCCTAAGTTCATTACTACAAACACACATGCCGCATGGTTCGCCATGTTCTGTCCGGGCAACTCTGACGAGTCAATCTACGAGATACAGTGGAACGCTGACAAGCAGAGCAACAACGCTGCTCAGACTAACGGTCTCTATGACCTCTTCAACCCTGGCTCGTCAAACAACTACAGACTGTCTGTACAGGCTTCATTTGACTTCCAGCAGGATCAGAGAATGGTAGGAGAGGTGACACATGTCTATGAGGACTGGGCTAACGTACGTAACAACTACGGTAGCTACTATGAGCAGGGCACAGAGAAATATGTGTGGAAATACCTCGGCGACAATGCCTCTACCACACAGATGCGTAAGGTATATGACAATAACTTCATAATCTACCGCGTGTCTGAGGTTAAGCTGATGAAGGCGGAGGCACTTGTGATGCGCACCTGCGGTCAAAATGTAGAGGACAAAGAAGAGGCCATCAAGGAGGTTAACGACATACGCAAGAGAACAAACCTCAATACCTATGTAGTAGGCGAGGGTACAGACTTACGCGACATGCTTGAATATATACTCTATGAGAGATTCATGGAGTTCATAGGCGAGGGCAAGGCGTGGTATGACATCCTCCGCGTAGGACGCTACACAGATACTAATGGAGTGATAAACTTCAAGGACTATCTTATAGAGTTGGTACAGAAGTACAACACTAAGGCGACAGCGTCACGTATAAGGTCAGTGCTGATGAACGAGAATGCCTGGTACCTGCCGGTGCCAGACTCAGAGATGAAGGTCAACGGACTGCTTGTGCAGAACCCTTATTATTGATTTTCCTGGTTCTTAGTAATACTGAGCATTTACATTTCTTCCTTTCATATAAGAAATAAAAACACGAAAGAAAATGAGAAAACTAACAAACATAATAAAGGTGCTGCTCCTCGTTGCTCCGGCGATGGCATTGTCGGGAGGGTTCTCATCATGTTCTGACCCTAATGAGGGCGAGCTGTTCATTACCCCGTCTGACAGTCTCACTGACCTTACCGTCGTTGATGTGATGGAAAGCGAGAGGCTCAGCCATGGCAACTACTCTGAGTGGCTGCAACTGCTGAAATATACTAATTACTATAATGCATTGAAGAATGCCAATGCTTCGGCTACGGTGTTCTGTCCTACCAACGACGCCATGGCAAAGTTCCTGGCAGAAAAAGGTGTCAGCAAGGTTACTGACCTTGACATCAACTATGCCAAGGCTGTGGTGCAGACACATATCATCGCTGACACCAAGGTAACCCAGAAGGAGATTGATGACTACGCCACAAAGAATGACTATATCAAGACGCAGACGCTCTTTGACTCATATATCAATCTCAGCTACGGCTACCAGAAGACAGACGTGGATGATGCAGACCGCACCGATGAGGTGTATTGTGAGGACTCCATCTTCATTAACAATGATGCACGTCTCGGCAACTTCGACGCCACAACTTGTAAGAACGGCGTGTTCTATGAGATGGCTGACGTTATCACTCCTTTGGCAGAGACCATATATGAGACTCTGAAGGCGGACCCTGACTACAGCATTTTCGCTGAGGCTATGGAGACTTGCGAATATGACAGTGTGGCCAACAAGTATGTTGACACCACTTATGCCGTTGGCGGCACGCGTGTCATCACAAAGTATCGCTATACCTGTTTCGCTGTGCCTGACGACGTGTTCCAGGCAGAGGGCATCAACAGCGTGTCATCGCTTGTGTCATACCTTCGCGCTCATTCCGTAGAGGAGGGTAGCCTGAGTGATGATGAGGTGCTGACTCACTATATGCAGTACCACTTCCTTAAGCGTGAGTACACCACAGGTGAGCTGTTTGACTTCATGGACCCGGGTAATGAGACACTCATCTATGAGGTGCGTCTCCCTGGCGACGCCATCGTTACTGATATGATAGCTGATGCTAAGATAATCAATAAGACAGTGCCGCTTATACGTTCTGATATAGAGACCCGTAACGGCTACATCAACAAGGTGGGCGGCGTGATGCCGGTATATCATCCAGATCCTGTCAATGTCAAGTGGGACTTCCTCAACCAGGAGGATATCATAGCCTTTGTCAATGCTTACGGAGCAGCCAACAGTCTTGGTAACCTATTCTCTTCTCCGCTGACAGCATCAGAGACAAAGCTCGATATCTCAGACTCTCGTGACAGCAGATACGGTGACATCACATCATTCACATACAAGAACCAGGCCTCAAAGGCCAGCGCCTCAAATTATCGTGTGGTAGGTTTCTATAAGGACAAGTATAAGAGTGCCGCTACACCGACTCAGTCACAGTATGGATCTTATATGAACAACTATCTGTGTCTGAACCTCGGTTACGCCGGATATATAAAGTTCAACTCGCCAAGTATCATAAAGGGTAAGTACAAGATTGTGCTGCATTACCTTACTGACGCGATGACACAAAAGGATATCTACAGTTCAGGAACCCTGACACAGTTCAAGATAGACGAGGATGACGAAGAAAATGCAAGAAGCACATCTCAGTATCTCTACAAGGGTGTGAAGTACTCTCGTCTCAATATGTTCCAGTCTCTTGAGCAGACACTCTTTGCGAACATAGAGTTTGCGAATACAGAGACACACTCTCTGCGTATCACTATGCTTGACACTCAGGCAAAGAACCTGAGCTCATATCACCAGTACCTTGACTATGTAGAGTTCATACCAATCGACTAAAAACATCTGCTGATTATGAAAAAACTATTTATAGATAATATGAAGAAGACTGCGGGCTTGATGTGCTCGCTGGCACTCCTCGCCTCATGTTCTGACTGGGACGACCATTTCAGTGAGGCAAATGTTGTGGCCGATATGGAGGTATATGGAGGCGATGTGGTGTCATACCTTCGCTCCACACCAGAGCTCTCAGAGATAGTCTCTCTCTATGAGAACAACGGCGTACTCAGTGCCACATCAGAAGACGGCAGTTACACTTTCATCGTAACAGACAACAACGTGTTTGACGAGACACAGCTTAACAGTGCTGCTGCGTATGCTAAGTACACTATAGCTGATGCTGCCATCGCTCCGTCAATGCTTACCGACGGCTACGGCATCAACACACGTCTGGGCAAGTCTTTATGGGTAAATAAGGACGGCTCTAACTTGAAACTTGACGAGTATAACATAACCAAGGCGGTTAAGACCGACAACGGTTACGTGTACTATGTTGACGGCACATTCCCTATCCGCAGCTCTATCTATGAGCTGTTGGTGAACCTGCCAGACGACCGCTATTCTATGTTCAAGGAGATAGTTCGTACATACGAAGAGGAGTGGTTTGACCGTGAGAACAGCACCATCGTCGGTGTCAACGCACAGGGCCAGACCGTCTATGACTCAGTATTCGTAAAGCGTAACACCCTGCTTGACCGCTACACGGAAAAGGGCGTTAAGACATGGGATATGTTTGATGAGCAGTATAACTCTACTATGTTCATACCAAATAACACCCAGGTAGAGCGCGCCATCAATACCGCTTGTGACAACATCAAGCTGTGGCTCAACCGCGAGCCTACCCCTGCCGACACACTGAAGTTCAAGCAGTGGATTGCCAAGGCTTGCTTCGTAAACAAGAGGCTTGACCTCAGCCAGGTGTCAAAAGAAGCTGAGATGATAACATGTGTAGGCGACTGTCAGAAGATAGAGGACAAGGTCAATGACGTTGTAGAGTACAAGTCTGTTGAGCCAGCCTATTGGAATCCGGCAATCAACTCTCTCAACAATGTCTCAGTAGAGGAGCTGTCAAACGGTGTGGCTTATTACACCACCAACCTGAAGATACCTAACCACATCGTGATATACCGTGTTAAGTCACGTTTCTATGAGCTGTGGAACAGCATGACAGAGGCTCAGCGTGCTGAGCACTTCACATGGAAGAACTGGCAGAACCCTTATATCGTACAGGATGCCCAGGGACCGTTTGACCTTGTAGAGCACCCAACTATCTACTATCACGTGCTGACAGCCGAGCCTACCAAGGAGGCCGTTGCGGCAGCCATGAAGTATTATCCAAGCACATCAGCGTCAGAGGCTGACCAGTACACATGTAGCGTGGTATATGACGGTTTGTCATTCGACGAGAACGAGGGCAATGTATATGAGGTGAACCTCCCTGCAGGAGAGTATTACCTGCGTATGGGCTTCAAGCACTCACTTACATACAGCCTCACTATAGAGTTCCGTACCAAGAGTGATGACCCAAGCAACCCTAACAAATATCCATGGGTGACATTGAAGAAAGACATGGTGATGTATGCCACAGGCTCAAACTTCCACTTTGACCGTGGAGCAGCCTCTGAGGTGCCACACTACGGCGACGCAGGCATATCATATCCTGAAGGCTTTGACGTGGACTACTGGCAGCAGTTTGATGAGAAGGCCATCGCCTACGATACAGACGGATATACTGTCGGTATAGTCAATCTGGCTAAGGCAGGTAATTTCGAGATACGCATATCAAGCTCAGACCAGGCATCACTCTATAAGTATAACATTCCTGACCTTGTTCGTACAAAGAACAATGTGCAGCAGCTTATGATGTATCACTGGTGTCTGCGCCCAACACAGAACAACTATTAATATAAGCCCCAACAACAGAAAATAACAGAACTATGAATAAGATACTTTCAAGAACAAGTCTATGCATACTTCTTTCTCTCCCGTTCGCAGGAGTAGGAGGGGGCTTTAATGCCTCGGCCCAGACTGCCTATCAGTCTGTCGTCAAGGGTACGGATGGTCACCCTGTCAGCGGAGCCATCATCACCGTAAAGGGTGGTGCTTCTGCCGTTACTGACGAGTATGGCAAGTTCTCCATTGAGATAGAGAACACTGTTAAGACAAAGCCAATCACTGTGTGGAACAAGAAAGACAACCGTTACTACACAGTGGAGAAAGAGATAGAAGCCTATCGTAACGGCATCGTCGTTGTCAAGGCTCCAGGTTTCTATGACAAGGAGTTCTCCATAGACTATCTCAAGGCAAAGGCAGAACAGGGTGACTTCACCATACTTCTCGTACCACGTTCAGAGAAGCAGTACAGCGGATATGTAACCTCTACACTTGATGGTGAGCAGTCAGCCAACGAGAAGTTTGTCACTACTCAGAGCCTTGAGCAGAAAGACTTCCTTGACAAGCTCTCTGTAGGTGCTGCAGTAGGTAACAACATCGCCGGTCTGCAGGTTACAGAGAAGGGCGGTATGCCAAACGAAGGCGCATATATGAGCCTGCGAGGCATCCACTCTCTGGTAGCAGAGAACAATCCGCTGCTCGTCATCAACGGTGTGCCTTACTTCGGTAACCAGACGGTGTCAAGCATCATTGAGGGTTACAGCCGCGACATGCTCGCCGGCTATGCCACCAAGGACATACGCTCCATCACAGTCCTCAAGGGTTCAGAGGCAGCAAAGTGGGGTTCGCTCGGTTCTAACGGTGTCATCATGATAGAGACACAGCAGGCCAACAGCGACAACCTTGACACACGTATCTCCTTCAGCGGACAGTATGGTGTCAGCACAGCCAAGAAGAACGTACCTATGATGAATGCCGCGCAGTATAAGTCATACATGCAGGGAATAGGACTCACACTCTATCCCGGACAGTCAGCCTTCTCAGCAGACTATCCTTTCTTCAGCGCAAACAATGCCTATCCATACCTGTTCAATGAGAACAACGACTGGATGGACCAGATACAGTGCGGTGGTTTCCTGACAGATAACCAGCTGCGTGTTGAGGGAGGTGATGAGATTGCGAAATACAACATCTCTTTCGGTTACACCAAGAACAACGGAACACTGAAGAATACCACTTCCGACCGTTACCATACGCTCATCTCTGCTGATGTGCTCGTTACACGTAACATTGACATCTTCGCTAATGTGAGCCTGTCATACATCACTTCTGACCTGCAGAACCAGGGCACCAACTACTACGTCAATCCTATGACGGCAGCTCGTTGGTATTCACCAATGATATCTGCATACAAGAAGCAGGCAGACGGTCAGACACTGCTCGACTTCGCAACCTACAACGAGTGGAACAGCTGGAACACTACTCCGATGTATGCATACGACAACGTGTCTAACCCTATCGCTCTCATTGAGAATGTCAACGGCAAGGACAAGATTTACGATGCCAATGCATCTCTCGGAGCTAACTTCCGCCTTAACGAATATCTCACACTCCACGGACTCCTCAACCTCTACTACAACTACACAGAGGAGGATATGTTCGTACCGGGACAGACGGACCACACCATCGTACCACAGTATTACGGCAAGGGTAACAACTATGTCGCAGGTGGAGTAGCTCGTCAGCTTACTAACACCTATCAGGTAAGCGCTGACTATAAGCGTACGTTCAGCAAGGTTCATGAGTGGAGGTTCAACGCCTTTGCACGTTGGCTCACCCACAAGGTGGAGGTTGACGGAGCAAGCGGTTACAATACTCCTAACGACTATTTCCAGTCACTCAACTCCCTGCAGGACGGCATACGCACCTTCGGTGGCAACTACCACTGGAACTATTTCGGCACAGGACTCTATGCTGACTATACATGGAAGAAACTCGTACGCCTTAACGCAGGCTTCAACCTCGACGGCACCAGTGCCAGCGGAGCAGAGTCTTCACGCATGGGCTTCTTCCCGTCTGTAGCTGCTACATTCATGATTGCCAACAGCGGCAGACTGCCAGAGTGGGTTAACCGCTTCAACGTATCTCTGGGAGCCTCTTACTCAGGTAACTCTCGTTTCTCCTCTAACTACAGCAAGGACTATTATGTGGGCACACCGGGTATCAGTGGTGTGAAACGCGCTAATATGCCTAACCCGAAACTGCAGTGGGAGACAACACGTCAGATAGACTTCGGTCTTGACCTCGGTCTGCTCGAGAACCGCTTGTCAATCGGTTTCAACACATACTACTCACAGTCATATAACCTGCTCTTCAACAATAACATCTCAGGAGTATATGGCTCAGCAGAGTATTTTGCCAACACAGGTAAGATTAACAACGCCGGTGTAGAACTCTCACTGCGTGTCAATCCTCTGCACACCAAGGACTGGAACCTTGTTGTAGGAGGAACACTCGCTACCAACAGCTCAAGACTGCTTTACACAGACGGCAGGGAGAGTGCCATACTCTCTTTCACCGACTACAGCAGAGATGACGCTCAGATACTCATGAAGGTAGGTGACACACCATACCAGTTCTATGGCTATCAGACCGCCGGCGTCTATGCCACTACGGCAGAGGCACAGGCAGCAGGTCTTACCAACAGCGCCGGCATAGCTTATCAGGCAGGCGACATGAAGTATGTTGACCAGAATGGTGACGGTATCATCGATGGCCAGGACAAGGTGGCAATAGGCAAGGCCCTGCCAGACTTCTTCGGTGCCGTAAACCTCTCTCTCAGCTATAAGAAGTTCACTCTCGACGCTAACTTCGCTTACTCTGTAGGCAACGACGCATATAACTACACACGTCGCACAGTGGAGTCAATGTCAACCTTCTACAACCAGTCAACATCTGTTCTCAACCGTTGGCAGGTGGAAGGTCAGCAGACCAACATCCCACGTGCTGTCTATGGTGACGCCATCGGCAACAGTGTCTTCTCAGACCGTTGGATAGAGGATGCCAGCTACCTCAAGCTGCGCTCGCTGAGACTGTCATATAACTTTGGCAAGTTCCTCCACTTCATCAACTCTGGTACAGTGTGGGTAGCAGGCGAGAACCTCTTTACTCTCACCAAGTATCTCGGCACCGACCCTGAGTTTGCTTACGGCTATTCAGAGGCAATGCGTGGCTTCGACTACAGCAAGCTCGCCCTCGGCCGCACCTTCAAGCTTGGTTTCGACCTTAACTTCTAAGATTATAGTATTTATAGTGGCTATAGTTCCTATAGTTCCTATAGTATCTATAGTATCTATAGTTCCTATATAAAAAGCAAAAAAGAATATGAAAGCAATAAACAAAATAATAACAAATATGAGGCACACGGCACCCTCCCTCACAGGAAGGGTCTGTGTAGGTCTCTTGTTTGCCGGCCTTGCTCTGACTTCTTGCTCAGATTATTTCGACCCATCTCCAAAGGGTATCATGGATGCTGACGACAGTTTCTCTGAGGGCAACCAGACATATAAGGGAATGCTTGGTGTTATCAATACCGTGCAGCAGGCAGGTGACCATGCCATCTTCCTCACTGACACGCGCATGAACGTGCTGGAGACTACTCCTAATGCTCCTGCAGCCCTGCAGAGCATATACAAGTATGACGACACCGACCAGAACGAGTATGCCGACCCTACGTGCTATTACAGGGTAATAATAGCCTGCAATGACTATATAAAGAAGATGGAGCGTCTGCACGCCACTCCTGGCGCACTCTCCGTCACTGACCAGTCATTCTTCAAGCCTCTGCTCTCAAGTGCCATACGCTTTAAGGTATGGGCATACATCCAGCTCGGCCGCATCTATGGTGAGGCATACTGGTTTGATGATGCCCTTGACGAGAAGGTAAGCCTCAATGACCTCAGCGTCTTTGAGCACTGTGATATGGAGGCTCTCTCAGCCAAGTGCCTTGCACTGCTTGAGAGCGGCATCACCGTTGACGGTGTCAGTGTGCCTGCCACCCTCAACATGAACTGGTATCAGTGGTTTGACTCAGAGAACCAGGACCAGGCTACTTACAGCAAGTGGCAGTATCTCACACCGCCGTTCATACTGCTTAAGGCGGAGTTGCTGTCATGGAAGTGTAACTACGAGACAGACGAGGAGGCTAAGCAAGACTGGCTGTGGATACGTAACAACCTGCTTCAGTATATGTATAAGATACACACCGCTGAGGAGGTGGCTGACCTCAACAACATCCTTGTTGACGGAGTGACCTACAGCATTCCGGGCTTCGACAGCGAGCTTACAACTATGGGTTATATGTACCAGACCAACATTCCTCTGCAGAGTGACGCTACCGGCGCATACTATAACATCTTCTATTCAGAGGGTATAGGTCATCGCCATCAGGTGGCAGGAGCTATCATCTATGACTTTGAGAACGATGTAAAGAACCGTCTGGTGCAGTACTTCTGTCCTACATTCCCTGGCGACGGCTTCTACCTGAAACCATCAGACTATGCTGTCAACGACTTGTATGACACACAGGACTTACGCTCACTGACTCAGAAGATGGTGATGAACTCTCTCGGCGGCGAGCCTGCCGTGCTCACCAAGTACTATTACAGCTATGTGGCAAGCTCACGTACATACAAGTACCTGCGCGACGACATAGAGAAGATACAGCCAAGCATCGTCACCTTCCGTGGCCATGACTTCCACTTCCTCCTTGCCGAGGCAGAAAACCATCTTGGCAACTGGCAGATGGCGCAGGCACTGCTCAACGGTGGTATCACCAACCAGTTTGCACAGCGCCCGGGCACAGGCGGCAAGACAGCTGACGAGGAGTGGACCTCTATGGTAGTACGCCAGCAGGGACTCTCAGAGGAAGCCACACGCGAGTGGAGACAGAGCTTTACCCCTGAGCGCGACATTGACTCATCATATTTCTTTGTTGACTCACTCTCTGCCAGCTATCGTTGGAACTTCGTCCTCAACCGTGCACAGACCATCGGCAGCGCATGGTCACCTTACTACAGCACATGGTTTGGTGGCAACGGCGGTTACGGTGACTCTGGTCTGGCAGGCACAGCCAACGGCGAACTCTATAATATGTTCACCTACAATGCCGACACACAGAGCTTTGACATGACCGACCAGACAGGTAACATCATAGCCGAGGATATGACTGAGGAAGAGCGCCGCGAGTATATCGACTGGTGCCTCGCACAGGAGTATGCCAAGGAGTATGTAGCCGAGGGTAAGGCTTACTCATACCTCTGTAAGATGGCAGAGCGCTACAGCCATGCCGGACGTGGCAACAAGCTCACTGCTGCCGACAAGATGGCTGACATCATCGCGCCTAAGTACACAGGTGCGCTGCAGTCAAAGGTGCGCTCAAGCCTTCAGGGCAAGTATTTCATTAACTGGAATCTGAAGTAATTAAGAACTTGAAGTAGTTAAGAAGATAAGTAGTAAAGTAGTAAAGACAAATGTTTTTAGCTCCTTATACTTCTTACCTTCTTAACTTCTGAAACATAAACAATTATCCTAAATATCAACTAAAAACATTTATCATTATGAAGAAATTTACTCTTTCAGCTTTAGCAGCTCTGATGATGTCAGTTTCTGTCTCTGCCCAGGGTTCGGTTACAACCACCTATGTGAAGGCAAGTGATAAGAACGCTATCAACAGTGCTATCAATGCTGCCATTGGTGCTGGTAACACACACATCGTGGTACTCTGTAAGTCTCTCAGCGAGGGCGTTGAGGGTGAGGTTGCCGATGCTACAACATCTGTTAACCTTGGCGGCACACCAAAGGTTCCTGCTGCAGGTACTTTGATTATCCGTTCTAACCAGACAGACATCGACAATCTGCCTGAGCTTTGCCTTGAGATGGGTGCCAATGCCATTGACGCTTCTGTGGGTTTGCCTTCACTTGTGTTTGAGAACGTGAAACTCCGTCCACGTAAGGATACCGACTCTTACATCGTATCAAACAAGAACAAAGATAACTTTTACGGTATGGACTCAGTGGTGTTCCGTAACTGTGACATCAGCAACTGCCGTGCTATCTATCGTGAGGAGAACCAGGGCATAACTGTGGGTGGTGTAAAGACATATAACCCACACCATATCAAGAGATTCATCTTTGAGGGTAACCGTGCTTATGAGACAGTCCTGAAGGAAAACTCTATGCCACGATTCTATTTCGTTGCTATTCCTGACTATCTGGAGATGCACAACAACATCTTCTATGACATGCCTTACTCAAAGGAACTCATCGGTTTCCACAAAACGGCAAAGTCAGAGAATACAGCCTCTACCTTCCATATCTACAACAATACATTCCTGCTCTCAAGCTGGAGTTCTGATGGAAAGAAGAACAAGTTCACCGTTGTCAATGCTGGCACTAATGTTGATCCTAACTCTATTTTCAACTTCTACAACAACCTCTTCCTCGGTGAGGAGAAGGGTTTGCAGGTAGGTGGTCTGGAAAATGATACTGTAGAGATTGCTGACAGTGCCATGACTCTCGTTTGCAACACCACAAGCGAGGTTGATGGTGTACAGGTATCAGAGCCTAAGGGTTTCCTGACAACATATAACAACTATTACAGCACTTACTACCTGTCTCCAGTCCGTAAGGGCATGGAAGGTTTTGACATGTGCAACGATCTGAATATAGCAGATTATCCATTCTCATTTGATATGTTCTATGACGCAGACAAGTCTCTTTACACAGTAGAGAAGGGTAACTCTGCAGGTCTCTTCACAGCAGGTGCGGATGCTGTCCTTGATATGGATAATAATCCGGCTTTTGCTATTCCTACATGTGTGGGTGCTCCTATGATGTATGTTGACGAGTTCCCTGTAAAGGTTGACGTGAACGTAACCATCAACGGCTCTAAGTCTGCCACATACACCATCACACCAGAGAAGGCTGAGTACTATAAGGGTGACGAGGTTACTATCACTCTTAACGCTCGTAACTCTTACTACCGCACATTCAACACCTTCACAGGCTGGAGCGACGGCAACACAGATCTGGTACGCTCTATCGTCCTCGGTGCTGATGGTCTTGACCTCACAGCAAACTTCGAGAGTGCTATGACAAACGTTGCTGCTGCATGGGACTTCTCTTCTAATCCTTCATCCAACTCTAAGGTGTCATCGGTACTTGCTGAGTATGGCGTCCTCGCAGGTGTTGCTACCATCAAGGCTTTTGTTGCTGACACCACAGGTATCGGTAATGTCGCTACCACTTACACTACTACTACAGAGGATGTGGAGGCAGGCAAGGCTGATGCTTCAGGCACCAAGCTCTCTCAGGCATATAATGCAGCAACTGGCAACTACGAGATACTCGGTGTGGCTTACTCTAAGCGCGCTACAGAGGCTGTGCCTTACGTAGCGGGCAGTTTTGAGACACGTTCCAATAAGTTCGGTGAGGATGAGACTGAGAAGCAGATGGCAATCATCTCTATGCGTACCCCACGCAACACTCGTGACTACAACCGTAACTACGCTGTCATAGAGCTGCCTGCGACAAAACTCTCTAACATCCAGATAGATTACTTCATCGGCACTGACAACAACGCTTCTAAGAACCAGAAGCTGTATTACTCTCTGGATGGTGAGAACTACACAGAGATAGCTGATGCAGCTGTTGAGCTGACAAATGGCCAGTGGAGCAACGTTCAGGCTACTCTCCCTGCAGCTTGCAACAATGCAGAGAAGGTTTACATCAAGATTCAGGGTCAGATTAACAATGGTGACACGGCTGAGAACATCGTTTACACTCCTCAGACTTCATCATTTGATCCTGAGAAGATATTTGACAACGATGTATTCGAGTACATTGGCAATATCCTCATCACCGCTGACGGCGCAACAGGCGTAGTCGTAACAGAGGCTGACGCAGCAGAGGCTGCTGCCGCTCCTGTAAAGGTGATTGAGAACGGTGGAATCGTTATCATCAAGGACGGTAAGAAGTTCACCGCTGCTGGTGCACAGGTTAAGTAAATCTTGACTATATAGAGATTACTATATAAGCATTTAATACAAGGGGTTCGCTTGAGTTAAGACAAGCGAACCCCTTTTTTGTGTCCGTAAGGGAGATAAACTGCCGGCTTTCCTTTTGTTTTCTCATGAAAAAAGAGTACCTTTGCAGGCTGAATAAGGATTATAGTTATTATAGTTCCTATAGTTCCTATAGTATCTATAGTATCTATAGTATCTATAGTACCTATAGTACCTATATAAACTTTGATTATGAGAAAAATACTGACTATAGTCTCTCTCCTGCTCTCATTGGCAGCCTCTGCCGACGAGGGTATGTGGACATTGTTTAACCTGCCTCAGGCTATCCGTGAGCGTATGAGGCTCTATGGCTGTCAGCTCTCTGACGAGGCGCTGACCACCACGCTGCCGTCTGCCGTGGTCAATTTCTCCGGCTTCTGCACAGGCGAGGTGGTTTCGCCCAACGGTCTGCTTATGACCAACCATCACTGCGGCTTTGAGGCGGTGCGCCGACACTCCACCACTGAGCACGACTACCTGCTCCACGGCTTCGTGGCTGACTCCCTTACTGACGAACTGCCATGCGAGGGACTCTTCGTGGCGTTTATGCTCTCACAGCAGGACGTGACCGACACGCTGCGCGCTCTCGGTGCAATGGATTATCTCATTGACGCCCTTGACCGTGCAGAGATAATAGACTCCCTTGAGGAGCAGATGACCAAGGCGGCACGCCAGCGCGACTCCTCATGCTATGTGGAAATAAACGCCTTCTATGAGGGCAACGCATATTATGCCACCACCTTCCGCCGCTATGATGACATCCGGCTGGTCATGGCCCCGCCTAAGTCGCTGGGAAAGTTCGGCGGCGAGCTCGACAACTGGATGTGGCCGCGCCAGACGTGTGACTTCTCCGTCTTCCGCATATACAGCGACGGCAAGCCGCTCAATACGCCCTCATACCTGCCCGTGTGCACAGAGGGCTACAAGGAGGGCGACTTCGCCATGGTGATGGGTTATCCCGGCTCCACGGAGCGTTACCTCTCCAGCTACGGCATACAGCAGATGCGCGACTGCGTCAATGAGCCTATGAGCCAGGTGCGCGGCGTGAAGCAGAAGATTATGCGCCGACACATGGACCGCTCTGCGGCGGTGCGTATAAAGTATGACTCCAAATACGCACAGTCATCCAACTACTGGAAGAACGCCATCGGCATGAACAAGTGCATCGACAGCATCGGACTGATACGCCAGAAACAGGAGTATGAGCAGAAGCTCAGCCAGTGGTATGTGCAGCATGGTGACACTGCTGACGTCACACCGGGATTGTCTGAGCTGAAGAGCCTCTATGCCCGTCAGCACTCGGCAATGCGCGCCTACACACTGTTTACGGAGAGCTTCACGCGCCGCTCCAACAATGAGCTTGCCACACGTGCCTACCGCTATTGCGACGGTATGCCAGTGAAAGGCAAGGAGAACCGTCCGCGCAAACAGTATGTGCAGTTTGATGACAACAGCGATACCTACGACCGCGACCTTGACATAGAGGTGCTGGCGGCACTGATGGGCAACTACCGTGAGCAGATAGGCACAGACAGCTTCCTGCCATCGTTCTATAAGGTTGTTGACAGCCTCTACGGCGGCGACTATAAGGCTTATGTCACATATCTGTGGGACCACTCCATACTGATGACCTCAGAGCGCATACCACTGCACCTGCCACGTCGTCTGCGCCGTGACCCCGGTGTGGAGTTCAGTTACTCACTCATGGAGACGCTGGGCGACATACGCCTGCAGCTTGATGAGATGAAAGACTCCATAGCACTGCTTGAGCGCAAGCTCTGTTATTGCAAACTGAGATATGAGGAGGACCAGCCTCACTACAGCGATGCCAACTTCACCATGCGTCTCAGTTACGGACAGGTGGGAGGCTACCGTCTGCCAGACTATGACTCGGGTTACATGACCACTCCGCAGTCGTTGCTCAACAAGGCTGCCATGCACGATGAGTGGCTGGCCTCTTGCACTGACTTCACTGCTCCAAACCCATACGCGGAGTATTTCCTCGAGCCGGAGGTAAGGACGCTTATGCAGGGCGCTGACCAGGCGGAAGGTACGGAGAAGCCTTTCGGACTGTGCTTCCTCACCAATAATGACATCACGGGCGGCAACAGCGGTTCGCCTGTCATTGACGGCAAGGGCAGGCTCATAGGTCTCGCCTTCGACGGCACATGGGACTCGCTATCGTCTGACATATACTTCGACACCACCCTTGCACGCTGTATAGCGGTTGACATACGCTATGTGCTCTACATCGTTAAGCACTGGGCACACGCTGCAAGGTTGATAGAAGAGATGGAAGGAGAAAAGAACTAATATCCGTGGTTTAGGGAACAGTAGAGAGAGGAAAGAAACAGGGTATAAAGAACGGCAAAATAAAAGCTATGCTTTCAGGGTGTGAAAGCATAGCTTTTACGTTGTAATATGATAGCTTTCAGGGTGTGAAAGCTATGCTTTCTCCTTGGGCATCCTAATAAGCTGATACAGAGCGGGTAAGAAAATCATCAACGAGCATATCACGGCTCTTGCCACTGCAGCGTCGCTGCCGCCTACATAGTCTTTGAGCGGAGCATCGACAGGCAGGGTAGGGAAGACGTTGACCATGACGTATGCCACGGTGTTGTTAATCCAGTGTACCAGCAGTCCCGGCACTATGCTGCCTGTCTTTACGAAGAGCCAGCCTAAGAGTATGCCGAAGATGAGTGCGTGGGGTATCTGTGCAGGGTTCATGTGTCCTACGGCGAAGAGCACTGCGGAGCATCCTACGGCTATCCACTCGCCCTTGGTCAGCGAACCCCATGTAGCCTCGTTACCGTTACGTCCGGCAAACCATTTCATCAGGGCGCTAATGATGGCTCCCCTGAATATTATCTCCTCTGCCAGCGGTGCCAGCATACATATCACGAAGTAGCCCTCCGTGCTGCGTAGCATGTCAGCCATCTCCTCGCCTAATATGTTCAGCTGCCATGACTTCGGCAGTTGCTCCTCCAGCCATGTAGAGGGAATGACAGAGCCCAGTGCGAGCAATGCTGTCCACGTCAGTGTTACCCATGGGCGTGAGCGTATGTATGTACGACTGACGGTGTACCACCGCAGCAACAGAAACAACGCTATGAGTATCACATTTGAGACACCGACGGTAATAAGCAGTGCGGTGCTGTCGGTGCTGCTGACCGTGGGGAACCACTTGTTCAACACTACTGATGCTATGCCGCCCACTATGAGCTGCACGGTTATGAACATCAGGAAATAAAATAATGCTTTCTTCACTGTTATTGTTTTTTTTACTGGCTATTTCTAAATGAATGTGTTTTATAACGGATTACGCGGATTTCACTCTATCCTTGGCTGACTTTTTAACAACGGGTTACGCGGATTATACTAACTAAACATAGTATTTTGATTATAAGAAATCTGTGTAATCCGTCTAATCTTAATCCGTTGTTGACTTATATCCATTGTAGAAAGTACATCAATGTAATCCCTGTAATCTGTGGTCGTATAATTTAATCCGCATTCTAATCCGTTGTTTTGATTATAATATAGTAGTCTGTGTTCACTCAGCCGGGACAAAGTCCAGCTGCTTCTTGTCGAGGTTGGCCCTCGCCACCTTTATCCTGATGGCATCGCCCAGCTGGTACTTGTTGTGACGTCTGCGGCCTATGAGGCAGAAGTTGCGCTCGTCAAACTCATAGTAGTCATCCTTAAGGTCGCGTATGAGTATCATGCCCTCGCAGTGGTTCTCGTCAATCTCGGCATATATGCCATAGCTGGTGATGCCAGAGATGTGTGCGTCAAACTCCTGACCTATGAACTCACTCATATACTCCACCATCTTGTATTTTATGGAGTCGCGCTCAGCGGTGGCAGCCACCTGCTCCATGTCAGAGGAGTGCTCACACAGTTCCTCATAGTGGTCCTGGTTGGCAGAGCGTGCGCCCTCGGCGTAGCGTGTAAGCAGACGGTGCACCATGGTGTCGGGATAGCGGCGTATAGGCGATGTGAAGTGAGTGTAGTAGTCAAACGCCAGTCCGAAGTGTCCGATGTTATGCGTGGAGTACTTAGCCTTCATCATAGCCTTCAGCGCCACCATCTGTATGGCGTTCTCCTCGGGTCTGCCCGTCACCTCGTCCATCAGGGCATTGATGGCGCGAGCCGTGGCACCCTTCGTGCCTGTTGACTTCATCTTGTGGCCGAACTTCACCACGAACTGTCTCAGCTGCTCCAGCTTCACTGGGTCCGGGTCGTCATGCACACGGTAAGGCAGCGTCTTAGCCTTCTTGCCCTTAGGCACCTTGCCTATATGCTCTGCCACGGTCTTGTTAGCCAGCAGCATGAACTCCTCTATCAGTTTGTTGGCGTCGAGAGAGCGCTTGAAGTAACACCTCACGGGCTTGCCCTTCTCGTCAATCTCAAACTTCATCTCCTCGCGGTCAAACTTTACCGAGCCGTTCTTGAACCTGCGCTCACGCAGCTTCTTTGCCAGACGGTCAAGTACAAGCAGCCTCTCGGCGTTAGGGTCCATCTGCATGAGTGAGTCCTTGTCCTTCTTAGACAGCTTGCCGAAGTCCACTATGCTGTCGGTGGCAGTGTCGCCCGCCATGCGCTTAGCCTCGTCAATAACCTTCTGTACCTCCTCGTAGGCATAGCGGCGGTCAGAGCGTATTATGGTGTGCACTATGTGGTAGTCCTTCACCTCAGCCTCCTCGTTGAGAGTGAAGATGACGCTGTATGCCAACTTCTCCTCGTCGGGCCTCAGTGAGCAGATGTAGTTACACAGTCTCTCAGGCAGCATAGGTATGGTGCGGTCCACGAGGTAAACGCTGGTGGCGCGCTTCTCAGCCTCCTTGTCAATGATGGAGCCCTCGGTCACGTAGTGTGACACGTCGGCTATGTGAACGCCCACCTCATACAGTCCTTCACCCTTAATCCTGATAGACAAAGCATCGTCAAAGTCCTTGGCGTCGCGTGGGTCAATGGTGCAGGTAAACACCTCGCGGAAGTCTTCCCTGCCCTCCATGTCCTCAGGCGTTATCTTGTCGCTTATCTTGTTGGCGGCATCCTCCACCTCCTTAGGGTATTTGTATGGCAGTCCGTACTGAGCCAGTATGGTGTGCATCTCCACGTCGTTGTCGCCGCGCTCGCCCAGCACGTCAATCACCTCTGCAACGATGGTGCGGTGCTCAGCGTCGGGCCACTTCTTCACGCGTATCACGGCGCGCTCGTCGGTCTTGCCGCCAAGCAGCTTGTCCTTTGGTATGAAGATATTGCAAGGCATAGGCTCCTGAGGTATGAGGGTAGCGTAGTCCTCGTCCACCTGCAGGCGGCCCACAAACTGGTCCTTCTTCCTTGATATAATCTCTGTCACCTGAGCCTCGCGTATGTGGCTCTTGCGTCTTGCCATCATACAGAAGCGCACACGGTCGCCTGTCATGGCATACATGGAGTTGCGCTCAGCCACGAAGATAGGCTTGTCGCTGCCGTCGGGCATTATGGAGTTGCGTCCGTTGGCCTTAGCCTGGAATACGCCCTCCATCACCTGTGTGTTCTCTGCGAGCTTATATGAGGAGTCGGTAACCTTTACCAGGAAATCGTCCCATGCCATATCCTCCAGAGTGTCTATGGCGAGCATCTTCAGTGGGTGAGTGTTAAGGCGCAGGTCCTTGAATATGTTTTTGAAGGAGACAGTCTCTCCCGGTCTTGAGCGGAAATAGCTCTCCAGCTGAGCCTCCAGCTGTGTCTTGTTCATTCGCTTTCCGCCTTTCTTTCCTTTAGATTTTGCCATGGTCGTTAAGGTTTTAGTGGGTTTTATAGTTCTTATAGTTCCTATAGTTCCTATAGTATTTATAGTTCCTATAGTATTTATAGTTCCTATAGTATTTATAGTTCCTATAGTTATTGAGAGTTTCTATTCTAATATTTTTTTATACTGCTCCTTGTCGTTGAGCAGTTTGATGGCCTCCTGTACCTGAGTGTCATAGCCGAGGGTGCAGGCTATGCTGCCCCGCTGGTAGTAGTATGTGGTTATGATGCTCTGCTCCAGCAGGTGGCTGATGACGGCGCGGTTGTTGTCAAGCTCGCGTGAGAGGTTGTGGCTCAGCTTCTTCTTCAGGGCCTCGAACTCCTCCTTGGCGTCATTGTAGTAACCCTCAAAGCGTGCCACCTCAACAAGCTCGTCATACACCTTACTCGTCTCACGGTCATACTTGAAGCCCGACTGCAGCACGCGCTGCTTGAAGTCGGCATAGTCAGCGTCAGAGAGATGGAACTCTGTGGCTGGCGCTATCGTAGGATGACTCGCTACATAGTCAAGCACATATCCCAGTGCCACCTCGGTAGAGTCCAGTCCGCCCTGGCACAGATATACAGCGATGTTGGGAATAGAATCAGCCTTCACCTCCACGTCGGGCTTTATTCCGCCGCCGTCGCGCACGGTGCGTCCGCCGCGAGTCTTGAACTCATGTGTCAGCGAGTCAGGTATGTGCTCCTTGTATCCACCTCCGGTGTGCTTGTAGTTTATTGCCTGTATGCATCTGCCGCTGGGTATGTAATACTTGGACACCGTAAGTTTGAGCGAAGCATCATGAGGCAGTTCCACGGTCTGCTGCACCAGTCCCTTGCCGTAGGTGCGTGTGCCCATCACCACAGCGCGGTCCAGGTCTTGCAGCGAACCGCTCGTTATCTCGCTTGCCGATGCTGTGTTGCCGTTCACCAGCACCACTACGGGCATCACGGTGTCAATAGGCTCAGATGTAGTCTTATACTCGTTGGTGGAACGCTTGATGCGTCCCTTGGTGGTGACTATCGTCATATTCTTAGGCACAAACATATTGACTATCTTGATAGCCTCTGCCAGCGAACCGCCGCCGTTGTTACGCAGGTCGAGCAGCAGGCTTGTCATACCCTCGCTGCGCATCTCCACAATGGCGCGGCGCACATCGCGTGAGCAGTCCTCGGTAAACTGTGTCAGCAGCAGGTAGCCCACCACCTCTGTCTGTCCCTCGGCAGGAGAGATGATACCGTAATATGGCACTGAGGGCATCTGTATTGCCTTTCGTGTAATCTTTATCTTCATCACCTGTCCGGTGATACCGTCAATGGTCTTCTCGCCTTTTACCTTGCCGGAGGTGTTGCCTGCCGACGGTCTCAGCACCTTCAGCAGGAAGGTGGTACCGGGCTCACCGCGCAGGTGGCTTGACACATAAGACACCGTCTTGCCTACCATGGAAGAGTCATCGACAGCCAGTATTATGTCGCCCTTGCGCAGTCCCGCCTCCGCAGCCGGCATACCCTCGTATGGCTCGTCAATGATGACGCGGTTCAGTTTCATATTCTGTTTTATCAGGGCTCCTATGCCGGCATACTTACCCGTGAGCATGGTCTTGAGGTCCTTCATATCCTCGGGAGCGTAATACTCGGTGTAAGGGTCGAGCGAGCGCAGCATGGAACGTATGCCTGCCCCTACGGTAACGTCAGCGTCGAGCGTGTCCACATACATCATATCGAGTTGCTTGTATATGGCAGAGAACGTCTCAAGGTTACGTGCCACGGCAAAAGCGTCGTTCTTTTTCTTATTGTCAGCTGATACCGCAGTTGACAGAATAGAGAGTAGTAATAGGGTGAAAAGTGTTGTGTGTCTCATTATTATGTATTACTGTAAAATCTTCTATCTTCTTTTTCTCCCTCTATCTTGGTTTTCGTCTTGTCTCGTCTTCGTCTTCGTTTTCGTTTTCGTTTTCGTCTCGTTTTGGTTTTCGTTTTGTCTCGTTTTCGTTTTCGTCTTCGCTTTCGTTTTCGTCTTCGTTTTCGTTTTCGTTTTGTCTCGTTTTCGTTTTCGTTTTGGTTTTCGTCTTCGTTCCCCTCCCCCTTGGGGAGGGTCAGGGTGGGGGTCCTATATTTATACAAAAGTACACAAATAAGCTTGAAAACCCATCAGTTTGCGTTTGAAAATACTTTATTTGACTTTTTTTTAGTAAAAGATTAAAAAAAACGCACAAAAATTTGGTGGATAAAAAAAAATATAGTAATTTTGCACTCGCAATCCGATAATAAGGATGTTTTTAAGTAATTTGTTATCCCAATGCTTCCTTAGCTCAGTTGGTTAGAGCATCTGACTGTTAATCAGGGGGTCCTTGGTTCAAGCCCAAGAGGGAGCGCGCAGAAGAACGACACAGCGATGTGTCGTTTCTTTTGTTTTATAAGGTTCTTAGCCGTAGCAAGTGTTATAAAAGCATCATCTATCATCATTTTTAGGTATTTTGGTTTTGCATGGGTAAAAAATGTCCGTTTGCAACACGTTTGCAAAAATTAATGTATAACTTTGCGTCGGGAAAAGATAAAAACATAATATGATGACACTTAATGACATAGAGAAAGGTCAGGCGGTCGTGGTGAGAGCCATAGGCGGCGACGGTGCGCTGCGACAGCATTTCCTTGATATGGGAATAGTTCCCGGTGTGGTGGTAAATGTGAAGAAGTTCGCACCTACCGGCGACCCTATGCAGATAGAGCTGCGTGGTTATACGCTGACGCTGAGGAAAGCGGAGGCTGGCGAGATAGAGGTGGAGAAGTCTGATGTTGACAAACCTGCCTACAATCCTGTGACAAGAGAGGGAGAGGATATGGCTCACCCTGGTCTTGGTGAGGGCGGACGTTATCATGACGCAGAGCATGAGAACCCTGTGGCAGAGGGTACGAAGCTGACCTTCGCGCTTGCCGGTAACCAGAACTGCGGCAAGACAACGTTGTTTAACCAGCTTACTGGTGCCAACCAGCATGTAGGTAACTTCCCCGGTGTCACGGTGGACCGTAAGAGCGGTGTGATACGCGGACATAAGAATACAGAGATTACAGACCTGCCGGGCATATACAGTCTGTCACCATATACCAGTGAGGAGGTAGTGAGCCGCAGGTTCATACTCGGCGATGATAATAAAGGAATAAAGCCATACGGCATAATCAATGTGGTGGACTCCACAAATATAGAGCGTAACCTCTACCTCACCATGCAGCTCATGGAGCTGGGCATACCTATGGTGCTTGCCCTTAACATGATGGATGAGATGGAAGGAAACGGCGGTTCGGTGGATGTCAACAGCATGGAGCGTCTGCTTGGAATACCTGTGGTGCCTATCTCGGCAACAAAGAACCAGGGTGTGGAAGAGTTGATAGACCACGCCATCCACGTGGCACGTTATCAGGAGCCGCCAGCAAGACAAGACTTCTGTTCCTCGGAGGATAACGGTGGTGCGGTGCACAGGTGCCTGCATGCCATAATGCACCTGATAGAAGACCATGCCGAGCGTGTAGGCATACCGTTGCGTTTCGCCGCATCAAAGATAGCAGAGGGCGACAAACTCATAGAGGAGGCGTTGCAACTGACGCAGAATGAGAAGGAGACGATAGAGCACATACTGCGGCAGATGGAGCAGGAGCGCGGACTCGACCGTGCCGCTGCCATGGCTGACATGAGATACTCTTTCATAGAGAGACTGTGTGAGGCTACGGTGAAGCATCCTAAGCAGAGCCGTGAGGCAAAGCGCTCACAGAGAATAGACCGCATACTGACGGGCAGATGGACAGCCCTGCCGGCGTTTGTCTGCATTATGGCAGTGATATTCTACCTTACGTTTGACCTTATAGGAGGAACGGGCCAGGAGTGGCTGGAGGAGGTGATAGAGTGGTTTACCGACTACTCGCGCGGAGTGCTTGAGCAGTGGCAGGTGAACGACGTGGTGCAGTCGCTGATACTCGACGGTGTGTATGCCGGTGTGGGTACGGTGGCCACGTTTGTGCCTATCATCGTGGTGCTGTTCTTCTTCCTCAGTATGCTTGAGGACACAGGCTACATGGCACGCATAGCATTCGTCATGGACGGTCCGCTGAGACGACTCGGACTGTCAGGCCGCAGCATCGTGCCGCTATTGATGGGCTTTGGTTGTTCGGTGCCTGCCGTAATGTCCACGCGTACGCTGCCTTCAGAGCGTGACCGCCGTCTGACGGTGATGCTCACACCGTTCATGTCGTGTACGGCAAAGCTGCCGATATACGCATTCTTCTGTGCGGCGTTCTTCCCTGACAGTGCTGCATGGGTAATGTGCGGATTGTATGCCTTAGGTATAGTGATAGGCATAATAGTGGCTCTGGTGCTGAAGCGCACCGTGTTCAAGGGAGAGGCAGTGCCTTTCGTCATGGAGCTGCCAAACTATCGTATGCCGTCGGCGCGTACTACGCTGATGCTCCTGTGGGAGAAGACCTGCGACTTCCTGTCACGCGCCTTCACCGTCATCTTCCTTGCTACGTTGGTGATATGGTTCCTGCAGAGTTTCTCATGGCACATGCAGCTGGTTGACGACCAGGCAGAGAGTATGCTCGGCTCCATCGCCTCTGTTGTGGCACCGGTGTTCTCGCCGTTGGGCTTCGGCGACTGGCGCATAGCCACGTCACTTGTGGGAGGATTCCTGGCAAAGGAGAGTGTGGTTAGTACACTCAGCGTACTCATAGGTTCGGGTACAGATGCACTGCACAGTGTGCTCAGTGGTGCAGCCGCATTGTCGCTGCTGGTGTTCTGCCTGCTCTATACACCGTGTGCCGCTGCTATTGCCAGCATAAAGAGAGAGTTGGGCGCACGTGATGCTGTCACTGTGGTGATATTCCAGTGTCTCATAGCATACATAGCAGCCTTCATCGTATATAACCTGTTTTAGATGAATGTGATATCCTACATATTACTCGCGGTGGTAATCCTCATGGCATTGGCTGCCATGAGACACCTGCGTGCAGGTGGCGGCAAGAAGAGTTGCTGCCAGGGATGTAATGGCAAGTGTCAGGGTTGCTCCTGCTGTCGGTAGAGGGTAGCGGCGGCGTTAAGCCAGTTGATATAAGCCTCTATATCCTCGTCATATCCGCGAGGAGAGGAGATAGCCTTACCCTCGGCATCCACTATGACATAATAAGGCTGGGCATTGCTGTTGAAGCGATTGCTCTGAAGATAACTCCACTTCGCACCCACGGTGCGGAGTGTTTTTTTGTTCCCTTTGGCGTCGGTCACGGTGACGGGGGAGGGCAGGGCGGTCTTGTCGTCCACGTATAGCGATACGATGATGAAGTCATTACGCATCACCCGTGCCACCTCAGGGTCTGTCCACACCGCCGCCTCCATCTTGCGGCAGTTCACACAGCCGTAGCCGGTGAAGTCTATCAGCAGAGGTTTCTTCTCCCTGCGTGCCGCGGCAAGTGCCTCGTCATAGTCATTATACTGTGCCTTGATGCTCTCCATAGGCGGGGCAAAGGCACTGACGAGGGTGCATGGCTCGCCCCACAATTCTGGTATCATGCGAGTGGTGAGACCTACAGATGCTCCACCACATGCAATGAATAAAATTCTCCAAAATAGCTTTGACTCCTTGTTACTTCTGTACATTAGATATACACCAAGCATTGTGAATATAATTATCCATAATATGAAGAAGAGCCTGCGGCTTATCAGGTTCCAGCCGTATGCCTGGTCGGCAGTGACAAGGAATTTAAGCGCGAAAGCCAGTTCTATGAAAGCCAGCGACACCTTCAGCGTGTCCATCCATCCGCCAGAGCGCGGTATGTGCTTCAGCCATGCCGGGAAGAGGGCAAAGAGTGTGAACGGCATGGCGAGAGCCAAGGCAAAGCCCGTCATGCCGATGAGCGGTGCCATGTAGTAACTGCTGGTGGCGGTCTGCACCAGCAGCAGTCCTATGATGGGAGCCGTGCATGAGAATGATACTATCACCAGGGTGAGAGCCATGAGGAAGATGGGGATGACTGATGCATGGTGCGAGGTGGCAGATGTTGTCTTATCTGCGTCAGTAGCCTTCTTGTCAAGGGCGGTGCTCCATGATGACGGCAGGCTGATGTCAAACACTCCGAAGAGTGACAGGGCGAAGACCGTAAGCAACAGGAACAGTGCCACGTTAAACACCGCGCTTGTGGAGAGTGCGTTGAGCGCGTCAGAGCCGAAGAGCAGTGTTACGGCGAAGCCGAGGGAGACGTATATCACTATGATGCTCACGCCGTAGAGCAGGGCGTCACGCAGTCCGCGGTGACCGCTGCCCTCTGAGCGTCTGATGAAGAATGACACCGTCATCGGTATGACAGGCCAGATGCAGGGCATCAGTACGGCAAGCAGTCCGCCGATTATGCCGAGCAGGAATATCTTGAGCGGAGCGGTGGGCGTAGCCGGAGGAGGGGGAGTGGTTTTTATAGTGTCTATAGTGCTTATAGTGCCTATAGTATCTATAGTATCTATAGTATCTATACTATCTATACTCTTTGCTTCTTCTTTGGTTTTCGTCTTCTCCTCCTCAAAAGGATACTTGCCGCTCTTGGTCAGCCTAACCTCCGAGGGAGGCAGACACATCTCGTCGTTACATGCTCCGTATTCCAAGTAGCAGTCAACGGAGTAGTCGGCAGCGGTAAAGCGTACAGGCTGTATGAATGTAACCTTATGCTCAAAGTACCTTACCTCCATCTGGAACATCTCGTCAAACACCTTTAACGGAGCGGTGGCAGTACGCAGAGTGCCGGCAGTCTCCATGCCCTTCATTGTCACCTTGTGGAAAGAGGCAGGCGTAGGTCCGCCCTCAGGGATGTTGTTGGAATATACATGCCATCCCCCGTCAATGGTGGCAGAGAAGATGATATCGCCCTCGTTGTGCTGGCGCATACGCAGCTCGGAAGTAAAGTGTACAGGGTCAAACATCTGTGCATTGGCAGACAGACTGACAAGTGTAGTGATTATGATATTAAGAAGCAATCTCATTGTCGTGATGTGAAAAATTTGTCACAAAGATAAAAAAAAATACTCAGATAAAGAAAAAAAATGTAACTTTGTAGGAGGTAAGAAAAATAAATACTAAGATATTATGAGAAGAATAAGAAAAGTAATGTTGTCAGCCGCATTGCTCACCGTTGCTGTGACAGCCTCGGCGCAACCATCATCATGGACGGCAGATAACGGCAATGGTACATTTACTAATCCTTTGTTCTATGATGAGTTTTCTGACCCTGACATACTGCGCGTGGGCGACGACTACTATCTGGCAGGCACCACTATGCACACCGTGCCTGGATTGGTGATATTACATTCTAAAGACCTTGTGAACTGGGAGAACATATCCTACTGTTTTGACCGTTTTGACTTTACTGACGACCAGTTTGCCCTGCGTAACGGCAAGGAGATATACGGTCAGGGTATATGGGCGCCGTGCATACGCTATGCCAACGGACAGTTCTATGTATTCTCTAATGTCAACGGCAAGGGACTGCAGTGCTATACCTCCAAGGATATACACGGACCATGGACCCACCATAACCTCAAGGGAAAGATATACGACCTCAGCGTGCTGTTTGACGATGACGGAAAGATATACGCCATCCACGGCTACGGCGAGGTGCACTGCACCGAGCTGAAACCCGACATGAGCGGTCCCGTCGAGAACACCGACCGCGTCATCATCCCTGAGGGCAGCGCCGTGGGCGAGGGACACCACATGTATAAGATTGACGGTATGTATTACCTCATATCCACCGACTATAAGCCTAACGGCCGCACGCTCTGCTCACGCTCAAAGAGTATCTGGGGACCATACGAGACCTGTGTCATAACAGCCGACGAGACCTTCGGCTATCATGCTGCCGGACTCACCGGGGTACGCGGACGCATCATGCCCGACGGCACACGCTTCATACAGCCTGCTCCCGATAAGGATGCCACTGCCTGCACCAACATACACCAGGGGGGCATTGTACAGGACCAGAGCGGACAGTGGTGGGCACTGCTCATGATGGACTTCCACTCCATAGGCCGCACGGTGACGCTGGCTCCCATGACGTGGAAAGACGGATGGCCTATGCTCGGACTGGAGGGCAACCTCGGTCGTGCTCCGCGTACATGGATGAAGCCTAACATTGAGGCATCAGCTACAGAGAAGCCTCACGCACCATATAACCGCAATGAGGACTTCAACGGCAAGCAGTTGGGCAGGGTATGGCAGTGGAACCACAACCCCGACGACAATATGTGGGCGCTCAAAGGTGGTCGTCTGCGTCTCAACACCATGCCAGCCAACCAGCTGATGTGGGCGCGTAACTCACTTACACAGCGCGTCATCGGTCCGTCAAGCATCGCCACGGTGGAGCTTTATACAAAGGGAATGAAAGACGGCGACGTGGCAGGACTGGGTAACATCAACGTGCCATGCTCATGGATAGGAGTGGTGAAGCAGGGCGGCAAACTGACCCTGCGCTGGTTTGACCAGGCAAAGAACGACACCGTTGACCAGCCGCTCACGCTGCCTAAGCAGAAGCTGTGGCTGCGCTCTTGCGGTGAGTATGACAAGGATGAGGCAGAGTATGCCTACTCTACGGACGGGGTGACATACCACAGCATAGGACATCCGCTGAGGCTCACCTACCAGCTCATCACCTTCCAGGGCTCACGTCATGCGCTCTTCGCCTTCAACAAGGACGGCCACAACGGCGGCTATGCCGAGTTTGACAACTTCACCGTTGACGAGCCTTACGCCGACCGCTCACAGAATATACCATACGGCAAGAGCTTTCGCATCATCAACCTCGCCACTGGCCAGCCTATGCACGCCACATCACACGGACTGATGTATGACACCGCGCAGAAGGACAACTCCGCACAGACTCGCTTCCGCCTTGTTGACAAGGGCAACGGACAGGTAGTGCTGCAGTGTGAGGACGGCCGTTACGTGTGGGTATCGGGAATGGGACTGGCAGGTGACGTACGTCTCACCACGGATGAGTCAAAGGCAGAGGTGTTCCTATGGCAGGACTATCTCAATCAGGAGTTCATGCTCATGTCAATGCGCACCCATAAGTATATAGGCAAGAGTCCCACCACTGGCAGTCCGTACTCCATGGACTACACCGGCAGTGACCCGGCGCGCCGCAACGGAGCAGTGTTCCGCTGGGAAGAGGTGAAATAATCTGCTTACTGCGCTGGTGGCTGGAACCCACATATTTATTTTTTTCTGTCCCTGAAGCACTAAATTGTTAAATATACACAACAAAACCGTCAAAAACATCGTTTTTGTTTTGTATGTTTAACAATTTTGCTATTTTTACAAAAATTTTTGTTGACGACAATTATGACAATTTCTGACAATTATATTGTTTTGCTAGTATTGAATTAATTGTCATAATTGTCGTTTTATCATCATCGTTTGTTTTCGTCGAACTCTCGTTATATTACTGGAGACAGTTTTGGATACAATCAGGATTGTCTGAAATTGTTATAATTGTAGTTCCTATCCTTACCATGACAAAGTTGTTTGTTAAGTTCACATTATGATGATGCTTTTTTCTTATTGTTTTGTGTGTTAAGCCAGTTCTTAGGATTGAGAAAATAAGATAACATTGCTTTTGAGGGATTTTTCACACATTATTCTTTCGTCTCATTATTTTTTGCTACCTTTGCACACATAAAGTAAGAAAACAATATCTTGGAGTATGAGAACACTAAAGATAAGGAATTTCGGTCCAATCGGCGATGTTGACGTAAAATTTGGAGACCTGACATTTTTGGTAGGTCCCCAAGCCAGTGGTAAAAGTTTATTCTTGGAATTGCTTAAGTATATCATAGATAAGGAATTTGTTCTGTCCACTTTGCGGAAATACAATTATATTATTGACAAGAAGAATCCGCAAAAAGTACTTGATACTTTTTTTGGTGATGGAATGAATAAGATTTTCAAGCCTGATACAGAAATCGCATACAATGGACGTAACGTATCGCTTGATTCTCTATTAAAAAGAAATGTACCGAAAAAGGAATCCATGTTTTATATACCGGCACAACGTATATTGAGCATCGCTGATGGCCGGCCTAAGAACTTTATGGAGTTTGATATGGCTACTCCGTATGTTTTGAAGTCGTTTAGTGAGACATTGCGAATTTATATACAAGGCGGAATGGGAGACCCAGAGACCCTTTTCCCTGTGAGTAATCGACTTAAGAGTGCCTTAAAACAATCATTTGACGAGAATATTTTCCATGGTGGCAAAATTGTTATGGAAGAAAATTCTGGTCAGAAGAAAATGAAGATGAAAATTGATGATATGAGCATTCCCTTTATGACATGGAGTGCAGGACAAAAGGAATTCATGCCATTGCTCATTGCATTTTATTGCCTTTCCGGACCAGCCTCTCAAGTGTTTAAAAAGGACAATTATAAATATGTGGTAATAGAAGAACCGGAAATGGGTCTTCATCCGCAAGCCATTAAGGCGGTTTTGTTGGAAATCCTTGAACTTATTCATAGTGGATTGAAGGTTGTCGTTTCCACCCATTCCACTACACTTTTGGACTTCGCATGGGCTTTCAATATTGTAAAAGGATCATCGGCTTCAAATAAGTATAATGCCCTGTATGAAATGTTTGACCTCCATAAGAATGCTGCGACAGCCCAGATTTTTGAGGGATTATTAGATAAGCAACTTTCTACTTACTATTTCTCGCGTTCTGCAAACGGGAAAGTCTTGTCAACTGACATTTCATCATTGGATGCAGGAAGTGAGGACAGTGCTGTTTCCGAGTGGGGCGGTCTCTCGCAATTCTCTTCCAAAGTGGCAGATATCGTTTATAAATATGCGGAATAAAAGAGTATGGCCATGGGAAAAGAAAAGCGACAGCGGAAGCTGACTTTCAAGGAAGCGGTTGAAGCAACATCCGATGTTGCGACTGGATACCGTGAAGGCATAGAAGCATTTGGAGAGTACAAATCTAAGGTGAAAGTGCCGGAACCGGACAAGATAGATGGAAGTTTGGATATTGATGCGACAACGGTTAATATATATCCAGATGATAACAGGTGGGATTATGTGCTTTGCTATGATAGCGAGGTTTTCTACATAGAAGTACATTCAGCCATAACCAGTGAAGTTTCGAGAATGATAAAGAAACTCCAGTGGCTAAAAAAATGGTTAGCAACAAAAGCACCAGAAATCAACAGATTGACGACAAAAACGAAGCAACCTTACTATTGGGTTCAGTCTTCTAAATGTGACATTCCTAAGCACATGCCGCAATATAAAACGGTAGTCCAAAACAAAATTCTTCCTATGCCTGTATGGGATTATAGCAAGATTAGTAAGAAAGGGAAATGATGCTTTTTGCATGAGTTAAGGTTACAGAAACACAGTGACAGAGTAGAAATAAGGATTATGGGCATAACATCTATAGCAAGACTGGGATTTGTAAAGAGACAGAAGAAACTGGAGAAACATTTTACAGAGCCTGAAGCGCTGCAGCATAAGGTGATGGGACGGCTTACAAGTCGTGCCGCAGACACCAAGTATGGCTGTGAACATTCCTTCAGTGCTATAAAGAGCTATGAGGATTTTAGAAAGAACATCCCCGTAAATACCTATGAGGAGCTGAAAGGTGACATCGACCTCATGAGACATGGCGAGAAAGACGTGCTGTGGCCGGGTAAGGTCAAATGGTACGCCAAGTCGTCGGGTACCACCAATGACAAGTCGAAGTTCATACCTGTGTCGGCTGACGGACTGAAGCGCATACACTATGCTGGTGGTACCGACGTGGTGGCTTATTACCTGCAGAACAATCCCAAGAGCAGGCTGTTTGACGGCAGGGCGCTGATACTGGGCGGCTCACACTCGCCAAACTACAATGTGGCTGGTTCGCTGGTGGGCGACCTCTCCGCCATACTGATAGAGAATATCAACCCGGTGGTAAACCTTGTGAGAGTGCCTGACAAGCAGACGGCGCTCATAAGCGACTTTGAGGTGAAGCGCGAGCAGATAGCACGACAGTGTCTGGACAAGAACGTCACTAACATCAGCGGTGTGCCGTCATGGATGATGTCGGTGCTCACGCGCGTGATGGAGCTGAGCGGCAAGCAACACCTGCAGGAGGTGTGGCCAAACCTTGAGGTATTCTTCCACGGAGGCATAGCCTTCACGCCATACCGCAAGCAGTATGAGCAGCTCATAACGAAGAGCGACATGAACTATATGGAGACATATAACGCCTCGGAGGGATTCTTCGGCATACAGAATGACCCGCTGGACCCTTCCATGATGCTGATGCTTGACTATGACGTGTTCTATGAGTTTGCTCCGATGGATGCCATCGACGATGCCGGACAGATAACCGACGCGTCGAAGGTGGTGCCGCTTGAGGATGTGGAACTGGGTAAGAACTACGCCATGATTATCAGTACATCATGCGGATTGTGGCGTTATATGATAGGCGACACGGTGCGCTTTACGAGTAAGAGACCGTATAAGTTCATCATCACCGGCAGGACGAAGAGTTTCATCAATGCCTTCGGCGAGGAGCTCATCGTTGACAATGCCGAGCAGGGACTACACTATGCTTGTGAGAAGACCGGTGCGGAGGTGCGCGAATATACCGCTGCCCCGGTACATAGGAGCGAGGGTGTGGTGCCCCACCACCAGTGGGTGATAGAGTTTGCCAAGGAGCCTGCCGACATCAAGGAGTTTGCACGGATACTTGACGAGCGTCTGCAGCAGCTTAACAGCGACTATGAGGCGAAGCGTTTCAAGGATATCAACATGGTGAGGCTTGACCTCGTGGTGGCGCGTCAGGGACTGTTCCATGACTGGCTGAAGCAGAAGGGTAAGCTGGGCGGCCAGCATAAGGTGCCGCGACTGTCAAACTCTCGTCAGCACATAGATGAGATACTGGCGATGAGGTAGAACCCAAACATAACACAACCCCTCCCCTTAATCCCCTCCCGAGGGAGGGGAGGAGAAATGGGATAGCCTTGTTCAATAACCAGAGTTCGTTACTTGTCTTTTTACTAATGTAAGGAAAAGGAGCGTAACCTGCGGGAATAGATTGCAGAGGTGGATTGTGGAGGTAGGATTGCAGAAGTGAGATTGCAGAAGTGAGATTGCAGAAACGGAGTTTACAGAAGCATAGCCAAAGGAAGTAGGATTTTCAATACTATTTAATAAACATTGAAACCGTCATTTGTTTCACTAATCGAGATATATGTCTTTTATAAATAATATAAAGCAGAGATACAGTTTACGTAATCTTCTCCCCTCCCTCGGGAGGGGACCAAGGGGAGGGGTTATAGAGTCTATACGTAATCTTCTCCCCTCCCTCGGGAGGGGACCAAGGGGAGGGGTTGTAGAGTCTATACGTAATCTTCTCCCCTCCCTTGGGAGGGGATTAAGGGGTGGGGTTATAGAGTCTATACGTAATCCTTTCCCCTCCCTCGGGAGGGGACCAAGGGGAGGGGTTATAGAGTCTATACGTAATCTTCTCCCCTCCCTTGGGAGGGGATTAAGGGGAGGGGTCGTCTTTTTCCTCCTCTCCTCCTGCGCCCGCATGGGAGCCCCTGACGGTGGATGGTATGACGAGACACCGCCGAGGGTGATAGCGTCGTCGCCAGCCGACCGTGGCACTGACGTGACACAGAATCGTGTGACCATATATTTCGATGAGTATATAAAGATGGAGAATGCTCAGGAGAAGGTGGTGGTATCTCCGCCACAGATGGAGACTCCCGACATCAAGACGCTGGGCAAACGCATAATGATACAGCTGAAGGACTCGCTGAAGTCCAACACTACCTATACCATAGACTTCTCTGACGCCATAGTGGACAATAACGAGGGTAACCCTATGGGCAACTACACCTACAGCTTCTCCACCGGCGACCACATCGACACCCTTGAGTGCTCAGGATATGTGCTCAACGCGGAGGACCTGGAACCGGTAAAGGGCATATTGGTGGGACTGTATAGCAAGAAAGACTCCCTGGCAGCCGACACGCTGCCGTTCCTGCGTGTGTCGCGCACCGACTCACGCGGACGTTTCGTGATACGAGGCATAGCTCCGGGCACTTACACCGTGGGGGCAGTGCAGGATATGGACGGCAACTTCCGTTTCTCACAGCGCGGCGAGATGATGGCATTCTCACATCAGGAGATATCGCCATCGGGATTCCTTGACCACCGCCAGGACACGGTATGGGCTGACGAACTGCATATAAAGGATATAAAGCGCATACCTTATATACATTACAAACCCGATGATATAGTGCTGAGGGCGTTCAGCCATACGCAGACCGACCGCTTCTTCCTGAAGGCCGACCGCACAGATGCCGACCGCTTCTCGCTGTTCTTCACAGCGCCTGTAAGCATAGACAGCGTGGCACGTTTCAACGGCACCGCCTCCACACAGCCACGCCTGAGACTGCTCAATGCCCCGGAGAGCGTTGACATGACAAACTGGTATGTGATGGAGCAGTATGCCTCGCAGGGCGACACGCTGACCTACTGGCTGCGTGACACTACACTCGTTAACCAAGACACACTGCTCGTGGAGATGACGACGCTGCAGACCGACACCACCGGTACGCTGAGGCTTGCCACCGACACCCTTGAGGTGTTGGCAAAGACACCGCTGGCAAAGCGACTGAAGAAACAGGAGGAGGCAAACAAGGAATGGCGCAAGGACCTGGAGAAACGACTGAAGGAGCGTGAGAAGATGCTGGCACGCATAGAGTCAGAGGAGGAGCGACGCATGGTGCCAGAGGTTGACACCGTGATGCCCCTGCCGCGACTGACACCTAAGTATGACGTGAAACAGTCAATGGACCCTGACGGTTCCATAAGATTCTCCTTCCCATATCCGCTGGCGCGTATGGACACCGCCGCCATACACCTCTACGTAGAGCAAGACTCTATGTGGTTTCGTGCACCTTATGTGATACATACCACTGACACCCTGCCTACGCAGCGTAACTGGGAACTGTACTCAGAATGGATACCCGGCGCACGTTACTCCTTCGAGGTTGACACACTCGCCTTCGAGGATATATATGGCAACACCAGCGTACCATACAAGACCGGTATCAGCATACGTGAATTAAACGAATATGCCTCTCTCTTCGTCAACATAACAGAGACTGACACCTGTGATGTCGTGGTAGAACTGCTCAGCGCTTCTGACAAGCCGCTGAGAAAGGCGGTAACAAAGAACCGTACGGCAGAATTCTATTATGTCACTCCGGGAAAGTACTTTATGCGAGCCTTCATAGACCGCAACGGCAACGGCACATGGGACGCGGGCGACTATTACAATGATATACAGCCCGAGGAAGTGTACTACTACCAGGAGGAGATAGAGTGTAAGGCAAAATGGGACTATACCAAGCAATGGACACTGCGCTCCGTTCCGCTCTTCAAGCAGAAACCGTCGTCGTTAGTAAAAGCGAAGGCCGACAAGCAGAAAACCATAAAGCACCGCAACGCCGACAGGGCAAAGGAGAAGGGAATACCGATGCCTGAGAAGTAACGTGCAGAATGGTTCGTTTATTAACGTAAAAAGACTTTTCCTATGAAGAGACTGTTCACTATGGGGCTGATACCTTCAACCCGTATGTTTTTCAATTCATGCGTCCTGCTCTGCCTTCTTGTTGTGACGGCACCGACGGCAAGCGCACAGTGTACCACTAAGAACACAGCCTTCTCTGGCTATGAGGGAATAAACTATAACCTTTACTTCAACTGGCAGTTTGTGTGGATAAAGGCCGGCACGGCATCAATGGTCACACAGCCCATTATGTACTATGGCAAGAAGGCCTACCGCTCCAGCCTTGTCACCAAGTCTTCGTCAAGGGTTGACAAGTACTTTATGATGCGTGACACCATCATGGCGTATTTCTCCACAGAGCTCGCTCCTATATATTATCGTAAGGGAGCGCGTGAGGGCAAACGCTACTACGTCGATGAGGTATGGTACACCTATCCTGACGGCAAGTGTAAGACTACACTGAAGCACCTGCACTCTGACGGCACGCGCGACCGCCAGGAACGTACCTACAACCACTGTGTGTCTGACATGCTCAACAGTTTCCAGCGTGTGCGTAACTATGACGCCTCCAAATGGAAGGTGGGACACGCTGAGAAGATTTACATAGCGGGAGGTTCGGAACTCACCAAGGCACAGCTGGTGTATAAGGGAAAGAAGACCATCAAGGCAGATAACGGGGTGAAGTACCCTTGTCTGATACTGTCTTATCAGGAGCTGGATGACAAGAAATACAAGGAGATAGTACGTTTCTTCGTGACCGATGACAAACGCCATATTCCCGTGCGCCTTGACCTAAACCTGCGTTTTGGTTCTGCCAAGGCATTCCTCAGTTCTATAAAGGGATAAAATTGTTGAGGTCTATTATGGAGTTAAGGAGGTCTGTTATGGAGTTAAGGAGTTAAGGAGTTAAGGAGTCAAGACAAATGTGTTTGCTTGTATTCTGGCAAGCGGTAATGTCTTAACTCCTTAACTTCTTAACTTCTCAACTTCTCAACTTCTCAACTCCTCAACTTCTTAACTCCTCAACTCCTCAACTCCTTAACTTCTTAACTCCTTAACTTCTTAACTCCTTATATCACAGTTCCCTCAGTATAGCAAGTGACTTCAGGTCATGAAAGGCAGGCTGGTGTATATGGTAGAACTGTAGGATAAGGTCTGTGACACGGTTGCGCTCAGCACGCGTCATGTGAAACAGATGTATGTTCTGTACCGACATACGCAGCAGCGTAAGCATCTTACTCGCCTCGTCGGCGTTGAGGAAGTCGCGGTGCAGAGGCACCGACATACAGAAGCGTCCCTCGCGCATGTCGAACATAGCGCCCTCGTGCCAACTGCTCTCATCGGGCATGAAACCCAGGAAACGTGTAAGGTGCATCATGAACATAAGGTGGAAGTTGCTCACTCCGCGCTCAGAGGCATCAAGCCACAGCAGACTGCGCTCCACGAAGTCATAGAGATTAGTGTCCGTATGCTGGTCGCGGGTGGCAGACAATAGAAACTCCGCCAGGAAAAAGGCAATGGACATCTTGATACCGTCAAACGGCAGCGAACCATACACCTCCGCTATCTCAACCTCGCTCACCGTGGCTATCTGCTGGTGGGGAGCAAAACGATATTCCATACTGAGTATGGACAGCGGCTGGAACAACTGACGGCGCTGCCTGCTCTTGGCTCCGCTGCCTGCCTTTACAGCCACAGTGACCCTGCCGCCGTCACGCATCAGCAGGTCAACGATAAGACGGTTGTCACCATACTTCACCGTCCTTAATACTATGCCACGTGATTTTTTGTTCATTTTCAGTATGCAAAAATACAAAAATAAAGTGCAAGGAGAAAATAATTCGCTTAAAATTTGCACAATACAATAAAAAACAGTACCTTTGCACTCGCTTAGTGAAATGTCATGAGATATTCGCTTGTCTCTGCTCGCCTCGGCGATGTGTTTCACAAGTCAACAGGCGGCGTGCTCGTATATCGGTTAGTACTCAAGATTTTCATTCTTGCAAGAGGGGTTCGACTCCCCTGCACGCTACAAAACAAACCTATTTTGAGATAATCGCCATTGCGCAGTGATTGCGCTAACTCCGATGAGTGACAGTGTGGCGATGAGAAGTATATGGATGCTTCTTGCTCAGGGCTACTGTAGTGGTATAAGACCCATAGGCTATCATTTTTTTAACTTGTCTCGGCAGTGTGCCTGAGACGCAAAAAACAAAAAAACAAAATGGCAAATCACAAATCATCAGTGAAGCGCATTCGTCAGACTAAGACACGTACACTTCACAACAAGTACTACGCTAAGACTATGCGTAACGCTGTACGCAAACTGCGTGCTACAGAGAACAAGGAAGAGGCAGTTGCTCTCTATCCAAAGGTGCAGAAGATGTTGGACAAGCTCGCAAAGCGCAACATTATTCACAAGAACAAGGCTGCTAACATCAAGTCAAGCCTGTCTAAGCACATCCAGAAGCTCGGCTAATAACAGCCGGTTTTCTGTGAAACCTACAAGGATTATAGTTACCTGAGGTAGCTGTATCCAATACTTGAACACAAGATTGTTTCCATAATAATTTTTTAAAAAGGTTGCAGCCCGTGAGGGGTAGCAACCTTTTTTTTGTGAATGTTACTTAATAAGTTGAAGATATTTTTGCGTAATAGAATTATTTTCAGTATCTTTGCAAGGAAATAATAAACATAAAATAAATGGAAGAAAACCAGAAGAAAGAGATAAACTACAACGGCAGTAGCATCCAGGTGCTCGAGGGTCTGGAGGCTGTGCGTAAACGCCCGGCCATGTATATTGGCGACATATCAGAGAAAGGCCTGCACCATCTCGTCAACGAGACTGTGGACAACTCTATCGACGAGGCAATGGCGGGCTATTGTACCGATATACAGGTGGTGATAAACGAGGATAACTCTATAACCGTTGAGGATAACGGTCGAGGCATACCTGTTGACGAGCATCCAAAGCTGAAGAAGTCAGCACTTGAGGTCGTGATGACCGTGCTCCATGCCGGTGGTAAGTTTGATAAAGGCTCTTATAAGGTCTCTGGTGGTCTGCACGGTGTGGGTGTGAGCTGTGTGAACGCTCTCTCTACACACATGATGTCGCAGGTATTCCGTGACGGAAAGATATATCAGCAGGAGTATGAGAAGGGTAAGCCCCTCTATCCTGTGAAGGTGGTGGGCGAGACCGACAAGCGCGGTACGCGTCAGCAGTTCTGGCCTGACGGCTCTATCTTCACCACGACAGAGTATAAGTATGATATCGTGGCACGTCGTATGCGTGAGCTCGCATTCCTCAATGCCGGCATCACTATCACGCTTACCGACAAGCGTCCTGACGAGGAGGGAAACCTCCGCCAGCCAGAGGTGTTCCACGCCAAGGAAGGACTGAAGGAGTTCGTGCGTTACGTTGACCGTCATCGCACAAGCATCATCGGCGACCCTATCTGCCTCAAGACAGAGAAAGACGGAGTGCCTATTGAGATAGCACTGCTCTATAACAATGACTACTCTGAGAATATACACTCTTATGTCAATAACATCAACACCATAGAGGGTGGCACACACCTCACCGGCTTCCGTATAGCACTGGCACGCTCGCTGAAGAAATACTCTGACGAGGATGACCAGCTGCGCAAGCAGATAGAGAAGGCGAAGGTGGAGATAGCCCAGGATGACTTCCGCGAGGGCTTGACAGCCATCATCTCAGTAAAGGTGGCGGAGCCTCAGTTTGAGGGACAGACGAAGACCAAGCTGGGTAACAGCGAGGTGAACGGCGCCGTACAGAAGGCTGTGGGCGAGGCTATGGCAAACTATCTGGAGGAGCATCCGAAGGAGGCACACCAGATATGCGAGAAGGTGATACTTGCCGCTGCTGCACGTATTGCAGCACGTAAGGCTCGTGAGAGCGTGCAGCGTAAGAATCCTATGACGGGAGGCGGACTGCCAGGCAAGCTGGCTGACTGCTCAAGCCGTGATCCGAAGAAGACAGAGATATTCCTCGTCGAGGGTGACTCTGCAGGTGGTTCAGCAAAACAGGGACGCGACCGTCACACCCAGGCTATACTGCCGCTCAGAGGTAAGATTCTTAACGTGGAGAAGGTGCAGTGGCACAAGGTGTTTGAGGCTGAGTCAGTGAATATCATCCTGCAGGCCATCGGCGTACGCTTCGGCGTGGACGGCGAGGACTCTAAGGAGGCTAATATCGACAAGCTGCGTTATGACAAGATAATCATCATGACCGATGCCGATGTCGATGGCTCACACATCGACACGCTTATCATGACATTGTTCTTCCGCTTTATGCCGAAGGTGATACAGGAGGGACACCTCTATATCGCTACTCCGCCGTTGTATCAGTGTACTTACAAGAATCATAAGGAGTACTGCTACACAGAGGAAGACCGTATGAAGTTCATAGACACTTACTGTAACGGTGACGCTGATGACTCAAAGCTCCATACACAGCGATACAAAGGTCTTGGTGAGATGAATCCGGAGCAGCTGTGGGATACCACCATGAACCCAGAGACACGTCTGCTCAAGCAGGTGACAATACAGAATGCCGCTGACGCTGACGAGATTTTCTCAATGCTTATGGGTGATGACGTGGAGCCACGCCGTAAGTTCATAGAGGAGAATGCTACATACGCTAACATCGATGCGTAATAGTTGACAATTAATAACTAATCATTAATAATTAATCCACCAGCTCATGCTCCCTCCCTCACAGGGAGGGTCGGGGTGGGTCTCATTACCTCCCTCACAGGGAGGGCCGGGGTGGGTCTCTTAGCAACTCATAACTTGAAACCATTTCACGACATAGAGACAGTAACGGTTGAGAGCGTTGTTGAGAAATACTCTCTGCCACATATAGGCCATGATATAGCCTTGATGCCTACATTGCGTTCTCTACAGAACGTGATGGATGCCAAGCGTATGTCGTTATGTCTTTTTATCGGAGTATGTACAAGTGGTGTGGTGACGCTGACTGTCAATGACCGTAAGCGTGCCGCTACTAACGATAATGTGATGGTTATAACCGATGAGTCGGTGATTAACGGATTACGTTATAGCGATGACTTCGATGGAATGGGAGTTTTGATATCCTATTCTCTGTTACAAGACATATTATGTGACGTGCATAATATGAGTGACCTCTTCCTGCTTACGCATAACTATCCGGTGTTCAGCCTGACGCAGGAGGAGACTAATGAGCTGAAGGTTTATTTCGATGCCATCGCCAGACGTGTGCAGAAAGAGAACCATCCACACAGGTTGGAGGTGGCAAGGCTTATGCTGCTTACGTTGATATATGACCTCTCACCGGCAATAGACCGTACTATCAAGGCGGTGGCGATGGATGAGCGTCAGTCACGTGCCGAGCGTCTTTTCGTGGAGTTCATACAGCGCGTGAGAAGCAATTTCCGTGAGCACAGACAGGTGTACTGGTATGCCGAGCAGATGGGTATCACACCAAAGTATCTCAGTGAGGTGATATCAAGTACCAGCCGCCGCTCGCCTAACCAGTGGATAGACAAGTTCGTCACGTCTGAGATACGTAATCAATTGAAGCACACCAATAAGAGCATACGAGAGATAGCCAAGGAGATGAATTTCTCCTCACAGTCGTTCTTCGGAAAATACTTTAAGGACAACGTAGGTGTATCACCGTCTGAATACCGCCATGATTCTTGATATTGACAATATACTTGTGTCTTCCGATGTGTTGACAGAGCACTTTGCTTGCGATTTGGAGAAATGTCACGGTCGTTGCTGTATTGAAGGTGATGCGGGAGCTCCCGTTACTATCGATGAAATCGAACATATAGAATACAATCTTGACCAAGTGTGGCCATTGTTGTCGGCTCAGGCTCAGTCGGTGATAGACAAGCAGGGAGTGGCATATACAGACCAGGAGGGCGACCTTGTGACATCTATAGTAGGTGGCAAGGACTGTGTTTTCACATGCTATGATGACATTAAACTGTCATTACCGTCAGAAAACTCAGAAAGCTCAGAAAATCCCGGAATACCCGGAAAGTCCGGAAAGTCTGGAATATCCGGAATATCCGGAACCCTCGAGACCTCCGGAAATTCCGTCTCTTCCGATAGAATTGTCAAAAACTGTTGCCTGTGTGCCTATGAGAAACTCTACCGGCAGAATAAGATACAGTGGTGCAAACCGATATCATGTGCACTCTATCCTATAAGGGTAAAGACACTGAGAGGTGGTATAACGGCCCTCAACTACCACCGCTGGGATGTATGCCGAGATGCGGTGGAACGGGGAAAAAGAGAGGGTATAAAGGTATATCAGTTCCTGCGTGAGCCCCTTATCCGTCGTTTCGGGGCGGAGTGGTATGAGCAGTTATGTGTGGCTGCCGATGAAATGGGCAACTTATAGCAGGTTACTATAAATAATAGCGTTAAATCAATACAAATATTAACTAAAAAAATTTCGTGTATGAAAAAACAATTACTTACAATCGTTGCGCTTCTTTTTGCGGCAGTCACCGCTATGGCGCAAGTTGAACTTGGTGCTCCGAAATGGAACATAAAGGATGGTGCCAAGGTTAGTCTTACGAAGATTATCACCCTTTCGTTCCCTAATATTATTGGTGACGGATTAACCGCTGGGTCTTCACTGTATGTTGCATGGAATTTTGTAGCAGCGGGTGAGGAATCCGATGAAAGCGAGCTTTACGATACTGAGGTCGGTGTCAATGCTGCTGTGGAAATACCTCTCATTGACTATGATGTGCAGGAGAAAACTACTTACTCTATTATCGTTAAGTCTGTAAAGATAGACGGTGTTCAGCAGTTGGCAGAGGGCGATACTCTCAGAATCTCATTCACTACTCGCGGTGCAGAGCGTCAGATGTTATGGACATTCACTATAGATTCGACGTCTGTAGACAAAATCAAAGCTGATGACGGTAATGTGGAAGGAGGTGAAGGAGAGTATTGGCTAGTGCTAGGAGTAGATACTCGTCACTATGTTCATCAGAAATTGAACAATGAGGAGATTATGCTGGATGCTAATACTCCGTTGCCTATGACAGAAGGACTCAACTTTACATTTGGTGCTGATAAAGTATATGTAGGTGATGTTGTTACGACCAAACATAAGGATCGTCTCTCCTTCAATGCCAATAATCTGTATATGACGGTGCCAGATTGTAAGGTTGGTGACATCATTACCATTAATGCAAACCGTGCTACAAAGCCAAATGCTAAAAAGTTTACCTGCATTGTTGCTATGGATGGTGCTGCGGAGGCTATTGATGGTGAAACATCTTCAAGTGGTATGAAGGATTCTTTGCAGTTGAGCGGCAATTTCGAAAACTTTAAGTTTACTGTCTTGCAGGATGGCGATGTAACATTAAAGTTTAGCAATGCCCTTGTTAAGAGTCTTGAAATCAAAGAGGCAAGGCCGATAGTTGACTGTAAATATTCTGTAAAAGCCATATATCAGGATGGTGATAATGTAAAGGAACTTAAGACTCTTGTTCCAGAGACTGTGGGTAAGACAAATGATGTTGTAAAGGTGAATTATTCTTACTGGCTTACAGATGGGGAAGGAAACCTCTATACCTATGGTACCAAGGGTAATGAGTTCTTAGAGAAGTTCGACCTCATTAGTGATACAACATTTGTTATTAAATATAAGTCAACAGGCATAGGTGGCGTTGTTTACCTCGCTGAGATGGAGGACTTGGTTAACGCAGACGATCTCGAGTGTCCGGTTCAGCTTCTTACTACTGGCAATGAGGCTGTTCGTGCCTCTAATGGTAAGGCCGCTTATGTTACGAGCGACTATACAATCACAACTGTTCCTGCTGGTACTTACAAGATTTATGCAGGTGTCTTTGACAAAACAAAAGGCGGTGGCTCTAACCAGACATTTAAGGTAGGTGAGGAAGAGATTATCATATCATCTACATCTGATAACCTCTCAATTGTAGAGTCTAGTCCATTTACTGTCACAGAAGATAATACTCCTGTGGTTTGGCTGTCAAACGGCAGTACCCAAAATGGCATTGACATGATTGCTATCTATGCTACAGATGACGTGCCAGAGGAAGAGCCAGACGGCGTATCTTCTGTTGAGGCTAAAGCAAACGTTACCAAGGCTGTTCGCAAGGTGGTGAATAACGGTCAGCTGCTTATAGAGGGCGCTAACGGCACATTCAATGTTGCTGGCGCACAGGTTAAGTAAGCAAGGAGCATATCTATTTTGATAAGATTATAAGGAAGTAATAACGGGGGCGCGTCAAGGAAATAAGGGGCGCCCCTTTTTTTTCAACTATTACGAGAAACTAACACAATACATATATATTATGAAGAAGATTTTCGCAATTGTCTTACTGCTTGTCGCCATTACCGCCAAGGCAACAGACTTTACTGATGTCAGCGTAACGGTAAGTGGTATGACCACTACCTTTGACAATGGTAAACTGTTGATTAAGATTGACAGCAACGGACGCGTTAGCAGCATAAAGTACAATAAGACCCATGAGTTGCTTGCCTCTAACGGTGTGTATTTTGACTACACCACTGCAAACGGTAACCAAGGTCTCTCGCCGTCAAAGGTAGAGGTGATAAAAAACACGGCGGAGATGTGTGAGGTACTATATAGTGCCACCTCGGGCAATACTATCTTCCAGCAGGGATATATCGTCCGCAAGAATGTGGCGGGCATATATACGTACGTCATAGCCACAGGCACCTCTACCTCGGCAAGTGAGCCAATAAAGGAAGCTCGCGTGTGTACACGTCTTGTTTCAGACATGCTGAACGGCTACGTGGATTACCGTATGAACGGCAAGATACCAAGCAATTCAGAGATGGCTGAAGCAGAAAAGACCGAGAACACCGTGCAGGATGCCACGTATTACCTCTCTGACGGCTCTATATATACTAAGTATAACTGGGCAAACTACGTGGAGCGTGATACCGTTCACGGGTTAAGCAATGGTTATTACGGTCTTTGGAATATACCTGTATCATACGAATGGCTGAACGGAGGACCAGAGCGCCAGGAACTTATGGTACACGCTACCAGCAAGTCGCCTATCACCATACAGATGCTTCAGGGTGAGCACTTTGGCGGACAGGCTATGGTGCTTAATGACGGTGAGAAGAAACTTTACGGACCGTTCCTTATATATACCAACTATAACTCGCCTACTATCACGGGGCCAATCCTCAATGCCCAGCGACGTGCATTGACAGAGCGGGATGACTGGCCTTATCAGTGGTTTGATAATGACCTCTATCCGAAGGAGCGTGGCACGGTGAGCGGACATCTCAGCGTCACTACTGGTCAGCGTAATGACAAGGTACGCGTGATATTGGCTCAGGAGAAGGGTGTAGATCCCATGAGGCAGGTACATGGCTATCAGTTCTGGACTACTACCGATGAAAACGGTGATTTCGTTATTAAGAACGTGCGACCGGGCAACTACTTCCTCTATGCGTATGCACAGGCAGGCGATGTGACGGATATGCTTCAGGTAAATGATATCATGGTGACAGAGGGAGAGCAGTCGCTCGGCACGATAGAATGGACTCCTACAAAGTATACCAATCTGCTATGGATGATAGGTGAGAATAACCGTCGCTCTGATGAGTTCCACTACTGTGATACCTTACGTAAGTATGGATTGTGGAATCTCATACCTCAGAACCTTACCTACACCATAGGCACGAGTGACCCTAAGAAAGACTGGTATTACGCGCAGTGTCAGAAAGACGGTACATGGACAATAAAGTTTAACCTCGACCAGACTTATGCCGGTACTGCCGCACTGACAGCATCATTGGCAGGATGTACAGGCACAGGCACCACCGTCACTGTTGCCGTTAATGGCACAACGAGGGCTACATGGAAGCCTGGCATTAACGATGCTGGTATATATCGTAGTGCAGTGAACAGTGGTTTCCATCATCTGCAGACTTGTACTTTCCCAGCATCATCGCTGAAGAATGGCAGTAATACTATTACGTTGAAGATGACTGGTAACGGCTCAAATGGAGGTTTTATGTATGATTGTCTGAAACTTGAGGCTGGCGATATAGTTACTGCTGTGAATAGTGTGATTGCTGATGAAACTGCAAAAAATACTCCTAAGATAAAAAAGATTATAAAAGGTAATCAACTCCTTATTGAGACTGCTAACGGTATATTCACCGCTGTAGGTGCTCAAGTAAAGTAAGGAAAGAATACACGAAAGACAATTTAGCAGTTAAATAAATCACGGGATGTGGCCATGCTGGCTGCATCTCGTGATTGCATTTTAATGATTGAGTTTGTTTGTTATATAAGGTGTTCCCCAGAAAATCTGTGGTGTTACCGCTATTACCATTCTATCGGTGTCAGCCCGTGTTCCTGCAGCCATTGGTTGCAGTGGGAGAAGTGGTGGTTGCCGAACCATCCGCCGCGGTTAGCTGATAGAGGAGAAGGGTGTACGCTCTCAAGTACCAGGTGTTTGGTCTTGTCAATGAGTTTTGCCTTGGAACGGGCGTAGCCGCCCCAGAGGATGAAGACGCAGTGCTCCTGGTGCTCAGACACCGTCTGTATCACTGCATCGGTGAAAGTCTCCCATCCATGTCGTTGGTGTGAGCCAGCCTCATGTTTGCGTACTGTAAGCGTAGCGTTGAGCAGGAATACGCCTTGTTCAGCCCAGCGACGAAGTGAGCCGTCATACATTTTTCTGCCCATTTCATCGTCTTTATCTGTTATCTTACCTTCATTGTTAATGGTAAGAATCCTTGGTACCCTGCCCACATCTTCCTTTATTTCTTTGAAGATGTTAATGAGCGATGGCGGTAACGGAATCCCCGATTTCACCGAGAAACAGAGTCCCTCTGCCTGTCCTGCGCCGTGGTAGGGGTCCTGTCCGAGTATCACCACCTTAACATTAGGCAGCGGACAGAGGTTAAAAGCATTGAAAATCTCTTTGCCGGGAGGATAGCAGACGTGCTGCCGATACTCCGCTCTCACAAACTCAGTGAGAGCGTGGAAATAGTCCTTCGCAAATTCAGGAGCGAGAGCCTCTGCCCAGCTTTCTTCTATTTGTATCATTTTCAGTAGGAAGTATTTATTTTGTTGCAAAGATAGTGTTTTTTTTGCAAAAAAGACTTTATTTCCAATAAAATGCAACATTATTCACCTTATATATATAAATATAATATGTAACTTTGTATTCAGAAATAAGTGTTAGGGCTTAGGCAGGTTGTTGTGAAACAACCTCGGTAAACATTTCATATAGTATACAATAGTTAGTTAGTTAATTAATGCCGCATCATAATTTTTTATGACGCGGTTCTTTATTTGTGGTTGTCGCTAATAGGGAAGATATACAAAAAGGCTCATTTTACCGATAAAAAACACTAAAGAAAGAAATTTTAAGTTATAATACGTATTTTTGCACCTTCTTTGAAAGAATTTTCGCCCGGATGTTAAGTAAAATCCATTATCTTTGCAATATCTTTTTTCCATGATATTATTTTTTGTCTGTGTATAATGTTGTGAAACATATAAGGCAGGCGTTACATATAGTAGAATAATAGTTAGTTAGTTAATTAAAGCCGCGTCACAATTGTGACGCGGCTTTTTCGTGTATTATACAATATGTATGTCTATATACAATATATATGTTTTTATACAATATATATGTCTATGTCGGTATTAATCCTCGATGAGGTTCTCACCGGTCATGTCAGCAGGCTGCTCCAGTCCCATGATGTGAAGGATAGTAGGAGCCACGTCAGCCAGGCGACCGTCCTTTATCTTTGCAGAGTTGTTGTCTGTAACGTAGATGCAAGGAACAGGGTTCAGTGAGTGTGCTGTGTTTGGAGTACCGTCAGGGTTGATGGCATTGTCAGCGTTACCGTGGTCGGCAATGATGATAGCCTCGTAGCCTGTAGCCTTTGCAGCCTCTATCACGTCCTTTACACAGTTGTCAACAGCCACTACGGCTTTTGCTATAGCATTGTACACGCCTGTGTGACCTACCATGTCGCCATTTGCGAAGTTTACTACGATGAAATCGTAGAAATCTTTCTTAATGTTCTCCACCAACTTCTCTTTTACCTCGTATGCAGACATCTCAGGCTTCAGGTCGTATGTAGCAACCTTAGGAGAAGCCACGAGTACACGGTCCTCGCCATCAAATGGAGCCTCACGTCCACCGTTGAAGAAGAATGTTACGTGTGCATATTTCTCGGTTTCAGCGGTGTGAAGCTGCTTCTTTCCGAGAGAAGAGAGGTATTCGCCCAGAGTATTGCCTACGTTCTCTTTTGGGAAGAGAATGCCTACGTTCTTGAAAGAGGCATCGTATGGAGTCATGCAGTAGTACTTCAGTCCTGCTATGGTCTTCATGCCTTCCTCCGGCATATCCTGCTGTGTGAGTACCTGTGTGAGCTCTTTTGCTCGGTCATTTCGGAAGTTTATGAAGATAACCACGTCACCTTCCTCGATTTTACCGTTCACGGCAGAGTTGCTGATAGCCTTCACGAATTCATCGGTCACACCCTCATCGTATGACTCCTGCATAGCCTGTACCATGTCAGCAGCCTGTTTGCCGGTGCCGGCGGTGATGAGGTCGTAAGCCTCTTTTACGCGGTTCCATCGCTTGTCGCGGTCCATAGCATAGAAGCGTCCGATGATTGATGCTATTGCTGCATCGTTCTCGCTGCACTTGGCAGAAACCTGCTCGATGAAGCCTTTACCAGACTTAGGGTCTGTATCACGTCCGTCCATGAAGCAGTGTACGAACACCTGATTCTTGAGTCCATACTCCTTACCTACCTCAATGAGTTTGAACAGATGGTCAAGAGAAGAGTGCACACCACCGTTAGATGTCAGTCCCATGAGATGCAGCTTCTTGCCAGTCTGCTTTGCATATTCGTAAGCCTCCTTCACCTGTGGGTTCTGTGCTATAGAACCGTCGGCGCAGGCGCGGTTGATTTTTACGAGGTCTTGGTACACGATGCGTCCCGCACCGATGTTTAGGTGACCTACCTCAGAGTTACCCATCTGTCCGTCAGGCAGACCAACGTCCTCGCCTGAAGCGTTGAGTTGTGAGTGGCTGCTTACAGCCTGCAGGTAATCAAGATAAGGCGTTGGGGTGTTCCATATCACATCACCCTTGCCATGCTTGCCGATTCCCCATCCATCGAGAATCATCAAAAGAGCTTTTTTTGCCATTTTTTGTCTTAATTTGTTTTTCTACTTTTTCAACACTGCAAAGGTACTGACTTTTAGTGTAATAGTAAGTTATGAATTGTTAAATAAAAATAAATTTGGCGTTTGTATGAAAAAAAGAGAGTAAAGTGGGGGAATGTGGGGAAATTTTTGTAACTTTGCACCAACTTCTCCTTATAATATAAGAAAAGGGGCATAAAAGGATGCGTTTTTTAGGTAACATAGAGGCTAAGACAGACGCTAAAGGCAGGGTATTTTTGCCTTCGGTGTTTCGTAAGGTGCTGCAGTCAGCAGGCGAGGAGCGTCTGGTGTTGCGCAAGGATGTGCATGAGGCCTGTCTGGTGCTGTACCCGGAGACGGTATGGAATGAGCAGATGGACATTATGCGCAGCCGCCTGAACCGTTGGAACAGGCATGAGCAGCAGGTGTTCCGTCAGTTTGTGATAGACGCGGAGGAGGTTACGCTTGACTCTAACGGCCGCTTCATCCTCTCACAGCGTTTCCAAGATATGCTCGGCGTGGCTCAGTCGGTACGCTTCATAGGCGTGGGAGACACTATAGAAGTGTGGGCTGAGGAGCGTGCGAAGGAGCTTGACAACACAAAGGAGGACTTTGCTGAGTCGATGGAGAAACTGATGCATAATGCAAATTAATAATTAATAATTAAAAAATTAATACTCACTCCCTTCAACTCACGCTCCCTCCCTCACAGGGAGGGTCGGGGTGGGTCTCATTACCTCCCTCACAGGGAGGGCTGGGGTGGGTCTCATTATAATTCATAGTTTGAACGAAGTTTACCACATACCAGTATTGCTCAAAGAGAGCGTTGACGGCTTGGACATCAAGCAGGGTGGGGTGTATGTGGATGTAACATTCGGTGGTGGTGGCCACAGTCGTGAGATACTGCGCAGGCTGGAGGAGGCTGCACATAATGCGGGTGACAGCAATGCTGACGGTCATCTGTACTCCTTTGACCAGGATGAGGATGCAGAAAGGAATGTAGAGCCGTCATCACGTTTCACCTTCGTGCGTTCCAACTTCCGTTATCTCAAGAACTGGATGCGCTACTATGAGGTTGACGGTGTGGACGGAGTATTGGCAGACCTCGGAGTGTCAAGCCATCATTTTGATGACGAGACACGTGGGTTCTCTTTCCGCTATGACGCTCCGCTTGACATGCGTATGAATAAGCGCGGCGGACAGACGGCGGCAGACGTGTTGAATAACTATGAAGAGCGAGCCTTGGCAGATATCTTCTATATCTACGGAGAACTGAGCAACGCCCGTCAGATAGCGTCGGCAGTGGTAAGGTACAGGGCAAAGGCGCAGATAAACACCACGCAGGACTTCCTTGCTGTGGTGCAGCCGTTCTTCAAGCGTGAGCGTGAGAAGAAAGACATGGCGAAGCTGTTTCAGGCACTTCGCATAGAAGTGAACCATGAGATGGAGGCACTTCGCGAGATGCTGATGTCGGCAGTAGAGATACTGAAGCCCAGCGGCAGACTTAGCGTCATAACCTATCACAGTCTTGAGGATCGTATGGTGAAGAATATCATCAAGACAGGCAATATAGAGGGAAAGCGCGAGGTGGACTTCTTCGGCAAGGCTGAGACACCTCTGCGTGCAATAAACAACAAGCCTGTGGTGCCTTCTGCCGATGAGCAGCAGAGCAATCCACGCTCACGCAGCGCAAAGCTGCGTGTGGCAGAGAAAATATAAAGGGAGCATACATTGAGCAGCGAAGAGAACATAGTGGAGTTTGAGGTGCTTGACGGCGCAAAGACCGCTGGCGGTATGGATGCCGCCGGGGAGACTGACGTTACCGACAGTGACGTGCAGTTGCAGGCGGAGCAGCTGGATGAAGCGGATGTTCAGGAGTCGCAACCGGAGGATATGGAACCGCAGGCAGAGCCAAAGCCAAAGGGTACGCCGTTAAATCCGTTACGAGGAGTGCTCGGCGACAAGACCTTGGAGGATGTCATAGAGCGTGAGGCCAAGGAAGAGCAAGACACCTCCTCACCGTTCTCCCTGTCAAGGACATTGGGTGGAGTCATCATCTCACGTTTCGTAAAGCGACAGATGGGAGTGGTGTTGCTCATCTCAGTGTTTATACTGATATATATCAGTCTGCGCTATATGTGTCAGAAGAAGCTGGTAGAGATAGACCGCACAGAGGCAAAGATAGTCGATGCCCGATACAAGGCGACGGTGTGTACCAGTAAACTGACAGAGGCGAGCCGTGAGAGCAATGTGCTGAAGAGATTGGCGGAGTGTGGCGACAGTACGCTGACCATAGCCGACGAGCCTCCTTATCTAATAAGGATAGAAGAGGAGAATTAATTAATAATTAATAATGCATAATTAATAATAAATACCCGCATACTCAGGCTCCCTCCCTCACAGGGAGGGCTGGGGTGGGTCTAACTCAAAACTAAAAAAACAGTGAGTAAATTTGCTACAGAACATTCACTATGGCGTTACACTATATTTAGTATATTGCTGACGCTTGTAGCCGTAGCTATACTGTCAAAGGGATTCTATATCATGACAGTGGAGCGCGACTATTGGATGAAGGTGGACTCACTGCGTATGCCACAGAGTGTCATAGTGCAGCCGATACGTGGCAACATCCTTGCCGCCGGTGGTCAGCGTCTGGCATGTAACCTGCCTGAATATGAGCTCCACATGGACTTTGTGGCACTCAAAGAGACTATAAACAATAAGCGTAACCGTATAAACCCCAAGCGTGCGTGGATGCGCTATCTGTGGCAGGACAAGAACGGTAACGACAGCGAAAAGCTCGACTCTCTCTGTCAGGGACTGCATGAGATATTCCCTGAGAAGACTGCGGAGGAGTTCAAGGCTCACCTGAAAAAGGGCTATGATACCAACCGGCGCTTTTACCCTATAGTGAAGAAGAGAGTGGACTATGACACTTTCCTGCGTGTGAAGCAGCTTCCTATCCTGTGTATGCGCTCGGGCTTGAGTGGCTTTATCTATACAGAGCACATGGTGCGTAACCGTCCCTACGGTTCGCTGGCATTATGTGTGATAGGCGATGTATATAAGAGCAGCGGAGAGGCCTTCTCCGGTCTGGAGTTTATATGTGACTCCGTACTCAGGGGCAGGCCGGGCTTCCAACATTCCAAAAAGGAACTGAACAAATGGGTGTCAGTGGTTGACTCAGCAGCCGTGGACGGCTGCGATGTCGTTACCACCATAGACGTGGGTTTCCAGGACTTGGCAGAGCGCGCCTTGGAGAAAGAGCTGCGCAAGGACCATGCCTATACAGGCGTGGCGATAGTCATGGAGGTGAAGACGGGTGACATCAAGGCGATGGTAAACCTTGACCTTAACCGCGAGACGGGGCAGTATTACGAGCATCGTAACCATGCCCTTGCCGACTTCCTCGAGCCTGGCTCGGTGTTTAAGACGGCCAGCTTCCTTGTGGCTCTGGACGATGGTAAGATAGACACCACCATGAAGGTGGACTGCAACGGCGGTAAGCGCGAGATGTACGGTGTCGAGATGAAAGATCATAACTGGACATCAGGCGGATACAAGGAACCGCTCTCTGTGCCGCAGATATTACAGAAGAGTTCAAACATAGGTGTCAGCGTGCTGATAGACAGGGCTTACCATAACCGCCCGGAGGACTTCGTGGCAGGCTTGCACCGCGTAGGTATAGGCGAGGATCTGAAGTTAAAGTTTATAGAGTCTAAAGCTCCACGCATACGTTATCCTGAGCGTGACAAGTATGGTAACTGGACAAAGGGATGGAGTGACACCGCACTGCCATGGATGAGCATAGGATATGAGACTAACGTGCCGCCTATATCGGTGCTTACGTTCTATAATGCCATTGCAAATGACGGTGTGATGGTACGCCCTCGTTTTATCAAGAGCATAATGAGAGGTGGAGAGACGGTGGAGGAGTACCCTGTGCAGGTGCTGAGACAGAGCATCGTCAACAACCACGGTGCGCTGAAGCAGATGCAGAACATGCTGCGTGAGGTGGTGGACTATGGTTTGGGTAAGCCGGCAGGCTCCAAGTCGTTCTCCGTGGCGGGCAAGACAGGCACGGCACAGAAAGTGGGCGAGAAAGGCTACAGCACCAACGGCGTGACACACTACCTCCTCTCATTCGCCGGCTATTTCCCTGCTGACGAACCCCGCTATTCATGCATAGTCTGCATACAGAAGGCTGGTCTGCCGGCGTCAGGCGGACAGATGAGCGGCAAGGTGTTTCATGACATTGCCGAGGGCATAATGGCGAAAGACATATATTACAATGCCAAGGGAGCGCATGATATGGAATATACGCGAGTGCCCGACACAAAGTCTGGCAACCTGCAGGCAGCCGATTATGTGCTTACCCGGTTAGGCTTTGACGTGGACGGCGGATGGAACGGAGAGCGCAGTGACGGTACTCCTATCTGGGGCACGGTGAACCGTGACAAGAAGGGAGTGAGGCTGCGTCGCTCAAAAGGCCGTTCCATGAGGCAGATGCCTGACGTGAGAGGCATGGGTGCGCGTGATGCCGTATATGCTATAGAGAACCGCGGAGCCAAGGTGCGTATTAAAGGCTGCGGCAAGGTGATACAGCAGAGTAAGGCCGCGGGTTCCACCATAAAGAAAGGCGAGGAGATAACGCTGTACCTGTCTTGATGGATGAAGGGCGTGAGAAGAGAGATAGACAAGTGATTATAGAATATAATAAAAGATAAAAGATATGAGGTTAGAAGAACTGATATCAGGCATAAAGCCACTTGAGGTGGCAGGTAGTGCGGATGTTGACATCAAGGGTGTGAACATTGATTCGCGTAAGGTGGCAGACGGACATTTGTTTGTAGCCATGCGCGGTACGCAGGTTGACGGTCATCAGTTTATCTCCAAGGCAGTGGAGCAGGGAGCCGCCGCAGTATTGTGCGAGGTGATGCCCGACACACTTGCGGAAGGCGTGACATACGTGCAGGTGAAAGACTGCGAGGACTGTGTAGGTACGGTGGCGACCACATTCTATGGTAACCCAACCAAGCAGTTGAAGCTCGTGGGCGTGACGGGAACAAACGGCAAGACCACCATCGCCACCTTATTATATAATATGTTCCGTCAGATGGGACACAAGTGCGGACTGCTCTCCACCGTATGCAACTACGTGGAGGGTGAGCCGATAGCAGCAAGCCACACCACCCCTGACCCTATAGAGCTTAACCAGTTGCTCGCCCGTATGGTGGAGGCAGGCTGTGAGTATGCCTTTATGGAGTGCTCAAGCCACGCCATAGCACAGAAGCGCATTGGCGGACTGACATTCGCCGGCGGTATCTTCACAAACCTTACGCGTGACCACCTGGATTACCATAAGACCTTCGAGAACTATCGCGATGCCAAGAAGAAATTCTTTGACGACCTGCCAAAGCAGGCATTCGCCATAACCAATGCTGACGACAAGAACGGCTCAGTGATGGTACAGAATACGAAGGCGGCGGTGAAGACATACTCCACTCGCTCCATGGCAGACTTTATGGCTCATATCATAGAGTGCCATTTTGAGGGAATGTACCTTGAGATGGACGGCCATGAGGTAGGAGTGCAGTTCATAGGAAAGTTCAATGTCAGCAACCTTCTGGCTGTATATGGCGCAGCCCGTATGCTGGGCAAGCAGCCAGAGGACATACTGGTGGTGATGAGCACGCTGAAGAGTGTGGCAGGACGTCTGGAGCCTATCCGTTCTGGAAACGGAGTGACAGGAATCGTTGACTACGCCCATACCCCTGACGCACTGGAGAATGTGCTCAGTGCCATCCATGAGGTGCTTAACGGCAAGGGCCATGTGATAACAGTATGCGGAGCAGGCGGCAACCGTGACAAGGGCAAGCGTCCTCTCATGGCGCAGGAGGCTGTGAAGCAGAGCGACCGCGTGATAATAACCAGTGATAACCCACGCTTTGAGGAGCCGCAGGACATCATAAACGATATGCTTGCCGGACTGACACCTCAGCAGCGTAAGAAGGTGGTGGCCATCACTGACCGACGTGAGGCTATACGCACCGCCACCATGATGGCTGAGCAGGGCGACGTGATACTCGTGGCAGGCAAGGGCCATGAGGATTACCAGGAGGTAAAGGGCGTGAAGCATCACTTTGATGACCGCGAGGAACTGCGTGCCGCCTTCGGTGATGCCTAATGACAAAATGAAAGCTATCACTTCTCGTCCTGAAAGCTATGCTTTTACACTGTGAAAGCTATCACTTCTCATCGTGAAAGCTATGCTTTTACAGAAGCAGGTATGAATTAACAGCCGTTAACAATTAGCGTAAGTAAAAACAATAAAAAACTTACAAAAAGAAAGAAAAAGAATAAAAATGATGACAATTTGTCAATCCAAGGACGAGTGGTCATTAATACATAAACAGTAATCAAAAAATAAACGATAATAGTCGAATGTTATACTATCTTTTCCGTTTTCTCGAACAGTGGAACATACCGGGCTCCGGCATGTGGAGTTACATCTCATTCCGCGCGATACTGGCATTAGTGTTGTCGCTGGTTATCTCAGTGTGGTTTGGTGAGTATTTCATAAAGTGGATGCGTCGTCACGGTGGCACGGAGGCACAGCGCGACCGTTCCATTGACCCTTATGGAGTGGAGAAGAAAGGTGTGCCTACCATGGGTGGTATCATCATCATTGTGGCAACGATAGTGCCATGCCTGCTCTTTGGCAGATTGAGGAATATCTATATGCTGCTGATGATGGGCACTACGGTGTGGCTCGGTCTGATAGGCTTTGCCGATGACTACATCAAGATGAAGATAACAAAGGATGGTCTTAGACCTATATATAAGCTGGTAGGTCAGGCAGCGCTCGGAGTTATTGTGGGACTGACGCTGTGGCTCAGCCCAGATGCGGTGATGCGTGAGAATGTGTCAGTGCAGAAGACCGCCACACAGGAGATAGTGATGCACAAGAGTGCTCCTGTCAAGTCCACCACCACCACCATACCGTTTGTGAAGAACAACAACCTCAACTACACTGATGTGTTCTTCTCATGGATGGGCGAGCACCGTTCTGCAGCCGGATGGATATTCTTCGTGCTGCTTACCACGTTTGTGGTGATGGCCGTCAGCAATGGTTCAAACCTCAACGACGGTATGGACGGTATGTGTGCGGGCAACTCGGCCATTATGTGTGTGGCGTTGGGCATATTGGCATACGTCTCGAGCCATATAGGCTTCGCCTCATATTTTAATATAATGTATATACCTCAGTCTGAGGAGCTGGTGATATTCCTCAGCGCCTTCATCGGAGGTCTCATAGGCTTCTTGTGGTATAACGCCTATCCGGCACAGATATTCATGGGCGACACCGGTTCGCTCGCCATTGGCGGCATCATAGCGGTAACTGCCGTTATAATACACAAGGAACTGCTCATACCTATCATCTGCTTCGTATTCCTTATGGAGAGCATCTCAGTGATGCTGCAGGTGCAGGTGGCAAAGCACGGTAACAAGCAGGGCAGGAAGCTGCGCCTCTTCAAGCGTGCACCTATACACGATGCTTTCCGTATCAAGCCGGGACAGCTGGCTGATGACATCAAGATAATAATAAACAGGCCAAGGGGCTGCTGGTTAGAGTCAAAGATAACCACACGCTTCTGGATTATCACCATAGGCATGGCAGCCTTGGCAATAATAACACTGAAAATCAGATAGTAGTCAGTAGTTATGTAGTTAAGTAGTAAAGACAAATGCTGTTGGTGCAGCAAAGCCATCAGATAAAGCGTAGTTAAGTAGTAAAGACAAATGCTGTTGGTGCAGCAAAGCCATCAGATAAAGCGTAAGTAGTAAAGACAAATGCTGTTGGTGCAGCAAAGCCATCAGATAAAGCGTAA
>CAMEWL010000002.1:0-122887 GCA_945941025.1 uncultured Prevotellaceae bacterium
GGCAGCGCAAAGCCGCTTAACCAGATATGTTAATTTTTAACGAACTATTGTATTTATGATGCGATAGGCTTTAGAGCTCTTCTCTCCGCGAAGCGTGAGAACATGGTTCAAAGCTTTTATGCAAAAGTTTATTTGTTCTCTCCGCGAAGCAAGGATGATTTAAGGCTAACGAGGCGAAAGTCTCGTTTTTTTGTATCCAGTCCTCTCCGCGGAAGAGGGAAATAAATCAAAACATTGTGGGAAGCTTCGGAACTTTTTCTTGAATGACAAAATGTAAAGTTTGGGACAAGAATAATGACATTTTGCAAAATAAAGCATTGGTTCTGTTGCAAAATAATCATAAATTATTATTTTTGTCACAAAATATTGTTTTTTTCTTAATTCTTTTATGTTTTTCGATTTTTTTTCTTAACTTTGTGCTCGAAAATCGTTAAAATAAAATACAAAATGACACGTGCCATAATAACCGTTGTCGGCAAGGATACGGTGGGAATAATAGCAAAGGTGTGCACATACCTTGCAGACAATCAGATAAACATACTTGACATTTCACAGACCATAGTGCAGGACTTCTTCAATATGATGATGATAGTTGACATGACGCGATGTGAGGTGGCTTTTGAGCAGATATCCGTAGAACTGTCACATCTGGGTGACGGCATGGGTGTGCAGGTGAAGTGCCAGCTGGAGGATATATTTGACAAGATGCACAGAATATAAAGGAGGGCTATGATTAATATATCTGAGGTGCTCGAGACCAATAAGATGATCGAGCAGGAAAATCTTGACGTGCGTACCATTACGATGGGCATCAGTCTGCTTGACTGTGCCGACAAGTCGCTGGAGGTGACGTGTGACAAGATATATAATAAGATAACATCGTTAGCAAAGAACCTGGTGAGAACAGGTGAGGAGATAAGCCGTGAGTTTGCTATACCTATAGTAAACAAGCGCGTCTCTGTTACTCCTATATCGCTTGTGGGTGGCGCTTGCTGCCAAACTCCCGGTGACTATGTGAGGATAGCCCAGACGCTTGATAAGGCGGCAAAGGAGATAGGCGTGAACTTCCTCGGTGGCTACTCTGCCATAGTGAGCAAGGGCATGACAAAGAGCGATGAGCTGCTTATACGCTCCATACCTCAGGCCATGGCGGAGACTGAGCGTATATGCTCAAGCATAAACGTAGGCTCAACGAAGACAGGTATCAATATGGATGCCGTGAGGTTGATGGGGGAGACAATAAAACAGACGGCGGAGGCAACGAAGGAGAATGACTCTCTGGGCTGCGCCAAGCTTGTGGTGCTGTGTAATGCTCCTGATGACAACCCGTTTATGGCGGGAGCGTTTCATGGAATATCAGAGGCTGACGCTATAATAAATGTAGGAGTGTCTGGTCCGGGTGTTGTGAAGTATGCCTTGGAACAGATGGACCGACAGGGACTGGCGGACTTTGAGACTCTCTCTGAGACAATAAAGAAGACGGCTTTCAAGATTACGCGCGTGGGACAGTTAGTGGCTCAGGAAGCTTCACACAGGTTAGGCGTGCCTTTTGGTATTATCGACCTGTCATTGGCTCCTACACCTGCCATAGGCGACAGCGTGGCCGATATACTGCAGTGTATGGGAGTGGAGAAAGCCGGTGCACCGGGTACCACCGCATGTCTTGCAATGCTTAATGACCAGGTGAAGAAGGGCGGAGTGATGGCCAGCTCATACGTGGGTGGTTTGTCGGGTGCCTTTATTCCGGTAAGTGAGGATCAGGGTATGATAGACGCCGTTAACGCCGGTGCGCTGACAATAGAGAAACTGGAGGCGATGACGTGTGTATGCTCTGTAGGACTTGATATGATAGCAATACCGGGTGACACCACTGCCGCCACTATATCAGGAATAATAGCTGACGAGAGCGCCATAGGCATGGTAAACCAGAAGACGACAGCTGTACGCATCATACCGGTAATAGGAAAACAGGTGGGCGACACCGTTGAGTTCGGCGGTCTGTTAGGCTATGCTCCGGTAATGCCGGTCAATTCATTTGCTTGTGACAGATTTATAAACAGGGTAGGACGCATTCCTGCACCGATACATAGTTTCAAGAACTAATTATAATCATAAATAAATATAAAATGAAGAAAATCAGAGCAGCCGTAGTTGGTTACGGCAATATCGGTAAGTTTGCCATTGAGGCACTTGAGGCCGCAGAGGATTTTGAGATTGCCGGCGTGGTACGTCGTGCAGGTGCGGAGAATAAACCTTTGGAGCTTACTCCATACGAGGTGGTTAAGGACATCACAGAGCTGAAGGACGTTGACGTGGCTATCCTCGCTACTCCTACACGCTCTTGCCAGGAGTATGCTGAGAAGATTCTCGCTATGGGAATCAACACCGTTGACTCTTTTGATATCCACACTTCAATCTTGGATTACCGTCGTGCTCTTATGCCAGTGGCACAGAAGAACAACGCTGTGGCAGTGATAGCTGCAGGTTGGGATCCGGGTTCAGACTCAGTTGTTCGTACTCTGATGGAGTCACTTGCACCAAAGGGACTGTCATACACTAACTTCGGTCCCGGCCGTTCTATGGGCCACTCAGTGTGCGTGCGCTCAAAGGCAGGTGTGAAGGACGCTCTGTCAATGACTATTCCTGTAGGCGAGGGCATACATCGCCGTATGGTATATGTAGAGCTTGAGGACGGTGCTAACCTTGAGGAGGTTACAAAGGCTATCAAGGCAGACCCATACTTTGCTAACGATGAGACTCACGTATTCCAGGTAGAGAGCGTTGATGCCCTCAATGACGTAGGTCATGGCGTGAACCTCACACGCAAGGGTGTGTCAGGTAAGACTCACAACCAGATGTTTGAGTTCAACATGAAGATTAACAACCCAGCCTTGACCGCTCAGGTGCTCGTCAATGTGGCACGCGCATCTCTCAGACAGCAGCCTGGTTGCTACACCATGATTGAGATACCTGTCATTGACTATCTGCCAGGTGACCGTGAGAGCGTTATCTCACACCTTGTATAATAATTGTGTAACAACATAGACGAACATTATAGAAAGTGGGTATGTCGTGCAAAAACGACATACCCTCTTCTGTTATCTGTGCAGTGGCTTTCCCCGTCTTTATATGATGGTCTCAGAGATAGATATTCTTTCTCAAACTAAATCCTGTGAATTTACTTTCTTATTTCACAGGAATAACAAACATGCTAATATAGGATGTGAAAAAGAAAAGGCGTATCACGCTGCCGGTTATGGTTGCGTGATGCGCCTTCTTTTATACTCTCATGGTGAGATACGGTCTATCTCATCATGTATTTCTTACCGTTGATGATGTAAATTCCGCTGTGCAGTTTGTCAGCAACCGATGATGTTATCATTAGCCCATCGCTTACCTTGCGACCGAGAAAGTCGTAAATTCCGACTCTTGTCATTGCGTTGCTTTTAGCCACAGGAGCAGTGACGGGTGTTGAACTTTGGCTGAGAATGTCAATCAGCTGCTGCACTATGCCCTTGGTGTCGGTTGTTTCATATCCGTTAAGCATCAGGTCACAAGCCAAGGTGCCGTTGCTGTAGTGGTTATGGTCGGTGAAGCAGGCTATTATGGCCTGTGCTGCAGCATCGGCAGATGCGCAGTTGTTAGCGGCATAATCTTTAGCGTATGCATTGAAGATTGCATCGGCATTCTTGCCTATCTCCACAAAACCGAGGTAATTCTCATCGCTGGTTGCACGCTTGACTGCAATACTGCGTATTATGTTGTCATAACTGTCGCGACGGTAAGAATTGAAGGTTGCGGTGGATGAGTTATAGCCACTTGCGTAATTGCTTACAGCGCCGTGAGGAGAGTAGCTGTTAAGGATGATCTTAGCACCCAGAGCCTCTGCAGCGTCAAGGTAATAGTTTACGTCAGCCTCAAAGCTGTTGCCCATGCCGTTGGTACCCATGTTTCCAAACATCACGATGTCGTCGGGGTAGATGTCGGCAAGTACATTGGCAAGCAGTCCCTGGGTGTAATATGTAGAGAGGTTGCGTCCGCCACGACCGTTGTTTTGGAAAGTGCAGAGAGCGGTAAGGTCAGGATAGCTGCCGCCGTTGCACAGGCTTGCCAGACGGTAAGCCCACGAACCGTTGTTGGCAGATGTGGAGTCGCCTATGTGGTGTACCACGGGCTTGGTGCGCTTCTGGCGCGGAGCCTGCTTCGTGATTGTTATCTTGGCTATTGCTCCAGAGGCGATGGTCAGGTCTATAAAGTCACGTGTGGCAGGTATGCTGTAGGTCTCTGTAGCAAGAGAGGTGTGTGTGCCTAACGTATATCCGGCGAGGTCGCTGTTTATGTAAGCCGTAGTAAGAGTTCCTGTGTAGGTGACAGTGACAGTGTAGAAAACACCTTTCTGTACTTTTACCTTGAATGTCATGGCACCTTCAAGATAGTCTGTCGTGGCATCAGTAGCAGAGGCAGCACCTCGGGCAGTTGGCGTGCCGCTTGTTATGCCGTAGCCGTCAGTCTCGTTATAAGTGGTGGATGCACCTACGGCGGTAAAGCCCTCGGCTATGCCCTCATCGGTGGTGTATCCGAAGTCAAATGCCAGACCGTGTATATTCACGGTGAGACTCTTGGCTATAGGCTCGTTGTCGCTATTTGTGCCGCTGGCAGTGATGACAACCTGCGTAGGCTGTGCAGCACCTGTAACGGTGAGAGTGCCGCTCTGTGCGTCAAACGTGATGCTGGTGTTCTGGAGCGGGGTAGTACCGTCCTTCTCATAAGCTGCGAGGGTTACGTTGCGACCGAGGTCGGCACCGTTGCCGTCAAGGACTATGGCTTCATATTTCCGGGCAACTGTTTCAGAAGCATCAAAAGGAATGGTGATGCTCGCGGATGACTCTGTGAACTTTATGCTTTCAGCAGAAGATGTCAGAGTGAGCTCGATGGTCTTTGTCACACCTCCTATGTTCACCAGTATCGTTGCAGTGCCGGCTCCTGCATCAGCAGTCGGGGTGATGGTAGCCACGTGTGAGTCTGTGGCAGACGGTGTGATAGTTACAGACTGCTGCATATCCTGCTCCACCACGCTCCATGTGGCTTTCTGCGTAATCTCATATCCGCGTGTGTCGCTGACAGAGGCAGAGAGCTGTGCCGTCTCGCCGTTAGGGATGGAGAGCGTGGTCTTGTCTGCCGTCAGACTGTAGCTGTCGGCATCGATGGCAGGTACGTATGCCTCCACGGAAGCTATATCCACGGAACCTGTAGCTACACTGTTCTGCATACCGATGCCGAAGAACGTGGGATTGGAACTGTCTGTCCATGCTGTGACGGGAGCCGAGCCGAGCAGTGTTCCGTCGGTGTCATACACGAGGCAGTAGCACTTCTCGGTGGTCTTGTCGGCAGACATCACTACGTTGTACCACGTGTTCTTTGCGAAGGTTACGGCTGTGCCGTCCTTCTCAAGCTTGACATTATTTATGGTGATGTTTGTGCCGTCGTAGTTTACTGTCACGGGATTATAGAAATTCTTGCTCTGCCACATTGGGTAGCCCTGTGTCAGTGTCATCGTAGCGCCGGCCGTCGGGAAGCGAAGCGTGGAAACATAAATTACCTGGCTGGTAATTGCATCCATGTTTGTTGACATGATATGCGATTTCTTCGCTGTAGTAGATGAGAACCTTACGTACTTCGTTCCGTCAGCGTCCTTCTGCAGTGTTGCACTCATGCCGCCATCGCTGCCAGCCACAGCCCATCCGCCTATAATCGGGTCTTGCTTTGCGGCGTATGTATCTTTTAGTACGTTATAACCGGTGATTTGGTCGGGATAAGTGCTGAACACTTTGGGGTATCCTGCCAATGGCAATAACTGGCCGGTGGGTTGGCTCTTGTCACCCAGCGCCGCTACGTATAGCTCGCCCTTGGCGGTGCTGCCGCCGTATGTGACAGTGGCTGTCATGCGGCCGTAGAAATTCATTGGCACGTCGCACAAGTCGAAGGTAGTGTTAGACTGCTCCTTCCCGTTAGATGAGAACGAGCCGTATGAGTCGCAGTATTGTCCCTCTGTGTCATTGGCAGTCTTGAAGCCCTCAATGTCCCATGTCACGAACAGTCCAGCGGTGCCGTCGGGTATGGTGTCGCCGTTAATGTCAACGGCGATGACCTTGTAGGGATTTGAGTAAGCCGTGTTAGGGGTAGGGCCGAATGTCATGACCTGCTCACCCTCAATGGTGACACGTGCCACGCCGGCAGCCTGCGTCATGCCGCACAGTAACAGCAGCAGTGACGTTACAAAATAATTTAGTAGTAGTTTCTTCATTATATTAGTTAGTTTTGTTGTTTGTGTCGTATGCGTGCTGTGGATAGTCGGTGGTGAAATGCAATCCACGGCACTCTTTGCGCTCTATGGCCCATCTGGTAATAAGGTATGCCACATTAATCATGTTACGCAGTTCGCAAATATCTTTGGTTGGGCTTACACGCTTGAACAGGGTCTCGGTCTCCTCGTACAAGGTATCAAGGCGAACCCATGCGCGTTTCAGTCGCAGGTCACTACGCACTATGCCTACATAGTTTGACATAATGCTTCCCACCTCATGCACACTCTGTGTAATAAGCACTTTCTCCTCGTTTGTCATAGTGCCTTCATCGTTCCACTCCGGTACCATGGTGTTGAAGTCATACTCATCAATATGGTCGAGAGAGTGTTTGGAAGCAGTCTCGGCATATACTACGGCCTCAATGAGGGAGTTTGATGCCAAGCGGTTACCGCCATGCAGACCTGTGCAGGAGCACTCTCCGATGGCATACAGGCGCTTGATGCTTGACTGACCGTTGAGGTCAACCTTTATGCCGCCGCACATATAGTGAGCCGCTGGCCTTACGGGAATATACTCTTTCGTGATGTCTATGCCTATGCTGAGGCATTTCTGGTAAATGTTAGGGAAATGGTGGCGTGTCTCCTCCGGGTCTTTGTGTGTCACGTCAAGACATACATGGTCAATGCCGTGTATCTTCATCTCCTTGTCGATGGCGCGTGCCACAATGTCGCGAGGTGCGAGGGAAAGACGCTCGTCATACTTCTCCATGAATGTCTCGCCTGTAGGCAGACGTAGTATGCCTCCATATCCACGCATGGCTTCAGTGATGAGATATGCGGGGTGTGTCTCTCCTGGATGATAGAGAGACGTAGGATGGAACTGTACGAACTCCATGTCGGCTACAGTAGCTTTAGCGCGATAGGCCATGGCCTCGCCGTCGCCTGTAGCGATGACAGGGTTGGTGGTGGTGAGATATACTGCACCGCAACCACCCGTACACATTACTGTGACCTTGCTGAGGTATGTGTCCACCTTTTGTGTCTCAGGGTTAAGGATATAGGCTCCATAGCACTCTATGTCATGTGACTGCCTTGTCACCTCAATGCCAAGGTGGTGCTGTGTTATAACCTCCACTGCAAAGTGGTTCTCCTTTATCTCAATGTCGGGGCATGCCCTCACGGCAGCCATCAGACCGCGCTGTATCTCTGCGCCGGTGTCATCGGCATGGTGCAGTATGCGGAACTCTGAGTGTCCACCCTCACGGTGCAAGTCATAGAGACCATCCTCGTTCTTGTCAAAGTTTACACCCCATTCTACAAGTTCTCGTATCTGCGACGGTCCCATGCGCACCACCTGGTCCACAGCCGCGGGGTCAGATATGTAATCGCCGGCTACCATGGTGTCGTGTATGTGCTTCTCAAAGTCATCAACAATGACGTTGGTGACAGATGCTACACCGCCTTGTGCACGTGTTGTGTTGGCTTCGTCAAGGGTGGTCTTACATATTAGGCATATCTTGCCTTTTTTCGCTCTTGCCACCTTAAGAGCATAACTCATACCGGCCACGCCGGCACCTATAATGAGAAAGTCATATTTGTATGTCATAGCATATATATGTCTGATGGTGCAAAGGTAAGAGTATTTTTGCAGACACAGAAATTTTTTTCTTGTAAAATTGCCAAATTACGTTGTTTTAACTGTTTTACGGAGCAATTCCCAGGGGTTATCTGGTAAGTGAGAATTTCACTCCGAGACCGAAGTCTTGCGTTACTGTAGGATATGAGCCGGCAGAAAGCAACGGGGTGTTGGACTGCCTGTCATAATAGAAACTCATAGACAATAGCTTTGATATCGTATATTCCGCAGAGAATGCCAGTTTGAAAGCCGTGTTGCCTGATGTGGCAGAAGATGACGCACTGGCAATGTCGCGCGTTATGGCGGCCTGCTGACGATAGCTTACATCCAGTCTCAGGTTAAGGTCATGAGCGAAGCCCTTGTTCTTTGATGCAGACTTCGATGTAGTGCTATTAGCAGTGTTGTCTTCATCGTTCTTGTTGCCTCTGCCCTTCTTCTTTCCCTTGGCAGTGAGAGGAGACTTGACACGGAATGGATTGAAGTCGTTAATCTTATATCCTACGCCGAATACCCAGTCTTTTGACAGTGCCTCGTTAATCTGAACACTCGTCATGGAGAGTGTAAGTACACGTGTTGTCTTGTACTCGGCTTTGAATGTCATGTTGTTAGGCAGTGTGAAGTCTATGCCCAATAATGGGGCGAAAGCCTCGTTAATGCTCACTGTTGATACATTGAACATGGAGTTTGGCACCAGTTTGCTTGCATCTGTAGCATCAGAGATAAAGCCTATCTGGTCACCCATGTATGACATGTATGTAGAGTAGGAACTGTATGAGCCTACGGCATACACACTCTTGTATGAGTGGTTAATGTTGAAACTCTTGAAGTGGTCGCGGAACCATTGTATCTGGGTAAGTCCGCTGAAGCGGAGAGTCCAGTTAGGCAGCATACTTGTTATGGCGGGGAATATGCTTAGTCCGCTATACCCTGTATAGGCATTGAGGAATGCTGGTACCATCACGTCTGCGCTGTAGCGGTTGACTTCTCCCTTGGCAGCGTCAAATGCCTGTCCTGCGTATGGTGTGTTTGCCGGGTATCTTGTGCCGGCGAACTGTTGCTGCACGCGTGAGCGGTAAGAGTCGAGCAGTCCGCAGAACTTCTCAAATGATGCAGAGCGGTAACCGTTGTTTGCTGAACCTATACCCTCAAATGCCGACTTGATGCTCACGGTAGTCATAGTGAAAGTACCGCTTTGGGTAGTAGGATTGCCTGCATATACATATTGTATTGACTTCTGCTTGGTCTGTGTGTGGGCGAAGTTGAGGTCAAGCTTGAGGTTGTTGAATGGCTCAAGTGTCATCTTGACCTGTAAGTCCTCCGTTCTGCTTGTGGTGGCAGGACTGATGGAGTCGCCGCTTACCAACCAGCCTTCCCGCTGTGCCTTCTCAATGAAGCTGTCATCTGTAAATCCGAAAGCGAAATCAAGTCCCGGAGCCAAACTGTTATTCTTGTTCTGTCCGAAGGCACTGCCAATTGTGGGAGTGAAGCCCGGCAGTGCCATGGAGTATTGGTTACGGTAGCTGACAGATATGTTTCTGACAGACATGAGTACGCGTGCAGCCCCTTGCGCTATTTTGTACCATCGCTGTTTTTCCAGTGGTTCAAGTGCCACCACAGACAGTTTCATCTTTACCGTAGAGTCGGCTTTGTTTATTATCTTTATCTTGTTGTTGTCTATCTTCTTGTATTTAACACGTATCACCTTTCCGTTCAAGTCTTTAGCCGTAACGAGCAGACGGGTGGACTTCTTACCATGGGTGACTATTGTAGAGGTGTCTGCCGCTATGGTCAGTTCTCGTGTATAGGTATTCTTCTTCGCTATATCCTGTTTCTTGGATGGCGAAGCCTTCTTGTCGTTGGCAACCTTTTCTTTGTTATCTTCATTCTCTTGAGAGTCGCCCTTTTTCGTCTCGTCCTTTTTCTTCTCTTTCTCCAGTTTCTTTTGTTCTTTCTGGCGCTTCAACACGCTCTCAGGTGTCTTCTTCTTAGCCTTTCCCACGTTGTCGTTCACTTTCTTCAGGAACGGCACGTGGTTATACAACTTCACCATGTCTAATGTGGAGTTGATATTTATGGTTCTGTTGTTGGCTATGGTATGGCCGTGCTTAATGACGCCGTCCTCCTCTGCGCCTCTTGCCCAACGGTATGTGGCGGCATAGGAACCGTCAGCCTTTATCCAGTCAAATATAGGCATCATGCTGAGTGGCAGTTGGTATGAGGCGTTGAACGACTGGTTGTAGTCCAATGGCGTACCAAAGTGTTTTATGCTTGTCCATATAGAGTCCTTCCATGCCGCATAGCCGTCAGGGTTCAGGTCCTTGTTGACCTGGGTGTAAGGCTCTTCTATCTCAGCTCGTGTGGCACTTTGGAAACTCATGTGCAGATTCTTTGTCAGGTCCCAACGTACGGACAGGCTACGATCCCATGTGAACTCAGAACTGAAGTTCACTGGCAGACTTGATGTGTTGCCCAGGTCTTCAAGGTCTCGCTCCTGCAACTCTGAGTATATGCGTGTCATAACGGTGTTTGCCGCTATGTTCTGTGGCAACCAGTTCAGGGCAAACTTTTTGACTATGTCTAAGTATTTTGATTTAGACTTTAGCTTCTTGAATGGTTCAAGAGGCTTGTATATAGGAGTCCAAGAGTAGTTTATAGAGCCCATCCATTTGTCTTCGTTCTCATATACAGTTGTCTCTCCGTCAGTGTGCTGGTGTGAGTGACTGTAAGAGAAAGTGAAGTTGCCTGGGTCATACGGCATAGGATGACGCTTTGTAATGATACCTACACGCATACCCGATAGTGACAGGTTCTTGCTTACGGTATTTGTGACGGCAATGCTCTTAATGGAGTCCTTCTCATGCTTGTCTGCTGCACTCTCCAGTGCGTCCTCTAACAACATGTCGGTGTCGAGAGGATTGTATTTAGGAGAGGTACGCTCGCGTGTTACACTATAATATAAAGGTATAGACACGTTTGCCTTGTCAGGGAAGAACTTGCCCAACTGTACCTGTGTGGTAATAGAGTACGTCCCGTACTTGTTGGTAGTACGCTCCAGAACCTTCTGCTCTATGCCGCCGAAACCGTCACTGATGTATTTGCCGGACGCCTGCACAGTGCCAAGGTCTGACAGCTCCATGTTGAGGTTGGCTGATGCAGCCCATCCTCCGTCGCTCTCAGGCTCTATAAGTCTCAGCTCATTAACCCATACCTCTCCGTCCTTCATGTCTGCAGAGAGATTGCGTACACCTATCATCATAGTGCGCACCTCTCCCAATGAGGGGTTACCTATAATCGAAATTTTGTTGTTCTGGTTATCGCTGTCGTAAGTAGAGTAGAGTACGTTTTGTGAAGCTTTGCCCTGTGCCTTTAATATGTTGCGTTGCTTCTTCAGTGCCGTGAGTTTCTTCAACTCAATATTCAGCATGTTCTCTATCGGCCATACAGCCTCGCAGTCAGCACCGGAGTAAGTGCTGTAAACGCCAGGGGCGGTAAGTTTCAATGGTATCTCATACTCATAGAAGTTGTTGTTGAAGTCTGAACCCAGTCTGACAAACACTGCCAGTTGTGAGTTTTGCAGGTTAGTGGTGTTCTGCTCCAAAGCGTTGGCATGCACAAACATCTGCAGACGCTTGTAATAGCGTAAGTCATAGTTTGTGTTCTTATATACAGCCACGGCATCGTTTCGTGACATATTGGTGATGTCCATGCGCAGAGCCTGCTCGTTGTTCTCCGTCAGCTGTGGCTGTGAAGGGTCAACCACCCTGCTGATGCCTGGTGGCAATACATAGTTTACCGGGGTCTTGTCATTATTCTCCTCAATGCTTATAGCTGATGCTGCCAGCTGTGCGGTAGGATTGACTGAAGCTCCTTGTATCTGCTGGTCATATATGCGCCAGTCACCTCTTACCAGGTCAAGGCTGGCAAAACGTAGTATGGTAGGCTCCTCGAATCCCTGCATATACATACGCATGAAACGTATGGAAGAGAAGTCGGAGATGGCTCCTACTTTCCTTCCTGTTGTCAGTGGTATTCTGAACTGATACCATGTCACAGTCTCCTTCTTTCCGTTGCGCAGGGTGGTGGTAGCCTCTCTCTTGTCCACTATATACTCATTAGATGACGAAGACATCTTGTCAGGGTCTATCTCTATGGTGTAGTCATAGTAATTCTCGTATTCGTTGAGGGTATAGTCCTGATTTATGTCCTCCACGTCAGGCGAAGTCTTGTATGATGTGTCATACGACTCAGTCCTTGTGTCAGAGTCAGGAGAGTTGCCCTGTGGGTTGTTTATGTATTTGTACCTGTCAAGTATAGATGTCTGCTGTGCGTCCCAGTCACTTCCTCTGTAGTAGTGATAGTCATCGGCCGCAGGGTCATTGAGGATAGCTGCCCTTGCGCTGTCGTTAGTCACGTTGGCCTTCACAGCGTTTATGAAGTTCTGGTATGCATCCCATTGCTGCTCTTCCTCGTCGTTAAGACCGTTGTATCCAAGGTCTTGTTTCTGGCGTGAGCCGCTTGTCGTTGCAAAGGCATAGTTGATGGTGTTCTGTACAGGAATCTTACCCCATTGCGTAGTGTCTATGCGTGTAGCTTCCGCATCACTCACAGGCATGCCGCTCTCATAGAATTTCTTGCCGTCATAGAGTATGTCCTCAGACACCTCGCCGAGGTTTATGTGCAGTGTACCTGTATGCTTGGCAGCCGTTCCGTCCTCGCGTGTATAGACAAAGGGGTCTAACATCCAGAACTCTATATACTCAATGTTGGCCTCCTCAAAGTCGTTGGTGTCAAGCTTACGCATCATGCCGCCCCATGACTTCGTCGGTTCAGGCAGTCTGCCGTTGGCGGTGATGCCGGGGTTGAAGTTGTATGGTCCGCGCTCTGACGGGTAGAAGGCGAGGTTGAGAATGTCAAGAGTGGATGTGGCTCCGTTGTATGTGTTCTGGTCGCGGTTAGGATACAACTCGTTTACATACACCTCGCGCACATAGTGGTTAGACAACTGCTCCAGGTCGTTCTTGATATGGCTTGGCATCAGTGTGGAAGAGCGTTGAGTGAACAACTTATCGATGTTGTACCATGCCAGTCGGGCTCTGTTGTATCCAGACTCCAATGAGGTCTTGCTGTATGTATTCTTGCCACCGGTAGGCACACTGCACAGAGTCCATGCCGACGGTGTGCTCACGTCAATGTTGTTGGTAGCGCTCTCAAAGTCATCCAGGTAAGAGGCATTGTCCTGTGTACCGCTGGCAATGGAGCTGAACAACTTGGCAAACTCCATGTTAAACTGTATGTTTGAAGGCTTTGATACGTGCAGCAGCGGAATCTTGTTGAGCATATTGGTAAGCCATTGACTCTCCTTCTTCCAGTTCAGGTTCAGACCTACAAGGGTGTTGCTTACCGGCTCGCTGCCCATAGATACCTTTGACGTAAGGCTCTGCTCAGACAGGTGTTGGAAAGTACCGCTCATCTGGAAATCCTTAGAGAAGTCGTACTCCCAGTTCAAACCGAACATGGTCTTGCGCTGCATACCATAGTCGTTGTTGCTTTCAAGCGATACATTGACAGCGGTGCCGGCGTCGATAATACTCTGGTTGAGTATCGTCACCTCTCCTGCAGAGTAGTCCACGGTATAGTCCACGCCCTCCATCAGTTCCATACCAGCGGCGGTGACCTTTACCGAGCCTTGCGGAATAAACGAGGCTCCCAGACTTATAACTCCTGCCGATGTGCCTTTATACAGACCTGTGAGGATATACTTGTTCTTCTCTGCTGTCTGCTTAGCTACCGTCTGCGTGGTGTCATACAGTTCCTGGTATCTGTATTTGCTTGCCACGTCATCGCTCACACCTCTTTGTCGCAAGGCGTTATACATCGCCGTACCGAAAGGCTCCGCTACGGGGAAGAATACGCGTCCGTTGCTTATGGTGTAGCCCTCTACGAAGTCAAAATAGCCGTTAGGGTGTGTGCGGTTGTTGTTGTCCAGCCTGTCAGCGCCCAGCAGTTTGATTATGGTGTTGCTCTTTACTTCTTTCTCTGGTATGTATGTGACATACACGCCTGCCGAGTCGCTTTGGTATTTTACGTCGAGTTTGAACTTCTCTTTCTGTACCGATGACGCCAGGTAATACACGTTACGCATCATCAGCTGCCAGTTCTTCTGTGACGGGGTGTTGTTAGTGTTCTTCAATGATTTGACTATCAATGCCTGTGTCACGTCGGTCTTGTCGCTTGAGAACTCACCCACTTGGAAAGTAGCTCCGCCGTAGGTGTACTCATAGGCTATGGCAAGCACCTGGTCGCTCTGCAAGGTGCTTTTCAGTGAGATGTAGCCCATGGCGCTGTTGACGGTGTATTCAGATGAACTGAGCAGGCGCGCCTTCTCAATCTTCTCATAGGTGCTGCCGCCCGACATCACTTCTCCGCCCACGGTGTTGCCGTCAAGAAGTTCGCTTGTCTGGTCCATGTTGCGTACGCCGGCGGCGGTCAGAGCATTGATGTCGCTATACAGAGAGTTGGCATTGTTGCTTGGAGCCGCACTGCTGCTCTCACCCAGGTTAGGCAAGGCTATGATGTTACGAGTGTTGCTCGTCGTTCCGCTCTTGTTGGTTACCCACACCTCCACACGCTTTATTGATATGCCGGTGGTCACGGTCGGCAGTGTGGCCATCCATCCGTCATAGCGGTTACGGAAGTACTTGGCAAGGAAGAAGTGCCTGTTAGCCTCATAGTTGGCTACATTAATCTCAAAGGGCGTAAGCTGTACGCCGCCCTTGCTTGATACGCTCTGGCTCGTTGATTTCTTCTGTGACAATACCGTCTGCAGTTTCAGCTTGCCAAACTGCATGTCGGTCCTGATACCGAAGAGTGATGAGGCTCCCTGCACAAGTGAAGAGTTAGACGGGAAGCTTACGTTTCCTGCCTCCACAAGCTTTATTATCTCATCCTCCTTGCCGTCATATCTTAACTTCATGTTCTGCATGTCATAGTCAAACGTGGCATCAGTGTTGTAGTTAAGATTCATGTTCATCTTGTCGCCTACCTTGCCGGTGACGTTGATGTTTATCTTCTCGTCAAAGTCTATGGTGGTAGTGTTGCGGTTGCGTATAGGCAGTGACGGGTTGTCTATGCTCTTCATGGTGGCGCCGAGTTTCAGTTCTGCGGAGCCCTGTGTCTTTACCTGTATTCCGCCGGGACCGAATATCTTCTCTGCCGGTCCCAGGTCAAAGTGCATATCGGTGAAGTCAAACTTCTCCTTGCCTTTCTGCTGGAATATCTCAGCATTCTTTTCCTTGAAATAGTTTCTGAAGAGGTTATGCTCAGACCATTTCAAGAACTCGCCCTGCTCCATCATTATTGGTGTGCCGAGCCAGCTCATGCCCAGTTTTGAACCTATGATGTAGCGTTCGGTGGTGTCATTGTATTCTGTTGTCTGCTTGATGTTCTCAGGTCTTTTCAGGTCAGCCACTCCCTGATTGATGTCATCATACGTGATGGGCTGTGTGCGCTGTATCTTCCATCGTGGGTGCAGCAGACTGTCGGGTATGGTGTCCTCCTGTAATTTCAGTCGTGCCTGCTTCTCTCTGTATTTCTCCAGCGTACTCTTATTCTTCTCCTCCTCTGCTTTCTTGCGTCGCTCCGCGGCAGCCTGGCGTCTGCGCTCAGCCGCCGTCATCTTGCTGTCGTCCTTCTTTGCCTGGGCCCCGGCCTGTGTCTCCTCCTTCTTCTCCTTATTGGCATTGTCAGCCTTGCCCCATACGTTTGTGTCGTCAGGGGCAGCAATAGAGTGTATCACTGCCATGGAGGCAATGATACAAAAGGAGAGGACTATGAGGAACCGCTTGTTCATTTAATCAATTTCAGAGCCTGCTTGATAACTTGCTCCACGGGCATAGCGGGGTTCTGTTGTAAAATCTCTGTCACCACCTTGGCGCTTGGTGCGGGTGAGAAGCCCAGCATGGTGAGTGCACCGACAGCCTCGTCGCGCACCTCGTTGTTGACAGCCGCCTGTGCGACAGTGCCCTGCATGGTGATATCCTGTATCATACCGTTAGATGCCATCTTGTCCCTGAGGTCAACGATGATGCGCTGCGCCGTCTTCAGACCTATGCCCTTCACGCTCTTCAGTGCCTTCTCGTTGCCGGTGGATATGATGTTCACCAGTTCTGTGGCGCTTGTGGCGCTGAGAATCATGCGCGCGGTGTTACTGCCCACGCCGCTTACGGTTATGAGCATACGGTATATCTCGCGCTCCTGCTTCGTGGCAAAGCCATACAGCGTCATGGAGTCATCACGGCCGCCGGTCATCAATACCTCGTGTACATACAGTTTTACGTCTTTCTTCTCCTGTATGGCAGTGTATGTGTTAAGTGATATGTTGAGCAGGTAGCCTATGCCTCCTGTCTCCACTACAGCCTGTGCCGGAGTGACCTCTGTCAGTGCGCCTTTTATATATTCTATCATGTCGGTATCTTGTTTTAATTTGCTGATTTTGCAATATCCACCTTAAAAAGAACGTATGCGCGTGTGGTTTTATTGTATATGCGCGTAGATAAAAAACAGCCGTCAAGACATTGTTGTCGTCTTGACGGCTTTCTTTATCCTGTAATGAAGGATGGATGTTATTCATTCATCGCCTTTATTTTCTCTTTCATGAGCTTAATCTCATCACGCAGTTTCTCCACCTTACGGTTCATCTCGTCAATGAGTGAGCTGCCCTTCTTGCTGCTGACAGTGAGGAAGTTGAGGTTGTTCTCATAGTTCTCAAGCTCCTGCTTCATGTCGTTGTATCTGCGCTGCATCTTCTGACGCTCTGTCTCCACCGCGTTCTCCCCACGCTTAGCCACCTCTTTCAGTCCTTCCTTGAAGGCGTTGAGGCGCTTGCTGGCACGTGTCTTGTTGAGTTTCTTGTACAAGGAGTCGAGAGTGTCGTGATACTCACGGAATATCTGGTCCTTGTCCTTGAACGGAACGTGGCCCACCTGCTTGTACTCCTCTATCAGAGTCTGCATCTTCTGCTGCAGGTCGTCGGCGGTATTCTCTATCAAAGCCTTCAGCTTCTCTATGATGTCCTGCTTCTTCTTCAGGTTCTCTGTCTGCTCGTTGCGCTCGTCAGATGTAGCGGCATTACGTGCCTCAAAGAACTTGTTGCAGGCGCTGAGGAAGTCATTCCAGAGCTGGTCGCCTATCTTGTGTGGCACCATGCCTATGGTCTTCCACTCCTTCTGCAGCTGTATCAGCTTGTCGGCGGTCTGCTTCCACTCCGTGCTGTCCTGCAGCTCCTGAGCCTTCTTTACCAGCTCCTCCTTCTTTGATATGTTCTCCTGGTAGCGTTCGCGCCTCTCGTCATAAAACTCGTTCTTGGCTGTGAAGAACTGGTCGCAGGCGGTGCGGAACCTCTCGAATATCTTCACGTTCATTGACTTGGGAGCGAAGCCTATGGTCTTCCACTCTGCCTGCAGGTCAAGCACCTCGCGGGTCTTCTTCTCCCAGTCGGCGCTGTTCTTGCAGTCATCGGTAGAGATGCTCTCCACCTTGTCGCACAGCTCGCTCTTCCTCGTCAGGTTCTCCTCCTCCTGTCGGCGTATAGCCTCGAAGTGGTCGGCATGACGCTTGTTGACCACGGTGCTCGCGGCCTTGAAGCGCGCCCACACCTCCTCGCGCAGTTCCTTAGCCACTGGACCAATCTCTCTGTACTGGTTGTGCAGCTCCTGCAACTGGTGGAAGGCGCTTACCACGTCCTCCTCGTCGGCGAGACGCTCGGCGGCCTCACACAGGGCGGTCTTCTGCTCCAGATTCTTCTTGAAGTCATACTCACGCGCGGCGAAGTTCATCTTCAGCAGGTCATAGAACTGCTCCTGGCACAACTTGTAGTTGTTCCACAGCTCGCTGGCATTCTCAGCCGGCACAGCCTTAATCTCGCGCCACTCAGCCTGCAGGGCCTTTACCTCCTCGAAACCCGTGGCGGCCTCCTCAGGAGTAGTGGTGAGAGCCTTAATGCGCTCAATAATCTCTTGCTTGCGTTTCAGATTGGCTTGTTTCTCAGCCTCCGCCTTCTGGAAAGCCGCCTGGCGAATTTCCTTAATCTTGCTCATCTCAGCCTTGAAAGCCTCCTCAGTCTCGTCAGGAGTGACTACATACTGCATAGGGTCGCCGCCATCAGCGATGTAAGCCTTCTGCGCCGCCTCACGCTCCGCGTTGAGCAGGAAATAGAAAGCGGTCTTGAGATGATCCAATTCAGGTTTAGTAATTTCTTCCTCGCCCTGTGCGAGAGTCTTCACTCGCTCCAGCACTTCCTCCTTTGAGGCGTAGATGCGCTTCTCCTGTGCAGAATCAGTCTGTTCAGCGTTCAGCGTCATGTCTTGAGAGTCAATCATTGTTCTTTTCTAAATAAATTTTCTTGCAAAAGTATTAAAAAGTTTTCATTATAACAAAATATTTTCATAAAAATATCACTTTACCGCGAAAAATAGACATAAATGTGATATGGTGCAACTATCTTATCCTCAACCATAAATATTCTTACTACCTTGTTCTACTTAGTCTTCAGGAGTAAAGAAGTAAAGGAGTTAAGAAGTTGAGGAGTTAAGGAGTTAAGGAGTTAAGGAGTTAAGGAGTTAAGAAGTTGAGGAGTTAAGAAGTTGAGGAGTTAAGGAGTTAAGGAGTTAAGGAGTTAAGACATTACGTGTCAAGCAGACAAGTGTATTGTCTTAACTACTTAACTACTGTTTACTTGACTACTTCGGAAAGTTGAGTAATATATATTCAAACCTGTCGAATTTATGATAGCCAAGCGTTTCAAGATACACCTGGCTATTATTTATGTCATCCTCAGTGTTGTAGTCAGGTATGTGGGGCAGGCGCAGCGTGATGCTCGGCAGCAGTTCGGCGTGCTCAGAGGCTATCCACTTCAGGTTGTCTATGACGCGCTCGTTGCCAGTGCCGGAGTAAGCCCTGTATATCTCCGAGTTCATGTCCTTGATGTCTATGAACCATTCCTTTGCGTATGGCAGTACCCGCTCAATGTTCCTGCGCGGCACGTTGAGACTGGTCTCAATGGTTATGCGCCACTCCTTCGGACACTGCTCACAGAAAGCCTTTATGTACTCGCTGTGAAGCAAGGGCTCGCCGCCGCCGAATGTCACCCCTCCGCCAGTGGCAAGGAAATACAGCTGGTCTATGCGCACCTCGTCGATAAGCTCCTCCACGGTGCGCTCCATGCACATCGTGTCATTCGTTATGCTCTGCGGGTTAAGGCAGTATTTGCAGCGCAGCGGACAACCGTGGAATGCCACGAGCGTGGTCACGCCCTCGCCGTCCACCGCCATGCGGTGACGCGCTATGCCTATCAGCTTGCCTGTGAGTTCTGTATTTGGCATGGTGAGCATTAGTTTTATTTGGAAGGGTTGCTACACTCTGTCTGGACGTCTTCTACCTGGCCTACTACAGCCTCTATTTTTTCTATATCCTCGTCCTTGAGACTTTCCACTTTCTGTACTTGTGGCACATCGCCTTGCCGAGTACCTTTTGTATCACAACTGCTCAGCGTAAACATGCCCACAGATATTCCGGCGACCATCGCCGCCTTTCCGAGCAGCTGACGCTGGTGCAGCTGCTCTTCCAGGTAGCGCACCTCAGCCTCGCACTTAGGGCATGTGCCGAGACAGTCACCCTTGTACTGACATTCCTCCACCACATACTCTATGTCGTTAGCCTCGGCTATCTGCCGGCGTATCTCTTTCAGTATCTTGCAAGTCCTCTTTCCTTTTGCCATAGTTATTTATTGTTTGTTTTAGTAGTATCGTTATTTAAGCGGAAAGTTATTGGTATGGTATATCTTGTCTTTACCGGCTCTCCGTTTTGTTTTGCGGGAATCCATCTCGGCATGACAGATATGACGCGGACTGCCTCTGCATCAAGCAGAGGGTGAATATGCTTTGCTACCTTGATGTTGGAAATGTAACCTTTCTCGTCAAGTTCAAACTGGCAAATCACTCTTCCTTGCACACCCTCTTCTTCTGCTTTTTTAGGGTATTTGGTGTTTTCTGACAGAAACTTCATTAAGTTGGCTTGCCCTCCTGGAAAGCATGGCATTTGCTCAACGAGTCCAAATACCTTTTCTTCTGTTTCTTTTACGGGGGGTACGGGTATAGCTCCTTTACCGCCTTTTATAACGACTCCTTCTTCCGGGTTGCTCACTTGTGCGTACATCTCATTTCCGCATGAGCCTATGGTAAGCAGGCCAGCAGATATGCCTGCAACCATCGCCGCCTTGCCGAGCAGCTGACGCTGGTGCAGCTGCTCTTCCAGGTAGCGCACCTCAGCCTCGCACTTAGGGCATGTGCCGAGACAGTCACCCTTGTACTGACATTCCTCCACCACATACTCTATGTCGTTAGCCTCGGCTATCTGCTGGCGTATCTCTTTCAATATCTTGCAAGTCCTCTTTCCTTTTGCCATAGTTATTTACTGTTTGTCTCTGTAGAATCATTGTCGTTATCTAAACGGAAAGTTATGGGTAAAGTATATCTTATCTTTACCAGCTCTCCGTTTTGTTTTGCGGGAATCCATCTCGGCATGACAGATATGACGCGGACTGCCTCTGCATCAAGCAGAGGGTGAATATGCTTTGCTACCTTGATGTTGGAAATGTAACCTTTCTCGTCAAGTTCAAACCGGCAAATCACTCTTCCTTGCACACCCTCTTCTGCTGCTTTTTCCGGATATTTTAAGTTTTTTGAAAGAAATTCCCTCAAAGCTCTGTTTCCACCAGGGAAGGAGGCCATTTGCTCAATGACTCCCAAAAACATTCCACTTTCGGGTTTTGGTTCATTACCTTCTTTCATAACGACTCCTTCTTCCGGGTTGCTCACTTGTGCATACATCTCGTTTCCGCATGGACTCATGGTAAGCAGGCCAGCGGATATTCCGGCAACCATCGCCGCCTTGCCGAGCAACTGGCGCTGGTGCAGCTGCTCTTCCAGGTAGCGCACCTCAGCCTCGCACTTCGGACATGTGCCGAGACAGTCACCCCTGTACTGACATTCCTCCACCACATACTCTATGTCGTTAGCCTCGGCAATCTGCCGACGAATCTCTTTCAATATCTTGCAAGTCCTCTTGCCTTTTGCCATAGTTAGATATATTCTGTTATACTGTTACAAAGGTAATAATTTTTTTCCTGAAACCACAAAAGCAGAAGTGCAAATCGCTAAAATGTCCTATTCTTGGCTTCAATTCCTTGCGATATTAGTCAGCAACTCTGGTTTTGGTCTGAAAAATCGCAAGGAAATTGCGTTAAATGCAATGCTTTGATTGTTAGGATGTTGAAAAATAGTGCAATGATTAAAGAGCGGAAAAAGGGTGTTTTTTGTCGTGATTCGATAGCTTTTACGAGGTAAAGTGATAGCTTTTAGGGTGTGAAAGCTATGCTTTTACGATGTGAAAGTTATGCTTTTATAAGCAAAAAAGGCGTTTTTTAGCCCGAAAAACGAAAAAAAGAAGATTGCAGATTGTCGCAATCTTCTTTTTTGTTGGTATTATTTTCTTGCCTTTTTCTCTAGTTTGCGAATTGTAATGAAATGTTAAATCACCAAAATGTCCTATTTACAAGGTAACTCATATTTCATGATTTTGATCATTACCACACGAACTCCTTGGCTATGGCCTTCTTCTTCTCCTCGTCATTGTTAAGAGCCTCTTTCTTGTCAAGAGCGTCAAGCATGCGGATCATGAGGGGACGGTGCTTCCTCTGCTCGTCAAGTTGCTTCTTCTGCGCTACGGGACGGTAACGATATATGGTCTTCAGTTTCTGGCGCTCGTTGAGGTAGCTGTGGGCAAGCGCCACGTCCTTGGCACTGTCAAGCTGACTCTCAAGTCCAGCCTCCACTATGCGGTCCCATGCGTCACGCAGCTCTGCGTCAACCGTACGCCTGTTCTTTATGGAGAAGAAAAGGTTATATTGTTTTGTGCTGAGTTTCTTCTTCAGCAGTTCCATCTCCTCGTCCCATACGTTGAGCATACGGTCGCACCTTATCCTGCGTGCCATATCGACGGCCTTCTCCAACAACTCCGAGCGTGTACTCTCATCTATTCTCAGTCTGCCTGCCAGCCGCAGCACGGCGCTTACGTTCTCGCCGGAGATGTTGTATATATTATATGGAATGATAAGCCTGTTTATGGAGTCTAGGTACAACTCGTCAAGTGCATCCTTGTTCCTGGCGCGGAGATATGCAGAGTCTTTGTGCAGTATCTCCTGGCAGGTCTTGCGGAACTCCCTCGTCCTCACGAGCCTCTCCACCTGTCCCCTGATGCTGTCGGGTACGTTGAAATTGTAGTAGAGGCGCTCTATCTCCTCCGCCGCACGGAACATGGCGGCACCCGCAATTTGCTCCTCATGCCCCATACAGGCGGCGCGTTCCCTCTCGTTGCATGAGAACTGCTGCGCACAAGCAGTGCCGTATGCCAGTGCGGCGATAATGATTGTCGTTATGTGTCTCAGTGCCATATCTGTCTGTTGTTGTTATATTCAAAAATACGCTCCTCACGTCCCTTCGTGAGGTCTTTCAGTAAAAGCAGAGCTCCCTTTGGTACTCCATGGAAAGTGACCTGCCCCTCAGTGGCGCGCTGCGTGCCTGCAGTGTGCCAGCCGCCGTCGTAATACAGCAGCCGGTATTCATGCCCTGCCTCCACGTTGTTGGTGTCGGTCACGGGAGTGTATATTATCTCTATCACCGCCTTGGTGCTGTCCGCGCCGAGGTCATAGCCTATCCAGTAATCATCTTTCTTCACCTTCAGATAGGTGGAAGGATTGTTGTCAAAAGCCTTTTCAAGGTAGTTGTCATACACTCCATACGAGATTATATCCCCCCTGAGGGTGTCCGTACCGCTGACGAAAGCCAGGTCAGCCAGTAACCCACGTTTTCCCTCCGCACTCTTGAACCTTACGTAACGATGTCCTGCAGTCTTCGTCTCCGTTTTCATCTTCGTTATCCAATGAGGCATGGAGGTGATGACGGCAAGCGTGTCGGGATGTGAGAAAGCAGGGTCGTCAGCCCCCTCTATAGTGGCACCTATCAGCCGTTGCCATTTGGCAGGAAACAGAGAACAGAGCGGATACTTCCTGTCAATGATAATAGTCTCAGTATTCTTCCTGTCAGGTATAATATAGCGAACGCTGTCGCCGTCAATATACGCAGGCGCAGATAAAGGTGTTAGTACAGAGTCTGTTCGCTGCATAGGCAGGCATACTATGCCGCCTCCGATGTGTGAGAAGGTCGCCACGCCGTTCTCAGGGCGCACCGCCGCCACAGGCATCCAGTCCGCTCCCGTAAGGTATGTGCACAGATATACCGTGGAGTCGGTGTCAGTCCTGACCCTTAGCGTGGAGCGCAGCCCGTACTCAGATGACACGTCGCTGATGAACGGATTTCCGAGCATACCCTTTACAGGTACTGACTCTGTGCAAGGGTTCTGCCTGCCGTACTCCATGCGGTAGATCTTCGACACCCTCTTCCGTGTCATGATGTCGTAAGGACACTGTCCGGCGAACATGGTGTCACACGTCTCCTTGAACACCGATGCGTCAATTCTGTTGTGACGCAAGGCCACGCTCTCACCCTCATACACGGTGTAGGTGGAGTCCTCGGCCAGCGGCATCGCCGTCCACAGGTGTCCCTTGGTGCTGTAGTCCGCCCATGACGGGATGGCGTCAACCACAGCGGGAATGCCGAGTGAGCGCAGTATGCAGGTGGCGAGCACGGCGCGCTGCTCGCAGTCGGCCATTTGTATATTAGCATACGTCAGTACGTCAAGGGAGTAGCGTCCCGATGGGTTGGGAGTCTTTATCTTCTTGTAAAGAGCCTTCATCACCTTGGCAAAAGCCACCTTTACATCTGTCTCTCCTTCTACTATGCTTGCATACCGTTCTTGTAGAGCCTTACGCCAAGATGGAGTGTAATGCTCGTCAAGCACACGGTAGGGCAGGATATAGTGGCAGAATGTATCAAACGATACCTCATTTCTCCACGGTGCGCCCTGCCATGCGGCGAAAGACTCGTCAATGTTCTCTATGAGGTCTTCGCTTGTCACTAATGCGCTGTCGGGTGTAAAGGTTATCTCGCCACTTCTGAGACACTGCCGCCAAAGCAGCGCGTACCAGTCAGACCGCTCGTCGGTATCTACGAACCTCAGTTTCTCCTTGAAGGTGCTGAGCGGCTGGCCCTCAGGCGAGGTGTGTTCCTCCATGTTGTCTATAAGGTACAGGGCGGCCTTGAGCTTCAGGCTGTCAGCGGTATTATGAGAGTAATGCTCAATGGCATGGGCATACCTCTCCCTATGGTCACCTGCTGCCGGAATAGTCAGGCAGCAGGTGACTAAAAGTGTAATAAGATTAAATTTCATAAAATAGTTGGATTTCTACTTCTCGGCCTTATTATCTGCGGCCTCCTCCATGTGAGGCTTTTGATATGAGCTTAAAGTGGATGGTTACAGGTCTGCCTCCTACTTCGTCCTCTGCCGGCTGGCGGAAAAGGTACATATCACCAGTATTCCAGTCAATGGAGGTTATGGTATACCAATCCATCCTTTTAATCTTTTTTCCTATATACATTACAAGATATATTCCCTTATCAACTTTTCCCACCTGTGATTGGACGAATGTCAGAGGTAAAGAATTCGTTACATAAAATGGAGAGCGGAATTCATAATTTTTATTATTTAATTTTGATTGCTCGATAATATAATCATTAGAAAACATCCAAGTGGTTTCTTCTCCTTCTTGAATAGGGCTGACTATCTTCCATTTTGTCCCCTGTAACTGCGATAGACTGACCTCAGCTGCGGACAGAGTGTCATTTTGTACAGAAGAAGTATTTTCATTTGCCGCATAAGTATATGTAGCATCTTGTTGTGTACTGCCTCCTTTTGCTTCACATGACAAAATTCCAAGTAATATAAAGAATATTATGATAATCTGTTTCATAGGTTTACTCCTTTCTTTCCATTATAAATAAATAATCTATATCTCATTGCATTATTTTTTGTGTTTTTAATCTCAAAATCTGATTTTGGAACAGCCGCAGCCTGATTTTTGCCTACTGCACAATAATAGTACATAGCATCATAGCCGACTATTGTCACCATGTGGGCTCCTAAAAAATATTCACCTTTTTCGTTCGTAAATTCTACGTCTGTTACAGCCATAATCGGTTTGTTCTCATTGTCGATGTAGCTTTCTACAACATTTCTGCTAAATTTGTTATCATCCGTTATTGCGCAGTAGTCATATAATAAATATTTTATCTCCCCAAGGGGGATGCCTTTCTTTACAAGGTCATAGTTTTCATCAAAAGCAATATTCCTTATTGCTGCTCTTGTTATTTCAGGATCTGTCCCGTCAATAATGCCAGCAGCTATTGCAATAGAGTTAGCAACACATTCCATAGGAAGTTTTTGTCTTTGAAACTTGTCTGGAAGGTTTTTAACTAAATGTATATTTGGTATGAATTTAAGATCTTTGACGTTATATAATTTCCATTTATCCGTGTTGATCGGTGGATACCATCCTACGTTTGTAGTGTCGCTTCCTTCAATAGACTCCCCGTTATCAGATAAAGAGCCTAAGTCGTTGAAGCCTCCCATTATATACCCCCCGGTCAATAGGTAATAGAGTAAATCCAGCAGGGGATTGAACCCTTGGTAGTACCCATTTACCGTAACCTCTCCTAATGCTTTGTCCTTAGTGACAGTTTCGCCAGAGCCGGTATTACCGGAAGGTGAGCCACCTCCACTGTAATCCACATCTCCGTCATCATAGACATGTACACTGCCAGAGGAAGAACCTCCCCTAAAGAAGATGTCGTCATCACCGTTGACAGATGTCCTCTCATCACAGTCATGATAGGCATATTCCTCCTGAGTCATCAGAACTCCACACCATGAACACCTGACATTGTCGCTGTAGTAGTCAGAATTGTCATAGTCTCCATATATCTGCCCGTTCTCAGTATAGTATGTCTGCGCCTGCACCTCCGTGCCACAAAGCAAAGTTAGCAAAAGAAATGCTAATGACAAATACTTTCTCACCTCGCACCTCCTTTTTTAACAATTATTGTGCGAAGCACCTGCTGTCCCGCCTTGATGTTCAGCACGTATGTGCCGTCAAGAATATTTGGCGAGAAAGTCTCCGTATGTGTACCAGCCTCCAACATTCCGAGCGTGCGACCATAGACCAGCACACCAAACTGGTTAAATATGCGCACCTGCGCCTCACAAGCCTCTGCCAGTTCAAACGTAGCGGAGAAATCAGTAGAGAACGGATTAGGCGCAGCAACGATGCGTGTGTATCGGTCTGCATCCTCGTCTGCATCGTCTCCCTCCCTTACAGGGAGGGCTGGGGAGGGTCTCTTCTGCAGCTCCATATACATCGGACGCTCAGGTTCTTTCTCCTTTAGTGAGTAGAGCGACAGTCTGCCCTTTATGTTATCCTTCCAGATATCGAGCATAGCCTCGTTGAGAGTATAGCTCACCTTCTTGCCCACGGTGTACCTCTCGTCAAGGCTTACCTTGCCGGCAGTGAAAGACAACCTGCCCTCACTCGTGATGCCAGCCCTGAACGGCACGGTGTCACTCGCAAAAATCAGTTTGCCGGTCAGACTGTCACCTTGAATGTCCTCCACAGACATTGTTACAGGCTTTTCACCCAGCACATGCTGTCCGCTCCAGTCATACATCACAATGAAACCGCTGTACAGTCCGCTGAGCATACTCATCTCGTTGACAGTGATGTTTACATCCGGCATCTGCCGTGGCAAGGAGTTGTCTGCAGTGAAGTCCTCCCCGAGACAGTTCTCTGGCTCTGGGCGCAATAGTTCCTCCAATGCCGGTTTGTAGTCGAGTGCCGCCGAGCGTTGCAGCAGAGAGTCAGCCAGTGCCTCGTCACGCTCCACTCCGTAGCCGTTGCGGAAACAAAGACCGAGCATATACATGGCGGCGGTGTTGCCTGCTCTCGTCCCGTTGAGAAAGAGCATCGCCGCCCTCTTGTAATCCTGCGTGCAGCCTAATCCCTTGTAAAGCATATAGCCTGCGTCATACAGACAGGAAGGCTGTCCCAACTCCGCCCCCTCGGAAAATACGGCAAAAGCCCTTTTGAAGTCCTGGGCTACACCATACCTGCCCAGCTTGTAGATGACACCGAGATTATGGAAAGCCGCATTGTAACCATTGCTGCCAGCACGCTCCAGCCACTGCAATCCCTGTTCTTTGTCATACTCTGTTCCTGTCCCTGTGAGACAAGCGATGCCGAGCGCGTTCATAGCCTCGCCAGAAAGGTTGGACTCCGCTTCCTCGCGCAGTACCTCCACTGCCCATTCTTTGGTCCTGTCCTCCTCTAGTCCTTTCAGCGTGCGCAAAGCTTGTTGCACGTCGTCCTCACGCTGCGCCGCGACATCATTGCCATGACACAGCATACATGCCGACAGTAAAGTCAGTAGTGTAATTCTCATTCTGTTTCTTTTCATGATTCTGTTACTTTTGTTTCTGATAAGTTTTAGTGATTATAAATAAATATTGTTTTGAATTGGTTTATATCTTCTATATCATCGTTCACATCCCCTCCTCACAAACTTCTCCGCAATTCTTTTTATTCTCCTTGCCTCCTCATTGTCAATCCTTGGCTCAGTGTCTTTAATATCCATGGCATATCGTAGCGCGACGGCGGTATCCCCATGTCTGTCGTGGTATCTCATCAATATCATCCGTGGCTTCAACAGCGACGGCTGGGTATTGCAAATCTCGTTTATACTGGCAATCCCCCTGCTTTCCTGCCCAGTCATTATGCAGCACTCATATTTCTTGTAGTATATGTCAGGGGTTGTGGTGAATGTTGCGGCCTTGTCAAGATGAGTTACGGCAGCGGAATACTCATGCCTCTTCATTGCGTTCGCCGCCCTCAACCTCCAGAACGCCTCGGAGGAATAGATGTTTTTCTCTAAATCGGCAAACACACTGTCGCTGACAGCCTCGCCAGCAGACATCCTCTCCTCAATTCTTCCCAGGTGATACTGTGCGTAGGTCATCCTCCCGGTGATGACAGACAGCATCAGGACAAGCACGACCAGTGCCACGCTCACCAGCCTCAGCAGAAGCAAACTGTGACCGCCCACCGCTTCCTCTGGCTCATCAGCCCTGCTGCTGCCGGCGGCAACCACGGCGGCACAACAGACAACAAGCAGCCATGTCTGGATGCCAGCCACGACAAAGTTCACCAGCGACATGACGGCGAAGGCGGAAAAGAGACCCACCCCAGCCCTCCCTGTGAGGGAGGGAGTCTTTTTTGCTCTGGTAATAGTCATAGCATAGAACCCGGCAAGGAACAGCATCCCTAAGACACCGCCCTCCACGCCATGCTCGAGGAAATCATTGTAAGCCATATAGACGAAAGAGGCATTCCTGCGCTCCGTCTCCGTGCCGTGCTCCTCGTGAAAATACTCCGCCTGCCGCAAGTTGTAGTGCTTGGGAAACAACCCGTAGCCGCAACCCATAGGATGCTCCGCAATCATAGAGGCAGACACCTTCCATATAAGCAGACGGCCGTCGGCACTGTCACGCTTCATCTGATACATCCTCACCGCCGCGACGGAGACGACAAGCAATGTCACCACCGCTAAAAACACTTTCCCTAAGGAACTATGGATTTTAGGATTGCAGTTTGTCTCCCTTTGCAAGTGAAATCCTTTTGTCCTTGAATCCTTAGACGAAAAGAGAAAAAACACGGCAGCCTCCACAGCCAAACCTATGTAAGCCGTACGGCAACGCAACAAAACAACAGCCAACAAAGCAATGACAAGGAAAACGACATAAGCTACCTTCCTGTCCGAGCACCTCAGCCTATGCACAATAAGCGGAACGCACCCAGCAAGATACATCGCCGTGACATTGGGATTGTCACACGCCCCCGTCACAGTGTACAGAGAAATCTCTGGCTCCATGAACCCCATCCTCTGCGCAAAGACACAAAAGACATGTATAAGTCCGATAGTTAACAAACCGCTGTAAATCCTCTCATGTGTAAGCAACCCCACCTTGAGACAGTAAGAAAGAGAGATGACAGACAACAATGTGACACACAGATATATCGAGCGGTACAGCTCCATAACCTCTGACAACCTGCCGTGAAGCAAGATATATCCCATCCACAAAGCGACAAAGACGCACAGTCCGCCGACAGGCCTTACCGTCCCACATAACGCACGGTGGCAGAAAGCAACCAACGCCAACAGTAGCAGGCCGCACTCCATGAGCAGGGAGCGCGACAACGACGAATAGACAAACAGATGCGTGTCAACAGCGGCAGCGATGCACACCGTAAGAAAAACTATATAAACAGTAGTAGATATAAATCCGCTTCTCATCTTCTTACCTTTTCTTCAAGTCATTTCTTCCAACCTTTCATGCGGTGCCAAGAGAATCATCCAGCCCGCGTTCAGATATAAAGCGGATGCAAATATAATAACAAATTTTAATAGTTGGCAAAAAAAAAAAACATCTTTTAACACAATTTGTGTCAAGAGATGTTAAATAGGATAATTTTGCAGTATAAATCTATTCTTGTTATATCCCTTTATCCCTAAGTTTGCGTGTTTGTAATCGACAAAATCCTGAGAGTCAAATGACAAAAATGTCCTATTTTGATGTTATCGTTATAGAATAAATGTGTCAGCGATGTCTTAGTTTTACCTTGAAACCTGTAACAGGGGTATTGACGTTGGTCTGCGTGGCATTTATCAGCAATCCCTCATCGGTGTGACGGAAAGTGACGGTTTGTCCGTCGGCAAGGCTGGTGACACGGTCAATGCTCTGGTCGTTTAGCGTTTGCAGGGCGAAGGGCTTTCCATTCCAACCTATGACAAAAACATATACAATGCAGTCGCCACGACACGTGAAACGAACGTTTCTCTCTGCAGATGTCTTGTAAGCCCTCGTGCCATAAATGCCTTCACCGTAGGTTTTCAGCCAGGTGCCTACGGTACGCAGTATTTGTTGCTGGTCGTCGGGTATGGTGCCGTCGGCTTTTGGTGATATGTTAAGGCAAAGGTTGCCGTTCCTTGAGATAGTGTTGACAAGCGAGCGGATGATTCCGTCGGCACTCTGTAACTTCAGTCCCTCGATATAGCCGAACTTGTTGCCTATGGGGTCGTCCACCTGCCAGTAGCGGTCGAGAGTCTGCTGGGGAGCACGGCTCATACGCTCGAAGTCCTGTATGGAGCCTGCGAGGTATGCCTGTGACTTTGATTGTATGCTTACCTCCTTATGCCATTGCCATGCGCTGTTATAATAGTATCGTGCTATACGCAGTTTCCAAGGGTCGAGTGAGCGGTAATTGATACCGTTGTCAAAATACAACAGGTCGGGCTGATAACGGTCTATTATCTCGTGTACACGCATCTCCCATTCGTTGAGGAAGGCGTTGCTCTGAGGATGCCGCCCCTCTTCTGCCGCTTCGTTTATTACAGCTTCCGTAGCACCACCAGTAGCAGGGGCAGCCAAGGCCTTGGGGCCCATGCCGCTTTGCAGGATAGGTTTCTGTGGAGGTCCGTACAGGTCTGCATAGTCAGGGTTCATAAGGTCGGTATCGTCAAGAGGCATATTGAGTGGATACATGAAGTCCCAGTTCTCTATGCGATGATTGCTCACACCGAACTTCATTCCCTTGCCGCGCACTGCCTCTGCCAGTTCGCCGATGATGTCGCGATGCGGCCCCATCTCCTTGGCATTCCAGCGTGTAAGCTTGCTATAATACATTGCGAAGCCGTCATGATGCTCGGCTGTAGGGATTACATAGCGTGCGCCTGCCTCCTGAAAGAGTTCTGCCCATTGCTGCGGGTCGAACTTCTCAGCCTTGAACATGGGAATGAAGTTCTTGTAGCCGAAAGACTTCTGGTCGCCCCATTTCTCCCGATGTGCTGCACTGAGACCGTTATACATGTGCTTGGGGTACCACTCACTACCTGCGGCAGGAACGCTATACACTCCCCAATGAATGAATATGCCGAACTTGGCATCCTTGAACCACTGAGGAGTTTGGTAATGCTCAGCCACCGACTGCCAGTTAGCCTGATAGGGGCCGTCCGGACACTTCTCAAGTTCTTCTGGTGTAACGCTGATAGTCTTACGGTTGTCAGTACGTATCAAGCGGGTGCATTGCTTAATCCATAGGTCAGCCATCAGCCTGTGACCTGCTGCAGTAGGATGTATGCCGTCCCATATCCATTGCTTCATTGATACAAGCGGATGCTCCTTCTTTTGTGCTGCAAACAGTTCGTCATAGCGCAGGAGCACGGCATCATAGTCTTTGGCTATTGTGGCAACAATGCCCGACAACTGGTGGATAAGGCTGTCACGCAGGGCATAGTCTTCATTCGCGCCTATCTTTCCTACCTTGGCAACGAAAGGCGTGCCCAGTACAAACCTTATCTTCGGATTTGAGCTGCGAGCCAGGTCAAGCAGGTTACGATAGCGCTGTTCCCAGTCGGCAAAGTCAAAGTCTGAATCCTTGTTCTCTAAATAATAATGTACGTCATTCGTTCCTACCAGCACAGACAGGACGTCAGGGTTTATCTTGATGACATCCTCCGTCCATCGTGCCTCAAGCCTTGTGAGGTCATCACCACTTATGCCGCGATTCAGGAATTCGTACTCATATTCAGGCAGAGAACTCTGAAAATGTGCAGCACACAGCATCATGTAGCTATGACCAAAGATATGGTTCTGGTCCCATTGGTTGCGTTGGTCAGAAGGCGTGGAATGTCCTGCGCTGTTTCCCCATCCTCCATCAGTGACAGAGTCACCTATAAAGAGCACTTTGACATTCCCTGCTTGCAAAGTCAGGGAAAAAAGTGCTGCTATAATGTAAGCGATTGTCTTTCTCATTATGAAATACGCGTAAACTTAGTAAACCAATACTTTTCTTCCGTTGACAATGTTTATTCCTTTCTGAAGAGTACGAAGCCTCTGGCCATGGATTGAGAATATACAACTGTTTGTCTTTGCTTGTTCTGTATCGATATTCTTAATGGAAGTCGGATTCTGTGTGTCACCATAATACTTTAATTCCGCATTGTCGAAACCTACCCATGTGGCATTGCTTCCTGCGAGAACTTTAAGACCGACGGTTATGTCTGCTTTCTCTGTAAGAGTAAATTCTACAATATAGTTCTCTGAATGATTTTTCTGAGTTGAAGAGCAATCTGTTGTGTTGTTGTTCGCAAAGATGACAATGCCCGTGCATCCGCCAGTACCCCTCTGTGCAATGACATCAGCCGAGAAGACGTACTTGCCTGCTGGCATGTCCTTGAATGTTTGCTGAGCGTAGTTAGGATTTGTTATGCCACCGCCATTGTATGCCTCCATGAACGGATTGCGCCCGAGAGCATTGTAGTCGTGATTATTTGAAGAGTTGATATGAAAGCCTTTACTTTCTACATTAAGTATCTCCCAACCCTCAAGGCTACTCATGTCTGCATTCACAATAGTGATGCTGACTGGATTAAGGGTTGTCGCATTGGAGAACTTGAATGTGTTAACAGCTGCGGTAAGCGTACTATCAGCCTCTGTCAGTTCTGGTATGCAGAAACTGTTAAGGTGTGACTTTGCGTTTGTTATAGCTGACATTAGGTCTTCCCCGCCTTCCTTGTAGTTGGCATTGCCATAGAGAGCTTCGGCTTCTGATATCACCATTTGGAGTTTCTGCTGTGCTGCTACGGCATCGGTGAGCTGAAGGGTATGGGTGTCGGTGACGACACCGTCCTCGCAAACTGTCACTTTAAGTGCAGTGCTACCTGCTGGAATCCTCGAAACCGCTGTAAGAGGAACATCAACTGTGGCGTATTTGTCAGTGGCAGGCACTGTGCCTGTAGCAATAACCACACCATTGTTTGTGAGAACCTTTATTACAGCACCTTCACGTGATGTTTTTAGTCCATAGTTTTTAACCTTTATACTCGTTGGCTTACTCTCGTTGTTGATAGTCGGAAGAATAGGTGACAGGTATGCAGGTTCGTAGTCAATGTATGAGAGGCGTGCATAGCCATAGCACATCTTGCCGTCTGTGTATTGACCGATAATCTTTGGAGCAAATTCATCGGCTGTGAGTCCTGAAGATGCGCCATTAAATGTTAGAATGAGATTGGCATTTTCATCTGTCTCGTGTGAGGTGACTGATGCTCCGCCACCAGCGTTCACTGTGCCATGAGAACCAAAACGGAGTGACCCGATGTTGAGAGCAGAGGCAGGTTCAAAGCCATCTTCCTTATATATTTTCACGCGTATAGCCACCGTTGCTGTGGTGATCTTCTCCTCATTAAGAACCTCCATTCTCATGCCCGGATTGAGAGGCATCACGATATTCTTTGAACTATGAATGTCCCCGGCAAGGTCTTGTCCCTTGTCAGAGTCGATTACAGCCATATTGAGATGTGTGGCACGTCCATAATGATCCTGATATACACGTGGACGCTCAAATTTATCCCATTTCTCCTGTGTCCCATCCTCGTGGATAGCAACGGTGGGATCGTATGCTGTACCAGTCTCGCTAATCCAGTGGAATCCATCCTTTGAACGGCTGTAGTATGCAATCTTGTTGTTCCAATGGTTTACAATCATGTGGTATTGGAACTCATCCTTCCACACTACAGGATCCTCATAGTAACGTTGGTATCCACCGGGGTATGCAGACTTGTCGCTGACCTCTTCAAAATCTGAAAGTCCCGTCTCGCTTATCCACATAGCACCACCACGATCCATACAGTAAATAGAACCATCAGGACGCTGTGAGAAGGTCCAGTTTGAATATGACTGGGCGGTTCCCGTTGATAGTGCCCTGTCACGAAGGTTGGTGGGCATCAGTTCCTTAGCGCCCCACGAGTCACCAAGTGTTTTAGATGTGTATCTATAAGCTGTTGTGTTGTTTATCAGAGCATAAAGCACATAAGTCCCGTCTGCTGCTTGAAACACTGTTGGATTGTGTCCAGCACCGATGTTATAGTTCTCTGTTAGATTGAAAGGTCCCTGAGGACTTGTTGAGGTGAGATGATAGATATCTGATCTTGACCAGTAACTGTGTGCTCTCTGAGTAGCATCCCATCCTGCTAGATACAGATGGTAAATGCCGTTTGCATCCTTCATGATATTTCCTCCCCAATATGACAAAGTCGGTTTGCCGTCAGTGGTAGAGGCTGGTTCCGCACCATTGTCAAGAAATCTGCCTTGCACACCTTCCTGTCCCCAGATGGCTTGTTCTGCAGACTTGGTGACAGAGCCTTGCATCGGAAGGATGCGATCTTTGAATTGTCCTCCATTTACGATTGTCTGTGCACTCATTGAAAGTGCTATGAAGGTTGTTGAAACAAAAAGGATTAGTTTTTTCATTGCTGTTGATTCGGTTTGATGCTTTTTATTCTATCAGGAACTTTTTCTTCATTATAATTGCATATTCTTGTGTCATGTGCAAAGGTAAGGATAAAATCGATATAAATAATGGAAAATAAAGATATTTTATTGTAAAAAAACGATATACATAAAAACAAAGTAGTATCTTTGCACCTGTTATGAATGAAGGCCCCTTATATAATTTCCCCCTGTTGATGCTCAATGTGGGTTTTGCGAGCCATTTCGGCGACTGGAATTGGAGGAATGTGCGTAGTCCGTTTGCCAGGCTCTATTACGTGGTGGACGGTGAGGCTCAGGTCGAGCTGCCTGACGGCATAGTGTCCCTCCTGCCGCATCATCTGTATCTTGTTCCGCCATATACTATGCATAGTAATATATGTAAAGGCGGTTTCTCTCACTATTACCTGCATTTATATGAAGACCCCTCTTATGGTGGCAGCTTTTGGGATGACTGGAAGTTTCCCGTGGAGGTGGAAGCTGCTAATGATGACCAGAATCTTATGAAGCGGTTGTGTGAGGTCAATCTGGGAATGAGACTGAGCCAGTCGGACCCGGAGAGCTATGATAACCGCACTACTTTAATCAGTAACATACAGAACAATCAGCAACGCTCTGTTTGCGACAAGGTGGAGTCAACAGGCATTATCCTTCTTCTGCTCTCTCGTTTCCTGCGCCATGCCACTGCGGAGAAGCGTGTAAAAGATGAGCGTATAGAGCAGTCGCTGACATATATAAGGGAAAACATAGGCAGGCGTGTCAATATGGATGAGCTTGCAAAGGTGGCTTGTATGTCGAAAGACCATTTTATCAGGATGTTTAAGAGGGAAGTGTCGCATACCCCTAATGCGTATGTTACGGAAAAGAAGATAGAGCGTGCGGAATTGCTATTGGTTACTACTTTATTGCCTGTCAAGCAGATTGCTCTGTCTTTGGGTTATGATGACATGGCATATTTCAATAATGTATTCAAGCGGCATACCAAGGTGTCACCATTGCAATATAGAGAGAAATACTCACAGGTGTGATAGGGTTTTGTGCTACTGTATCAGCATCATGGCGACAGACAGAATGGTGACAACCTGTATGAAGCGGCGAAAGGCCTTCTCTGGGAAGAGCTTTACGATGTGTATGCCGATTAGTGCGCCGATGCCTATGATAGGCAGCATCATGAGATTTAGAGAGAACGTATCCCACGTGATGTTGTCCCATACGAATATCTGCAACGGAATCTTGAGCAGGTTGACAACGAGGAAGAACCATGCGTTGATACCTATATACTCCATCTTCTCCTTGCGCATGGAAAGGAGATAGACCGACAATACAGGTCCGGCGGCATTGCCTATCATGGTGGTGAAGCCCCCGAGAAGTCCGAAGATGGCGGAATACCACCATTTTGTCATCCATCTGTTCTCCTTGCCAAACACCTCGCTCCATATCATCACACCCAATGCCAGAGCGAGTGTCCAGCCCATGAGCCTGCGAAACTCGTGCGTTGGGATGAGGGAGTCAACGAAGATGGCAACGAGGAAGCCGAGTATGGCAGTGGGCAGCAGCTTTGCTACCACCTTCCAGTCGGCTATGCGCTTGTAGTAGGTTACGGCTATGACGTCAGCCATGCACAGCATAGGCAGGATGACACCCGTTGACTCCTTGGCTCCGAAAGCCATTGCCATATAGGGCACTATGAGCAACATTATGCCCTGTACACCGGTCTTTGACATACCGATGCACAGCGCGGTAATGGATATGATGGTCCACTGAAATGGGTTGAGGGATTCAAGCATCTTGTTTTTTCTTGAAACTGTAGGAAATAGTGATTATGGTGCAAAAGTATGAAAATATTTGGAGATAATCAGCATATATACTTTCTTTAACTTCTTGAAAATGTATGCCTTGCCATGGCGACATAAAATTTTTTCAGTTTTTTTACAATTTGTATTGTTTATTGGAATAATTTTGTGAATTTGTAGCGATAAACATTATTAATGTAAATTCAGAAGGGATGAGAAGGGGATTATCTACATGCCTTGGCCGTCATGTCTATGCTTGCGGTTGCAAGTGTGACGTTATATACCCCCGAAAAAGAAAAAGCCCCTTGCAAATGTATATTTGCAAGGGGCTTGATGTATCACTTGTGCCCAGAACGGGACTCGAACCCGTACACCGTGAAGTATTGGTGTTTGAGACCAACGCGTCTACCAATTCCGCCATCTGGGCAAGCGATTGTCGCTCTTATGTCAATATGAAACCACCCTCGGTCTCACTTTCGGTGTGCAAAGTTAATATATTTTTTTTAATTGGCAAAATAATATAAGAGAAATTTTACAATGACTGTATATATTTCTCTGCGTCCAAAGCCGCTTTGCATCCGGTGCCTGCCGCTACCACGGCCTGTCTGTATGTAGGGTCGCACACATCGCCTGCGGCAAACACTCCCGGTATCACGTTGCCTTCCTGGTCATAGACCTCCTGTGTCTTTCCGTCTGTTACGATGTAACCTTGGTTGTCGGTCTTTATGCTGGCCTTGACAAAGTCTGTGACAGGGGTGTGTCCGATGGCAAGGAACAGTCCGTCGATATTCACGTCATAGTGCTTCTCTTCCGGTGTGTCCTTTCCTTCTACCACGTGCATACCCTCAACGCCGTTTTCTCCATAGAGGCCTGTAACGTTATGCTTGAACAGAATCTCGATGTTCTCAGCAGACTTCACTCGCTGCTGCATAATGTCGGAAGCGCGCAGGTAATCCTTGCGCACCACGAGGTAAACCTTCTGACACAGTCCTGAGAGATACAACGCATCCTCGCAGGCAGTGTCGCCTCCACCTACCACGGCAGTCACCTTCTTGCGGTAGAAGAAACCGTCGCACGTGGCACAGGCGCTTACACCCATGCCGCTGTATTTCTTCTCGTCCTCCAGTCCAAGATACTTAGCCTTGGCGCCGGTAGCTATGATTATAGCATCGGCAGTCAGTTTGTCTGTGCCGTCAACGGTAACAACGTAAGGTCTGCCGGTGAAGTCAATCTCGGTTACCTCTCCAGCGCGTACGTCAGCACCGAAGCGCTCAGCCTGCTGCTGCAGCTCCATCATCATCTGGTTGGCGTCAACACCTTGAGGATATCCGGGGAAGTTCTCTATCTCCGTTGTCTGTGTCAGCTGACCGCCCATCTGCTGGCCTACATACACCACAGGTGACAGGTTTGCCCTGCCGGCATATATAGCAGCGGTGTAACCTGCAGGTCCGCTACCGATTATCAAGCATTTAACGTGGTTCATTGTATATATTATGCTTCAATTAGTGTCGCAATCTTCTGGTCTATCTCGTCAGTTGGTACTGAGGCATCAAAACGCGCCACTACCTTTCCTATTTTGTTGACGAGGAACTTTGTAAAGTCTTCTGTTATCTCACCAGGGAATTTCTCTGTAAGATACTTATACAGTGTGTCGGCATCATCTCCGTTTACTTTCACTTTCTTAAAGCGTGGGAATTCTGTGCCGAATTCCTCTTTGCAGTATTTGTGTATCATCTCGTCAGTTCCTGGGCATGACTTCGTAGGCTGGTTGCTTGGAAAATCAAGCACGGTAAATCCCTGCGAGTGATATTTCTCATATAATGCGTTAAGTTCCTTGTACTGTTGTGTTGTGTACTCGCTTTTTGTCGCGGTGTTAACTACCAAAGCCACTTCTCCTACATAACCATTGAGTGGCACTGCATTTCCTTTCCTGTCCTTAACAGTGATTTCTTTTATTGAGTTCATTGTGTCTCTATGTTATCGCTTGCAAAGATAACATTTTTTTTTTATATTGGAAAACATTTCTGTCTTTTTTTATCTTCTGCCTCCGCCGTGGGAACCGTTGCCGCGGCTTGCTGCTCCTGCTCTGGTGCCTGCGGAACCTGCAGAACGTGTGCCGACAGAACCTGCGGCTCTTGCACCCATGGAATTACCGGAGCGTGTACCCATTGAACTGCCTGAGCGTGTCCCCATGTTTGTTCCGCGAGAGTGTGTACCCATAGAGCTGCCAGTTCTCATACCTTCTTGTGTCCTGCTTTGATTGTATGAGGATGACCTGCGCACTTGGTCATGTGAACCGTTGCTGCGGTTGTTGTTGTAGTTCTGACCGTTACTGTTGAAGCCCTGGCGGTTGTTGTTGTAGTTTCGGCCATTGCTGCGGTAGTTCTGGTTGTTGCTGTGATTGTAGTTGCTCCTGTTGTCATAGCGGTTGCCTTGACGGCTGTTCATGTTGCCGTTGTTACTGCGTCTGTAGTTTCCGTTAGTGCGTCTTCCATCTCTCATTCCAGAGTGTGTGCGCCTGTCAGAGATTGCGGGGCGGTAGTGGTTTACGCGGTTTACGTACCAAGATCTACCGCTGTTCCTGTGCCAGCTGTGTGTGCCTCTGTAAGATACGTAAGCTGCCGGACGCGGGAAATAGAAGTGCGTGCGGTGCGGATAGTGCGAGTAGATGCTGAAATGCCAGTAACCGTCGTTCCAGAACACGGGACGGAAGAAATAGCTTGCAGCCTCGTATGCGGCATACTGCCAGTCATAGAGTATGTAGCTGAGGTCTATGTTACGTTGTCTCCATGGAGCGGCATAAACGTTACCTGTTCCTCTTATCTGCATCAGGTAGTCGAAGTTTATCTCGTATGCGGCCTCATACTGCTCCTCTGTGAGGTTCAGCTCGTAAGCCATCTTGTCTGTCAGGAACAAAGCCTGCTCGCGTGCCTGTGCGTATGTCATAGCCTTGGTTGTGGTGGCTATTGCCAGCAGTGTAACCATTATCATAATTGTCTTCTTCATAGCCGTATGATTTTAAGTTTCTATGTTGCAAAGATAACCTTTTTATAATAACGTATAAAAGGTTTTTCCCTACATTGCGTACGGAAAAACCCTACAACACTTCTTGTCGTGGCATAATGAATCTTATCCTCTTTCTTCCTTATTCCTTATTCTTTATTCTTTATTCTTTATTCTTCCCCCCTTCCCCCTTCCCCCTTACTCTTTACACCTTACTCCTTACTCTATCTATGTATGGTGCGCCCTGTTCTTTTGGCTATTTCCATGCGTACCTTCTGCAGCTCTTGCATTTGTCGCATTGCCTCCGTCATACGTTCTTTGTCTCCCTGACATTGTTGCATCTCAGTGCGCAGCGCGGTCAGCTTCTGGTTGATATACTCTCCCCTGAAGTCGAGCAGCAGGTGGTTCACCTGGTCGCGCAGTTCCTCTATGGTCTGTTCATGCCTGAGGCTCTCTGACACTATCGCCTCGTCCTCACATGCCTTGATGGCAAAGGCTGACACAGCATAGTCGGGATGCATGGTGAAATACTGCTCTGTGTTGAACCCCTCATCGTTTGAGTGTGCCACTGCTTCGTCAAGTATCCTGTTGTACATCTCGTCGGCAAAGCGTAGTTCGTCCTGGTCAAGGTCATACTTTACGTACTGTGCCAGTTTGAGTGACATGGTTCCTCCGTCCTCTGTCTCTATGTTCTCGTACAGCATTATGTCGCCTTGTCTTATTACAGTGCGTATAAGAAGGAATGCAGAGGATGTCTTGGGCTTTGCTGACGGTTGCTCTGCCGGCTGGGGAGTGGCAGCAGGGGCGTTCGCGGCCTGAGTGTCAGGTGCTGACATTGGTCCTCCGTTTGCCGTGTTCTTCGCCTCTCTCAGTTTCAGCATCAGCGTCTGCTCAGCTATGCCGAGCCTTACAGAGCAGTCCTGCACGTATGTGGCCCTTATGATAGGGTCGCTAATCTTGCTTATGCTCTCTATTATCGATGTGATAGCCTCAGAGCGCTCGTGTGGGTCGGTCACGCCGTCGAGGAGTACCCGTGACTTAAACTCAATGAAGTCAGTCTGCTTCTCCTTAATATAATTACGGAACTCCTCCGCGGTGTGCTTCCTTGCGAAAGAGTCAGGGTCGTCGCCGTCAGGCAGCAGCATCACTTTCACGTTCATTCCCTCAGCCAGCAGCATGTCCGTACCTCGCAGTGCGGCCTTGATGCCTGCGGCATCACCGTCATAGAGTAATACTATGTTAGGCGTGAAGCGGTGTAATATGTGTATCTGGTGTTCAGACAGCGCAGTGCCGGAGTTTGCCACCACGTTCTCTATGCCACACTGGTGCATGGATATTACATCGGTGTAGCCCTCCACCATATACACCAGGTTCTCCTTTGCTATGGCCTTCTTAGCCTGAAAGATGCCGTACAGCTCATGGTCTTTATGGTATATCTCAGAGTCGGGCGAGTTGACGTATTTCTGTGATACGCCTTTGGTCCTCGCGTCAAGTACACGGCCGCCGAAGCCAACCACCTTTCCGCTTACGCCTATCCATGGGAATATCACACGTCCGGCAAAACGGTCTATCAGCTCATCGGGGTGTCCGTCGCGAGCGTAGCATAATCCTGTCTTCACCAGATACTCTCCCTTGTATCCTTTAGCGAGAGCCGCCTTGGCAAGAGCCTCGCGGTCGCTGAGAGAGAACCCCAACTGGAACTTGTTGATAATGTCATCGCGTATGCCTCGCTGCCTGAAGTACTGCATACCGATGGCCCTGCCGTCGATGTCGTTTTGCAGTATGTCGGCGAAATACTCCGCCGCCCATTGGTTCACGATGAACATCGACTCTCTCTCCGTCTGCTCCTTCTTCTGCTCCTCTGTCAGCTCTCTCTCCTGTATCTCTATGTGATATCGCCGTGCCAGCCATCTCAGGGCATCGGGATATGTCAGTTGCTCATGCCTCATGACAAACCCCACACTGTCACCGCCCTCGCCACATACGAAGCAGTGGCAGGTGCGTCTTGCCGGTGATACATAGAACGATGGTGTGTGGTCGTTATGGAACGGGCACAAGCCTCTGTAGTTCGCTCCCACTTTTTTCAGTGAGACGAACTCTGACACCACGTCAACTATGTCGGCGGCATCCTTTATGCGTTCTATGGTTAGTCTGTCAATCATTATTCAAAGTTATGAGTTGAGGGACCCTCCCCCATCCCTCCCTGTGAGGGAGGGGGCTTGGGACTGAAGAGTTATGAGTTGTGAGTTATGAGTTATGAGTTATGAGTTCTTTTAGTCGGTCTGCGACCTTTGTAAAAGCGTCGCAAGCGCCGAGCGATGAGTTATGAGTTTTGAGCGATGATTTGTTAATATTAACTATTAATTATTAACTATTAATTATTAATAGGAACTACCTCTCCACTCTCATCTCCCTCTTTCCTTCGGCAAACATCACAGTGACCATGTCGTCTTTGCTCAGCTGACCTGCGTCTTTCACTGCGTGTCCCTTGTGCAGGGTTATGCTGTATCCTCTTTTTAATATGTTGACGGGGTCCAGCGCTTTTGTGCGTTGCTCCGCCATTTGCAGACGGTGTGTCTCGCCCTGTATTAAGGCCTTTATCAGCATGGGCAACCTGTATGTTATCGTCTCCACCCTGTTCCTTTCGTGTGTCAGCTGCCGGTCAATGGCGACGTTCATTCTGCTGGTGTAGTCGGCAATGCGGCGTTCCTCCCTCTCTTTCCTTATGGCAAAGGCATTACTCATGTATTGCTCTATCCTGTCAAGACGCATCTGCTCTGTGTGCATCCGTGTGCTTACGGCCTTCGCTATGCGTGTGGCTGCGTTGTCTATGCACTCTGCTGTCTGTGCCAGGTTGTCTATGAGAAATGCCGCTACGGCCGTCGGTGTCTTCAGGGCCTTGCATGCCACGAGGTCAGCCACCGACTCGTCGCGTGTGTGTCCTATGCCGGTTATCACTGGCAGAGGGTAGTTGGCGATGTTCTCTGCCAGCGCCAGACTGTCGAATCCTGACAAGTCAGTGGTGCTGCCGCCTCCGCGTATAATCACCACGGTGTCAAAGGCGTAGTCAGTGTTGCCGTCTCTCTGCCCCTCAAGATACACCTCTTCCAGCGCAGCTATTATTGAGCGTTCCAGTTGCTCTCCCTGCATGACGGCAGGAAAGAGCTTCGTCTCAAACTTGAAACCGTAGTCGTTGTTCTCCAGCTGGTTCACGAAGTCACCATAGCCTGCCGCCGTGGCACTTGATACTACCGCTATGCGTTTGCAGAACATAGGTATGTGCAGCTGCTTGTTAAGGTCATATACACCGTCTGCTTTCAGCTTGCGTATTATCTCCTGCCTCCGCCGTGCCATGTCGCCCATGGTAAAGGTTGGGTCAATGTCTGTCACTATCCAAGAGAAACCATACAATACATGGAAACTGGCACTGACGCACAGCAGTACCGACATACCGGCGTGCAGCCTCTCGCCCGTCACGCTCTGGAACTTAGGTGACAGTCTCATCCATGTGCCAGCCCAGCAGCAAGCACGTGCCTGAGCCACCAGCGTACCACCTTTTCCCTTGCCGTCTATGGTCTCCGTCAGTTCCATATAGCAGTGCCCGCGGCTCTCGTGTACGCTCGCCACCTCTGCCCTTACCCAGTAGGCATCAGGCAGAGTGTACTCCACTGCGTCTTTTACCAACGCGTTTAGTTCTGATAATGATAGGACGGTACGGTTCATAGTTTGCGTATTACAAAGTTACTTCTTTTATTTCATTTTGCCAAATGATAAATTATATTTTCTTGTGTGACTCATTTTTTTTGAGTAACTTTGCAAGCGAATTAATAATTCGATGCATAATAATAATTAACCCAACTTTCGCTTTAACAGGAGTTAAGGAGTTAAGGAGTTAAGGAGTTAAGACATCACCTCTAAATCTAAAAACTCCATCAATAAAGTGGATAAGCAAAGCATACGTCTTTACTCCATAACTACTTTACTCCATAACTACAAAGAAGTTGAGCGAAACTTGAATAATTAATAATGAAATAAATAATAAACCCCTCCGATTCACACTCCCTCCCTCACAGGGAGGGCTGGGGTGGGTCTCATAGTATAATAATTAATAAATTCCCCGATTCACACTCCCTCCCTCACAGGGAGGGGCGGGGTGGGTCTCATAGTATAATAATTAATAAATCCTCCGATTCACACTCCCTCCCTCACAGGGAGGGGCGGGGTGGGTCTCTTTAACACTGTGAATAAGGAAATAGAACGCAGGCGTACATTCGCCATCATATCACACCCTGATGCGGGTAAGACAACCCTCACCGAGAAGTTCCTCCTCTTTGGCGGACAGATACAGGTGGCGGGTGCAGTGAAGTCAAATAAGATACGCAAGACTGCTACCTCTGACTGGATGGACATAGAGAAACAGCGTGGTATCTCTGTGTCAACCTCTGTCATGGAGTTTGACTATACACCACCGACGGCGTCTGCCGATACCGTCTATAAGATAAACATCCTCGATACTCCTGGTCACCAGGACTTCTGCGAGGATACCTACCGCACTCTTACTGCTGTCGATTCGGCTATCATAGTTGTTGACGGTGCCAAGGGTGTGGAGGCTCAGACAAGGAAACTGATGGAGGTGTGCCGTATGCGCAACACTCCTGTCATTATCTTCATCAACAAGATGGACCGTGAAGGCCGCGACCCCTTCGACCTGCTCGACGAACTGGAACAGGAACTACAGATAAAGGTGCGCCCCCTGTCATGGCCTATCAACCAGGGTGCGAGGTTCAAGGGCGTTTATAATATATATGAGCAACAGCTCAACCTCTTCACACCCGACAAGCAGCGCGTCACTGAGAAAGTGAGCGTGGACGTTGCCTCTGCAGAACTTGATGCTCAGGTGGGCGCAGAGGACGCACAGCAGCTGCGCGACGACCTCGAGCTTGTCAGCGGAGTATATCCAGAGTTTGATGTTGAGACTTACCGTAGTGGTGAGGTGGCACCGGTGTTCTTCGGTTCAGCGCTCAACAACTTCGGTGTGCAGGAGCTCCTCGACTGCTTCGTTGAGATAGCTCCGTCACCACGTCCTACCAAGGCAGAGGAGCGTATGGTGAGCCCGGAGGAGGAGAAGTTCACCGGCTTTATCTTCAAGATTACCGCCAACATCGACCCTAACCACCGTTCTTGCATAGCCTTCTGTAAGGTATGCTCAGGTAAGTTCCGCCGCGGACAACCTTACCTGCATGTAGGTCAGGGCAAGACGGTACGTTTCTCTTCACCTACGCAGTTCATGGCGCAGCGCAAGGAGACTATCGACGAGGCATGGGCTGGCGATATCGTAGGTCTGCCAGACAACGGCATATTCAAGATTGGCGATACCCTTACCGAGGGTGAGCAGCTGCACTTCCGCGGACTGCCTTCGTTCTCTCCAGAGATGTTCAAGTACATAGAGAACGACGACCCTATGAAGGCAAAGCAGTTCCAGAAGGGTTTGGAGCAGCTTATGAACGAGGGTGTGGCACAGCTCTTCGTCAACCAGTTCAACGGCCGCCGCATCGTGGGCACCGTAGGCCAGCTGCAGTTCGAAGTCATACAGTATCGTCTGGAGAACGAGTATAACGCCAAGTGCCGCTGGGAACCGGTACACCTGCACAAAGCCTGCTGGGTGGAGAGCGACAATGAGCAGGAGCTCGACAACTTCAAGAAGCGCAAATACCAGTACATGGCAAAGGACAAGGACGGCCGCGACGTCTTCCTTGCCGACTCCGGCTACGTGCTCTCAATGGCACAACAGGACTTTGAGCATATCAGGTTCCACTTCACCAGTGAGTTCTAAAAATCTCTCTCCTACCTTCCCTTACGGACAATGTAGGTAACCGCCTTAAAAAAGAGAAAAGATATTTTTCGAGCGAATGCTACTTATTTAGAAAATAATATGTAACTTTGCACTCGTAAATCAGAGACGTGCGCCAATCTTTGATTGACACGCACTATTTATTTCGTGCGATACGTTGCACTCAGGAAATCGCTAAGGCGACCGTGAGTCTGCTTTGCAGACACTCGCTTTTCCTATCGTGCGATACATTGCACTCATAAATCATCGTAACATTAAAAGAATGTGAGAGAGAAACAGAAACACTGTCCTGACTCATATTAAAAACAAATAAAGAAGATAATTATGGCAAACGTAGCAACAATTCCTACAGAAGGGCAGATACTGGTGAACATCGAGGACATGTCGATGCTCAAGGACATCAAGAAGGCTATTAGTCTGCTCAAGGGCGTAGCTTCGGTAAAGGTGAAGAGGACTACTAAGAAGGAGTACGACATTACCAAGACTGCCGGCTACCGTGAGGCGATGGACGACGTAAAGAACGGACGAGTGACAACATATGACTCGGTTGAAGACTTATTCCAGAAGTTAGGCATCAACGTATGAAGTACTTTATCAAGACCACTAAGCGTTTCGATAAAGATTTGAAACGTTGTGAGAAACGTGGGTGCAACATGCACCACATACAAGAGGCTATGCTGATATTAGCAGCCACGGGCACTTTACCCATGAAGTACCGCCCCCACAAGTTGTCGGGTAACAGAGACGGACAGTGGGAGTGCCACATCGAGCCTGACTGGCTTATGACATGGGAGCAAAATGACATGGAACTGACGCTGCTTTTCTTACAGACAGGCACACACGCAGACTTGTTCTAATGGTGCAGCAGGACTTCGAGCATATCAAGTTCCACTTCACCAGCGAGTTCTGATGCTTTTATGATTGATGAATAAGTGATTAGCCGGATTGTCAAATATGTCGCTTCATTTGCCATCGTGTTCGCTGGCTTTTATGTGGGTATATTCTGTTTTGATAATCCGCAACCGCCGTATGTGAGGAACATACTGTTGCTGGCAGTTGATGTAATTATAACCAGCTATCTCTGGTATCTTATTTGGAGAAAAAAACGTCACGATAAAAACTCCCATTACGGGCAATGTAGGTAACCGCTCTAAAAAAGAGAAAAGATATTTTTCGAGCGAATGCTACTTATTTAGAAAATAATATGTAACTTTGCAGCGTAAACGCAATACAAAACCGCAGCAATATTGCATGATAGAAGAATAATAAAAGGAAAAGGTTATGGCAACATTGGTATTACAGATTCCCGACGAAAGTCTTGTCCAGAAAGTGAAGCAGGCTTGCAAGATGATTGTGGGTGTAGCATCTGTAAAGGTGCAGAAAACTGCAAAGAAGAAAGAGCACGATATTTGCAAAACCGCCGGCTACCGTGAGGCGATGGATGACGTAAAGAACGGACGAGTGTATCATTATGATTCACTAAAGGACTTTTATAAGGAAATGGGGCTATAGATATGGCATATACGGTATCACTTTCCAATCGCTTCAAGAAGGACTTCCGCCGTTGTATCAAACGTGGTCTTAACATGAAGCACATAACTGATGCGATGGACTTACTCGAAGCCACGGGCACTTTGCCCATGAAGTACCGCCCCCACAAGTTGTCGGGTAACAGAGACGGACAGTGGGAGTGCCACATCGAGCCTGACTGGCTTATGACATGGGAGCAAAATGACATGGAACTGACGCTGCTTTTCTTACAGACAGGCACATACGCAGACTTGTTCTAATGGCGCAGGAGGCTTGCGGAACCCGAATATTAACATTTCCACATTGACAATCTGTAATTATTATCATTATTTCAGAACAAAGTTGTAACTGTGCAGCGGAAATCGTCAAAACCTAAGAAAGGTTTTAGCGAGAAACAGGGGCTGGCACTGAAGGAACACAGTCCTGACCCATACACCGATATTAATAAATAAGGAGGAAATTATGGCAATAACGAAAGAAGATGCTATGAAAGCTTTTAAGAAAGCTCTTGCTCACAAGAAAGAGGCAAAGAACCAATTTGAACGTTGGTTACGTGAAAGAGGTGTCGAAGGAAAGGTCGTAACACTATGATAGACTTCTCACTGCAACACATCCTTCAGAATTCCCCATATGACATTACTCTGTCAGAGGCGGGTTTCATCTTTCTCACAGACCACGGCATACACTATCGCATCAGTTTTGATGAGGAGGATATGATTTTGGGTGGTTGTAAAACTTATCAGCTGATTTTACAGAACGTAGAGCATACCCATGCCCCACATGACCCTAAGATAGCAGCCACCGTGTTGGCAATTATTGAAGAATTTTTCCGTTCTAATCACCATGTGCTGCTCTATGTATGCGACACCTCTGACGGCAAAGAAGGTGGGAGAAACAGACTTTTCCTCCGTTGGTTTGAACATCATGCTTCGCCTGAACGCTTCACTATTTGTACCGCCAATGCAAAAGTAGAGAACGAAATGATTTATATTGCAATAATTGTGGATAATAATAACCCACATCAAAAAGCTATTATTGACGATTTTAACCAAACAGCTGATATTCTAACAAACAAGCCAGAATAAAAAGGTATATGAGTTCACCTAAGGAAATATGGGGCTCTACAGATTTGTGTGGGCTATCCACGGACAATATCTGTAGAGCCAATTTAATGGGTTTTACGCGGATTTATGCACCCTGATGTTGAAGAAAAACAAACTACATAGAATAGGACATTTTGGTGATTTAACATTTCATTACAATTCGCAAACTAGAGAAAATGATAAGAAAATAATACCAATAAAAAAGAAGATTGCAACAATCGGCAATCTTCTTTTTTGCGTTTATGAGGCTAAAAAGCGCCTTTTTTGCTTCAAAAAGCATAACTTTCACATCGTAAAAGCATAGCTTTTAGGGTGTGAAAGCTATCACTTTACCTCGTAAAAGCTATCGAATCACGACGAAAAACGCCCTTTTTTCTCTCTTTAATCGTTTTGCTGTTTTTTTTAACACCTTGATAATCAAACCATTGTATTTAACGCAATTTCCTTGCGATATTTCGGGCCAAAACCAGAGTTGGTGACTAATATCGCAAGGAAATGAAGTTAAAAATAGGACATTTTAGCGATTGACCCTCATTTTACGTCAGTCATCTCTACGTGTAGTGACACGCCTGCGGACTTGCAGTCGCCAACCATCGGCGGATTGAGTTTCTCAATGTCGATGTCAACGGCGGAGCAGAGAGGAAAACGAGAGTGTAAGCTCTGGCAAATGCGGTAAGCCACATTCTCGAGCAGTTTTGAGGGTTTGCGCATCTCTTCCTGGACTATGGCGAGCGCCTCAGCATAGTTGAGAGTGTCAGCCAGGTCGTCGGATATACATGCCTGGGACAGGGGGTAGGCTATGCTCACGTTGACAACATAGTCGTTGCCTACGGTGCGTTCCTGGGGAAGCACACCGTGAAAGGCGTGCATCCTTATCTCCTTTATATATATATATCCCTGCATGGTGTCTGCTTTTTTTAGTCTAAGTGGAAGACCTCCTTAACCGGGATGGTGACAGGAGAGTTGTCGGGGTTAACCTCCATGATGTCAGCCATCATGTCCCACCACTTCTGTGTGATAGGGTCAACACCGTTCGATGTGTCCTGAGAGTTGGTCTCAGAAGAACACTCCTGGTAACCGAACAGGATATTGGTGTCCTTGTCCCAGTAGATACTGTAGTTACTTACTCCGGAGTCCTTAATCATCTTTACCAACTCCGGCCAGATAGCAGCGTGGCGCTTCTGGTACTCAGCCTCGCAGCCAGGCTTCAAAAACATTTTGAATGCAAATCGTGACATGTTAGATTAGTTATGAGTTATGAATTATGAGTTATGAGTTATGAGTTATGCTCCCGCCCTTACCCTCCTATGGGAGGGAGTCTCCCCTTGGGGAGATTTAGAGGGGGTAGAATTATGAGTTGTGCTCCCACCCTTACCCTCCTATGGGAGGGAGTCTCCCCTTGGGGAGATTTAGAGGGGGTAGAATTATGAGTTGTGCTCCCGCCCTTACCCTCCTATGGGAGGAAGTCTCCCCTTGGGGAGATTTAGAGGGGGTAGAGTTATTAATTAACATCACGCTTCCCCTACGCCGAATGGAGTGGCGGTGCCTGATGGGACGTCAGTAGGAGCCTGTTGAGGCTGTGCCATCTGTATCTTACCGAACTCCTGCTCGTAGCGCATGATATTCTCTTGCAGTGCCATGGCGAGACGCTTGGCATGCTCAGGGGCGAGGATTACACGGCTTACCACCTGTGCTTTAGGTGTGCCGGGCAATGTGCTTGCCAAGTCAACGATAAACTCTGCGTGGGAGTGAGATATAATGGCGAAATTGCTGTAAACGCCCTTCGCTACGTCCTGCTGAATGTCAATCTGCAGTTGCTGTGCTTTGTTGTTACTCATAGTAAGTGATATAATATTATTTAATGTGTTACAAATAAATTCTGGGCAAAGATACAAAAAAACTTGTATAACAAGACTGTATGCAGGGCATAAATGTGTCTTGACTGTAAAAAAAAGAAAAAGGAAAAAGAAATATTTGAGGAATGGATTTTTTTTTATAAATTTGCATATTGTTTGGAAAACAAACACCATCTGCCCATGAACTTGAAGAGAAACATATTGATGTTGGCAGTGATGCTCCTCGCACTGATAACAGAAGTCGGCGCCAAGGAGTTTACGCTCGTTATCGATGCCGGTCACGGTGGTCACGACACTGGAGCACCGGGCAAGTTCTCAAAAGAGAAGGATATCAACCTGAAGACTGCGTTGGCCTTCGGAAAGTATGTGGAGCAGAACTGTCCCGACGTGAAGGTGATATACACCAGGAAGAAAGATGTGTTTGTGGAACTTAAGGACAGGGCAGGGATAGCTAACAAGGCAAAGGCCGACTTGTTTATCAGCATACATACCGATGCTCTGGAGAACAATAGCGTAGCGAGAGGAATGACCACCTATACACTGGGTATGCATAGGGCAAAGGATAACCTCGACGTGGCACAGCGTGAGAATTCGGTGATATTGATAGAGAAGAACTATAAGGAGACCTATCAGGGCTTTGACCCTAACTCTGCCGAGAGCTATATCATATTTGAGTTCATGCAGGATAAGAATATGCAGCGCTCTGTGGACCTTGCCACCTTTATACAAAACAAGACATGCCAGGCGGCTGACAGGCCGAGCAGGGGTGTGAAGCAGGCGGGCTTCCTGGTGCTGAGAGAGACATCGATGCCGAGCTGCCTTGTGGAACTGGGATTTATCACCACTCCGGCGGAGGAGAAGCTGCTGAACGAGGATGTCACGATAGACAATATAGCAAAAGGTATATACAACGCTTTTGTGGAATATAAGAAAAAGTATGACAACAATATAACCGTTCCGTATAAAGCCGAGGAACCTACCATCAATATCGTTGACGTGGTGCCCGGTCAGGAAAAGAAAGAGGAGGTGAGGGCAGAGAAGCCTGACAAGACTGTAAAGGCAGAGGAGAAGGAGGAGAAGGAAGAGAAGAAAGAGGGGAAGAAGAAGAAAGAGGAAGAGGAAAAGACCTTGTATGTGGCATCGGGAGACAACGCCGGGGTACCAGTGTTCAAGGTGCAGATACTTGCAACCGACAAGCCCTTCAAGAAAGGCGATGCACATTTCAAGGGACGCACGGACTATAATCAGTATACCGAGAACGGTATGACGAAATACACAATAGGTGAGACAACTGACTATAACGAGATACTAAGGCTGAAGAGCGAATTGCAGGCTACATTCGGTGACTGCTTCGTCGTCGCTTTCAAGGAAGGACAGAAGATGAACATCTCTGAGGCAATCAAAGAATATAAGAGAAATAAGAAATGAACAAGATATTTACAAAAGAGGTAAAGATTGCGCTGGTTGCCATAGTGGCGCTGGTGTTGCTGTTTTTCGGACTGAACTTCCTTAAGGGGCTGACGCTGTTCAGTTCCTCTGCCACGTATAATATGTCATTCAAGGACCTGAAAGGGTTGTCGGAGTCAACCGCCATATATGCTGACGGATATAAGGTGGGAACAGTGACTTCTATAGAGTATGACTATGAGAATGCCGGCAATGTGCTGGTGAAGTGTGATATTGACCCGCAACTGCGTATTCCTAAGGGCTCGCAGGCAGAGATAGAGAGCGACCTGATGGGTAACATCAAGGTAAACCTGTTGCTGGCTAACAACCCCAAGGAGAAGATAGAGCCGGGAGGCCTGATTATGGGTATTGACGGGAAGGGCATGATGGCACAGTTCCAGGAGGTACTGCCAACAGTGATGGCAATAGTGCCAAAGCTTGACAGCATCGTGACGTCGGTAAACACCATACTTGCCAATCCTTCAATAGTCAACATCCTGAGGAATGCGGAGGATATGACGGCGAACCTGAAGGTGACGACGTCAGAGCTCAATTCGCTCGCTATGCAGCTGAACAGAAGTGTGCCCGGAATGATGCGGCACGCCAATGCTACGCTGCAGAACACCGAGACGCTGACAGGAAACCTGGCGAGGGTTGATGTTGACGCAACAATGAAGAAGATAGACAACACGCTCGACAACCTGGAGCAGATGTCAAAGGCCCTCAACAACCGCGAGGGTACACTGGGACTGCTGATGTATGACAAGGGCGTATATAATAATCTTAACTCTACGATGAGGCATGCTGACTCTTTGATGATTGACCTGAAGGCACATCCGAAGAGGTATGTACACTTCTCTGTGTTTGGTAAAAAAGATAAAGCGGAGGAGAAACAGTAATGCAGATGAAAGATAGTAAGGCACTTTGGTTGTCGTGCTTGAAATATATCAGGGAGAATGTGCCGGCGGAGGACTATGACTCGCTCTTCGCCCATGTGTCATTCGAGAAGTATATAGTGGCTGAGAGGCGCTTGATATTACAGTCGCCCAGTGACTATATATGTGACCAGATAGAAAAGAATTTCCTTGACGTCTTCAGGACTGCGATATATAACACCTTCGGCAAGATAAACCTCGGGTGGGATATCGTGGTGGTGGAACCACAGGAGGGCAAGAAAGGCATCAGCGTCTTGGTGGAGAGTCCTGACAGTTCCACACCTTATGATATAAAACAACCGGCGTTGCAGCCAAAGGCGGCAAAGCTGCCACCTATCGATTCGCAACTGAATACCTCACAGACTTTCCGTACTTTTATTGAGGGAGATAGCAACAAGCTGTCGCGCTCCATCGGACTGTCGGTGGCAGAGCATCCCAACACATCACAGTTCAACCCGATGTTTATCTTCGGTCCGTCAGGCTGTGGAAAGACACACCTGGTAAACGCCATAGGCAACAGGTGCAAGGAACTGTATCCTGACAAACGTGTGCTGTATGTGAGTGCAAGAACCTTCACAACACAGTATTCGCAGTCAACGCTGAAGGGAAAGGTGAATGACTTCATTGCTTTCTACCAGACGATAGACATGCTGATAGTCGATGACGTACAGGAGTGGGTGAAGGCAACGGGCACACAAGATACCTTCTTCCATATCTTCAACCACCTGCATAGAAACGGCAGGCGTATCATACTCGTCAGTGACCGTGCGCTGTCGGAGATGGAGGGTATAAGCAAGAGACTGATAACACGTTTCGGATGTGGCATGACGGCAGAGATGGACAAGCCTAACTACCAGCTCTGCGTAGATATATTGAAGAAGAAGGCCGTGCGCGACGGTATCTCCATACCTGACGACGTCGTTGACTTTATAGCAAGTACCGCCAACGGTTCTGTGCGTTATCTCGAGGGAATACTCAACTCGCTGATGGCCTATAGTATAGTCTATCACAGTAGTCTGAACATGTCGCTTGTGGAACGCGTCGTGAAGAGAGCCGTAAAGGTTGACAACTCGCCGCTGACGGTGGATGACATAATGGACAAGGTATGTAATGAGTATGAGGTTACGCATAACCTTGTCAAAGGACGCTCAAGGAAAAAGGAAGTGGTTGTCCCTCGGCAGATAGTGATGTATCTGGCAGAGAAATACACTAAGATACCGGTGTCGCGTATAGGCAGCATGATAGGTTCGCGTGACCACAGCACTGTGCTGCACAGCATCGCTAAGGTAAAGGAACAGATACAGACTGACGAACTCTTTCGTCAGCGTGTGGAGAGGATAGAGAAACAACTGCAAGTGAAAGATAAAAAAAGTTAAAAAACAAGTTTTAGTTCTTAAAACTTGTTTTTCTTTGTTTTCAGACTTGTATAAACCACTTTTTTTTCTTAACTTTGCAATTAACCGTTTAATTTGAAATAGTTATTTAGGGTGGTTCAAACAATCTTGCCGCCTGACAAATATAGGAGATACTAACCAATGGGTTTGAAAAAAATTTGTTCAATTTTTATTGTAACAGCTTTAACGTCAACAGCATCTGTGGCACAGGATTTCATCGTGCGCCAGGCTCCGATTGACAAACACATGAGAAAAATAGATACTCTCGCGCTCAAGTCAGTGATTGAGCGTGAGGAGGCTCAGTCTCCATCATCAAAGTTGTATGAGGACTGGGATAACAAGTATACTCATAAGGCAACAGAATTGCCTGACTCTTTCAGGATTAACCTTCGTGGTTTCCACATGCCTACGGAGAGCCGCGTGGTGACAAGTAACTTCGGCGCACGCTGGGGACGTCAGCACAAGGGACTGGATATCAAGGTGTATATAGGTGATACTATACGTGCCGCTTTCTCTGGTAAGGTCCGCATAGTGAAGTATGACGGTGGCGGATACGGTAAGTATGTCGTGATACGCCATAACAACGGACTTGAGACCATATACGGTCACATGAGTGCTCAGCTGGTAGAGGAGAATCAGGTGGTTAAGGCTGGTCAGCCTATCGGCTTGGGTGGTAACACAGGACGAAGCACCGGTTCGCATCTGCATTTTGAGACCCGTCTGTGTGGCGTAGCGCTTAACCCTGCTTTGATGTTTGACTTCCGTAACCAGGATGTAGTGGGAGACTATTACATGTTCCGTAAGTCAACATACGAGCATGAAGGCCGGTATGCTAACGAGGTACGCGGCAAGATTGGCAATGGCGGTTATCAGGCCAGCGACGTGAGAGGCGAGACAATCCCGGGCGGATTGAAGCAGAAAGAGGCTTCTTCTGCCAAGCAGCGTCAGATGGGACAGATGTCTCAGAACGCGAATACTGTTGCTCGCTATCATAAGGTTGCAGCTGGTGAGACCCTGTACAGCATAGCCAAGCGTCATGGACTGACAGTTGAGGAGCTGTGTAAGAAGAACCACCTGACTCGTGATGTCAAGGTGCGTGTAGGACAGCTTCTGCGCTATACATAATAGCTGATGGCAGGGCATGAGCACCTGCGGACGGGAGAGCAAGGGCAGGAGACTGGGAGAAATGAAAGCAAGAAGAAAAAATGAGATAGGGTAGGTGAGAGAGCCCGTAAGTAAGGGAACAAGAATGAATCTCCTTTCATAAACAAAAAACATAACTTTGCGAGGGCCTGTTTAGATGTGAGTCTCGACAGGCCTTTATTATTTCCTGATGTGTTTACACATAACCTGTATAGAAATTAATCAATAAATAAATATAAATGGAGGAGTTTAAGGAGATAAAGGCTTTTGCCGTCAAAATGGCGGCGGCAGTGGGCGAGATACAGATGGATTCGTTTCGTTCGCCACGACTGCAGATAGACACAAAGACTTCACAGTATGATGTGGTAACCGAGGTGGACAAGGCCTGTGAGGCTTACTTGGTGAAAGAAATCAGCAGCTATTATCCTACGCATAGCATTATTGGCGAGGAGACAGGCAAGCACATCCACGAGGGAGCAGACTGGGAATGGGTGGTGGACCCGCTGGACGGTACCAACAGCTATTCACAGGGACTGCCTATATTCTGTGTCAGCATCGGCATACGCTATAAGGGTGAGCCGGTGGTGGGAGTGGTATATGCACCATACCTTGATGAACTCTACACAGCCGTGAAAGGTCAGGGAGCGGAAATGCAGCAAGGGCTCTGCATAGGAGAAGTCTTGCCGGGTGACCGCCTGCATGTGTCGCGGAAGACAGACTTGGGTGAGTGTGTAGTGGCAACAGGCTTTCCGTATGATAAGGCCACAAACCCTGTGAACAATATAGACAATGCGGCAAAGATACTGCCACAGGTGCGTGGCTTCCGCCGCATGGGCAGCTGTGCCTATGATATGTGTTGCGTGGCGATGGGCACGATAGATGTTTATTGGGAACTTGACCTGAAAGAGTATGACTGCTGTGCAGGTATGGTGATAGTCCGCGAGGCAGGGGGAGAGATAAGACATTTCAGGGACGACCGTAACATCAGCATCATTGCGGGTAACACCGCTTTAGTAGAGACAATAAATAATATAATAAAGTAAAGTTATGAGAAAAGTATTACAAGACCTTGCAGCTTGACCGTCCTGCAGGAGGAACACTTGCAGGCACTGCCTATGATTATACCCCTAATGATATGTCTGTGGCAGACCTTGACGGTGACGGTGAGTATGAGTTGATAGTGAAATGGAACCCAAGCAACTCGCATGATAACTCAGAGAGTGGATATACAAGCGAGGTGTTTATTGACGCATATAAGATGGATGGCACAAAGATGTGGCGTGTGTCATTGGGAAAGAACATACGTGCCGGTGCGCACTATACGCAGTTCCTCGCCTATGACTTTGATGGTGATGGTAAGGCAGAGATGATATGCAAGACTGCTCCTGGCTCAAAAGACGGTCTGGGTAATTATGTTACGGCTGCGGCTACTGTTGCTGCTATAAAGAATGCCACAGACAATGAGGCTGATTATCGTAATAGCAATGGCTATATATTGTCGGGTAATGAGTATCTCACTGTCTTTAATGGTGAGACAGGTGCAGCTATGCACACTATATGGTATGTGCCAGACCGTGGAATGGGGCTGACGGGCGGCAAGGCTGCCTCTTACTCAAGTGATTGGGGTGACAGCTATGGCGGTCGTGGCGACCGTATGGGTGCGGCAGTGGCTTATCTTGACGGAGTTGACGCTACTCCTACTGCTATCCTTCAGCGCGGTTACTATACGCATGCCTTCTTCTGGGCTGTTGACTGGAATGGAACGGCACTCGTCCCAAGGTGGACACACTGGGGCTCAGCGGCAAGTCTGTGGAAAGTGTTTAATCCAAGTGGCATTAGGAAAAGCCAGGGTACAGGTAAGTCAAGTTTCGGACAAGGTGTGCATGCCATATCTGTGGCAGATGTGAACCATGATGGCTTTGATGAGATAATTATGGGTGGTGCTACTATCAGCCATGAGGGTAAGTTGCTTTGCTCTACAGGCTTCGGCCACGGCGATGCCATACATGTATCAGACCTCTGTCCTGACCGTGAGGGCATGGAGGTGATGATGCCTCATGAGGATGCAGACTATGGTTACGACGTACATGATGCCACAACGGGTGAGGTGATATGCAGTGAGACAGGTGATGCCGATAACGGACGTGGCCTGGCGGCTGATGCGCTTGCTTCTAACCGTGGCTTTGAGTTTTGGACAAGTAAGTTCAGTGGTATGTACTCATGTGTCACAGGTGCATCCGTAAGTTCAAAGAAACCGTCAACCAACTTCCGTATATACTGGGACGGTGATTTGCAGGATGAGATGTTTGACGGCAAATATGCTACGACAGGTTGTTCTCCTGTAATAGAGAAACTGACAAGCGCCAGTTCGCTGGTAACTCTTCTCTCTCTGGGCTCTACGGCATACGGCAGTTCGCAGACGTGTAATACCACCAAGGCAACTCCATGTCTGCAGGCAGATATCATGGGCGACTGGCGTGAGGAGATAATAATGTGGGACAATACCGACCCGTCAAAGATAAACATCTTCTCATCAAATGTGCCATCAACATACGGCATACCGTGCCTTATGCAAGACCATACCTATCGTATGGGCATAGCATGGCAGAACTGCGGTTACAACCAGCCGCCACATCTGGGCTTCTATCTGCCGGATATGTTTGACAGGGACTTTGGTGTTTTCAGTGATGCATACGCTACTGGTGTTCGCAGTGTATCTGCTGCAAAGGACAGACCGGCAGACAACAAGGTATATAACCTTGCCGGTCAGCAGGTCGGTGCAGGTTATCACGGCATAGTAATACAGAACGGTGTAAAGAAAATACAGTAAGATATTATAAACGGAAAAAGCGAGTCACTAAAAAGTGACTCGCTTTTTTGGTACGCTCAGCATGAGCATTAGCTAACGGGTGCGAGTCCCGAGTGAGCCCTGATAGCGGGAATCACATAGCCAAGGGCAAGGGTGTCCATCGCGAGGTGGAATCTGAAGGAAGCCGGCGGCAAACATCTGGTCTGACGAACAGAAACTTCATACAAGGCATATGACCGTGGGTAAGGTTGCCAAACGAACTGAAGCCCAATAGCTATTCGGAACGGTTGGTGTAAATGAAGCAGACATAAGATGGAAAGTTAATGCCCTTATCTGAGGAGGTCTCACGGACGCATGGCGAAGATGTACCCATTCGATGTGCCCTGACGGAGTAAAGCTTGCCGTGAGAAGTCAGCAGAGGTCATAGTACCTAAGACACGTGTGTCTATGGGGAAGGACCGAATCGCGCAGTGCAATAGTAAATGACTGCTACCCTTGAGACTCTTTTATAATAGTTAGATGTCCGAAAGGAGCTTCCCTACTCACCACGATAGGACGGAATCCGACAATAGAGTAGGAGTGACGCTAGTCCGAGGGATGGCTGAAAACAACTTGCCACACATCGTGAGATGAGAAAGCGCGAAACCGCCGTATGCGGAACCGCTTGTACGGTGGTGTGGGAGGTCGGTAAATGTGAAAGTAGGAGGCAAATGCCTTTCTATGATTAGCATTTACCTCCTACCCGATTGTGGTAAATAGAATTCACCAATATAGCCAAACTTCCTCCCTCCCCTTGGGAGGGCTGGGGTGGGGTTATTCAATCAACTTCTTACCTGTGTTGTTAAGCATCTTCCGTGCGTCCTTGTAAGGAATAGTGAACGACGGCATACCAGCAGCGTATGCGGCAATCTCATACTGCTGATAGATAACCACAATGCCTTTCTCAGTGAATAGTGGTGGCGTTACTGGCAAAGGAATGCTATAAATGCTGTTGAGGCCGAGGCAACTTTCAAGCTCTTCTTCAGTTTTTACGCTAAAATACTCCTTCAGTCCGTCGCGTAGTATGCTCTGCATCTTCACGGTGCTGAACAACTCCCAGCCAATGCGCCTGCCGTCAGTCTTACGGAAAGTCATACCAGAGCTAACAGAACCACCGTGTGCACCACCGGCATACTCATAGCTTGAGAAGTTAAAGGTCACCACCTTTGAGGTTTCGTAGCCGCGTGTTATCTGTGTCTCTGATTCCAGCTGCGGTACATCAGGCATTCCTTCACTCTTCATGGAGTTATACATCTTAGTGAATTCTTTCACTTTGAGGTCGAAATAATACTTAGCCATCTGCTCGCCGTCAGCCAGGTCACCGCTGTAGGAGCCCATCTTTGACTCTTCCTCGCCGCCGCCGTAGGTAGAGCCGAGTGACTCGCTGATATATTCGTGGATGGCATTGGCGAGAATCTCGTTGTCACTCTCAGGGAAGTCGATAATAAGCTTATACTCGCCAGTAGCATTCTTGATGTTCTTCGAAATCCTCTTCGTAGTCAGTTTTACGGCATCCTCATCCTTTTCCTCATCCTCCACCATCTGTGTGGAATCGGCTTTTGTACCGTCTGTATCCTGTTGCTTATTGCCACAACCTGTCATCACTGTGGCAGCCAGTATGCTGCCGATAATCAGTACACCTTTGTTCATATTTCTCATTATTGTTTTATAGTTAGTGTTTATGCAAAGGTAGTAAGATTAATTGAAATGCCAATCACAATAGTGGAAATATTTCTCAATTACTTTTTCAGTTGAGGTCAATATAAACCGAAATTGGTATCCAGAGATAACATTTTTTCATAAAAGCGTTAATTACAAATATGTAAATGTTCCAATAACCAGGATTATATCACATAAAGCGCATTATGACTTTATGCCAATAATCCCATGAGTATCCTACGGAAGGATGATATACGCATACCACTCTAACCATGTGTCCGTCGCTCAGCTTGTAGTAGCCGTTGTCTATCTCTACACCATCCACCGTCACAGGAGCACCTTCTATCCAATTGTCCCACGGCAGATTCTTCCAAAGCCGTTTGCCCCAGACGATGATGACGTCAGGCCTATAGCGGTCCAACACTTGGAAGAAAGCGCCAGCCGAATCCTTGTACTGCTGTTCCGTACCAGCCTCACGAGGGCCGTCAAGCAACACCTGCAGGTAATTGTAGAACAGCAGTGAATTCCATATCTCAAGAGAATCCTTCGGTGTAGTCTCCCTGTTTACCAGCGAACGCTCAAATTTCAGGAAGGTATTCATCCATCCCTCACGCTCCACATTCTGGTCAAGATACCATCCCAGCACATCCCGAGTGATGTTTGGCTGTGGTACTGAGCCATAGTGACTATCGCCCAGTACCATTATTCTTTTGCCAAACATACCGCCGTTGTTATAGTTTTTGCCCACGAAAGGTAGGAAAGTCAAGTTGTACATAACATTACTGCATCATTACTGTTAAACGAATCTCAGGACAAGCCTGTTTAGCCATGCCCCATTTAATTTCTTCTGACGAAGTCTCCAACCACTTGCTGAACTCATGGAAGTCCTCCATAGACATGGGTTCGCGCTCTGAGTCGTAAACAAATGCAAGAGCATGTTTGCATGGCTCATGTCCTCTTGCAAACTCCGTCGCCTGCTCCAATAGAGTTTTCATCCTGTCCTCCTTGGCTGCATCAACAGAAATGTCGATGACCTGAATCTCTCCATCCAAGAAGCAACCTATGACGTCACTCGCACCAAGTGTCAGGACCGCATTTGCAGGGTGCAGCATGCTCTTAACCATTTCCACTACCTCCTCACGCACCTCTTGCGTGGCGGCTTTCTTTTCCGCAACATCTAAAGCACCCATTAACTCCTTAAATGTCACAGTGTAATTTTTGTTGTTCATAATTAATACTTTTAATTTTTTTAAAAAATTGTTCATAAAACAAGACTCCGCACTGTTAAATTTATGGAATTACTTAGGCTTGTAGCATTGAATGCGTCATGGAATTACTTAGTTCATGGAATTAAAAGTATCATGCGGAATCCTTTTACTTGAACAGAATGCAAAGGTAATTAAAAAAAATGAATCCACAAAGAAAAATCCGACTATATCATAATTATGTCGCTTTTTCCCCCTTTTTGTCAGTTTGCAGTGATACAATCCTACTTTCACAAACAAGTATCAGCATCGCTTACACATAAGCTCATTTCAAACAGAAAATCGTTATTTAGAGATAACGATTTTTGCAAAAAGTGTTAATTATAGATAACGTTTTTCGGATTTTTTGTTAATTACAGATAACAAAATTCCTTTTTATTTGGTTGTCCGGATTTTCTTTGCTAACTTTGCATCGTAAATATTCAAATATATGGAAATACAGGATTTATATATCAATTCAGCCCGTTTGGTGAAAGCCGTAGATCTCAAGTTCATGCGTTACATGTATAGCGTTATAGATTGGGACGTACGTATGCTGTGTATTCGTGGAGCGCGTGGAGTGGGAAAGACAACCATGATGCTGCAGTATATGAAAGAGCATAAACTGCCATCCTCTTTGGCGCTTTATGTGTCTCTCGATGATTTATGGTTTTCCGACCACCGACTAATAGATTTGGCGGACTATCATTTCAAGCAGGGAGGCACCCATCTCTTTATTGATGAGGTTCACCGTTATCCGTTTCGTACATGGTCTCAGGAACTGAAAAATATATATGATCGCTATCCAGGCTTCCATATTGTCTTTAGTGGATCGTCCATGCTTCAGTTGGATGTTTCGTCGGCCGACTTGTCACGTCGGTGTATTTTTTATGATATGCAGGGATTATCATTCAGGGAATATCTATCTTTGGAGCATCAGATTCATTTACCAGTCATGACATTGAGTAAGTTGCTTGAGACTCATGAACAGTTATCTGTTGATATTACAGAAAAAACAAAGATACTTCCGTTATTCAACGAATATCTGCGTTGTGGCTACTATCCTTTCTATAGGGAGACACGCAGCAGTTATGGAAAAGCCATACAGCAGGTTGTAAGCAGTATTATAGACACCGACCTTCCTGCTGTTGAGAAGGTAGAGTATATTACGGCCACCAAGATGAAAAGACTCTTCGTATTGCTCTCGCAGATAGTTCCTTTTACGCTAAACCTTACAAGCCTCGGACAGCAGATAGAGACCTCGCGTCAGACAGTGCTGCGCATGTGCCACCTTCTCAGACAGTCTGGACTGCTGAATCTTCTTTACAATGCTAAAAGCAACCTTAACCAGCTTGGCAAGCCTGAGAAACTCTACATGGAAAATCCCAATCTGCTATATGCCATGTCATCAAATGCAGAGATAGGCACAGTACGGGAAACATTCTTTGTCAATCAGCTTAGTGCCTCATATAATCTGTCATTCTCAGGAACAGGTGATTTCGTCGTTGATGATAAGATGATTTTTGAGATAGGAGGTAAGAACAAAAACTATGACCAGATAAAGGACATTCCAAACAGTTATCTCGCTGTCGATGACACAGAGATAGGTTATTCGCACCGCATACCACTATGGATGTTCGGAATGTTATATTGACACCGTATATATATATCACTTTGCACAAAGTAACGTGTATTATATGCCCCCTAGACACGTTATCTTTCAATATCACGAAAGAAAACTCGCAAATATGTAGAAATTTTACATATTCGCGAGTTTTCTTTGTAAAATCCATAAGATAGGACGAAATAATTTTGAAATAATTTTGACGTTCAAAAAGATTTGTCCTCCTCAGTAGGTGGTGTCGAATCTAATTTGAGACAGACTTTATAAAGAATACTACGACAAGTGCCAACAATGCGACCAGTATTCCTCCGATTATAATCACGAGCCATTTCAATGTCTTTGCTATATTCGAAAGTGTACTTGAAGTCTGGGCAGTAAACTGCTGTATACAGTTAAGACCTGTTGTTAGAGTAATCGTTGCATCATCTAACCAACCTACGATAGGAATATCAGGTATAATATCTATTGGACTGAGATCATATAGTATTGCTAATCCCAAAAACACCAAACTGCTGATTTCTTTACCTGACATACCTTGATTCTGTGTTAATTCGTTATTTTCCATAGTTATTATTATTTTAGTTCCTTTGTTTGTTTACATAGCAATCTCTCTCCTAAGTTCATTCCTCAGAATCAGGTGTTCTATAATCTTTTTCTGACTCTTCTTGTATATTATCAAATTGCCAACCTTTATCTTGATAATAAATATAGTTGCAAGTACCCAGTAAGAATCTGCGTCCTTCATCCAAGTTACCAAATATCCTACCTACAGGGGTAACCTCATCTAATTCTGCTATAATCTTCGCGTGTGCACTATAATCCCCGGTCTTTAGAATGTTGCGTGCCTTTATTATCTTTATTTCATACCCTTTCAGTTTGACTTCCTCAAAAAATTCTTTTGCCTTTGCCTCTTCATACGCATTTTTTGCTTTTGCTTCTTTCTTAGAGGACGAATCTGGCTCTGGCACATCTACATCACCGTAAGCTTCTGCAGTGTCAGCAGCAACTGTGTCATATATTTCTTCTGTAGTGACAGTTGGCATCGTTGGCATTTGAGGTTTCTTTTTTGCAATTAAGGTTGAGTCCATATCCGAATCCAAAGGAACATTACTTTCAGGGAACTTGCTCCTGTCAAAAACCATATCCGGTTTCAAATCCTTTTCATCATCAGAAAGTTCTGCAGGCTCTTCTACGTATATTAATTTTTTTCCTTTCTCTGTTAGAGTTACAGTCATAAAATAGGTTTTTACCTCTTCGTCAGTCCAATAGTAGTCTGTGTACTCATACTTCTCTCCCCACCAATTTGTGTCTGTTAATTTTCGTTCCTTCTGTACACGTACCTTCTTTTTTACGATGTCACACTTATAAGTAATCAGCTCATTGGCAGCCAATTGTTTATATTGATAGCGTGTGACATCATCATTACATTCAAAATAACCGACACGGATACTGAAAGCACCCACCAATTCATGTTGTCTCTTGAGTTCATCTTTTACTAATGATTTAGCTGTAGAAGAACTAAGAGAATCGTTACTGTCACTGCAAGACGTGAAAGCAATAATAGCTGTAAAAGCCATTATAGTAAACATAAACTTTTTCATACGCATGTGTTTTTAATTTATGAATATGTATTCTCTTCATTCACTTCTGTATAAGAGGCGAATTCTGGTTCTTTATCTTTCTTCGTAGCTTTTTCTCCCATTATAATATGCGCATCATACAATGCCTTATGAAGTTTTTTCGCTCCTTTTTTAAATGAAACATAGGTAAGCCCACCCGATATAGCACCACTTACAACAGGAATCACTTTGCTTATGCCCTTGGCAAAACTTTCTTTGGTTAATTTAATTCCTATCCACTTGGCAACTTGCTTAACGATTGGATATATTACAGTCTGCGTAAGGGCTTTCTGAGGGAGACGCTTTACTACTTCGCCAGAAAGTCTTTGCGCTATTTGTTGAATACCCTCATTCGCAATAGCCACTCCCATCATAGCACCTACAAATAATGTAAGCGTGTTCTGTGCTTCTTGAGTAAGGTTTCCTTCAGAATCTGTAAATTCAGGGAATCCATAAATATAAGCTAGTTTCTGAGCTCATTTAAATACGTGATAGTAATATTGAGCAATATCAGTAGGTATAGTACCAGCCATAAACCATCCTCCAGGCAATCCCATTGCTGCAGATATAGCAGTTACTTCTCTGAGATGCTTATTTATAACACTTTTGGCAAGCTGCTCCAGCACACTTTTGTCTATGCAATCTGATGGACGATGACCATCTATAATATCTTTTAATACATCGACTTCACAATAATGCATTAGAGTCATCGAGAGATATTCTTTCCTTTCTACTTTCACTCCTGGAATAGCCATCGCTGCTGCCATGACTCGATTCCACACTTGAATTTCGTTTGCCATAATTTATCAGAATTTAAGGTTCAACAATTTATCCATAATATTTCCATCTATATACTACGCTGGGTGCACCTGTTTATTTTAGGCTAAAGAGAATGTTGGTTCCGTCAGTATCAAAGGATATGCCGTTCAGTTGTATCTTGTCAAGGACATTCTGCAACTGAGGAACAGCGTCTAAGCGAACCTTTAGTGTGTTGTCAGCCTCAGCTTCTTCCACTATGCCATTAAGAGAATCCTTAAACCATGCAGTGGCACCTTTTGCTACGAGGTCAAGGGCGAATCCTGCATGATATGTCAAAAAGATGTCATTGCCTACTAACTGTGCTACAGAAACATTCGCTGTTACTGTTTTACTGACGATAACCTTCACCGTTTTGCTGACACTCACCGTCTTCTCATCAACATACTTCAGCGCAATTTGCTGATTATACTTCTGTTGGATGTAAGCCTCCAGTTCGTTATATGGTATTTGTAATTTCATAGTTTTATTTTATTTTATCAGGTTAATAACTTTGTCAATGAGGTTGACGTCTCTTGGTTCTCCGCCACACTCGGGGCAGCGGGGGAATCTCTTGGGAGTGAGGTCTGGTACGAAGTCGCCTTCCATGATGAGACCTTCGTATATGTGGCCGCACTGAGTACATTTGAATGTTGCTTTGTAAGTCATTTTTCTAGTGGGGGTTAGTTAGACGTTTGGTTTAAGGTTGGATCACATCTTCTGTAATTCCTTCACTCTTTCATCCGAAATACCCAAAGATTTGGCTAATCTTGATAACAGACGCTGCTCCTTTTCAGAAATATTGCCATTGCCAGCACATCCCGAGTGATATTTGGCTGTGGTACTGAGCCATAGTGACTATCGCCCAGTGCCATTATTCTTTTGCCAAACATACCGCCGTTGTTATAGTTGTTGCCCACGAAAGGCAAGAAAGTTAGTTTATACATGGTATTAGTTTTTTAGTTAATATGTATTCAAATGTTATCTCCAGCCTTGCTCCATAAGTTCCTTTACGATTATAGACCTGTCTATCGTTTCTACCCTGTCCCAATCAAAGATAGTTGATACCAAAGGCACTATCGCCTTCTCGCACTCCAAGACTATGCACCATCCATGATATTTATGGTTATTGCTGTAAAACAGCTCTATCTTGTTCTCACAGTCATGCTCCCTAAGCATTTGGTTGAGTTCGTCGGCATATATGAGCATAATTACATCTATGTAACAGCTGAGGTCTAATGAATATGAAATGACCTCTGTGTTATCTATAACGTCATTCCTGAACCTCTCGTCACTAAGCTGCTCCCATGTCAGCCAGTCAGAAGACATTCGTATATCTATGAACAGCCTTCTCAATGTGTGTTTCTTCTTCGTCATAACTTTTCTTCTTGTTGGTTACTTCTTGTTTCTGCATGTACAATATTTTTTATTAAGATTCCCCTGACTACATAAGGGGATGGATATCCATAACACCTGCAAAATTACAAGAAAAAACGGTATCTACACCCCCAATCATCCTCATGTAGCATATAAGTGTAGCATATCCATGCAAAAATGCATGAGATTAGCAATTTATATGGTTTCCTGAAAAGTATTTCTCTTTATTCTTTCAAACAGAAGTTGACAAGGATTGCATTCTCATTCAAATCCTATCATGCGAACTTGAATTCTTAATGGTTGTACCTGCACAGGATTTTAAGAAAGGACATTCGGTCTTGAGGCAATAGAAACTTGCCCCAAGAACCAGAATCCTCTTACACCTAAAATCCGTAATTAATTGCCATACCGACTAATTTCGCTGTTTCGCCCTCCTTCTGATGATCCTTCTGCCCCGATAGCAATGATTATGTGTTATTCGTACACAATTTCCCCTTACTCCGTCAAGCTTTCCCTTGAGGAACCAGTAGAAGTAGCGTATGAGTACCGTCAATAGCAGGAACACGGTGTCCTCTGCTATGAAGGATTTTGTCAGCCTTGCCCATCCGAATCCATTATTTCTCTCATCAAAGATATGGTCCTTTCCACCTTTGAGATTATAGAACTTCACAATCTCGCGGTTGGTTGATGTGTAGCCGCTTGTCAGTATGCAGCGCTATTTGAAAGATCTGATATGGCTAAATCCTGGGCAGCAAGAAGTTGCCCAGGAACCTATAAAAAAGTTGAATTAAAGTGCTACGAAATTTAGGTTACATTTTACTCTGCTTCCAGAGCCTCTTTCATGGATTCGATTTTCTCGTTAACGTCAGTTTGAGTTGCCTGCGGATTTTGCTCTTTTTCAACTTCTGTAATAGTATTATATATAGATACTCTTTCTTCATCTGTAAGTTTTCCTTTTAAAAAATCGGAAAGGGAGTCCATCGATGATATACCATCGTTTTCAAATTTCTTGACATAAGACGCAATTTCTTTGGCAGACATTTGCATTTTATACATATCAACGATGAAATCACCATAAAAAGTGACATTAAACTTCTCACTAATATATTCGCTTAAAGCGCCAATGCCAACAGCCGTACATTTTATTCGTTCTTCTTCAGACATGTTGAGCATTTTTTCCTTGTCGACTTTAATCTCTTCGCGAAGATAATCCAAATATTCTTCTATGGATTCGTCTTCAAAACGTGTTCTTGTACCTTCTTGTTGAATTTTTGCACCAATAACTTCAGGAGTTTCATGGTCAGTCAAACCTAATATGTTTGCTACTTCAGATATCACTTCTGCAATTTTAACAATTGTTCTTGCGATTTCTGGGAGTTTTGTGACAATATTTGTTGCCACTTTGGCTATTACAGGACCTACTGCATTTATCAAATGGGGCAGGTTGGAAATGATGGTGTTAAACATTTTTTAGTGATTTTAAGTTAATAATATAATTGTATTTATTCAATATATCTATGTTAGTAACCGACTGAGATTGAGAAAAATCTAAAAGTAATTTGTATATATATTCTTTAGACTCGTCGTTAGGTTCCTTAAATAAGGAGATGTTAAGATAACACGCCAATTCTTTTGGATTCAATAACGGCTTAATCTTCTTTATAGAATCAACAAAAGACTCTTTGTTACAGTTTAATTTGGGTTTGCGCAACAAATTTTCCAAGTTTTTTTTAATATCAGTGAAAAGATGAATGTTTACCAAGATTTTCGTAATTTTGTCGATGGATGGCGACTGCTCGAGAAATGCAATTTCTGGAATCATTCCCGATTTGTAATTTAGAGCATAAAACTTTAGAGCTGTCGTTCGTATTTTTTTTTCATCAATATATTCCGAAGTTGTATCCTTCAATTGCTTGATTTGGACTTGTATGCTTTTATTCCATCCTTGACTAAAAACGACAGCTCGTCCGGTCACCAAATTAGATAAAAAGCCTTTCTGCTCTTCGGTAAGTGACATGGTATTACCAATTGCTTCTTTGTCATCTTGAGCAAATATTTTATGCACAATCTTGGTATTCGTGTTTTTTAACACGTCAGGAGTCATTTTATTAGGTATCTGGTCGGCGATAATTAGGCATTCTCCATACTTTCGTATTTCTGCAAGCATATCAGCGAATACTTCAACACCATTCTTTTTGTTAAGAGAGTCACCAGGCATATACTTAGATAACAGACGATGAGCCTCTTCAACCAAGGTTATGTGTTTAAAATCTCGAGATTTATTGAACTCATATTTAATAGATTCATTTAATCGAGATAGGATGAAGCCCATGATGAGCGATTTTTCTGTTCCACTCTTGACATTTTCTAACTCAATTACGACCTTACGATGCAACAATTCATTGAAATTTATGGATCTTGGAGTGTTTAGCATTGCGCCCTTTGCCCCGAGTACCAGACCATTGAGGCGTGCGCGTATTGAACCAAGATAGTCATTTTTGAGTCTTTCGTCAAACCCTTGCATGTTAACTATCTTTTCGGTTGATTTTATCAAATCATTCAACATAGGGAAAGAGTATACTCCATTTGCAAAAGGATCACTGAATTGGTTGTTACTATTGGATTGAACATCCCAACCATAGGTTTCATAACAATCATAGAGAGCCGCTTCTATGATTTGAGGTATAGCGGCTTCCATATCAAATGCAGCTTCAATACTTGCTTTAACCATGTCCACATGCGAAGAAATAGTTTCGGTTGGAAGAAATTCTAATGGATTTAGTCTGAACGGGGCCACATCATCATTACCCAAAGTAAAGACAAGTAGATCTGGATCTTCATTAGCTAAAATGCGATATTCTGTTTTTGCAGGCTCTATAACAAGAAAAGGAAGGTTACTTTTTTTCAAGATACTCATGCATGTCGTAGTTTTGCCGCTACCAGTTACTCCACAAACAAATATATGTTTTGATAAATCTTTAGTGTTGATTGTGACAGGTATGTTTTCTTTTACCTGGCCACTTTGTACTAAATTACCAATAGCTATTTGGTCTTTACTGTCAGATGCGAAATTTAGGCCGAATTCAACTTCTACATTTAATGATAAGCCTATTACTTCCTTTCGAGGTAAACCGGCAACTATACCTAATTCGTTGACTGAGTACCAATTTGACACGAATGCTCTATTCTTGCTTGTGTACTGTGAGCACGCAGTTCTGGCAAGGATTTCATTATCATTAATTTCAGAATTAATGGTCAACATAGGAACCTGCAAATTTTTAAGTGTAAAAATCAACTTGCTATCTGTAGGATGTTTCAAAGTCAGAGGGACTCTGTTACCAGATTCTCCCGAAAACAAAGACGTTGTTGTATTCGCTAATTTGTTGATTGTAATCTTTGAGTTTGATAGCAAGGTTATGGCAACATTAAATGTTCCAATACCTTTACCATAATCTATTCGTGGAAATAGTATGTCATCTATATATTTTAGCCAGTTCTGTACATCCTTGTCTACAAATTCAGTAGAATTGGATGAGTTTCTAGAAGTAGACTTACCATGAGATACAGCTATTGATTCGGATTCAGAAATAGTATTACTTGTTCCATACGTCTTAGAATCCGAAATAGAATTACCATTACTCTTTGATAAACTTCTTTGACCAGAGTTTCCTGTTTCTTGTGAACCAGATGATGTGCTAGTTTGGTGTGAAACTGAATTATTCTCTCCTTTAGAGTTTTGCGTACCTTTTGTTTCTGTACTATTTTCTGATGAACTCTCCGATTCTGCTAACTGCAAAGTCTTCTTTGATAGTGGAATTAGTTTTTCATAGAATTTACAGATGTTTTTTTCAATCTGTCTCATTCCGTTAGGAGTGAGAAATTTAGCTGTTACCAAGAAAGCATATTCATCTCCAAGCATCACGTCAACTAATCTGTCAACACGTTGGAAATCCTCGCTGTCATCTTTGTTAAGACCAGGAACGCCTTCTATGACACCGATTTCTTTAAATCTATACAATTCATTTAGGAGACATTTTGATTCTGCATCCGAAACCTTTTCTATACAGCTTCCTCTAAAATTTCCTTCAATGCTTCGCTTTAAGACAGAATTTCCTTGTTGTTCAATATCAATATAGTCTGTTTGTTTGGGGATATACTGGACAAGATCTCGTGAGATACCATAATAAAAAGACACTTTTTGCATATCTCCCTTAATCAAATAGAAAAAATTCACGCATTGTAATCTCATTGCGCTTAAGACATTCTCAACAGCTTCCTTACGTGGACCTTCTTCTTCAAATGTTATTGTTTTAACTTTGAAAATACATACATCTTTCTCACAGATAGGTCTGTGTATGTCAACAACTTGGTGGTTATATACCAAGTTTTCTACAGAAAACGTATCTGGATTGTCAATGAAATCTGAAACAAATATGTCCTTCTCCATCTTGATTTTTTTACTGTATTAAAATTAAAGAACTATAGCAACCAAAGGTCAATTTGTCTTTGATAAATATATAATCACCATAATTAAAGACAATGCAAATATGATCAATAATGATATGCAAGCATATCTATTTAAAGAGTTTTCTTTACTTTTATTTTTTTTATAGTGTTTAGAAGTCTTATCTTTATTAGTATCATGAAAACTATTTAGCTGCGTTGAACTTCCCATGAATGACTCTACAGAGTTAATTTTCATATTTGCGTCATGAATAGAGATTTTCTCTCCATGCGTAGTAGTCCATGATTTCCTTATACAGTCTTCGTCGGCTTCTTCAGATATAGTTTCTCTTGTCATTGATTTAAGCTTTTGAGCAGATTGTTTAGAGAATCCATTTAAATTGCAATCTATTTCATAATTATCAAGCTCATAATCGTGATTATACGGATTATCAATTACAGGTCTTATTTCGCTTTTGTTTTCAGAGGGAGATTTTGCCATCATTATTATACTACAGTCGTCTATAACATAATTTCGTATAGTTTTTAATGTGTCTAACAAATTTTTCTCCAATTCGCTTGGTCCATACACTAGCATGTCTTTGAATGCGCCAATAAGTGATGGCGTAATCTCTTGACTGCTATACTTATATAGTATAGGTTCGGGGCCATCCGAAAACATAAGAAAGCCTGTGATATCCTTTAGATTACCTTTGAATAATCTTAAATGATTTTTAGCATTACTACTAGTCGTAAAGCAAGTTGTGTTCGCAAATTCTCCATTTTCAGGATTAGAGGCCACTTTAATGTCTTTACCATTGTAAAAACCAATAACGCCGTCTCCGAGATGAATATTTAAATAAGATTCGTCTTTTACTGCGACAGCAAGTAGAGTTGATGCCAAGTCCGTTGGTTCACACTGGTATGTTTTGGATAATGATGCAATGGTATCATCTATTTCTTTGAATAAAGCATCTCTTACGTTATTCGCATCAATTTGATTAAATAGAATATCAAAATTGTTGCATAAGTAAATTCCGATGTTTTTTGTGACACCATCTGCACCAATATGAGACAAAGAGGCAGAACCTGCCCCATCTGCTAAAACAATAACATTAACATTGTTCTGGCAAATGGAGAAGGTCTTATCTTGACAAGGAATGTTTTTTTTAACATGTCCCCTGCCTTGAACTGAAGCTTGTGTAATTTTCCACATGATGAATTATAATTCCCCCCATCCTGTTGGTGGGTCTAAAATTACCTTGTCTCCAGGGGTGGAAACGGATGTTTTTGATATGGATTGACTCAGCCAAGAGAAGAATTCCTGGAAATTTAATCCTTTTAAACGAAGTGGATCTCTTTTTGGAGAGAACATTTTCAGAGTCTGCATATCTGCCTCTTTTCCAATTCCTATTGGGAATATAGTCAATTTTCCATTGTTGACCATATCACAAGTCTTATCAATAGCTTCCTTTAAAATCTCAGAGCTTCCATTGTTGGCACCGTCTGTCATTAGCACAAGCCAAGGCTGATAATATTGGATGCCATTTCTTTTATAGAGTAATTTTCTTTCTTCGAGTAGATGAAGAGCGAGTTTTACACCTTCTCCCATGGCAGTAGAACCACTAGCCTCAAGATGAGGTATCTTTTGATCCTCAATATGACCAAAATCAAGGATACATTTTGCTTTGCTAGAAAAGCCAACGATTGCTATCTCTGCAGCATCTACAGCCATATCATCTTCACGTATCGCCTGAAATAGTAATTCTATGCCTTTCTGAAGCTCGTCAAGACGAGAAGTTCCGCCTGTAACGATGTCGTAAAGTTTACCGTCAATCATTTCTTGACGTCCTGTTTCAGTGTAGGATCCGCTTTCAACTTCTCCCATGGATCCTGATAGATCAAGACACAAACAAACAGGTACTCTTGTGGTAGGATTATTCGCGAGGTCTGCTTCATTAATGTAGTTTGCCATAAATACAGATTTTTTTTATTTTGTTAAAACTCAATTTTATCTTTAATGCATTAACCATTTTTATATACAATTCTTTACAAGCTTGTTCTTGGTGAGAATTTATAAGATTTATACACGGATTTATATATTCATTCATTATGGTGGTACAGATTTGTGCGTATTCTGGAGATGACTTAATAGCATTCACAATAGATGGTGCACAATCGTAGTACTGGCTGATAAGCTCCAATCCCCCATCTTGCTTAGCGAGCCAATTGTCTCGATAATGTCTCAGGACAGAGAGCTCATAGCAATCGTCCTGTTTGCCATAGAATTCACATGCCACAGTTGTGAGGTAACACCATCCGGAACTACCAGAGCTACTTGACCTACCAGAATTCCTATGATTAGAATGATTTACATATTCTGGTTTCTTTCCAACTTTGCGACAGTCTGGGCATCTTTTGGGAAGAGTAAGTCCTTTATTGAGAAGATATTCACGTTCACCGTATGTGATAGAGAACATTTTGCCACAACAATTACACGTTACATTCGTATATACTTTTTGACGATGACGATTTTCTTCCTTCTTATTCTGGTAGCAGGATTTGCACAGCGTTGGTTGGCGTGATTTCTTAATATACTTACTATAGTTTTTGTACTCAATGTCATTCCCGCACATGGTACACTTGACAATTGTTGACTTGTTTAAGCATGTGTAGCAATATCCTTCCTTAGTGTAATCTTCTGACACATCTTGGCCACATAATTTACATTTTATGTAAGTAATGTTTGGATTCTTTTTATATGTCTTCGGAATCAATTCTAAAGAAACAGGATCATAATTCTTTATCGTTCCATCAGTTAATTCCTTTTTGTATTTCTTTAATGTTAGCAACCACTTTGAAGCCGTAGGTCTTTCTTCTTCATCATAATAGCATTGTCCTTTCTTAAAAGTAAAATAAAACATCTGTTTTAGGGGAAAGAACATATGGCTCCATATATATTTTGCATCACTATTGGGAGCAAGCCCATTACTATTCTCTTTATATGGGTATGAAAAATTGCCTTCTTCTATGTTCTTTGCTGGAGTATTACCATTAATATGAGCATACGGGTTTTGTCCCAACATAAGAATGCGGAATAACAATACAGCAACGGCAAAATTTTCATTTCCTATCGTTCGTAAAAACGTCTTATAATCTTTATTTTGAATCTCCGGAGCAGTAAAATCAGCAGTACCAACAGGGCATGGCAAATCCTCTATTTGATAACTATCAGTATCCACAAAATAAATTTCGTCAGGAGAAGTTATCAATATGTTATTACCATTTATATCACCAAGAATTACTCCTAATTTATGGAGTTTTGCAATTTTGTCAAAAATATTGATGGCAATCTCTACGAGGTCTTGTCTTGAAAGTCCTTTGAAATGCCTATTTATTCCCCTTTCACCTTTAAAAATAGAAGATTCAAGCGATTTTGCCTTTACATTAGCTCGAGGCATAACATATCCAACAAAATTTCCATGTGAGTTATATAAGCATTTAGTAGGAAAGCAAACACCTGGTATGCTAATGCCAGAATGTACCAATAACTCTATTTTCTCTTTGTGACGCCTTGTTAATTTCCCTTTATGATAAATTTTTGCGACATCTCCATCAAGTTTTTTAATATTGTATACAGTACCTTCTCCTCCTGCTTTTATAATAGAATCCAGGAGGAATTCTTTGCCTTGATCATCGTAAACGTATTGACCTTCTAAAGGAACGTTTATCAAATCCAATACATCGTTTTGGATAGATGTCAGTGTGGTTCTAAATTGAAACCCTTTCTTTTTTTTCTTAGTTGTACTGTTGCTACTTGCTGACTTGTAATTTAAGATATAGTCAATATTTATAACCTCTATGGTTTTGCCAATAACAGATTTTGTGTTGTTTAGACTGCAGATGTCTCGTCTTAGTTTTTTATCTTCAGTAATTAGATACAAATGATATTTAGATCTGAATTGAGCAAATCTAGTTAAGAATACGTTGTCTGCATGTTTCGTATCTGTATCATCACCGAAATAAGTTACAAATTTTTCAATGCGTTTCAGTTCTGCAAGTGCTTTCTTGGCCTTGTCGTATGCATCCTTGTTTGCAGGATTGGAGATGTGTTTGATTAATTCTAACTTACAACTTTGTGGTATGCAGATTTTCTTGTTGCAATTGCTCAATATTGGTATAATCTTAGCTAATGCATCCTGAAAACGAGGATGCATAATGCTACATGTGTCAACAAAAAGTCTAGTATCTGTATTTTGTATTGATGATATATCCATTTTTGTATTCACTATTTTTTAATATAGGTTGTATTTTTGCCTAATGAAATTGGATTGTTTTTTCAATATTTCTGTAGTTCCTCCACCTTGATTACAGTTATGTTGATGCTGAACTTCTTTTTTAAACAACCTATAATAGAGGCTTCATACCCTATGTTGCCAGTCTTATTGTTTACCATAATCGAACTCTTCGATCTTGCCGAAGCGTTTCTTAATCAAAGGGACTGTTTCTGTAAAAGGAAAGTTTAGGTGCATGGTTGAAATGGAAAAAATTGTGATTACTAATTGTTATTGTTTAATCTCTTCATATTCCGCTTCTTCGCTGTTGGTGTGGGAGACTATGCTAGGTGCATTATCATGCAAAGTCTTTTGTAACTTGTGGCTACCTTTCTTGAATGTAACAAATGTTAAACTTCCAGAGATAGCGGCTCCAACGAATGGTACGACCTTACTCACCCCTTTTGAAAAACTTTCCTTTGTAAGTTTTACTCCAATCCATTTGCTTTTTTGTAAAGGTCACATGCTTTTTCGTCAAAGTCATCAAGTTCTTCTAACGATAATTCTGAAAAATCATTCATTATCATATCGTGTACTATTCTGTATTCTTCTATGTATGTATAACCCAAAAGATAGTAGAGAGAACCACAATCATCATTTGTGAGTTCTTCTCTTCTTGATAGAACATACTCCGCATCTTTGCGAGCTACTTCGTATTGGCCTCTCTCAAAAAGATTATCACTAATTTCTTTAATATGAAAATCGACGTTAAGTTCCATAGTTCTAAGTTCTTAAAGTTAGACATTGTTGTTTCCTAATTCTCTCCGCTACAGTGCCGGTGAGTGGCGGCCTTTGTTCGTGCCTGTGGGATGGTAGGCGCAGGGAGCGGTGACCATCTGCATTATGGTGGAGAACTGTGTGCCGCAGTAGCGGCAGGTGTAGCGCGACTTCTCACTGCCCTCGTAGAGCTTGTGGCGGCCTCGGTTGGTGCCGTCGGGATGATAGGCGCAGGGGGCGGAGGTGAGCTGTCGTACATCGGGGAACGAACGTCCGCAGTATTCGCAATAGTATTTTGGCATAGTTTTTCGTGGTTTTTGTGACGACGTTGCCATCGTCAGGGTTAGTAATAGTATTATGGTGGTAAGTAGTCTCATGTGTTAGTCACCTTTAATCTTCCGACACTTAGTTCATATCCATGGAAAGGTAAGATCGAAGCTTATTTAGTATGCCTGGCGGCGAGCAGAGTTTGCCACACTGTGGGCAGCGACATTTGAGGCTGCCTTGCATATCGTTTTGTAGTCCGATGAAATCTTTATTGCAGTGTTTGCAGTGATATATTCCAGGTTGTGCTATCATATAGTATTTGCGTATTAGAAGGTTCTTATGTTATCTTTATGTAAATAAAAAAGGCCCAGATGCATCACTTACTGGGTTCAAATAACTCAGGCATCGCCAAACGCCTTAACAGAATGAACAACAGGTTGTAATGTCCCCACGCCTGTTAAGGTTATGGCTCGTTTCCGCATCTCTGCGAAACAGACATATACACCTAAACAGGATAAGAGCATCAGTTGCCGCAGGTCTTCTGTTACTTCAGGTGAGGTCTATAAATTCCCACCGTAATGTTTAACTCTATTGTGGGTTTGACGTTTTGGCATCTTTTTGCTTTCTTTCGGTACTTATTGCCAGTCTTTTCGGTTACATAGCCCGCTATGCTCCCTCAAATCCTGACAATCAGTTCTCGAAACAAATTCAAAAATCTGACAAAGCCAATTTGTAGAACCCACCTTAAATTTGGCGAATTTGAGTTATTGACCTATGAACAATGTGCTAATCCACAAAGTCATGGAATGTTACTTCCACACTGTAAAAATAGCAATTATTCTTGACAACTGATGCTTTTTGCATCTGTTTTAACACTTATTTAACATTTGGTAAGTGCTTGCCTGTATGTGTGCACGTGCACACATTGTCAGGTTTCTTCGTTAATCATCATAGTTGTCGTCGTCACGCTCATAATGATAACTCTTGTTACGCTTGCCGTCGTCGAGTATGTCGCCTACGGCCTCAATGACCTTAATTATTGCAGGTCCGTTCTTGATAATAGTTCCAAATAATCCCATAGTTCTGATAGGTTAAAAGGTTAATAATTTAATTCAGGAAATCATGGTAGATGTCCATGTCTGTTTACTTCTTTTGGTTTGAATTGTTGCGCTTGCCATCATCGAGTATGTCGCCAACGATTTTGACACCTTCAATGACTACTGGAACGATTTTGATTGCTGTACTAAAGAAACTCATAGTTATTAGTTGGTTAAATGGTTAATAATATGGCTTTTGCAGTGTTGCCTCTCAGACTCTTCGCGTAAGCCGTTGATTACTTTTCTTGGTGCAAATATATACAGAAAAACCGCATTCGCCAAGAGGAAAATGCGGTTGTAGCATGAATGTGTAGCATTTTTGACAAAAAGGCTTATCGGTTGTTATTCAACAGCCATTTCCAGCACGGGATGACGTTGATTTCGCCAAAATTGTCTGTAAGGGTTATTTCTTCGTCATGTGTAATGATTAGGCGTTTGTCGCACGGATGAACATTGGGGAACTTTGACAAGGCACCGACTTCTCGCTCACGTGTCTGAAGGTCGGCTATGCTGTATGACACTTGAATAGCGAGTTTTTCCTCAGGAACGTAAAAGTCAATCTCTACTGCGTCATTATAGAAAAATATGCGTTCGTTGTCCTCATCGTGTCCATATTTGCGAAAGAGTGATAATGCCACAAGGTTTTCCAACAGGAGAGTCTCTGCATCCAGTAACAGCAATGACAGTATGCCATTGTCTATGAAATAGTATTTGCAGATACTTTCCCTGGTGGCAAAAGCTGACGAGATGTTTCTCAGACGCAGAATCAGCCAAGCGTCTTCGGCATATCTTACGTAATTGGAAATTGTCGGTACGGTTACTTTTCCTGCTACACTGGATAGAATCTTTGCAATCCTGTTGTATGATATAGGTTGCATAACGCTTTCCGCAATCTTCTTTATCATCAGCTGCAACAGTTTTATATTGCCTATTCTATTGCGTTGTATAATGTCGCCGAGATATATTTTTTGGAACACGCTTGTAAGGTAGTGTCGTTTCACCGGCATGTTCACTGTTTCGGGCAGTCCCCCCCACGTCATGTATTCCTTAAAGGCCTTGACTATATTTATCCTTGAGTCTGTTGCCAACTGCGCCTTCGTATCGTGCTGCACACCCTTCACTTCAAGGTATTCCACGAAACTAAGGGGATAGACTTCAGTGGCAAGATAACGGCCTCCAAGTGTTGACATTATTTCTTTTGACAGCATCTTGGCATTGCTACCGGTAATGTATGCACTGTATTTTCTGTCTGCAAGGTTGCGCGCAAACTTCTCCCATCCACTGATATTCTGTATCTCATCGAGGAACAATGTGGGGCGCGTGCCATACAATTCATTATGACACTCTAAAATCAGGTTGAAGTCTTCTGCCTCAAATCCATCCAGCCTTGCGTCCTCAAAGTCCAAATACAGCAAGTCTTTCCATTCGCTTCCGGCTGCGATTTTCTCACGCATACGCTGGAAAAGAAGGTATGACTTACCAGAACGTCTTACCCCGACAAACACCTGCATAGGGAAATCGTTGGCTTCGGTATGACGGGGATATATCTTATATCCCTCAATGTCACGCTGGTTGTCAAGCATAACCTGCTTCAAAAGATTTCTTGATATAGCCATGTCGCTTGTTTTTGATAGTGTCTAATCATTTGGTTTGTAAAGTGCCATTTTATAAAAAGCGATATTTTTATAAAATGCCATTTTATAAAATACCATTGCAAAGGTATGAAAAAATATTTAACGCGCCAAATGAATTAAATTTTTTTACAATTCATTTCATCCAAATGGGGATATTATTCTCGTCGGCGGTGGGTACTTTATCGTAGCCGGCATTAATCGCTCTTTTGGCGTATTCTGCAACTGTGGTTACGGTGTCTGGCGGCAGTGTGCGTAAGCCGTTAATTAATTTTCTTGTTACATAGATATACAGAAAAACCGCATTCGCCAAGAGGAAAATGCGGTTGTAGCATGAATGTGTAGCATTTGGAAAGATTTTCGTTGTCAGCTTTCTTTCGTATGCGACGGGAAGTGTTTCTTCAACAGTTCAGAGATTTGAAGTTCTATTTCGCTGGATACCTTGTCGTAATGTCCGCCACGCAGGTTAGGATGATTGAACAGAGTGTCGAAATGTTTCCAGTTCAGTGACTTGTCAACAGTCTTTATGCGCATTCCCAGATATGACATTGCTATGACGTTAGATATGCTTAGGTCGTGACCGTCACAGCGGAGGAAACCCTTCTCAAGGCAGCGCTTTATTACATACGTCAGTTTCTCATGCGTGGCAGGCGGTATGCTGTCGCCGAGCTTCTGCCTGATAATGTCTTCCAGTTGCTCGTTGGTAATCTTGGCGCCTGGTATGGTATTGTAGAAGAACAGGTGCACGCGCTTTGCCTGCATGTCGGTTACACCGTAATAGTCAAGTCCCTTGATGCTATGATTGTTCAGACACTCACACAACTCATCACTCCACACGTACAAGCACTGTGGGTTCAGTTCGCGCAATATGGTCTTGAAGGCAGGCAGGCAGTTGTCGTAAAGCTCCTGATTGCCGCTATACGACGGAGTGTTGCTGTCAGGCCGGAAGCTCTGCAGATAATTGCAGAAGGCGAGGCGATCCCACAGTTCCTTCTTGCGCTCAGGCGACACATAGCCAGGTTCTTTCAGCAGATACTTAGTGAAGGCAGAGAAACTTGGCGACTTACCATCATTATATATGTAGGTCTCCAGTTCGATGGCATTGCAGTTACTCAGCCGGTAGTAGTCGGCGAGTGGTCCCTTGCGGTGCTGCTCGTAGCAAGGACATTCGTTGTCCATCTTGACAACGAATATTGGCGACTGGCATAGTTTCTTATAGATACACTCTTCCTCTTCACACATCAGGTGTACGCCCACCACGAGAGTGCGGTAGCCGTTGAAGCCATCAGCGTAGTATTCGCCGATGCGTGGCTTGAAGAAATATTTTGGAGGGTTGCTCAAAAGTTTGATGGCTGGTTAATAAGTGAGAGTAAGAAAATGATAGGAGAGTTATAAAGGCTCCAACAATATAAAAGTGTTGGAGCCTTTATCTTTTTCTTTATGATTGTTCAAACTCTTCCTTGCCTACTCCGCAGACAGGACAAACCCAGTCTTCAGGCAAATCCTCAAAAGCAGTGCCAGCTGGAATGTTGTTCTCAGGATCGCCCACAGTGGGGTCATACTCATAGCCACAAGGGCCACATACATACTTTCTCATAATAGATACAGTGTTTTTTGGTAGTTAGTAAATATATTTATCGGTGCAAAGATAGTAAAAAGTTATGTTATAACAACGAAAAGTACTTTTTATTTATGACTTTTTAAGAAATGGGAGACATCCTTTCGTTGTGGAAGTATATAGAAAAGTGTAATTTTGTGTAACGAAAAATCAATTATGTGTTATGTTGAGAAGAAGAACAAATGCAGTAGCGTCGTTACTGTTGTTATTCAGCGTGGTAATGCGTGCGCAGCAGGTGACGATGATGGTGCTGAGTGACCCGCATGTTATGGACACGTCATTGTTTGATGTGCCGTATGGCGAGGCGTTCATGCAAACCATGCAGCGTGACCTGAAGGTTAATGAGTCAAGTGCACAGTTGTTTGACAAGTTTGTAGGCATAGTGCTTAAGGAGCGTCCGCAACTGCTGCTTGTGCCGGGAGACCTGACGAAAGACGGTGAGAAGGCGTCGCACGTGTATGTGGCGAAGAGACTGGCGGAGATAGAGGCTGCAGGGGTACAGGTGCTCGTTGTGCCCGGTAACCACGATATGGAGAACCCCTTGGCTTACGGTTACCATGGTAACAAGGCTGAGCGTGTACCCTCTGTCAGTGAGAAGGAGTTCCGTGAGATATATAAGGACTTCGGCTATGCGGAGGCTGTGTCTGTTGATTCCCTTTCAGGCTCATATATCTGCTATCCGCTGCCGGGACTGGCAGTGGTGGGTCTGAACACAAACATCCCTAACCGTATGAAGTCGCGTTATGTCCACGGTCGTCTGTGGCAACAGACGCTTAACTGGATGGAGAGAGTGTCAGGAGAGGCCCGCTCTGCCGGACGCATAGTAATAGCCATGTCCCACCATCAGGTGATGCAACATCATAATCAGGAGGACTACTTTGCTCCTACGGCAATGACAAACATGGAGCAGAAGGTAAAGGGACTGCCTTCACCGCGTGATGTTCAGGAGACGTTTACGCGTTCTGGCATACGCCTGGTATTGACGGGACACTATCATATACAGTCAGTGTCAGACGTGGAGACGCTGCACGGCAAGCTTACCGATGTGTCAACAGGAGCCCTTTCGGGTTTCCCCAGTCCTTACCGTCGTATGATGCTGAATATGCAGACGGGTAGGTTGCGTATCACGTCGGCGACAATGTTTGGCAACAAACCGTCGCAATGGCCAACCACAGACCTTGCCAACCGTGAGATGGACAGGCTGCGCTATATGGTGCAACTGTATGTGCCTCGCCTGACGGGAGTGAAGACAGATATGTCTGACGCTTACCAGTATCTTGCCACGTCATACAACAAGGCACTGTGTGCGCTTGCCGCCGGTGATGAGACTGGACATAAGCCGAAAGCTGTGTACGAGGAGTGTATGACGGCTACTGACAAGTACATAAAACACGTGCTGATGTATAACGCGGTAAAGGTAAATGCCTTGAAGCAACAGAAAAACGGCGCTTACCGCCGCGCGTCAGACCTCATCTCAAGCATTATGTATAATTATGTGGGAAACAAGAAGCATGTCAATGCCGACAACAGCGTGACTATACAATTGAGATGACGTGCGAATGAGAGGGTGGGGGCTATGCCCATATAAGGTCGCTCATTACCTCGTCATTGACAAACATACCCTTGCGGGTGAGCCTCATGTGCCGGTCTGTTATCTGTAGCAGTCCGGCACTGATGTTTCTGCGGGCATTGGCCATGGCATAGTCACGAAAGCGAGGCTCCAGGGCATCAAGGTCAATGCCTACGGCTGTCCTCAGTGCGGTGGTTACCATGTCATTATATCTGGTTATGTCGTCAAGCAGTTCGCGCTCCATGGGTACTACACCCCTTTCTATACTCTCGATATATTGCCTTACATCGTTGACGTTCCATTGGCGTGATACGGTATTGTAAGAGTGTGCTGCAGCTCCGATGCCTATATATTCTGTTCCGTTCCAGTAGGAAGAGTTGTGCTGCGAATGATAGCCCGGCCTGGCGAAGTTGCTTATCTCATAATGCTCATATCCTGCCATGGTCAGTTTGTTGACAAGTGTGTCATACATCTTGCAGCAAGTGTCATCGTCAAGCCTGACAATCTCGCCGGAGTTTGCCATGCGTGTTAGCTGTGTGCCCTCCTCATACATCAGAGAGTAGGCAGACAGATGTTCTGTGTTGAGGGCCAGCGCCTCGTCTATGTCATGTTCCCATTCATCTACGGTCTCCCCGGGGAAACCGTAAATCAGGTCAATACTGATATTAGTGAAGCCGTGTTGGCGTAATATCCGTACAGCGTCGCGTATCTGTCGGGAGTTGTGCCGCCGCTTGAGCATACCCAGTCGGGCATCAGAGAATGTCTGTGCTCCCATGGAGATGCGATTCACGCCCATGTCCTGTAATGTGCGTGCCATGTCGCTGGTTACATCATCGGGGTTACACTCCACAGTGAACTCTCTTACCGTAGGCGGTACAAGTGCCGCCAGTTGCATCAGGTGATGTGGTGACAGGGTAGAGGGTGTGCCACCGCCGATGTATGCAGTGCCTATTACGTCATCGTGCAGGAAGTCCTTGCGCATCTCGAGTTCCTTGTGCAGCGCATCAGTGTATCTGTCATGCAGACTCTCGTTGCCGGTGGTGGAATAGAAGTCGCAATATATGCAGCGGCTTTTGCAGAAAGGTATGTGTATGTATAGTCCTGCCATGTATAATGCAGAAAATCGCTGTCAGGTTATTCGTTATAGCCTTACAGCGATTTTCTCCTTATTTATATATATAATAATCTTACTTGATTACAACCGGCTTGTACTTAGGTACGAGCAGCTTCATTACAGACCAACCGATGAGGTAAGCCACGGCGCATACGCAGAAGATAATCATATAGCCTGCAGGCTTGCCCTCAAAGCCCATGAAGGTGAAGGCGCTACCCTGTGCTTCAGCGTAAGTGAAGAGGTTACCAGAAATCTTGTTGATGAGGAATGAGCCCAAACCACCAGCCATAGAACCTATACCTGTGATGGTAGCCACGGCGCTCTTAGGGAACATATCGCCTGTAGTAGAGAATATGTTGGCAGACCATGCCTGGTGACCTGCGCCTACCAGACCGATGATGATTGCCGGCCACCATACGCTGTACTGTCCGAGTGGCTGTGCGAAGAGTGCGAGCACAGGGAAGAAAGCGAAGATAAGCATAGCGAGCATACGGCCCTGATAAGGGTTCATGCCCTTCTTCTCTACGAAGAGCTTTGGCAGGTAGCCACCGAACATTGACAGTATGGTAACGATAGCATAAAGGGTAAAGATAAGAGCGATACCCATATTTGAGTCAGAAGAGTAGCCATACTGGTCAGAGAAGTATGCCGGAGCCCAGAAGAGGAAGAACCACCATACACCGTCGGTCATGAACTTACCGAAAGCGAATGACCATGTCTGACGGTGAGAGAAAGCCTCCATATAGCTCATCTGCTTCTCCTCAACCTCTACGTTGGCAGCCTTCTCGTTCTCGTCGTCCTGGTTTACGTAGTTCAGCTCAGCCTCGTTGACGAACTTAGACTGTGCAGGCTTGTCGTAAACGAAGAGCCAGATGCCAGCCCAGATGAAGCCGAGAGCACCGATGATGATGAAAGCCATCTCCCATCCCCATGCCTTAGCGAGCAAAGGAATAGTAGCAGGTGCAGCCAGTGCGCCTACAGAAGCGCCTGAGTTGAATATTGAAGTGGCGAAAGCACGGTCTTTCTTTGGGAAATACTCAGCTGTCACCTTGATGGCTGCCGGGAAGTTACCAGCCTCACCGAGAGCGAGGATACAGCGGCATGCAAGGAAAGCATACATGCTGACAGTGGCAATAGCGACTGCAGCCTCAGAGCCAACCTCGACAGCCTTCAGTGCGGCAACACTGTCAAGACCCTCATACTGCATGGTAAACCATCCGCATCCTGCGTGCAGCACAGCACCCAGTGACCATACGGTGATAGCCCAGAAGTAACCTTTCTTAGTACCCATCCAGTCAACGAACTTACCTGCGAAGAGGTTAGCTATCGCATAGAGGATAGAGAATACAGCTGTGATGTTACCGTAAATCTCATCATTCCAGTGGAACTCAGGAGAGATAAAGTCTTTCCATGTGAGAGACAGTACCTGACGGTCCATGTAGTTTACTGTTGTGGCGAAGAATAACATCGCACACATGACCCAACGCCAGTTGGTCATCTTGTTTGTTGTTACAGAACTCATTGTTTAGTTGTTATGTATTTTTGTGTTTTTATTTTGTTTCATTCAAGGCATCTGCAAAGATACAAATTTATATTGGATTTGTGGGGTAAAGAAAAGGGATTACACCTTGTTTTAACTTTTTTTTGCATAAAAAAGCTCCACACCGTTCTGGTGTGGAGCAAATATTATAACTCCTAAGCCTTTAGAACCGATATTCGCGGGCTTTATTTCTATGCATTACTTTATGCGACGGTAGCCATAAACTGCCTGCTCGCCCAGCTGCTCCTCGATGCGGATGAGCTGGTTGTACTTAGCCATACGGTCAGTACGTGAGAGAGAACCAGTCTTAATCTGGCCGCTGTTAGTAGCAACAGCGATGTCAGCGATAGTGGTGTCCTCAGTCTCGCCAGAACGGTGGCTGGTTACAGTGGTGTAGCCGTGACGGTGAGCCATCTCGATAGCGTCGAGAGTCTCGCTGAGTGAACCAATCTGGTTAACCTTGATGAGGATAGAGTTAGCGGCACCCATGCTGATACCCTTCTCGAGGAACTTAACGTTGGTAACGAAGAGGTCGTCGCCTACGAGCTGACAACGGTCGCCGATGCGCTGTGTCAGTTTTACCCAGTTCTCCCAGTCGTTCTCGTCGAGACCGTCCTCGATAGAGTCGATAGGATACTTTGTGATGAGCTCCTCAAGGTAAGCGATCTGCTCGTCAGCGCTGAGCTTCTTACCGTTAGGATCCTTCTGCTTGCCGTTCTTGAGCTGACGGTAGTCATAGAACCAGTTGCCGTTCTCCTGTACTGCGAACTCAGAAGCAGCGCAGTCCATAGCAATCTTAACGTCCTTACCTGGCTCGTAACCAGCAGCCTTGATAGCCTCCATGATAGTGTCGAGTGCGTCCTCGATACCGTTGAAGTTAGGAGCGAAACCACCCTCGTCACCTACAGCTGTAGAGAGGCCGCGAGCCTTCAGCAGCTTAGCGAGGTTGTGGAATACCTCAGCACCCATGCGGATACCTTCCTTCTCGCTCTTAGCACCAACTGGACGAATCATGAACTCCTGGAATGCGATAGGAGCGTCAGAGTGTGCACCGCCGTTTACGATGTTCATCATAGGAACAGGCAGAGTATAAGTGTTGGTACCACCGAGGTAACGGTACAGAGGCATGTTCAGAGCGTTAGCAGCAGTGTGAGCCACAGCGAGAGAAACACCGAGGATGGCGTTTGCACCGAGGTTCTTCTTTGTAGGTGTGCCGTCGAGCTTCAACATAGCGTCGTCAATCTTACGCTGCTCGAATACGCACATACCGCAAACTGCAGGAGCAATCTTGGTGTTAACGTTCTCTACGGCTTTCAGTGTTCCCTTACCGAGATAACGCTGCTTGTCACCGTCGCGAAGCTCCAAAGCCTCGTTCTCACCTGTGCTGGCGCCACTTGGCACTGAGGCACGGCCCATTACACCATTCTCCAATACTACCTCAACCTCTACGGTTGGGTTACCTCTTGAGTCGAGAATCTCTCTCGCATGTACTTTCTGTATTTTCATTGTCTTATATATAAGTTAAATTAATTTTCAAGCGTTACTTACAGGGTAATAGTGAACCCTTTTCACAAATTGTCCACAAAGTTACGATTTTTTTTTCAAATATGCAATATTTTCATATTTAATTACTTAAACTGTGTGAAAAAATCATTTCCTTTGTCATCTACAAGTATAAATGCAGGGAAATTCTCCACACGTATCTTCCATATTGCCTCCATGCCGAGCTCAGGGTATTCTACGCACTCTATGCTCTTGATGTTGCTTGAAGAGAGGAAGGCTGCAGGCCCGCCGATGGAACCGAGGTAGAAGCCGCCGTGCTTCTTGCAGGCATCGGTCACCACCTGTGTGCGGTTGCCCTTTGCTATCATTATCAGCGAGCCGCCGTTGTCCTGGAACTCATCGGTGTATGGGTCCATACGGTTAGCTGTGGTCGGTCCCATAGAGCCGCATGGCATACCCTGTGGAGTCTTTGCCGGTCCGGCATAGAGCACAGGATGGTCCTTGAAGTACTGTGGCATTCCCTCGCCTGCATCAAGGCGTGCTTTAATCTTTGCGTGTGCAATGTCGCGTGCCACGATGATGGTGCCGTTGAGGCTTACTCGGGTTGATACAGGGTACTTAGAGAGTTCCTTGCAAACCTCGCTGATAGGCTGGTCGAGGTTTATCTGTATGGCATCGCCTTCGCCTGCCTGGCGCAGTGCCTCAGGAATCAGCTCGTATGGTTTGTCGTCCATCTTCTCTATCCAGATGCCGTCCTTGTTTATCTTAGCCTTGATGTTGCGGTCGGCAGAGCATGATACGCCCAGGCCGATAGGACAAGAAGCGCCGTGGCGTGGCAGACGGATGACGCGCACGTCATGGGCGAAGGCTGTACCTCCGAACTGTGCACCGAATCCAATCTTCTTAGCCTCTTCGAGCAGCTGCTTCTCCAGTTCTACGTCGCGGAAGGCGCGTCCGGTCTCGTCGCCGGTTGTTGGCAGAGAGTCATAGTATTTTGTTGAGGCGAGCTTCACTGTCAGCAGGTTCTTCTCTGCTGATGTGCCGCCGATGACAAACGCGATGTGGTAAGGAGGGCAGGCTGCTGTGCCGAGGCTCTTCATCTTCTCCACGAGGAATGGAACGAGTGTGCCTGGGTTCTGTATGCGTGCCTTCGTCTCTTGGTAGAGATATGTCTTGTTGGCAGAGCCGCCACCTTTCACAACGCAGAGGAAACGGTACTCCATGCCGTGAGTGGCCTCGATGTCAATCTGTGCAGGCAGGTTGCAACGTGTGTTCACCTCGTTGTACATGTCGAGCGGAGCGTTCTGTGAGTAACGCAGGTTGTCGGTGGTGTAAGTGTTATATACACCCTTGGCAAGCGGTTCCTCGTCCTCGAAGCCCGTCCATACCTGCTGTCCCTTCTCGCCGTGGATGATGGCGGTGCCAGTGTCCTGGCAGAACGGCAGTTGTCCCTTGCATGCCACCTCGGCGTTGCGCAGCATTGTGAGAGCCACATACTTGTCGTTGTCAGACGCCTTTGGGTCATTGAGGATGGCTGCCACTTTCTCGTTATGCTCGCGACGCAACATGAAGTTTACATCGTGAAAAGCCTGTGTGGTGAGCAACTCCAGGGCCTCGCGTGACACCTTCAGTATAGGTGTGCCCTCAAACTCGCCTGTGCTCACTCCCTCTTTGGATATGAGACGGTACTCAGTCTTGTCCTCGCCAAGTTGGAACATTGGCGCATACTTAAATTCTACGTTTGCCATATATATGTTTTTGTATGTTGTTTATTTCTTCTCTATCAATGCCACGGCGTATGCGGAGATGCCCTCCTTCCTGCCTGTGAAGCCCAGCTTCTCCGTAGTTGTGGCCTTAATGCTGATTTGGTCGATGTCTGCCTGCATCACCTTTGCCATGCAAAGCTTCATGTCCTCTATGTGAGGATTGAGCTTAGGCTGCTCGGCACACACGGTGCAGTCGATGTTGCCCAGGGTGTAGCCCTTCGTCTTTATCAGTTCGATGGTCTTGGCAAGCAGGATTTTGGAGTCTATGCCGTCAGTCTCGTCAGCCGTGTCGGGGAAGTGGTAGCCTATGTCACGCATATTGGCGGCTCCGAGCAAGGCGTCGCATACGGCGTGTATCAGCACGTCTGCATCGCTGTGTCCCAGCAGTCCGTGCGTGTGCTCTATCTTTATGCCTCCAAGCCAGAGGTCTCTGCCCTCCACAAGTTGGTGGACGTCATATCCCATCCCGATTCTTATCATCTGAACAAAAATGTTATGTGTTTGTAAATTGTAGTCAGCAGTCCGTAATGTCGCCTCATGATGTTGAAGCGCTCAAGAAGTGAAGCGCGGTGGTTCTGTACGCTCATGCCTCCCTCGAGGTAGTTGCACAGTATCTCTCCCGTGTTATGCAGCGGCAGGTGCTCGCGCTCAGCCTCTTTCATTACTCGTATGCACCAGTCCACGTCGGCAGACAGACGGTACTTCAGGTCGTACGGCGTGCGCTTGGCGATGTCAGTGTTGGCAAAGAAAGCCTGATGGCATACCAGCATACCGTCGGCAAACGACTTCCATGAAAGTTCCTTTGGCGGGCGCAGCCGGCGCAATCCCACGCTGTTTCCCTCGCTGTTTATTATTGCGGTGTCGCCGTATATCACTCCACACTTGCGGTGGCCTGCCTGTGCGGCTATGTCGGCAAGGGTATGGTCGGAGTGCAGTCCGTCTCCGGCATTGATAAATACCAGGTAGTCGCCGGTGGCAAGAGACAGTCCCTTGTTCATGGCGTCATACAGGCCGCGGTCAGGTTCGCATATCACTGTCACCTTGTGCCGCTGCTCCTCCTGCTGATAGCGGGCAATCATGTCGGTGGTCTCGTCTGACGATACTCCGTCGATGATTATGTGTTCCACATCATCCCACGTTTGGCGGCGTACGCTCTCCAGTGTGTATGCCAGGGTTGAGGCGGCATTGTATGTACAGGTTATAATGCTGAAAGTCATTCTGTGTGCAAAGGTAGTTATTTTTTTTCGGCTTACAAAGAGAAAGCGCTTTTTTCTTGTAGTATGTCAAATGACAAAATGAAAGCTATCACTTCACGTTGTAAAGTGATAGCTTTTACATCCTCATTCGATAGCTTTCACACTGTGAAGTGATAGCTTTCAGGAAGCCCCCGGCGGTTTAACAAAAGTTAAGATTTCGCGTCGCAAAATGGCATGTATAAATGACAATTTGCTAAAAAATCAGACGTTTTGCTTACATATTGTATTTTGTGGTGTAGGGGTAAATTTGTATGTTTGAAAATTTATTATTAATTTTGCACTTTGTATAAGTATGACATAAGAATGGCAGATACTAACAAGCAATTCAGGGAGGCATTGCAGCTCTGTAGGGATATATTTTCAAAGAAGCTCTATGACTATAAACCGTCGTGGAGGATGCTGCGTCCGTCATCGCTGACAGACCAACTGTTTATCAAGGCAAAACGCATAAGGACGCTTGAGACCACGGGCGAGTCGCTGGTGGGCGAGGGCGTGTTGACGGAGTTTATGGCATTGATAAACTACGGTATAGTAGGGCTGATACAGTTAGACCGCGGATATGCCGACAAGGTTGATATGTCGAACGATGAAGCCATGGCGCTGTATGACAAGTATGCGGAAGAGTGCCTGACGCTTATGCAGAAGAAAAACCACGACTATGGAGAGGCGTGGAGAGATATGCGGGTGTCATCATATACAGACCTTATACTCACCAAGTTGGAGAGGGTGAAGGAGATAGAGGATAAGAACGGCGTTACTACCGTGAGCGAGGGCATAGACTCCAACTATATGGACATCATAAACTACTCGGTGTTTGCCGTTATAAAATTGAAATTGGAATAAGGGTGAAGGGAGTGGGGAATATCCATTAAAAACTTTAATCCTTAATTCATCAACCTTGATTATATAATAGAATAAAGTATAATAGAATAAAGAATAATGTTTCGCAGCGTCATAGTTAACATAGCAAGGCTCGTGGTGGGGCTTACACTCGTGTTCTCGGGCTTCGTGAAGGCCGTTGACCCGCTTGGCACTGTATATAAGCTGCAAGACTATGCTGAGGCGACAGGCCTGGCTGGTATCTTCCCGGAGTGGCTGCTTATAATGGCAGCGGTGGTGCTGTCGCTGTTTGAGTTTGCATTGGGCGTGTCTGTGCTCTTTGCTATCGGACGTAAGACTGCATTACGGCTGACACTTGCCTTTATGGCGGTGATGACGCTGATAACCGTGTGGATATACATAGCGAATCCGGTGAGCGACTGCGGTTGCTTCGGTGACGCGCTGAAGCTGTCCAATGGTGAGACATTGCTGAAGAATGTGGTGCTGACCGTCATGACGGTGCCCATGGTGCTGTGGCATGAGAGGATGTACCGTCTTATAAGTCACAGCAACAGATGGTTAGTATTAAACTACTCCGTGGTCTTTATACTCGTAGTGTCGGTATGGTCGCTGCATTACTTGCCGTTGTTTGACTTCCGTCCGTATCATGTGGGGACAGACATACGCAAGGGAATGGAGATACCCGAGGGAGCCGAGCAACCTGAGTATGAGACAACGTTCATAATGGAGAAAAACGGCGAGCGTAAAGAGTTCGGGGTGGATAACTACCCTGACTCCACATGGACATTCATTGACTCAAAGACCGTATTGGTAAAGGAAGGATTTGAGCCGCCGATACATGATTTCTCCATTGAGCGCCAGAGTGACGGCGAGGACCTTACAGACAGCATACTGACAGCCAAGGGATACACCTTCCTGCTTGTGTCGCCGCATCTGGAGAATGCTGACGACTCAAACTTCGGACACTTTAATGAGGTGTATGATTTTGCAGAGAATAATGGCTACGGCTTCTTCTGCCTCACGGCAAGCGGCGAGAAGGCTGTGTCACGCTGGATAGACTTGACGGGTGCGGAGTACACATTCTGCAATACCGACGAGACAACGCTGAAAACCATAGTGCGCAGCAACCCCGGACTGCTACTGCTGCATGGTAGCAAGGTGATAGGCAAATGGAGCCATAACGACATACCGGCAGATATGATTAAGGAGGGCGGCAAGATAACCAAGACCTCGGCATTCCTGCCGCGTACAGACGTGGTGGCTGTGAAGGTAGGCTATATAATAATGTGGTATATATTGCCGCTGCTGCTGATAGCATTGATAGACAGACTATTTAACATATTCAGTTATTTTATAAAAGGAAAAAAGAACAATGGCAAAGAAAATTGTTGCAGGCAACTGGAAAATGAACAAGAACCTGCAGGAGGGCGTAGCTCTCGCTAAGGAACTCACAGAGGTAGTAAAGAACCCTAACTGCGGTGTTATCATCTGCACACCGTTCATCCACCTTGCAAGCGTGGCTGAGATTGTTAAGGGCTCTGCCATAGAGCTGGGTGCTGAGAACTGTGCTGACAAGGCTTCAGGTGCATTCACTGGTGAGGTTTCTGCAGAGATGGTAAAGTCAACAGGAGCACAGTATGTCATCCTCGGTCACTCTGAGCGTCGTGAGTATTACAACGAGACTCCTGAAATACTGAAGGAGAAGGTACAGCTGGCACTTGCTAACGGTCTGAAGGTTATCTTCTGTATCGGTGAGTCACTGGCTGAGCGTGAGGCTAACAAGCAGAACGAGGTGGTTAAGGCAGAGCTGCAGGGCTCAGTGTTCAACCTCACAGCCGAGGAGTGGAAGAATATCGTTATCGCTTACGAGCCAATCTGGGCTATCGGTACAGGTAAGACCGCTACTGCTGACCAGGCAGAGGAGATACACGCTTACATCCGCTCATGCGTAGCTGAGGTTTACGGTGCAGAGGTTGCTGCTGATACAACCATCCTTTACGGTGGTTCTTGCAAGGCTTCTAACGCTCCTGAGCTCTTCGCTAAGCCTGACATCGACGGCGGACTCATCGGCGGTGCTTCTTTGAAGGCAGCTGACTTCAAGGGCATCATCGACGCTTGGGGATAATATATTATATTCTAAGTTATGAGTTATGAATTATGAGTTGCGAAGCGCATAATACATAATTCACGGTTAGCAACACTAAACTCATAACCCATAACTCATAACTTGTAACTCATAACTTACTTGATACGATGAAGAATGAAGGATTATATTTACGAATGAAGTCTGAGGGTGTTCTGAGGATGACAGGATTAATAGCTATATTAATTCTTCACTCTTCATTTTTCTCTCTTCACATAAGTGCGCAGACTTTTACAGACCGCGTGCGACAGTATGAGGAAGGTAAGGGCGTGGTGACTATAACACAGTCGCCAGAGATTGAGGAACTCGTAAATAACGCCCAACTGGTACCACAAAAGCAACAGGCTGCACAGCAGCCGCAGCCGCAACAACAACCGGTTGCGACGGCACCAGCTAACCAGAATACAACTACAACGCCGAATACACAAAATACACCAGCCTCACCGACTACTCAGAAACCGGCAACCACAACGCAGACTCCGGTACAGGAGGAGACACCTGTTGATACATCAAAGAAGATAATGCGTGGTGGACATAAGGTGCAGGGGTACAGGGTACAGGTGTTCTCCGGAGGTAACTCCCGTGGTGACCGGCAGAAGGCAGAGCATGTAGGCTCTGTCATGAAGTCACATTTCCCAGACCAGCCGGTTTACGTACATTTCTACTCCCCTTCATGGAAATGCCGCATAGGCAACTACCGTACGGTGGAGGAGGCGCGACTTATACTCTCGCAGGTAAAGCAACTGGGCTATGGTAGTGCCTGCATAGTAAAAGGAACCATAACGGTGCAATAATAAATAAGAAAAAAAATAATGAGTAAGGCGTAATGGTATAACACCTTACTCATAATATTTTATCCACTATACTTTATATAAAGATGAAATTTATTTCTTGGAATGTCAATGGATTGCGTGCCTGCGTGAATAAAGGATTCAACGATGTGTTTGTGCAGATGGACGCAGACTTCTTCTGCCTGCAGGAGACAAAGATGCAGGAGGGACAGCTTGACCTTGCTTTCCCCGGCTATCACTCTTACTGGAACTATGCAGAGAAGAAAGGATACAGTGGTACGGCTGTCTTTACGAAGCACCAGCCTCTCAGTGTGAGCTATGGTATGGGGCGTGTGGCTGCCGACGGCTCTGTGACGTATGACCCGACCGACGTGCATAACCAGGAAGGACGCGTCATAACACTGGAGTATGAGAAGTTCTATCTCATTACTGTTTATGTGCCTAACGCTCAGGACGGTTTGCGACGTCTGGACTACCGCATGGAGTGGGAGGATGCCTTCCTTGACTATATAAAGGCCTTGGATAAGAAGAAGCCAGTGATATTCTGTGGTGACCTGAATGTGGCTCATGAGGAGATAGACTTGAAGAATCCGAAGACAAACCATCAGAATGCAGGCTTCAGTGACGAGGAGCGAGGCAAGTTCTCTGCTCTTCTTGCCGCAGGGTTCAATGATACGTTCCGTATGCTTCATCCGGAAGAGCAGGTATTCTCATGGTGGTCATACCGCTTTCATGCTCGTGAGAAGAATGTAGGGTGGCGTATAGATTATTTTGTAGTATCAGAGCGCTTGATGCCTCAGGTGCGTACGGCAGCTATACACACAGACATAATGGGTTCAGACCACTGTCCGGTGGAGCTGGAGATAGAAGATTAATTTTTGGCAGAAACGGTGGATAAGGAAATAGAAAAGCATCTTGAGATGCACGATATTAAGCCTACGGCTGTACGCTCGTTAGTATGGCAGGTGGCAAGTGAGCAGACAGAGACATTCTCTTTGGCTGATATGGAGCGCTGGCTGCCGCAGACAGAGCGCTCAAGTATCTTCAGGGCTCTGAGGCTGTTTTCGGAACATCATCTGCTGCATGAGATAGATGACGGAAGCGGAACACAGAAGTACTGCGTGTGCAGATGTGAGGACCGTCATCATATCAATCATGTGCATTTCTATTGTAAGTCGTGCGGCAGGACATACTGTCTGGAAGACTACCTCATTCCGGTAGTTGATATGCCAAAGGGTTTTAGAATGGATGATGCAGAGTATATAGTAAAGGGTATTTGTGCGCAGTGTATGCAATAAATGCCGGGCGCGTTGCGTTATACTATAAATGATTACAGCATCAATAGTAACATACAATCACCATCTGCTTGATTTTGAACCTGTGTTGCGAAGCCTTTTTGCTTCGCCGGTAGATATCGTCTATGTCGTTGACCATTCAGATGACATGATGGATTTGAAGCAGGAGTTGCAGGAGTTTGCCGTACGTGTGTTAAACGGCGAGCCTGATTTGAAGCGGAAGGCAGAGCAAGGATTTAAGCTCATATACCTGCCTCATGAGAACAACGGCTATGGCGGAGGACATAACGTAGCGCTGAAGGAGGCACAGAAACAGGGGAGCAAGTATCATCTGGTGGTTAATCCTGATGTGTGGTTTGGTCCGGAAGTCATTCCTGCGTTGATAGAGTATATGGATGCTCATGACGAGGTGGGGCAGATTATGCCTAAGGTGATGTATCCTAACGGACAGATACAAAGACTGGCCAAGCTGCTGCCTACACCATTGGATTTCTTTGGACGTTTCTGCCTGCCGGTGTTCCTTATAAAAAGGCGGAACACACGTTTTGAGTTAGTGCAGTCAGGCTTCTCTAAGGCAATGAACGTACCTTTCCTCAGTGGTTGCTTTATGTTTCTCAGAATGACGGCGGTGGAGAAGGTGGGAATGTTTGACGAGCGTTTCTTCTTGTATGCGGAGGATATAGACATGACGCGCAGGATGCATCAGGTATATAAAACTATATTCTATCCGGATACGATCATATATCATACGTTTACCCGTGGTTCACGAAAGGATTTGCGACTGATGCTGATACATATCGTGAGTACAATAAAATACCTTAACAAATGGGGATGGTGGCGCGATAAGGAGCGTACGAGGATAAATAAGCAGGTTCTTAACGAAATAGGTGGAATAGTATGATGCAGTATCACATGTATAAACGGATGCTGGTTATATCACTGGCAATAACACTCTCTGTCACAATGGCTATGGCTGAGGCTGTAGGTACATGGCGACAGTATTTGTCATATAGCAATATAACAAAGATAGAGCCTGCGGGAAGTAAGGTGTATGTGCTGGCTGATGGCAATCTGTACTCATATAATACAGCGACGACAGAGGTAAGGGAGTATAACCGTATGTCGCAACCGGCACTCAATGGCAGTTATATTACCCACATGGCTTGGGTTAGTGCCACAAAGAAGTTGGTGATTATTTATTCTGATTATTTTATAGATATACTCTCTAACAACGATGATGTAAGTTTTATTACAGGACTGAGAGACGCATCTACTTACAAGGATAAGACGATAGACAATGTGGTGGTGAATGGTAAGTATGTGCTGTTGGCTATGGAGCTCGGTATATTGAGGATAGATACTCAGAAAGGAGTTATAGAGGGAAAATATAATAGTATGGATGACGTGCCGGGTATGTCGGAGGAAGGAAAGGAGACTGAAACGAAGACAGGTACATACGGTACATTATATTATGATACAACAAATAAATGTTGGTGGGGAGCTGATGCTAATGGCAAACTGACAAAATATATAGAGGATAATGGCGATTTCGTGGCAGCCTCCTCGGGCGTAAGCCCTGACGGACCAGCGACGAGTTATTGCTGGAGATTGTATAAACATGACGGAAAACTGTTTGTTACAGCCGGTGCACATGCTGCCGGTATGGCTTATGAAGTCATGATGAGAAAGGGACTGGTGCAGTATTACGATGGCAATAAATGGACCGTGCTTGAGAGTCCGGAGTCATTGGCAGGCTATGATTATGTAGCGGCGAACTGTATGGCGTTTGACCCGAAGGATAAGGGACATTTCTATGTGGGTGCGATGTCAGCTTTGTATGAGTATCGTGACTACAAACCCGTAAGGTTCTTTAATAGCTCTAATAGTGAACTCCAGCCACTGTATAATGTTGATGAGAAGAACTCGCTGGTAACGTCAATGGTTTATGACGGCAGCGGTAATCTGTGGACAATGTCTGGATGGTGTGATAACTTTATTACAAAGTTTGATGCAGATAATAAGTCAGTGAACTATCCGCATAGTCAATATTCATTTGCAGACTTGACATCGGTGGATATTCAAGGCACGTTTATCAGTCCTACAAACGGACTGATGTTTATGGTGAATACATATTCGCGTAAGCCAGTGTTGTATTATTATGATTATAAGACAGACCGTCTTAGTGGCATCAATTCATTCATCAATGACGATGGCGTTGATATTGGTCCCATATATTTATATGATTTGAAAGAGGATAGTGAGGGTAATATATGGGTGGCATCATCGGCAGGTCCGTTCTATTTGTCAAAAGAAAATTTATATGACGGAAATAAAGTCTTTACCCAGCACAAGATCAGCAGGGATGATGGTACCGGTCTGGCTGACTATCTTCTTAAAAACGTATCTATACGTTGTATGGAAATAGATGCTGCAGGTAGGAAATGGTTTGGCACAAATGGTAGCGGCGTGTATGTTATCAGCAGTGACAACAACTCAGAGTTGGAGCATTTCACCACGAAGAACAGTCTGTTGCCGTCAGATGTGATATATGATATTTTATTGGATGAGGCTACAGGTACAGTGTGGTTTGCCACGAGTAAGGGACTGTGCTCATACCAGTCAGATGTGACAGAGACTTATGGTAACCTGAGTGACGACAATGTATATGCCTATCCTAATCCTGTGGCGCCAGGATATACTGGTGATATAACCATAAAGGGATTGATGGACGGCTATCAGGTAACAATTACCACGGCGTCAGGTTATGTGGTTAATAAGGGCGTATGCTCAGGCGGCTCGTATCGTTGGAACGGCTGCGACCAGAACGGCGATAGGGTGGCATCAGGTGTATATATGGTGCTGGTGTCAACCAATGAGGGGGAAAAAGGCTGTGTAACCAAAATCGCTATGGTGAAATAGAATTTATGATTTCGGTACTTATTCCTACATATAACTATGTGTGCTATAATCTGGTTTGGGAACTGCAAAGACAACTTAGCGCAAGTAATGAGAAGTATGAAATTATAGTAGCAGAGGACGGAAGTGATAATCAGGAGACGATAAGAGAGAATGACAAGGTTACGATGCTGCCTGGTTGCGTTCATCTTGTCAGGAAGGAAAATATAGGCAGGGCGCATATTATTAATTATCTGGTCAGAGAGGCTAAAGGGGAATGGTGTGTCATAATGGATAGTGACGCTGAGGTCGTCAGCGATGATTATATCAGTAAATATACCAAGTGTATGGCTGACGGCGCGGATGTCTTTGTGGGAGATTTGGTTAACCCTGATAGTCTGCCTCAGGCAGATGCCACCCTGCGGTACAAGTATGAGAAGGCTGCTGAGCGTTTCAGAACGGCGGAGTTCAGAAATCGACATCCTTTCGAGCGTTTCTGCACCTTTAACTTTATGGCGCGGAGAGACACTTTGCTTGAGGTTTCATTTGACGAGCGTTGTACGGAGTATGGTTACGAGGACACACTCATGGGGCTGGAATTGAAAAGGCATGGTAAGAGAGTGTCACATATAGATAATCCGTTGAGACATCTCGGTTTTGACGCTAACGCTGTTTTCCTAAGGAAGACAGAGACAGCGTTGCATACATTGAAGAAGATAGAGGGAAGTCTTTTGCCATATACGGGACTGGGGAAATTGGTGCGAAGAATAAGAAAAGTACATCTTATACCATTAGTAAAAGGAGGGTACAAACTCGCAAGACCTTTGTTGAGAAAAAACCTGTTAAGCGATAATCCTAACCTGTATATGTTCTCATTTTATAAACTCGGATATTTCCTCTCACTATGAAAATAGCCTATGAAATAGAACGCTTGTCAACGAACGGGGGGATAGAACGCATCCTCACTGATCGTGTTAACTACATGGCGGAGGTATGGGGCTGGGATATTTATATATTGGTATTGCTCAAGGAAACGGAGGAGCCATGGTATAAACTTTCTCCAAGGGTTCATGTGGAATATCTGAATGTCGGTACGTCAGGACTGATGATGTGTGCTGAGGCACTATGGAAACTAAATAAGACTATAAAGAGGATAAAGCCTGATATATATGTGACGTTTCAGAGTATAGGCGCTATGTCATGTGTGTTGAGGACGCATAGCGTGCCTACGGTATATGAGGCGCACGGCCCTCGCAACTGTATGCCGCATCCGTTTGCTATGTCTGTGGCAGAGAGATTTGCTTCTGCTGTAGTAGTCTTGTTAGAGCAACATAGGAAGGACTATGCTAAGGCAAAGACCGTAGAGGTTATACCTAACTTCACGACAATGACACCGGTCACATCTCCTGATTATTCAGGGAATGTTGTCGTGTCAGCTGGTCGGGTATGTTTTGAGAAGAATTTTGAACGTCTGGAAACCCTGTGGGGAAAAGTTAGAGAACAGTTCCCAAATTGGAAACTGAGAATTCATCATGATACGCGAGATATGTTAGCAGCCTATCAAGAGGGCAGCATATTTGCCTTGACATCTCGCTTTGAGGGCTTCTCTCTTGTGCTTGTTGAGGCTATGGCGTGTGGACTGCCGTGTATATCCTTTGATTGCCCTTATGGTCCCAGAGAGTTGATAGAGGATGGAAAGACAGGTTACCTTATACCATACGATGATGACCAGATGTTTATAGATAAGCTGTCTTATTTGATGCAACATCCAGAGGTTAGGCAACGGATGGGCGAGGAGGCAAGAAAGTCTGTAGCGCGTTTCTCCGTTGATTCAGTCATGAAGAAATGGAAAGAGTTTTATGAACGTCTTGCTCATGATTAGTTTGCACATAGTGAGAGTGGAATGCGCATAGTAGGGTAGGAGAGAACCGCGGTAACCTATGGCTTTTGCCAGGTCATGGGTAAGTCTTAACATGTTCTTGTTGTAGCGCAGGTGTTTCGTTAGTTTTCCGCGCGTTATAGAACTTGTGTCAATGGTATAGTAATAGGTACGGTCAGGCAGGTTGATAAAGTCGCCTATAGTGGCAAGTAGTACAATCAGTTGTCTGTCCTCGGTAAGGTATCTCCTGCCGGTGAAGAACTGTGGGTACTTATGCATCACATCCATCATGGCACTTCTCCTTGTTATGGCATACAGTGCCGTCTGTCCGCTTTTTTGGTGCATCATGCCGTCTATCACGTCGGCACCTTTTATTAGTCCGAATGGAAACAGATTGTTGTCAGGCTCTGTTATCTCATGCGTGTTGTCCTTACGGAAATACATCTGTGTAAGCACCTGTACTACGTCAGGATTGCTTTTTATAGTGTCATAACACAGTTGTATGCGTCCTTGGCACCATTCGTCGTCACCGCCACACTCCATGATATACTCTCCTTGTGCCTCGCGTACGCAGTCATAGTAGTTATCAACAATACCCTTGTTGGGCGCTTTCGGCATAAGACGTATTATACTAGAGTACTTCTCTGCGTAGTCCTTGCATATCGCCCTGGTGTTGTCGGTAGAACAGTCTTCTCCTATAATAACCTCAAACGTTACGTCACACTGTTGGCTTATGATGGCGTCAAGTGTGCGTGAGATGGTTCTCTCTTGGTTATATGTACATACAATGACAGATATCGTTATCATGGTTTCAGAGGCTTATCTCCTGTTTTTAAGTCTAAATCAACAGTCTTGCCGTCCGTAGGATGGACAATGGACATGGCATAGCACAGGTGTTGTGCAGTGGGGATGCTGACCCTCTCGCCTACGGCCTGCCGCAGTGTCAATTCGGTAAGGTCTATGCCAGTGCTCTTCTCAATAAGGAAAGGAATGAGCATACCACCGTTGCGTGGACCTATCTCAAGAATCCAGATGCGTTTCTGGTTGTCTATAATGTATTCTACGTTGCAGGGACCTTGGCGAAATCCCAGTTTCTTCAGTATGCTTTGTACAATATCCTTAGCTTCGTGCTGGATAGCAAGGTCCTGTGTTGAAGGGAATACTTCAGATGCAATCATAAAGGGATGGTCTGGTTGCTTGTATTGGTCGCACATACCCCAGTAGGCTATCTCTCCGTCAATCACGAAGATGTCACCGTCCTGTTGCCTTCCCACGCTCTCAATAAAGTCCTCTATCAATACAGAGCGTGAGCGTGAGTAACCTATAGTCTCTTCCCAATGCTTCTTTATGTCGTCTGCGTTGCATACCTTGAACACGCCTCTGCTGCCTGCGTTGTCGGTGGGCTTCATCATGAAGGCGTGATTGCCTTCTGCTCTCTCTATTACGGAGACTGCCTCGTCAATGGTCATAACCTTTGTGCTTCGTGGTGCAAGAAAGCCATTCTTGCGCATAAAGTCACGAAACTGGTCCTTGTGTGTCATGATGTTTACCACGTCACAGGGATTGCCTGGTAACCCCATCTGCTCTTGTACGTATGCCGCTACGGGAGCGAGAATGTCAGAGCAATAAGGTATAACGCCGTCTATCTCAAGACGCTGCGCCTCGTGCAACACTGCTTCCTTGTCGGTTATGTCAACCTTGCAGTATTCATCGGCAATGCTATGACCGGGGTTGTCCTCATGCAGGTCAGCACTGATAACATAGTATCCCAGCCTTTTTGCAGTCTTGGTGGCCTCTGCCTGTACATAGTTGCCGCCCAGTATCAATATGCGCTTTCGGGGGTTATCCATAGCAATATTCGGGTATTAATTCTTTTATCCTGTCGCAGTCTGTGGCATATAGCTTGGCATCACGCCATGAAAAGACGTTGCTCTTTGATATTTCGGGGTTGAGATATGTGTTCTTCGCGGTGTGGTGCTGGGATGTGAAGCCCAAGAATTGCTCCACCTTTGCGACCTCTCTGTCATAGTTAAGCATGATATCCTCAAATTGTAATTCAAGGGTGTTGTTGTCACTCTCATGCTTGCTGCGATAATGCATCTTGCGTTCCCATTTCACGAAGGCCTCTACGCTGTCATGTGCCAGCCATTCTGTATTTCTTTGACAGGCATGAACATATACGGCACGCACGTCTCGTGTAACGATGATGCGTTTTATGTTGGGGAGATATGGTTCAAAGCGCGACATGTCATCACCGCAGTCGCCGAAGATATGGTCAAGGACGAGAGTCTTACCTGATATCTTGTCAGCGAATAACATGTTGAACAGAGAGTATAGGAAATGACGGCATAGCTCATAGTATTCCGTTTTAGACATCTTCTTGAGTGTGAAGATGTCGTTCAGTCCTGTGAAGCGATGTTGCCAAACGTTGAGCTGCGGCATGCTACATCTTATTCTTTGGTCAGTTATGTGCTCAAAGAATGTAAAGAACAGAGGTCGGGTAGAGGGGTAGTTCTGATAAATGTCAGAGTAGTATATGGCTTGTATGAAATTCTTTACTGCATTATCTGCCCAGAAGTCATTAACCCATGCCTCCTCTTTCATCATGTGTTCAATGTATAGTAGTCCTCCGGTATGTCGGCACAGGTCAAACTCTCCATATATACCTCCGTTCATGCTCTCTGTATTAGAAGCGTAGGCTGGCTTTGAGGCCCATACGGTGCAAGTGTCATATTCGCGTAGTAAATCCATAATGGCACTTGACCCCGAACATCCGTAGCCGTCAATGGTTACGAAACTGTCGAAGATGCAATGAGAGTCAAATGTTATGTTGCTATTTCCACTTCTTTTCCAGGTGTCATAGTCATCGAGAAAACAGTTGCGCTTTCTGTTGACAATGTATCCATGTGGCAGACAACTTTTTATTATGTGACGCAGTTTATTCTTCATCTCGGATTTTATTATATAATATAAAGGAAACAAAGACACTAAGAAGTATCATCAGTATTCCTGCCAGCCAATATGTTACGCCATTCAAGACCTGGACAATGATAGAGGTGCCAATGAGAAGTAATGTCTGTATTACGAGGAATGCAACGTTCCTTATGTTTGGCTGTACGTTATATTTATATTTCATACATATAACAACCCATAGCAGGTCAGCCAAGTTGTAAAGGCAGATGCCGTAAGCTAAGCCAATAAGCCCAAAGAGTGCATAGCACGTAGTGTAACAGGCAAACATGATAGAGAAGTCAATGATGTCAACAAAAAGGAACATCTTTGAGTTGCCTGCCGCTAAAGGCATAAAGGCCAAGGGTTGTGATACACTGCGCATAAGGCATGATGCTAATGCTATCTCGAGTATCGGTATGATACCTGTGAATTCTTCGCTAAGCAACAAAGGTACTATGATATGTGCGCCAACGAGGAACATCATCAGCATAGGGGCCGTGAGCATTTGTATCACGTCTATCTGACGAGAGACAGTAAGTGCGCGTTTCCTCTCATCGGCAAAGATGCCGGAGAGTCTTGGGTAGTAATCTGCCGCTATGCTTGAGGCAAAGATGCCGAGATATACGGAGATTATCATCGTTGAGGTGTTGTAGAAACCTACATCCTCAAGGCTTCCACGATTGTTGATGAATGCCTGGATTGCGAGTTTTGTACCATGCTCTAAGAACCCTTGTATCACGAAGGCTCCTCCAAGTATCAGCATAGGCTTGCCAATGAGAAGGAATGTTTTTTCAAACCTCAGTTTCGGTGGAGTGTCTTTGAAAGAGAAGTACATTACGATAATCATCTGGCATAGGCCGAAGAGCATTATGGCGGGGATGATGCCCCTCATACCATAAAGGTAGTACAGTGGAATGTTTGTGCACGCTCCTACCAAGATGTTTATGGTGCTGAGTGAGGCTATGACCTTCAGCTTTCTTGTGGCTTTGAGTATCGCCATCTCTCCACAGGTAATTGTGGCCATGGCGACGGCAGGTGACAATAGCATGTAATTTATCCAATGGTCAGCGTTGCCAAATGTAGCCAAAGATAAAGGGTATGCAAACAACAGACATACCAATGCACCGAGTAATGCGAACAAAGCTACCCATGTTCTTACTAAAGTAATGGAATTGTTCAACGGTTCACGGTTCCCCGTTTCTTTCCACTGTTCATAAGCCACAGATATCTCTCGCACTCCGCTCTGGTCCATTCCGAGGTTTGTACTCTCATGAATAAGTTCGCGCGTCTCGTTGAAGATTGAACTTAGTCCCACTCCTGCCGGTCCCAGGAAAATGGCAACGAGTTTTGTGCGTGCGAGGTTGAGTAGTATGTTCAGCCCTTGCACTCCTCCAAACAGTGTGGTGGCCTTGAATATGTTTTTGTAAGCAGTGTTCATCCTTTAATTCTTGTTGTATTCCCTCTCATCTCTCGTCTTGCAATCCCCCGTCACAAAGTCCATTCGTAGGTGTCATAGCAAACGGTTCGTGCACCAAAGCCTTCTTTTTGGAAAAGCAAGTTGCGGTTTAGTATATAGCTGTTTGCTTCGGTTGACTTGCCAAAGTCAAAATAGCGTTGCGAGTCAAAACTGTCAAGCAGGAAGTCTATGGTTGCGTCAATAGCTCCCATGTGCTTGCCCTCCTCAGTTGCTGATATATATTGTGTGTGTATTACTTGTTTCGTTACATAGACTACGCTTCCTCCGATTATGTTACCGTCTTGTTGAGCTACAGCCAGCAGTATGTTCCGAGGAAATCTGTCATGTAGCAAGGTAATCTCTTCAAGTGTGTGGACAGGTTTCGCATTGTGCTTGTTGAGCAGGTTGTCGTTGAGTATTCTCCAAAAAGTGGCATAGTCCTCGCTGAAGGTTACTTTTATATTATGTTTTCTTGCGTTCCTGAGACCAGACTTGCGGCTTTCCCTCCATTTCAAACGGTTGTGTAAGTCAATAGTAGAGGAAACGTCCCTTTCCACTATCTTATAGTTCTTGCATACCACATGCATAGCATACAGAGGCTCTTCCGAAGGTAGAGTATGATATATCCATGGTATGTCTTTATATCTGACACGTGTAATTCCTATACTCTTCAGGTAGTTGCCGAGACACTCAAATATCTCTATCACATGGATTGTTGTCGTGTCAGAACCGATAATAAGTCCTCCGTATGTCAGACCTTGATGGCTGTATAGTACATTCTCTCTCTCGTTAGCAGGTAGTAAGGCAATGAGCTTGCTGTCATTGTAAAACATCAGGGAGTGGTCAGTAAAGCGTTCCTTATGGTAGTCCATATAGGCACGAAAAAATAAGAAGGTTCCATTCCTGGAACCTTCTATGAATCTATCCCACTCACGGGTTGTTTCTTCCTTTGCAGAATATCTTACAATGGTAATCATAGCTTATTCCTTATTCATGCAAAGTTACTTATTTTTCTTGATATATACAAATTTGTTTACTTAAATTGGTCTGGCAGGTAATAGCTGAGGTGTGGCGGTTGATTGTATGATACATTCTGCCAGCAGATACTCATGCGGTAGATATGGTCGTGCATAGGTGTAACCACACGATAATCTGTAGGTATTGACGTGGTGAAGATGTTGAGGTGTGAACGGTCACTTGCATCATACAGGATTATCTCCTCACGCCAATCTCCGAAGAGGTCAGCCTGCAGGCATGGTGTTGATTTCGTACCGTTACAAGATGCTGAGTTGCCATAGTCGCTCAAGTTCTCTTTTCCGTTTATCTTTACGTGGTCCACACCGTTGCCGTTCCATTTTGCTATGTAGTAATCCTGACGGCGCTGCTGCCACTGCATCTGTTGCATTTGCTGACGCACAGAGTCACGTCCCATTCTGTCACCGCGTCCCCAGTCCTGTCCGCGCATACGCTGTCCGCGTTGTCCGAACTGTCCGCGGTTTCTCTGACGGTCACCGTTATCGTTGCCCCATGTGCCAGGTTTGGTGTTTCTGCCACCGTTGCCGATAAGCTCGTCTTGCAGGTCTCCGTCCCAGTAGATGCGGAAGTTCTGTGGAGTCCATCCTTCTGTCTCTGCTATCACATTGCCCTTCACGTCAAACACCTTCTTCTCAGCTGAGCACCACATCTCAAATCCTCGGTGTGAGGAATCAATGTCGGCAGCTATACCGCGACCGGTATCTTGCTTGTCATATTGACGGAAAAGTATCTCTCCTGTCTTTGCGTCGCGCATATTGGAACCGTAAGGTTTTGTCTCCAGTACCATGTAATACTCCAGTCCCGGACGGTCGGGGTCAAGGTCAGACAGGTGGAAAGCATCTCCGTGTCCCAGGCCTGTGCTGTAAAGCAAAGCTCCGTTGTTGTCTATGGCTGCCGAGCCGTAAGTTATCTCGTCGCATCCGTCACCATCCACATCACCTACGGCAAGTCCGTGTGCTCCCTGTCCGTATGCGGTTGCTGTCAATCCGTGAGCCTCGGATAACACTTTGCCGTTTCCGTCTGTCACTTTCCAGTCATTTGGTGTGATACTCTCATGCAGCCAGCGTGTCTTCAGTTCCTTGCCGTCAAAGTCAACAGCCCACAGGTATGAGCGAGTATAGTATCCTCTGCACATTATTGCTGATGGATTCTCTTTGGCTCCACCAAGGAAAGCAACGCATGCAAGATAGCGCTCTCCGCGGTTCCCTGGTCCGTGGTCTCCCCATTCCTCGCGTGCATACTCTGGTGCTCCACCTACGCCGAAGGCACGGTTAGGATTATAGAATATGGTGTGAATGGCATGACCGTCTTTGCCGCTGAACACGGTAAGATATTCCGGACCGTTCAAGACGTGTCCGTTAGTACCACGATAGTCTGCCTCATTATCAGCATTCTTTATCTCCGGGTCTGTGGCAGCCTCGGTTACGTAGTTGCCTCGACCGTCCTTAGAGCCTGGAGCAGTCTTGCATATCAGTTCTCCCTTACCGTCTCCGTCGAAGTCGTAAACCATAAACTGTGTATAGTGCGCACCAGCGCGAATGTTCTTACCCAGTGAGACACGCCACATCATCACACCTTCTGTCTTGTAGCAGTCAAGAAATACTTCACCGGTGTATCCAGTGTGTGAGTTGTCATGTGAGTTGCTGGGGTCCCATTTCAGGATAATCTCATAGTCGCCATCACCATCCATGTCTGCGGTAGAACAGTCATTAGGTGTATAGGTGCATGTCTTTCCGTCGGGCATAGTCTGGTCTAACGGACGTATCAGAGGTACGGACAGGTAAGGTTGTGCCCATGCCTGTATTTCATCACTTGTCTCCTGTACTGTGCCGTTCACAAGTGTCTGTACGGCATATCGGCTGTCTTTCGTTCCGTTTATGTCAGTGAAGTTGGTCACGTTGGCAAGTCCGGATGCTATGACATCGCCGTCACGCATGAGGTTGAATGTCGTTCCTGGTTTGTCGGTGGAAAGGAAACGCCAGCTGACGAAATTGCCTTTCTCTGCTGCAGGTACAGCCACGACGCCGCGTGACAGACGCTCTACGTATGTTTGAGCCTTACTCTGCGGAGTGCTTAGTAGAATAAGTGATAGTAGGGTAAATAATGTTTTCCTCATTGTTATGTTAGTTATAGTATAATGTGATTTTATATTATATAATTAGATGTATGTAAGAGGGGTGAAGTTTAATGCAAATACCTTAACATTGTAAATATTTTATTAAAACAAGACAAAAATAGAATAAAATATATTACTTTTGCATTTTATATGGAATTTCTTTTATTCTTTTGTCTTTTTATTGTCGGCATGGCATCTATTATAAAAGGTGCAGATTGGTTGACAGAGGGAGCCGCCAATGTTGCGGACCGGATGGGCGTACCTACGATGGTTGTTGGCATGACCATAGTGGCTATAGGAAGCTCTGCCCCGGAGTTTGTGGTAAGTATGGTGGCAGCCTTACAAGGTAATTCTGATATAGCCTTAGGTAACATCGTCGGCAGTAATATCTTTAATATCCTGGGTATTATGGGAGTGACGGCTATTGTGCGTCCGTTGCTTGCTACTCGTGCCAATGTGCGTAATGACGTACCTTTTGTCATGTTGTCAAGTGTGGTCATAGCTGTTACGGCATTTGACTCTTTCTTTACTCCGGGTGCGGAAGATGGTATAAGCCGTACTGATGGTTTGTTGATGCTTGCAATGTTCGCCATTTTCATATCATATACCTTGGCTCTTGCTAAAAAGCCAGAGAGTACAGAAGACGTACCTGCAGTCACTGAGGCATCCTCTTCCCGTAAGTCTGTATTAAAAGATGTGGCGTTTATCATTGTGGGCTTGACGCTGCTGGTATTGGGTGGCGACTGGCTTGTGGATGGCGCATCGAGAATGGCATCGTTAATGCATATCAGTGATGCCATCATCGCTTTGACCATAGTCAGTGCCGGCACATCGGCTCCTGAGATGGCAGCATCGGTCATGGCCGCACGTAAAGGTGACACAGCTATGGCTCTTGGCAACATTGTAGGTAGCGTGGCATTTAATGTGTTCTTCGTTTTAGGTTCTGCGGCTACCGTTCATCCTATAGGTGTGGGCGGCATAACCCCGTTTGATATCATTACCTTGTTGACAGCATCACTCGTCTTGTGGGTGTTGTGCCGTTTCGGCAAGCACCGTCTTACACTGACACGCAGTGAAGGTTGGGTGCTGGTGCTTATGGCTGTGGCATACTATGTTTACAGGGTGGTAGCTCTATAAAATCTCAGACAATTAGTTGTCTAATGCGGTATATTTAGAGTGCTTGGATTTATATTCAGGCACTATTTTTTTCATTATGCGCACGGTCTCCATGTCATCAAAGGCAAGCGAAGCCTCATACAATTGCTTCTCTTGCTCAAGGATAAGCTCGTAAGGATATTCGCGAACCTTTGCCACACGTACTTTCGGATGTATGGTAGGGAGAGTGTCCTCAGCGTCGCTCAAGACCTCTTCAAACAGCTTCTCTCCGTCGCGCAGACCAGTATATTTTATCTCAATATCATTCTCGCCAGATAGGAATATCATACGTTTGGCAAGGTCGGCTATCTTCACCGGCTTACCCATGTCAAACACGAATATCTCGCCTCCGTTACCAAAGGATGCAGCCTCAAGTACCAGTTTGCAGGCTTCGGGAATGAGCATAAAGAAACGTATTATGTCGGGGTGTGTCACTGTTAGTGGCCCGCCCCTTTTTATTTGTTCCGTAAAGATAGGAATAACAGAGCCGTTGCTGCCAAGCACATTGCCGAAACGCGTAGTGACAAACTGTGTCTTGGCTGGGCTGCCGTCAACCTGTTTCAGGGTGCTTCCCTCACGTTTTATCTCGTTGTCGAGTGACTGGCAGTAAATCTCACAGATGCGTTTTGAGCATCCCATCACGTTTGTCGGATTCACTGCCTTGTCTGTAGAAATCATGACAAACTTCTTCACACCGTACTTCACCGACAGGTCGGCTATGATGCGCGTACCCACTATGTTGTTCTGCACAGCCTCAGAGGGGTTGTCCTCCATCATGGGCACATGCTTGTAGGCCGCGGCATGGAACACATAGTCTGGCCTGTGTCTGCGGAACAAAGACTCCATGCGTTCCTTGTTTGTTATGCTTGTGACGATGGTCTCAGTGGTGATGTCCAGGTACTTCTGTGCCATGCTCAGTCTCAGACTGTGCATTGGTGTCTCTGCCTGATCAACAAGTATCAACTTGGCAGGCGAGAAAGAGGCTATCTGTTTGGATAGCTCACTGCCGATGCTTCCTGCCGCGCCTGTTATCAGTATTATTTTCTCTTTGAGTATCTGTGATATAGACTCAAGATTTATGTTTATCTCATCGCGTGGCAGCAGGTCCTCGACGTTGATGGGCTTGAGCATTCTTGGTGACATGGTCTGGCCGGGTGTCCACTTCTGCTCTTCCTGTGTCATGTATATGGCGATGTGTGCCTCTGTCAGTTCGTCTATCAGGCGCTCGTTCTCCCTGAAGTGTTTTTTGTAGAGAGGTGATACCAATAATACCTTTATCTTTTCTTTTATTAAGGTGGCGATGAGACTCAGGTCATTATTATAGACCTTGATACCTGATACATAATAGTTGCCCACCTTGTTGTCAGGTGAGATGAGTCCCTTTATGTTGAACTTCGCATCAGACTGGCTGCGTATGCCTTTAACGATGCTCACGGCTCCCTCGCTTGCGCCATAGATAAATGTGGGCAAGAGGTTGTCGTTAGTCTTTAGTATATCATGCAACTGCTTGATCAGTATGCGCCATATACTCATGGCGACCGTCGCCAGGCATACGGCAAATAGAATCACGCGTATCATGGGGAAGAAATACTGAGGGTCTTCGAATAGCAGTTCCCTGGCAATGATAGCTAATGCCGCCGCTACAACGTTGCTCATCAGGATATTATGAAGGTCGGCGAATGACGAGTAACGTATGATGTTGGAGTAGGTGTGGAATATTTTAAAACTGATGACATGGCATGGCAGCACCAGTAGTGTGAGGTATCCCAGCTTTGTCCAGAACGCATGTACAAAGTATGTTCCCCCTATGAGGACATATAAACTAATATGGTAAGCGGCTAATACGAGAAAACAGTCAAAGATCAGTATGCACCAGTATGGCAGTGCTTTCTTCTTGAAATACCATTCCGTTATTCTATGCAGGCTGTTTATCATTCTTTAATGTGTTTTTTTGGTCGGTTATATATGATTACTTGAAGAAACCGTTGTCGGCCTGTTTCTCTGCTTTTATGTGTGTGGCTGATGCTGCTCCTACCGACCATGGTAGCCATACGTCCATGCCTCCCTGTTGTCCGCGGTGGTCCCATGCGTAGTAAGGTATCAGGGTGAGTGTGGCATCCTTGGTCTTCAGCTTGCCGTCAGTACCTATTGACAATGTCTGTGCGTTGGTGGTAATAGACTGCACCTGGTGTCCGTTTGTGATGGTTATGTCCTTGCCCATCTCTAATACAGGACGCTGGTTCAGCAGGTAGGTGCTGATGTCGGCGTCGTTGTCAGGCCACTCCGCGCAATATACCAATGGGCCGCGCTCCACGCTTAGACGGCCACGGTCGTCAACCACCTTGTCATTGGCTTTCACAAGGCGCGGCTCCATGTCGAGGAACAGTTCCACAACGTCACCCTTCTTCCATTTGCGGTTTATCACGGCGTAACCGTTTTTCAGTGCTGTGCGCTCGTCCATTATCTCTTTGCCGTTAACCTTTATGCAATATCCCAACTGCTTACCGTCAACAAAAGAGTAAAGGTCGCTTGGTACCACCTCGCCGCGTACCCATCCTGGTATGCGTACGCAGAGATTAAACTCTCCGCTGCCCTTTTCAATGCGTATCTTGACGTCGCCGTCGGCAGGGTATGTTGTCTCCTGTTTGATGGTCACATTCTTGCCTGCCACTTTCATCTCTGCCGTATTACCCATGAAAAGGTTTACATAGAGGTTGTTGCCGTGTGTGGCATAGATGTAGCCAGGCAGTGAAGGGATGAACCTGCAGATGTTTGACGGACAGCAGGCGCAGCCGAACCAAGGCTGGCGCGCATAGTGCTGCTCCTCACGGCATGACAAGGGGTTGGGGTAGAAGAAACCGTCACCCTCTATGCTGATACCAGAGATGAGAGCATTGTAAAGTGTGCGCTCAAGCACATCATAGTATTTGGCCTCGCCGTGGAGCAGGAACAGACGGTAGTTGGTATAAACATTGCCTATCTGTGCGCAGGTCTCGCAGTATGCGGATGCGTTAGGAAGCTCGTAGTTGTTGCCGAAAGACTCGCCGGCGTGGCGTGCTCCCACACCACCGGTGATATAGTATTTCTTCTCTACTATGTTCTGCCATATCTTGTCTATGGCATGGATGTAGGTGGTGTCACCTGTCAATGCCGCTACATCAGCCATGCCACTGTACATGTATTCTGCTCTTACGGCGTGGCCTACAGCCTCGTCTTGCTCAATTACGGGCTTGTGCGCCTGTGAATATGCGTCCTTGCGTGATGTCTTGCCGCGCATGTCAAGGAAGAACCTGGCTTGGTCAAGATATTTCTTGTCGCCTGTAACAAGGTAAAGCTTGCATAGTCCCATCTCTGCTATCTGGTGTCCGGGAACGAGCTTCAACTGGTTCTCTCCGGGACCTATCTCACGACATACGCAGTCTGCATATTTTATCGCCACGTCAAGGAAATTACGCTTGCCCGTAGCCTGGTAGTGAGCGCAGGCAGCCTCAAGCAGGTGTCCGAGGTTGTAGAACTCATGGCTCAGCCTCTCCACTTTTTCCCAACGTTTTGCGCCAGCCCACTCGTGTGGCTTGGATGGAGACTTCGTTCGTGCAGTGAACAGGTAGCCGTCAGGCTCCTGACCGCTTGCGATGATGGCTATCACGCTGTCAACGTATGTGTCAAGCCTGCGTCCTTTATATGTGGCGTCAGGATAAGTCTGCAACAGATAGCTCGCGCCCTCTATGGTCTTGTAAGGGTCGGTGTCGTCAAAAGAGAATGTCCATGCCGTGTCGGGGAACTCCAAGGTGGGGTTGGCAAGGTGACGTGCGGCATTTACGAAGTTGTCGTAGCGTCCTGTCTCCTCACACTTACTGAATGCCAGCGGTATCGTTACGTCACGGCTGGCGTTGAGACGCGGACTCCAGAACGAGTCGCTCAGCTTCACAGATGTGAACGGTACTGGCGAGATGGGGTACTGTGCCTGTAGTGAGGTGCAGATGATTGACAAGATAGAAATCAGTATCTTTCTCATTTTTTATAGTAGATATAGTTTTACTGTACCTATAGTGACTATAGTATTTATAGTATCTATAGTATCTATAGTATCTATAGTTATTATACCACCGTCAGAGTATATATATACACCACTGCTGCCGGTATTGCCATCAGTGATGAGTCAAAACGGTCAAGCATGCCGCCGTGTCCAGGGAGTATATTGCCGCTGTCCTTTATTCCAAGTGTACGCTTGAAGAGGCTCTCTACAAGGTCGCCCAATGTGCCGAACACTACGATGGTGAGTCCGAGTCCAATCCATTCCAGTGTGCTCAGTCCTGTCTCCGTAGCTCCGAGACTCTCGAAGGCATGACTCTCGTCAGCCCATGCCATCAGTGCTGCAACAATGATGACGAGTATGCCTCCGCCGATGCTGCCTTCCCATGATTTTCCCGGACTGACGCGTGGAAAGAGCTTGTGCCTGCCGAGCAGTGAACCGGTGCAGTAGGCGCCGGTATCGTTGGCCCAAAGGAAGATGAATACACTGACTGGCAGCAACATGTTATAGGTCACCTCCCCTGTGGGGGTGGCACGGAATGCGAGTACGGGCAGACATGCCAGGGGCAGGGCTATATACATCTGCGACATCATAGAGTATGCCCAGTCGTTTACCGGGTCGTCAGACTGCGTGAACAGTCCGCTGACAAACAGATAGACTACAGTCACCAGATACGGTATGAACACCGACGACGGCGTAAGCTCGCTGCAAAAACCGGTTACGGCAAAGAAGAGGAATACTCCTGCTGCAGTGCATATAAAACGGTTTATCTGTACGCTCTCCCTGTCATTCACAAGTCCTGTGAATTCCCACACCGTCATACCGGTTACGAGGGCAAAGAGCAGTGTCATGCTCATAGGGCGCAGAAAACATGTAAGCACTATTGCTACGAAGAGCACCCCTGTTATTGTTCGTGTTATAAGTTGTTGCATTACTTTCTTTTTTTGTTTTTATAGTGCCTATAGTTCCTATAGTGCCTATAGTATCTATAGTGACTATAGTATAATATAGTTCCTATAATATTATATTACTCTGGCAGTGCAGGCTGATCATTGTCGGTCAAGGTGTTCTCTTCTTCACGCTTGCTCTCCATTATCTCCTCGGAACGGCTTGCCCATGGACGCTTGCCGAAAATCTTCTCTACGTCTTCCGCAAAGATAACCTCGCGTGCTATGAGCAGTTCGGCGAGGGCATTGTGTCCTTCCTTGTGCTCCTCAAGCAAAGCCTTGGCGCGAGCATACTGCTCGTTAATCATCTTCAGCACCTCGCTGTCAATGAGTCGGTCGGTCTCAGAAGAGTATGGCTTGACAAATGAGTACTCGTTGTTGTCATAGTAACAGATGTTAGGCAGCACGTCGCTCATGCCGTAATATGCTATCATGCTTTGCGCCATCTTTGTAGAGCGCTGCAGGTCGTTCATGGCTCCTGTTGATATGTTGCCGGTGAACAACTCCTCTGCGGCGCGTCCGCCAAGCAGTGAGCACATCTCGTCAAGCAACTGCTCCTTGGTGGTAAGTTGACGCTCCTCGGGCAGATACCATGCTGCACCCAGCGCATTGCCACGTGGCACTATGCTTACCTTTACCAACGGGTTGGCATGTTCACAGAACCAAGAGATGGTGGCGTGGCCTGCCTCGTGGAGTGCTATGGCGCGTTTCTCGGCAGCCGTCATTACCTTGGTTTTCTTCTCTAAACCGCCGATAATACGGTCAACGGCATCAAGGAAGTCCTGCTTGCCTACCACTTTGCTGTCATGGCGCGCGGCTATGAGTGCCGCCTCATTACATACGTTGGCTATGTCGGCACCAGAGAATCCCGGAGTCTGGCGTGCCAGCAGGTCTATGTCGAGCTGCTCGTCCACCTTTATTGGCTTCAGGTGTACCTGGAAGATTTCACGTCGCTCGTTAAGGTCGGGCAGGTCCACGTGTATCTGACGGTCAAAGCGTCCTGCGCGCAGCAGGGCCTTGTCAAGCATGTCCACACGGTTTGTTGCGGCAAGGATTATCACACCAGAGTTAGTGCCGAAGCCGTCCATCTCTGTCAGCAGGGCGTTGAGCGTGTTCTCGCGCTCATCGTTGCCGCCAAAGCCTGGGTTCTTGCTGCGGGCACGTCCTACGGCGTCAATCTCATCAATGAAGATGATAGACGGAGCCTTGTCTTTTGCCTTGCTGAAGGTGTCGCGTACGCGTGATGCGCCGACGCCTACAAACATCTCCACGAAGTCAGAGCCTGACATGGAGAAGAACGGTACGCCAGCCTCACCGGCTACAGCCTTGGCAAGCAAGGTCTTACCTGTTCCCGGAGGGCCTACAAGCAGTGCACCCTTAGGTATCTTGCCGCCCAACTCGGTATATTTCTTCGGGTTCTTCAGGAACTCCACAATCTCCTGCACCTCTTGCTTGGCACCGACTTGTCCTGCCACGTCCTTGAACGTGACACCTACGTCGTCGCCCTTCTCATACATCTGTGCCTTGGAGCGTCCTACGTTGAAGATGCCCATGCCGCCTCCACCGCCGCCGCCGCCGAAGCGTCCCATAAGGAAGAACCACAGGAAAACGAAGAATGCTAATGGTGCGATGCTCATCAGGAGGTTCATGAAACCGTTGCGTGTCTCAACCTCATACTTCAGCTGACCATTGAACTTGCCAGCGGCGCGCTCAGCCTCCACAAACTGCTCCACCTGGTCTATGCTGCCATACACCACGTCAACGCAGGGGTTGGCACCGGTCTGTTGCTGTGACTGGTGGAATACGTCGCGTGTGTTGGCGGCGTTGATATAGAGCCGCATTTTCGACTCTGATTTGTTTACTACTATCTGCTTTACGTAGCCTTTGTCAACGTAGGTCTTGAAGTCAGAGTATGAAGCGTTAATGACTGTACCTTGTCCTATTGTCTGTCCGCCATCGGTGAAGAATATCACTGCCAGGGCGATAATGATGACAAGGTATATCCAACTCATGTTGAAACGGGGCATCTTAGGTGAGCCTCCGGGCATATTGTTTGAAGGTGAAGATGTAGCCAATGTTTTATAAAGTTATGGGTTATGGGTTATGAGTTAAGAGTTATGAGTTATGAGTTATGAGTTATAGGTTATGAGTCGCTTTCTCTTAGGACACTCATAACTTATAATTCATAACTCATAACTTACTCGATATCCGGAATCTCTATTGTGGGTGCATCCTGCCACAGCGACTCAAGACTGTAGAAGTCACGTGCGTCAGGCAGGAAGATATGTACTATTACGTCAACATAGTCCATTGCCACCCAGATGCTGTTCTCCAATCCGGCTATGCGTGTGGGCTTCTCCTTGTGCTCCTTACGCATCATCTCTTCCACAGAGTCGCAAATGGCTGACACCTGTGAGGGTGAGCCGCCTTCACAAACAACGAAGGCCTGGCATATTACGCCCTCCATGCCCTGCATGTCAATAACACTGATGTTGTGTCCTTTCTTCTCTTGTATTCCGTTGACGATTGTGTCAACAAGTTTCTGAATGTTTTCTGTCATTTATAGTTTTTTAATTTATTGCTTATGAGTTTTAGAGAACGAAATTAGTAAAAAAAAAGCGAATAGCCAAATATTTCATTTGTTTGTATATTTTTTTAACTGATTATTTGATGAAAGTAATTGCGATGAGATATTTAGTAATGTGTGTTTTTGTGTGACACTGATATTGCTGGCAGATAATCAAAAAGAAAGCAAAATATGTTTATATGTGTCATTTTGATATTTTGTGTATGCAGACGTGGAGGTGTGAAAGAGAGGGGAGTGAGGGATGAAAAAGCACTTTTTTAGCTGTTGTGGAGTGAAAAATGCGCTTAGGAAATGTAAAGTGATAGCTTTTACAGTGTCAAAGCTATGCTTTCAGGGTGTCAAAGCTATGCTTTTACCTCATGAAGTGGTAGCTTTTATAAGGCAAAATGATAGCTTTTGCATCGTAAAGGAAACCTCTTGTTGAATTGTCAATAATGTAAACGGCTGATAAGTAGGTGGTTGTGAAAGCACGAAAAAATCGGGAATTTGCGAACGGTTTCCCGATTTTTCGCAAATTCCCGATTTATTGTCGAGTGTGTGAAATCAAATGGTAAGTAAAAGAAGAGAAAAACTGACAAAATGTCAATTGTCGGTATTGCGTTGCCTGATTAATCCCTTCTGAATATATCACGTGTATATACTTTCTCTTTCACGTCGTCAAGGCAAATGTCATAGCGGTTGGCGATGATGGCGTCACTCTGTGCCTTGAACTTCTCTATGTCGTTGACCACCCGGCTGCCGAAGAACGTGTCGCCGTCTTTGAGCGTGGGCTCGTAGATTATTACCGTGGCTCCCTTGGCTTTCACACGTTTCATGATGCCTTGTATGGCAGACTGGCGGAAGTTATCAGAGTTTGACTTCATGGTCAGCCTATATACACCTATCACCGGAGTCTGCTCGTTGGAGCCGGCATACTGGTTGTTGGCGGAGTATGCGTAGTAACCAGCCTTGCGCAGCACGGCGTCGGCTATGTAGTCCTTTCGTGTGCGGTTGCTCTCCACTATTGCCGTCATCATGTTCTGCGGCACGTCGCGGTAGTTGGCCAGCAACTGCTTGGTGTCCTTAGGCAGACAGTAGCCGCCGTAGCCGAATGAAGGGTTGTTGTAGTGGGTGCCGATACGTGGGTCGAGTCCTACACCATTGATGATGGCCTGCGTGTCGAGTCCCTTGAGCTCGGCGTATGTGTCAAGCTCATTGAAATATGACACGCGCAGGGCGAGGTAGGTGTTGGCGAACAGTTTTACTGCCTCTGCCTCTTTCATACCCATGAAAAGGGTGGGGATGTCCTGCTTCTCTGCTCCTTCTTGCAACAGGCTGGCGAAGGTGTGCGCGGCATCCTCAAGATGGTTGCCTGCTATGGCCTTTATTGCCTCGTTCTCCTCGGAGTTGCCTTCGTCATTTATGAGTTTGGGGTAGCCTACTATGATGCGTGAGGGATAGAGGTTGTCATACAGTGCCTTGCTCTCACGCAGGAATTCTGGTGAGAAGAGCAGGCGCAGCTTTGTGGATGAATCCTTGCCCTCTGCCTTGAACTTCTGTGCGTACTTCACATAGAGTGAGCGTGTGTAGCCCACGGGTATGGTGCTCTTTATCACCATGACGGCGTGGCTGTCGGTTGACAGTACAAGGTCTATAACGTCCTCTATGTGGTGCGTGTCAAAATAGTTTGTTACAGGGTCATAGTTGGTGGGCGCTGCTATGATTATGAAGTCAGCGTCCTTGTATGCCGCCGCACCGTCAAGTGTGGCGGTGAGGTTCAGTTGCTTCTCGCGGAAGAACTTCTCTATGTACTCATCTTGTATAGGAGACTCGCGGCGGTTGATTTTCTCAACTTTCTCGGGTATCACGTCAACAGCCATCACCTCGTGATGCTGTGACAGAAGGGTGGCCATGCTTAGTCCCACATATCCTGTTCCTGCTACTGCTATCTTCATAGTTATGAGTTATGAGTTGTTGTTATTCAAAGTTATGAGTTATGAGTTATGAATTATGAGTTATGAGTTGTGAGTTGTTGTTATTCTAAGTTATGAGTTAATGTTATTCAAAGTTATGAGTTATGAGTTTCTTCTTCAGCGGACACTCATAACTCATAATTCATAACTCATAACTCATAATTCATAACTCATAATTCATAACTCATAACTTAAAATTTATTTTATAAGGTTGGCTATTGTTGCTATCATGGTTGCTATAGACGCTGTAGAGGTGCCTATGGCGAGGTACTGTGTCAGCTTCGTTGCGTCACGCGCAGGCTTTGTAGGTACGATAATCTCACAACCAGGAGTAGGGCGATCGCCCTTGCCCATCTGGTTTACTGTACCGTTCATGTGCACGATATAGGTGTGGCTCTTCTTCGCGTTTGAACCGAAGCCGCCAGCCTGGTCTACGTAGTATTTCGCCTTCTCGCCTTTCTTGTAGAGCACGGTGTTAGGATAGAGCACGTCGCCGCTGATCTTCACAGTGTTGATGTATTGTGGTACTATGATGCGGTCGCCGTCACGCAGTATCATGTCGTAGTCAGAACCAGGGTTCTCGATGGCTTTGTCAAGTTGTATGCCCACGTAGTAGCGGTCGCCGAAGTCAATCTTGTTCACGTCGATAGAGTCGCCTTGACCACCTTGCATCTTTGTCATCTTTATTACCTCCTGCATACGCATACGTTCCTCGTCAGTGATGTGACGCTCAAGACGTGCACCTTTTATGTAAGCCATGTGGTTAGGGTTACCTGCGGCTTTTATTACGTCAGAGAGACGTGTCTGTCTCTTGCTCAAGGCGTATGTTCCGGGGAAGTTCACTTCGCCTTCCACAAAGACGTTCTGCTGCTCCTCATACCCTGGTGAGCGGCGTACATATACCTGGTCGTATGGCTCAAGGATGAACCCCGGCTCACCGTCAATGACGAAGCCTTCCTTCAGTGCGAAGCTGTATGTCTTGGCTATAATGCTGTCGGTGCTAGTGGCCTTTGAATCGTATATGCGACGGGATACGTCAACCTTCACGGTGGAGGCTGTCTCTTTCAATCCTCCGGCCTGAAGAATGAAGTCCTCCAGAGTCTCGTTGTCTGCATAGTGATACTCGCCGGGATACATCACCTCGCCGTGTATGGTCAGTGTGCGGTCGTTCTGCATCTCGCTCTTGGTAGGAATGAACAGTACGTCCTCGTTTTGCAGAGAGATGTCTGGTGTGGTTCCTGCCAATATGCCTTTCACATCAACGCTGATGACCTTCAGTGTGCGGTCGGTATTCATGCGGTGCATTACGGCGCGGTTGGTGAAAGCCTCCTCTGTAACGCCCTCGCAGGCTTTGAGCAATGTACCTACGGTGGTGATATCGCCTCCTAACTGGTACATGCCGGGACGGAATACGGCACCTTTTATCTCTACCATGTTCTCATAGCGGGTGATGATGGTCTCAGCGCTTACGATGTCTCCGTCAGATACCTTGAATGAAGTCATGTCAAATTCGCCGACGTTGAATACCGTCATCTTGTTACCGTTCTTGCGTGTAACCCTCAGTGACTTGGTGTAGGCATCGCTGGTGAAGCCACCTGCATATTTCAGTGCGGAGCTGACGCTCTCGGTTTTCTTCATCTCATAGTACATAGGGCGCTTTACGTTGCCTGTCACTTCTACCATGCAGTCGTATGGACCTACTACTATAACGTCGTTGTCTGCCAGACGGATGTTGCCTGTCAGCTTGCCGTTGAGGATATAGTCATATACATCGACAGAAGATACGAGTCTGCCGTTGCGATATACCTTAATGTTACGCAGTGTACCTATCTCGCTTACACCGCCAGCCATATACAGCGCATGGAAGACGCTGGCAAAGGCAGAGAGTGTGTAGGTGCCTGGCGCCTGCACCTCGCCCATGACATTGATGGTGATGGTGCGTGTCTGTCCCAGTCCCATCTTGATGCTGCTGCTGCTATAACGGCTGCCGAGAGTGGAACGAAGACGTGCCTGTGCTTGACTGACGGTAAGTCCGCTGACGTTCACCGGGCCGTAGCCGGTGATGGTGATGTCGCCGTCAGGACTGATGGTATATACATTGGATGCTTGTGAGGCTCCATATATGTCAACCTTTACATTGTCGCCGGGACCCAGCACGTAGTTCTGTGGCGTGGCGATATTCATGGCAGGCTCAAAGGTGAGGTTGTCCTTGTTGAATATGTCACGGCCAAAGACACGCTTGCCATTGAACAACTGCTCTTCGTAATCGCTTTCCTCGTTGTCCTCAAATGCGAAGTCCACATCCTCCTCTGTCAACTCGTCCTTGCGCTCAGAGAAATATTGTGTGGAAGGCTTGTCCGTTGCCACAGTGCTGGCTTTCTTCTTCTTTGTCGGTTGCCTGCGCTGTGTGGTGGTCATCTCCTGTTTCTCCTCAGTTGTCTGGGTGGTGCGCTCCCTCTTTGTGTTTGTGCCTTTGCGCATCATTTTATCTGTCTCATTGACAGCGGCATCAGCGGTGGCAGAGGCTCCTTTGTCGTTTATTTCTTTCTGGTATTTATTGCGTATGCGACGTATCTGAGAGATGTCAACACCTTTCTGCATCAGCTTGGTTACAATCTGCGCCTGTGACGTGCCTGCGGAGTGTTCCTTGATGATATATTGCATCACCTGGTCATCAGTCATGCTTGATTGTGCCCAGGTGGTTGTTATGCCTGTGATACAGAATAGTGCTGTGAGAATAAACTTTTTCATCTTATGTCTTATATCTTATATCTTGCTCTAAATGTTATATTCTTATTCTTTAATCTCTCAACTCTCTTCTCTCTTCTCTCAACCCTCTTCTACCTGATAACCCAACAAGTTGAGCGAAACTTGAACTCCTCTGATAAATCAACGCAGTGTGGCGGGATATATTGCCCAGTGTTGCTGTGCTTTCCTTTCATGGGCTTATGTCATCCTTGTCCTCAGTTTTGTTATGATGAGGGCGAAGACGCCATAGACGGCAACCTGCAGCCACATGGAGTTGTATTCACTTTGTACGTCGCCGAGCAATGCGCCCATACTGCTCATGCGCACGAAACCGCGTATGCAGAAAGTGCTGGGGAAGAGGCATGACACACCTTGCCATACTCCGGGGATGTTGCTCTGCGGCCAGCTTACTCCCGACATGAACAGCAGCGGCACCGACATGAATACCACTATGAGCATGACACTCTCGCGGTAGCGCACGAGCGCACTGAATGTGATGGCGAAGAATACGCACGCCAGCAGGTAGGGAGTGAAGAACAGCAGCAGGTCCCATGCGTGTACCATGGAGACGAAACCGAAGATATGGGGTACTGCCAGTGATACCCATGCCAGCATCACACTGAAGATGAGCAGGTAGGCGGTGGACTGTCCGGCAAGGGTCTGTATGGCCGTTAGCCAGCTGTGCCAGCCATGCAGTGAGGTGGGGTAGGGGTTGGCCAGGCGTTCCTCACGGCGTGTGCCGGCTATCATGCCTACACCGAGTAGCATGGCCTGTTGTATTATGAGTACAAGTACGCCAGGCAGGATGAAGTTGCCGTAGCCTGCTGTGGTGTTGAAGATCGGCACTTCGTCAAAGTCCAGCGGACGGGTGGCTATCTCGTCCTCGCGCTTGGTGTGGTTGCCCAGCAGCTGCTTCTGCACTTCCGTACCCATCTCCATCGCGACGGCGGTGGTGGACTGAAGTATGGCTTTGTATGTAAGCATATAGCTCATGTCACAGTATATGGTCACATGGCTCTGCTCCATGCGCCCTATGTTGGTGGCGAAGTCGCGTGGGAAATAGAGTATGCCGTAAGCCTTGCCGTGGCCTATGAGGTCGCGGGCCTCGTTGACGGTGCCTGTGCGCAGCGCTATGCTGACATCGGGCGAGGCATCAAGCTTGCGGGCGAACTCGCGGCTATGGGCCGAGTGGGAGTCATCTACCAGCACCACAGGCACCTCTCTCACCACCTCGTTATTGTATATCCATGAGTATATCAGCGGATAGGCTATTGGCAAGATTATGAAGAAGAGCAACACTCCCTCATCCTTGGCTATGGCCTTAAGCTCGCTTACTATATTGTCGAAATATCCTAATATGAAATTCATTATGCGATATGACCTCTTTGAGTTTTATGAAATTTATATTTCCTTACGCCACGTAGCCGTAGGTGAGGAATGTCTTTTTTATCCTGCGTGCCACGAAAATGGGCAGCATGGCGAAGATGATGAGCGCGAGAACGTGAGGCCATACATCTGTCAGCGGATAGGTGTTGAAGACGCACAACTGATAGATGATGTAGTAATGTCGCATGGGAAAGAGCCATGACAGCGTCTGTAACGGAGCATCCATGGCGAAGACAGGAAAGGCTGTTCCTACCATGGAGTAGCTGAGTACGCTCCACAAGGAGCAGATGCTCATTGACATACGCAGCGATGGTATCAGACCGAAGATAAACACAGCGAAGCCCTGCGCCGCAAGTATGCTGAGCAGTCCGAGGATGAGCAGCATCAGTTTGCCGCCGGGGGCGGGGAAGTGAAGCACACCAAACATATATGCCATGCAGAAGTACATAACCACAAGGAAGATAACCGTCTGGGGCAAGAGCTTCGCCATCATGGCCCACAGCATCTTGCCGTCGTGCATCCGCAGCCACTCATGCTGTGTGCCGAACTTTATTTCTGTGCCGAGGGAGTATGCTGTCATGAGGAATACGAAGAGTAGCAGGCTGGCGGGTATCAGCATTGTGCTGAGATATATGTTGTAGCTTACCCACGGATTGCCGATGGTATGTGTGTCAACGGCTATTGGTTGCAGAAAAGCCATGGTCTGTCCTGAGGAATACCCCTTGGCTTGCATGGTCTGCTGCCCCACGGCAGCAGAGGCCAGTGTGCACAAGGTCTTCATCTCCTTGTACAAGAGTGATCCGGCGGCAAGCGTCGTATTGCTGTAGTATATGGACATTTTAGGCTGGCGCATGGATATCAGCTGTGCCGTCATGCCTTTGGGGAAGAGCATGAAGCCGTATATCTCTCCACGCTGTATGGCTGTGCGCGCCTCGTCGGCAGTAGGGTAGTGAGCCACCACCTTTGATGACTGGAAACCGTCAATCATCCTTGTCAGTTTGCGTGTGGTTGACGTGTTGTCCTGATCAACCACGGCGATAGGCATCTTTACAGGCAATCCGTCGTTCATCAGCGATGTGAAGTACACCGTGACAAACAACGGCAGCACCACCATACATATTATATATATGGGATGGCGAAGCAATATCCTCAGTTCATAGCCCATTACTTTTTCTTTATCACCACGGACATACCGGGACGCAGTCCGTCAAATTTCTCTATGGGGCGGGCCTTTACCTCAAAGGTCTTCAGGTCATACTGACCGTTGGACTTAGTGGCTTTCCATGTGGCGTAGCTGCCTTGGTCTTTTATTGAGGTCACTCGCATCTTTATCTCTTTGTTGAACGCTGGTACGAAGGCGGTGAACGTGTCACCCTTCTTCATGCCGTTAAGCTGGTCCTCACGCACGTTGAACGTTCCCCAGACATCGTTCATCAGACTGATGGTCATGATGGGGCTGCCGCTGCCTATCAGCTCGCCCACCTTGGGGTAGATGGTTGCCACCTCGCCCTCCATCTGAGCCGTCTGCACGGTCTCGCGGATGTATGATGACACTTCCTCTACGGCACCCTTGGCGCGGTTCACCTGTGCTGCCGCGGCTATCTTCTCCTCTGTGCGCGCGCCGTTGATAGCCATGTCATACTGGCTCTTGGCTGCCTTCTCCTGAGCCTCAAGTGCCTTGTAGTTGGCGTATGCCTCGTCGCGCTTCTGCTCACTCAGCACACCCTCGTCAAAGAGTCGTTGCACACGCTCGTATGACTTTTTGCTTATCTCCAGTCCGGCCTTGGCCTGCTGCCACAGCTCGTATGCGCCTTGTATCTGCTCCTTGCGTGCTCCGGCCTTTGCCATGTTGCTCAGTGCTGCGGCCGCGCTCTCCGCACTCTCCGCCTGTACGGCTTTTGCTTCTACCTCTGGAGCGTCAAGGATAGCCAGGGTGTCACCCACGTGTACGTAGTCACCTTCTTTCACGCGCAATTCCAGTATGCGTGAGGGTACCTTGCTTGATACGCGGTACTCCTCCACGTCTATCTGTCCCTGTATTACCTCCTCTTCTGTGCCGATGGTGAAATAGCCTATCGCACCTACTGTCACTACTGCCAACACCAGCACTGCCAGTGCCAGCATCACGCTCTTATGTTGTTGTTTCTCGTTCATCGTAATAAATAAGTTATGAGTTGTGGGTTATGAGTTCCCGCTGATATTGGTGTCACTGTGTTCCA
>CAMEWL010000003.1:0-110248 GCA_945941025.1 uncultured Prevotellaceae bacterium
CATCACTTTTCATTCCCTTTGACGAGCCGAAGGCCTCATGTACGTTTCATATAAAGAGTATAAGTTAATTTTAATTTGTCTGCTAAGTTAGCTTTTTTTACAGTTCCCATAAAAAATAATATACGAACTGAACAATCTTCCGCCTTTTTAACAATTAGAAACAGTTGCGATGTCTTGATATTTTTCTGTTATACACACTTTTTAACTTACAAGAGTGGGAGAAGTCAGGAAAAAAACGTACCTTTGCCATGGAATAGAAAAAGGTAGCTATCACTACTGAAGATATTTTGTAATACTATGGATATAAAAGAATCTTTTGCAGAAAAACTGCTTGCCGTAAAGGCTATTAAGTTGCAGCCTAACGACCCATTCACATGGGCATCAGGTTGGAAGTCACCAATCTACACAGACAACCGCCAGACGTTGGCATACCCGGAGCTCCGCTCATTCGTAAAGCAAGAGCTGGTACACCTTGTTCATACTGAGTTTCCCGAGGCAGAGGCTGTTGCCGGTGTGGCAACAGGAGCCATAGCACAGGGAGCATTGGTGGCTGACGAACTGCAACTGCCATACTGCTATGTTCGACCGAAGCCAAAAGACCATGGCATGGGAAACCAAATAGAGGGCACACTGCCAAAGGGAGCGAAGGTTGTTGTAGTAGAAGACCTTATCTCTACCGGCGGCAGCTCACTCAAGGCTGTTGACGCTCTGCGTGCCGCAAGTTTTGAGGTGGTAGGCATGGTTGCCAGCTACACATACGGATTCCCTGTAGCCGAGGAGGCTTTCAAGGCTGCCGACGTGCGTCTGGTGACACTCTCTGACTATGAGCATACAACGGCTATAGCCGCAAAGACCGGATACATAAAAGAGAGCGACCTTGAGGTGCTGAGGGAATGGAGGAAGAGTCCTTCTACCTGGAAACAGTAAGGCATTATGGTCATTAAAAACAAGTAAACAACAAGTAAAGCCACAGGAGGGGGCAGGATTACGCAAGGTATCCTGCCCCCTCTTTTCCTTCACCATCTGCCATCCATTTTCCTGCCTCAGAAATAAATGACTAAATAATAGAAAAATTTGTATTTTTATTTGGAGATTTGAATATTAATTTCTATCTTTGCATTACCACAAGAAGAAATAAGTGACCTCCGCACGGAGAATTTGGAGACATATCGTAGAATTACTAATACCTGACAATTATGAAATTACAGAGATTGACCGATTGCGGTAACGGTTTCGAGGCGAACCTGCTGCAAGGACGACTGGCAAGTAACGGTATCCGGTCGTTAATCAAAAACGAAATTATGTGTGGTTACCCTCCGATGAGTGGTTGTGTATTGTTCGTTGATGACGGCGACTTGCTGAAAGCACAACGCATCATTGGCATAACAGAGGCCGAGGCATAGCCAAGTGCCAACAATCCTCATTATATTAAAAGAATAAAAAAACAGACACATCACGCACAACGTGCGAATGTGTCTGTTTTTATTTTAGCTTCTATTAGAAACTACACCTTAATCTCTACCTCAACACCAGAAGGAAGGTCGAGCTTCATAAGAGCGTCGATAGTCTTTGTTGTTGAAGAGTAGATGTCAATCAGACGCTTGTAGTCTGACAACTGGAACTGCTCACGGCTCTTCTTGTTAACGAAGGTAGAGCGGTTTACAGTGTAGATGCGCTTGTGTGTTGGGAGTGGAATAGGACCACTTACGATAGCGCCTGTAGCCTTAACAGCCTTAACGATTTTCTCTGCTGACTTGTCAACGAGTGTATGGTCGTAAGACTTCAGCTTAATACGAATTTTCTGACTCATGTCGTTTGTTTGTTATTTGTGATTGAATATTTAATAGTGGCAGGAGCATGTAAAGAGTCATTTGCTCACATGCCCTGCCCTATTCTCTTAGTCTATTATACCAAGTCAGCGCGACCGCCGGCCTCCTCGAGGATAGCCTTAGCGATAGATGCTGATACTGGCTCGTGGTGATCGTACTCCATAGATGAAGTAGCGCGACCAGAAGTGATGGTACGGAGAGCTGTTACGTAACCGAACATCTCAGCCAGTGGCACCATAGCCTTCACGATGCGTGCACCGCTGCGAGCCTCTTCCATGCCCTGAACCATACCACGACGCTTGTTCAAGTCGCCGATAACGTCACCCATGTTCTCCTCTGGAGTAACAACCTCTACCTTCATGATAGGCTCCATCAGACAAGGACCTGCCTTAGGACAAGCGTTCTTGAAGGCGTTGCGTGCTGCGAGCTCGAAAGAGAGCTGGTCAGAGTCAACTGGGTGGAAGCTACCGTCAAGCAGAGTAACCTTAAGACCTGTTACAGGATAACCGCCGAGCACACCGCTCTTGAGGCAATCCTCGAAGCCCTTCTGTACAGAAGGAATGAACTCCTTAGGCACGTTACCGCCCTTCACCTCGTTGATGAACTGCAGGTCGCCCTCAGTGTAGTCAGGATCCTTAGGACCGATGTTAACGATGATGTCAGCGAACTTACCGCGACCACCTGACTGCTTCTTATAAACCTCACGGAGGTTAACCTCCTTAGTGATGGCCTCCTTATAGTTAACCTGTGGCTTACCCTGGTTACACTCTACCTTGAACTCACGCTTCAGACGATCTATGATGATGTCGAGGTGAAGCTCACCCATACCAGAGATGACAGTCTGACCAGACTGCTCGTCAGTACGAACGGTGAATGTTGGGTCCTCCTCGGCAAGCTTAGCAAGACCGTTGTCAAGCTTAGCGATGTCGGCCTGAGACTTAGGCTCAACGGCGATAGAGATAACGGTGTCAGGGAAGGTCATAGACTCCAGCACGATTGGCTTATCCTCTGCACAGAGGGTATCACCAGTGCGGATATCCTTGAAACCTACGCCAGAACCTATATCACCAGCTGCAATCTCCTCAACAGGATTCTGCTTGTTAGAGTGCATCTGGAACAGACGGCTCACGCGCTCCTTCTTACCAGAACGTGGGTTGTAAACGTATGAACCGGCAGTAATCTTACCAGAGTAAACACGGAAGAATACGAGACGACCTACGTATGGGTCAGTAGCGATCTTGAATGCAAGAGCTGATGTTGGCTCGTCCTCAGAAGGCTTACGATCCTCCTCTTCCTCTGTATCAGGGTTAGTACCTACGATGTTCTCTGTATCCATTGGTGAAGGAAGCAGAGCACATACATAGTCAAGCATAGTCTGCACACCCTTGTTCTTGAATGAAGAACCACAGAGCATAGGTACGCACTCGAGAGCGATAGTACCCTTACGGATAGCAGCGATAATCTCCTCCTCAGTGATTGTAGAAGGATCCTCGAAGTACTTCTCCATGAGAGAGTCGTCGAAGTTAGCTGCAGACTCCAGGAGCTTGTCGCGCCACTCGTTGCACTCGTCAACGAGGTCAGCAGGAATCTCCTCAACGTCGTAGTCAGCACCCATTGTCTCATCGTGCCACAGGATGGCCTTCATCTTGATGAGGTCAACGAGACCCTTGAAGTTCTCCTCAGCACCTATTGGCACACAGAGAGGAATTGGGTTAGCACCCAGAACGTCCTTCATCTGCTGTACTACATCGAAGAAGTTAGCACCAGAACGGTCCATCTTGTTCACGTAGCCGATACGAGGCACGTTATACTTGTCAGCCTGGCGCCATACAGTCTCAGACTGTGGCTCCACACCACCTACTGCACAGTAAGTAGCCACGGCACCGTCGAGCACACGGAGTGAACGCTCCACCTCAGCGGTGAAGTCAACGTGTCCCGGAGTGTCGATAAGGTTGATCTTGTACTGCTTGTTGTTATAGTTCCAGAAACATGTTGTAGCGGCAGATGTGATAGTGATACCACGCTCCTGCTCCTGCTCCATCCAGTCCATCGTAGCGCCACCTTCGTGCACCTCACCGATTTTGTGAGTCTTACCTGTGTAGAACAGGATACGCTCAGATGTTGTTGTCTTACCGGCATCGATGTGAGCCATGATACCGATGTTACGAGTCAAATGCAAATCGTGCTTAGCCATTTCTTTTTCCTCCTTTAATTAAATTAGAAACGGAAATGTGCGAATGCACGGTTAGCCTCAGCCATGCGGTGCATATCCTCCTTACGCTTGAAGGCACCACCCTGGTTGTTGTATGCGTCCATTATCTCGGCTGCGAGCTTGTCTGCCATGCCCTTACCGCCACGCTTACGTGCGAAAGCGATGAGGTTCTTCATTGAGATAGACTCACGACGGTCAGGACGTATCTCAGTAGGCACCTGGAATGTAGCACCACCGATACGACGGCTCTTAACCTCCACATGAGGAGTGATGTTGTCGAGGGCCTGTTTCCATATCTCGAGAGCTGGCTTCTCCTCGCTCTTCATCTTCTCGCCCACAGTGTTGAGGGCAGCATAGAAAATCTCGTAAGAGGTGTTCTTCTTACCATCATACATGAGATGGTTAACGAACTTAGACACCTTAGTGTCATTGTAAACTGGATCCGGAAGGATCACACGCTTCTTTGGTTTTGCTTTTCTCATTTTTAATTTAATAAATCTTGCTGGGGTTGTCTTGTCTTTTAAGTGCTTCAACGCTCCCACTGGAGCATTTACTCAACCTATCATCTTAACAATTCAGCAAAACGTTTTTTACTTTTTTGTTTCCTTGGGTGGATTTTTACTTCTTAGCAGCCTTTGGACGCTTAGCTCCATACTTAGAGCGACGCTGTGTACGGTTGGCAACACCAGCGGTATCAAGAGTACCACGAACGATGTGATAACGTACACCTGGAAGGTCTTTCACACGGCCACCACGTACAAGCACGATAGAGTGCTCCTGCAAGTTGTGTCCTTCTCCTGGGATGTAGGAGTTAACTTCTTTTGAGTTCGTCAGACGAACACGGGCTACCTTACGCATAGCCGAGTTAGGCTTTTTAGGGGTAGTTGTATACACACGCACGCACACACCACGACGCTGAGGACATGAGTCCAGAGCTGGTGACTTGCTCTTGTCTACAAGTACCTTTCTGCCTTTTCTTACCAATTGTTGAATTGTAGGCATTTTGTTTGTTGTTTTTTGTTATTATTATTGTTGTTTATAATCCTCTATTTAATAATGTGTTACACGCTCCGCTTTCCACAGGCCACACACTATGGATATCGCCTTAAAAGACAAAATCGGGTGCAAAGTTACGATTTTTTTTTCTTTTCACATAATATAAAGCACAAAATTCATCTGTCAGCACTCTTAATTTAGATAAATATAACTTGCGTTAACATATTTTAGTATATACACTACTTACAGAGAGATTAAAGAGAGGGTTATACGTGCGAAAAACTGACAAGTGCAGTTTGCAATACGTTATTAATAATATATAATGTAAACTATTTTTCAACTTAATAGTTTTTCTTTATTAAATAAAAGATGTACCTTTGCACTCTCAAAATAATCGTAACAGAAAGAAGTAAAAAAGATTGTAAGAAACAACCAACAACAATGTTTAAGAATTTCAACGGAATCCACCTTGTTGACGCATACCACAAGATGCGTCAGGAGAGAAAGTCGCAGCCCGCGCGCGTAATGAAGAAAGCCATCGAGGCCATAGTGGTGGCCATCGTCACGCTAATATTATGGAACCTACCTGCCACGGCATTTGGCATAGAGGGCCTCACAGTGGTACAGCAGCGCATTATAGCCATCTTCGCTTTCGCCACACTGATGTGGATAATGGAGGTAGTGCCATCATGGGCAACCTCAGTGGCCATCATCGTCTCCATGCTCCTGTTCTGCAGTGACTCGGGCATCAAGTGGATGTGTAACGAGGAAGAGGTAGGCACATTGTTGTCATACAAAGGAATCATGGCATGTTTTGCCGACCCAGTCATAATGCTTTTCATCGGCGGCTTCATTCTCGCCATCGCTGCCACCAAGACAGGCCTTGACGCACAGCTGGCCAAGAACCTGCTCAAACCTTTCGGCCAGAAGAGCGAGAACGTGCTGCTGGGCTTCCTTGTCATTACGGGTCTCTTCTCAATGTTCATCAGCAACACCGCCACCGCGGCCATGATGCTCACATTCCTCACTCCTGTGTTCAAGCAGCTTCCTGCCAACGGCAAGGGACGCATAGCCTTGGCACTGTCTATCCCTATCGCTGCCAACATCGGTGGTATGGGCACTCCCATCGGCACACCTCCTAACACCATAGCGCTGAAGTACCTGAACGACCCTGAGGGAATGAACCTCGGTATCGGCTTCGGTCAGTGGATGCTCTACATGGTACCACTGGTACTGGTGCTGCTCTTCATCAGCTGGCTGCTTTTGCGAAAACTCTTCCCATTCTCACAGAAGACGATAGAGCTCCACATAGAGGGTGGCATGAAGCATGGCATACAGTCAAAGATTGTCATCTGCACCTTCTTCGTCACAGTGTTGCTGTGGCTCCTCGATACCGTCACCGGCATCAACTCATACACCGTGGCGCTCATACCGTTTGTGGTATACGCCCTCACAGGTGTCATCAACCGCCGAGACCTTGAGGAAATCAACTGGTCTGTCATCTGGATGGTAGCCGGCGGTTTCGCCCTGGGTTACGGCCTTAACAAGTCAGAATTGGCAGAGCGCGCCGTGGAGAGCATCCCGTTCGGCGACTTCTCTCCGCTGTTCATCCTCGTACTCTCAGGACTCATCTGCTACGCTCTGAGCAACTTCATATCTAACTCAGCCACAGCGGCTCTCCTTATGCCAATCCTCGTAGTGGTTTGCGTGGCAATGGGCGACAAGCTCGACGCCATCGGCGGCACATCAACAGTGCTCATCGGTGTGGCCATCGCAGCCTCAAGCGCTATGGTGCTGCCTATCTCCACGCCGCCTAACGCACTGGCTTACGCCACAAACCTGGTACAGCAGAAGGACATGGCACGCATAGGCCTTATCATGGGCTTCACATCTATAGTGCTCGGATATATTCTGCTCTACGTCATCGGCACATTACACCTTATATAATATATATATCAACATACAATATCAAAATAAGAGTGTCATGAATTAATTTCATGACACTCTTATTTTTTTCTCTCGAAATATAACAACCTATCTTTTGTGTTTCTTAAGATTCAAATAAGAGAACACTATAAATATTAAGACAAAAGAGATTAGCCCTTCTATAAAACAACCATCCATAATTCCATACTCTTTTTCAAGATACCCTCTGGTTAGTATATGTATCAGGACAAAGCCCAAGCCTACCATCCATGGATTATCATTTGCTATTTTTCCAAAAAGAGTATCACTCTTTCGTTTACCCAGAATAAGTCTGCCTGCCATTGGAGCAAGAAAAAGATATGCACTACTCAATAATCCGGCAATCGCTACCTTGTCAAATATGCTACCACCATGATATTTTGTGTCTTCAACAAGCGGCCTCAAAATGTTTACAAACACCAACGTGATGATAAACATAGTGACAATATACAAAGAACGTCTTAATAAACTTTTTATCATAATGTTTTTTCAGCATTTACTCCTTAGCATGAGAGTTACAGTAAGCACATATCTCTTTTATCTCCACCCTATCATTTGAACAGCTGCGGGAGGAAGTCGAGCAGATACCTGCGCCAGTTGTCCCAGGTGTGTCCGCCGTCGCTCTCGTTGTACTTGTATGGATAACCCGCAGCGTCGAGTTTCTCTCGGTGCATGTCCACCAGCTTCTTCACATAGTCCTCCTTGCCCACGGCAATGTAATACAGGCGCGGAGCCTCAGCAAACTGCGCCGCCAACTTCTGGTCAATGCTGTCATAGGTCACTATGTCGTCATACTTCTCAAACTTCTTGTCAAGCTTATTCTCCCACTTGCCGCCTACCACAGGTATCTGTCCGGCAAGGCTCTTGATGCCCTTCGTAATGCTCTTGATGCCCGATATTTTCTTACCGTTGAGCGAGTTCGTTGTCTGCGGTGAGAACAGTCCCACATAGTCAAATGCCTGCGGATTGTTGGCAGTGATAAACAGCGTATGCAGTCCGCCCAGCGACAGTCCCGCTATAGCCCTGTGCTGCTTGTCGTTGATGGTGCGGTAGTGCTGCTCCACGTATGCCATCACCTCCACAGGGAACGCCGCCTCTATCCTTCCTGTCATTGACGACAGGTTGCTCGCCTTCGGTTCGGCATTCATATAAGGACTCTCGCCCGGTGCCGCATCAAGGTCGGCGTTGCCGTTAGGCATCACCACTATCATTGGTTCACACCTGCCCTCTGCCGTCATCTTGTCCATTATCTGCGCCAGCCTGCCCATATTGAGCCATGCCGTCTCGTCGCCGCCTGAGCCATGGAGCAGGTAAAGCACGGGGTAACGCTTCTCCGTCTGGCTGTCATACTCAGCAGGCAGGTACACCGACATACGTCGCTGCATCATGCCGTTGAGGTTTGACGGATACCACGGCTGCTCCACCCTGCCGTGGGGCACGGGCTGGTCCATGTAGTAGTCTGCCGGCCACCCTGGCACGAAGAAATAGTTATAGTGACGGTCTATGTCGCGTATGGTAGGCACACCGGCCGGCTCCGTCTGCATCACGTCATCGTCAATCACGAAGTTATAGGTGTACATCTCAGGCGGCAATACCGCACTGACGTAGGTCCAACTGCCGTCAGTCTGTCTTATCATCTTCTGCTTACGCAGCGCACCCGAGCCCTGCAGCACCACCTCCTTAGCCATCGGTGCGAAGATAGAGAACCTCATCGTGCCGTTAGGCAATGGCTCTGCGGCGCTTGCCGTTCCGGCAGCAACGGAGAGTAAGAGTGAGAATAAAAACTTCTTTGTCATAGTAATATCTCCTTTCGTTTGCCGCAACTGCCTCTGTGCGGACAGCCTTACGGTAAGGCAAAATTACAAATAAAAATCCTATCCGCTCTTCTTTCGCCAGAATTTTATTTATTTTTATATTAACTTAACGTGAGTTTTGCGAAGCACAAGCATAAATGCGATGAATTCAAACACATATATAATTTATGAAAAATTCTTGCGTCCCTACGGTAGCAAGCGTCTCCTTACGTCGCCGAGCGTATGGTTAATTCCAGGACATTCATATTAAGACTTGAAACATGAAGAATAGTTATTGCAATTTGTCACAATGCTACAAAAAGAACATTTTTTGTGTCAAAGTGTCAGAAGAAAAATGTGCATCAGAAAATGCAAAATAGAATGAAAAGGCACAACTATGTACCGACAAAATCTACAGTTTATGAGAAATGAAGTTGAGGATAACCATGCGACGAGGGCTTTTTCTTCGCTTTTTACGCTCTGAAACAATAGCTTTCAGGGTGTAAAAGCATAGCTTTTAGGGTGTGAAGTGATAGCTTTCACAATGTAAAAGCATAGCTTTCATATTGCAGAAAACGGTTTGTTTTTGCATCATACTGATAGTCAGACGGATGCAAAAACACTAAATTCTGGCGTATTTGAGAGCAGAAGAGCATTTGCTGACTAATATCGCAAGGATTAGGGGCAAAGAAAAATCACTTTGCTGAGGAAAAGAACATTATCCTTACAAAGTGATTCACTTATATTTAACAAAATCTATATGAAAAAACTCAAGTTAGTCAGTCTTGGGAGTCCTCAAGATGTGCAGTGGCACATCAAGATGACTCCGCTGACATAGTATCGATTAGGTTAACTTGTTCAAAACTTATAGTCTATACCTACGCCTATCACATGGTTGGTGCGGCTGTAGGTCTCCTTAGCGTTCAGACCTGGAACACCGTATGCGCCTGTGAGGTTCTTCTCGTAGTCGCTATATATAGATGTGAAATAGCTTATGTTGAGACGAATCTTATCGTTCACGTTCCATGCACCGCCCAGACCTACGGAGTAGCTGTCACAGGCGAATGACGTGTTCTGCTGGTACTCGTCGGTAAGACCGTAGTCGGTGCGCTGACCGCCGCAGCTGACGGTGAACTTATCGTTGATGTCATACTCCACGCCGGCGAGTATCTCGTGTGTGCCGTGGCTGAGAGTCTTCTGACGGTCGCCGCTCATCTTAGCGTTCTTGTCATCATACCAGTGGTACTCCACAGCGGCGCGCAGTTTCTTAGTGAACTCATAGCCCACAGCAAAAGTCAGCAGTGAAGGCATATCGTAGCGAGTCTTGGCGTTAGGCAGATATCCAGCCACTTTGCCAGCCATGTCACCAAGGTCGGCAGACAGAGCAGCTATGACAGCCTCGTTACCATGTTGTTCAGCCATAGCTTTAACATTAGTGGTAGAACCACCCTTTGTGATTGAGAGAGTCTCAGTATCATTCTCTGTAGAAAGCTTTGTGCGGAACTCATACTTCACAGCCACTGTCCACTTGTCTTTGTGTAGGTTCAGACCTACAACAGGAGTGAAGCCCCAACCGCGCTGTATGCAGCTAAGCTGCATATCCATAAGAGGAGCTATGCCAGCCACTGCACCTAATGTTTCGCCTGGCATTGCCGTTACATATCCTTTGTAGTAACCATCATAATAGTTTGCACGCAGACCTACTGCAGCTGACAGACAGTCAAGGATTTTATATGAGAAGTTTACCTGACCACCATATATATACTGCTTACCCTTCATTGAAGAATTGAGCGAGAAGTCGCGTGACAATGCACCAGCTATTGCAGAGGCATTAGGATTGCCCTGAACCGTAAGGGCTGCCAGCATATTATTATATACAGTATTGGTTGTCATTGCCGTAACAGGCACATTGAACATAGGCACACCGTCCTCATACTCCACGAAGCCGCCGCTACCTACTATACCAATCATACCTGACACTGCCCACCTGTCTTTATGATATACAGCGAACAAGGCAGGAACGATTGGAGCGGATGCCTTGCCTTCATATTTTTTTGACGGAAAATCTGCTTTAGAGAAATCCGGAACCATTGAAGGGTCAACATCAACATCAACATCAACGTAGATATCACGGTTCTGCCAAGGCTTCTGGAAGTTAAGTGACATCTCAAAGCCCTCATTTCCCCATACCAATCCGGCAGGGTTAGAGAATGTGGCGTCAATCTCTGTTGTCGCGCCACGTGCGAACATACGGTCAAAAGCAATGTGGTAGTTAGTGTTGGTCATCAGTCCGCCTGCCTGTGCGGCTATTGATGACAGGCAGCAGAGAGCCGCCGTGATAAGATGTTTCTTGTTCATATACTTTTTTACCTTAAACAATGAGTGCAAAGATAAACAAAATATATTTACGAAAACGAATTTGTGGTATAAAAAGGCGTAACAAGGGACAATTTCGCCTAAAATGTACTATTACGAAAACAATAATATACTATCAGGACGTCATCCTATCAGTCTGTCACGGTACTGCTGCGGGGTGTAGCCGATGTGTCTCTTGAACAGACGCACAAAATAGGACGAGTCTGTAAATCCCGCGCTCTGTGACACCTCGCTGACAGTCATTTCCGTACCCAGCAGCAGTGTCTGCGCATGCTGTATTCTCTTTTTTATGATATACTGCAGCGGAGTAACCCCCAGCTCCTTGCGGAACGCCTTCACCAGATGTGACTCCGTAAGACATGATATGTCAGCCAAGGTCGCCACCGTGATGTTTTCGCTGACGTGCTCTGATATATATCCTATGAGCTTCAGTATCCTGTCATCCTTTATTATAAGGCGTGGCTCAGCGTGCTTGATAAAGTAAGAGAGAAGAATCTCCACCATGCCGTGCAACTGAAACTGCTCATAGTCCTTCATACGCATATATGCCCTTGCATAGTCGCGGTAGGAAGGATGTCGCTCGAAGTCCTCTGCCGTCATTGAAGGCAGGTTGAGCTGTGGATAAAGTGTGCAGTAGTTCTCAAAGAGCAGTGTGGTGGCGTGGTTTCCCCTTACGGTGGTGGGCACGTCATATTTCTCAAATATGCCAGTGTTCTCACCCTGGTGGAAGAATATGAAGAGGTAATAGAACTCAAACCCCGGTTCGCAGTCATACGCATGGGGCATATAGCTTGGTAGCAGGTACATATTGCCCTCCTCCACCTTCATGTCACCGTTGGGCAGGTGCAAGGTGGCTTTTCCCTTCTTTATGTAGTATATACGCATGAAGGGGGACGAGATGTCGCGGTTGCCCCATTGGTGTATGGTTCGTGCGAATCCTAAGTTGAGAACTATGAAATCACTATTCCTCACTGACTCATGAAGTCTTTTATCCTTTCCATCATCTGCTGTGCAGCCTCATACCCCTGGTGGTGCACACGGCGCATCTTCTTCTCGTTAAGCTCTGTGCGGCCTATCTTTAACGGCTTATCAGGGTATATCAGCAGGGCATTGCCTGCCTTCTCCTGACTGGCTATGTACTCCAGTTCCTCGTTATACATCTCATGGCGGCGGGCCATCACCTCTGCCACCTTGGGGTATTTCTTGGTAAACTGCTTGATAATCCACACCAGCTTGGTCTTCTTCTTGAAATAGTCGCGCGGCTGTGTCAGCACCACCACGTTACGTCCGTAGCCCATCCGCTGGAATGCCTTCAACGGTATGGCGTCAACCATGCCGCCGTCAAGCAGCACACGGCCGTCAACCTCCACAGGGCGCGACACTGCGGGCATGGAACCGGAGGCGCGCATCCACTCCAGCTCATGGTGCGTGAACTCCCTCATCTGGTGATACACAGGCTCACCTGTAAGTATATCGGTGGCGACGAGCCAGAAGTCCATAGGGTTCTGGCGGAACGTCTCGCCGTCAAAGGGGTCTATCTCAAACGGCACCACATGATAGGAGAACTCCGCCCCCACGATGTCGCCGGTCTTTATAAGACTGCGCAGCCCCATGTACCTCGGGTCCTTGCGCAGCTTCACGTTATACCTGAGGGCGCGGCCTTTCTGCCTTGACTTCAGGTTGCAGCCAAACAACGCACCCGCCGACACACCTATCATACCGTCGAAGTTTATGTCCTCGTCAATCATGGCGTCGATTACTCCACTGGTGAACATACCGCGCAATCCGCCGCCCTCAAGTACCAAGCCTGTCTTTTGCAAATTATTTATACTTATTGAGTGTTAATATAATGCAAATGTAGTAATAAAATTCCAAACCACAAATAAAATTTGCCTATATTAAGAAAAATTATTACCTTTGCCGTTTGGATGTATATAACCAACTCAACTTCCCAAGCTGGCAGTAGTTAAGCAGGCAGTAGTTAAGACATTACGTTCTCTTTTTATAAGGTCGCTACATTTGTCTTAACTCCTTAACTCCATAACTTCTGAGAACTTAAGAAGTTGAGTACTTGCAAGATTTGAATAACCAATAAACAAAACCATATATGAAAGAAAAAATCCCTTACAAGATATATCTCACGGAGGATGAGATACCCACACAGTGGTACAACGTAAGAGCCGACATGAAGAATAAGCCAGCACCGCTTATCAACCCTGCCACACTGAAGCCGCTGACGGCGGAGGACCTGGCGCCTATCTTCTGTGATGAGCTGAACAAGCAGGAGCTGGACAATGACACCGCTTACTTTGACATACCTGAGGACATACAGCGTTTCTACCGTATGTACCGTCCGTCACCGCTGGTGCGCGCATACTTCCTGGAGCAGGCTCTGGGTACTCCGGCTAAGATATATTACAAGTTTGAGGGCAACAACACTTCAGGCTCACACAAGCTCAACTCTTCTATAGCACAGGCTTACTATGCCAAGCAGCAGGGACTGAAGGGCGTGACCACCGAGACCGGCGCCGGACAGTGGGGCACGGCTCTCTCTATGGCTTGCTCTTACTTCGGACTGGACTGCCAAGTATATATGGTGAAGTGCTCATACGAGCAGAAGCCTTTCCGTCGTGAGGTAATGCGCACATACGGCGCAAGCGTCACTCCATCACCATCAATGACCACTGAGGTGGGCCGCAAGATTCTCTCTGAGCACCCTGACACTACGGGTTCTCTGGGATGCGCCATCTCTGAGGCTGTGGAGGCTGCCACTAAGCAGGAGGGCTACCGCTATGTGCTGGGCTCTGTGCTCAACCAAGTGCTGCTGCACCAGACCATCATAGGACTGGAGGCACAGAAGGCGCTGAAGAAGTATGACATCAAGCCTGACATCATCATTGGCTGCGCCGGCGGCGGCTCTAACCTCGGCGGACTGATAAGCCCGTTTGTTGGTGAGATGCTCCGTGGCGAGAACGACTACAAGATTATTGCCGTAGAGCCTGCATCATGCCCAAGCTTCACACGAGGCAAGTTCGCATACGACTTCTGCGACACCGGCATGATATGCCCATTGGCTAAGATGTACACACTGGGAAGCCAGTTCCTGCCAAGCGCTAACCACGCCGGCGGCCTGCGTTTCCATGGCATGAGCCCTATATTGTCACAGCTCTATCACGACGGTCTGTTTGAGGCACGCTCAGTAGAGCAGACAGAGGTGTTTGCTGCTGCAGAGCAGTTTGCACGCGTGGAGGGAACACTGCCGGCTCCTGAGTCAAGCCACGCTATACGCGTTGCCATTGACGAGGCACTGAAGTGCAAGGAGACTGGCGAGGAGAAGACAATACTCTTCGGACTCACCGGAACAGGATACTTTGACCTGTATGCCTACGAGCAGTTTAACAACAAGACAATGACTGACGTTATACCAAGTGATGAGACCATAGCTATGGCTCTCGCAAAACTGCCTAAGGTTGACCTCTAATAACAAGGGCAAGGCTTATCCTTATATATAGTAAATCATATTTTTCATCAAAATAATGAACTTTTTAGACAGAAACGAGTTTAATTTCCAGCCATCACAAAAGGTAATCGAGGCTGTAAAGAATTTCGACCCTCAGACTCTCTGCTTCTACACCCGTATATATGATGAGGGCAAGAAGAGTGTAATATCAGTAAGGTTGAGCGAGATATACGGTATTCCTGAGGAGCAGGTGCTGCTGACATACGGCGGCGAGGACCTGCTGAAGAATGCCATACACTACTTCCTGATGAAGGGAGACAATACGAAAATCCTCATTCCTGAGTTCTCTTGGTGGTACTATAACCGCGTGGCATCAGAGTGTGACGGAACATTTGAGATGTACCCTCTGCATGAGAAGGATGATACTTTCGCCTATGATATCGACGAGGTAATAGAATACACCAACCGTGTGCATCCACGTATGTTGCTGCTGGCTTCACCTAACAATCCTACCGGCAACGGACTGACTCCTGAGGAGACCGGACGCATAATGGAGAACATTCCGTCTGACACCATGGTGCTCATTGATGAGGCTTACGCTTCGTTCATATCTGATGATACTGACTATATCGCTCCGCTGGTAAACAAGTACAGCAACTTGATTATATCACGCACACTCTCTAAGTTCTACGGACTGCCAGGCTTGCGCTGCGGATTCGGATTTATAGGCAAGGGCCATGACCAGTTCCTCAGCTATACCAACAAGTACCTGGGTTACAACCGTTTCTCTGAGGCTGTGGCACTGGCTGCACTTGACAGCCACGACCACTATCGCAAGGTAGCTGACGAGATGGAGTGGGACCGCCAGTTGTTCAAGAAGGAACTGGGCTCTCGTCCTGGTTTCAAGGTATATAAGAGCGTGGCTAACTTCATTCTCATAAAGTATCCTACAGAGATTAAGGAGCGTCTGCAGAAGGCACTCGGCGAACAGGACTACAAGATTAAGTTCATGAGCGACAAGGGACTGGAGGACTGCCTGCGCATAACCCTCGGACGCAAGGAACAGATACAAACCGTGGTTGACACCATTAAGAGCTTATTGTAAATGAAGGCGGTAATACTTGCGGCGGGCATGGCTTCACGTCTGCGTCCGCTTACAGAACATACTCCCAAGTGCCTGCTCAGCATAGGCGAGAGGCCTCTGTTGCAGCGTTCCATGGACGCACTGATACAGGGCGGCATAAAGGATTTCGTCATCGTGACGGGATACCTGCACGAGATGATTGAGCAGTTTGTGGCTAAGACCTACGGCGACAGCATCAACGTGGAGTTTATACACAACGAGCTTTATGACTCTACCAACAATATCTACTCGCTGTGGTTGGCTCGTCCCGCCGTTGACGGTAAGGACTTCCTGCTGCTTGACAGCGACCTGCTCTACGACCCTGCCATCATAAGGCAGGTTATGGAGTGCAGCGCTGCCAACGTTCTGACACTCATACGCCATGAACTGGGCGAGGAGGAGATGAAGGTGGTATGTGACGCTCAGGGCACGATAAAAGAGATAAGCAAGACCTGCTCACCATCGGCTGCTGCCGGCGAGAGCCTCGGCATAGAGAAGATCGGGGCATCATACTCTACCGCACTGTATAAGGAACTGGAGCAGATGATGAACAATGAGCACCTTGAAAACAAATTCTACGAGCTTGCGTTTGAGAGACTCATCCCACAGGGACACTCTTACAAGGTGGTAGATGTAACAGAGTTCTTCTCTTGCGAACTTGACACCGTGGAGGACTTTGAGAATGCCAAGGAGAAGATACCCGCAGATTTGTATTAAGTCTCGAGGTCTCTATTTGATACAATAAAATAAGGAGTTAAGACATCACTTAGTCTTAACTCCTTATTCTTTTACTTTACTTTTATTCTTTATTCTTTCACTACACCTTTTATACTTTACTCTTTACTCTTTACTCTTTATTCTTTCAATACACCTTTTACTCTTTACTCTTTACTCTTTACTCTTTACTCTTTATTCTTTATTCGCCACTTCCTCCTTCTTTCCGAAGTCCGGGTCTATCTTCAGCATGGCTGTTACCACAAACGTTATGATACATGTACACATCACGATGATAAAGAACGTCTGATAACCTACGGCATCCTTTATCAAGCCTGACACCATGCCTGGCAACATCAGTCCGAGATAGCTGATACCGGTGCAGATAGAATAGTGTGAAGTCTTATATTCTCCCTGACTGTAATATAACATATATAAGGTAAGCACCGTGAAGCCCAGTCCGTAGCCAAACTGCTCAACGAAGAGGCATGAGCTGATGAGCGTCAGTCCCCAGCCTGTGGCTGCTGACGGCATGGCGTATGCAAGATAGATATACACTGCGTCGGGCAGGGTTATGGCACATACCAACGGCCACAACCATTTCTTCATGCCGTCGCGGCTTACGAGAATGCCGCCGAGGATGCCGCCGAGCATCAGGCCTATCAGTCCGACTGTGCCGTAAGCCAGTCCGTATTCCGTAGGAGCCATGCCCAGTCCACCGTCTGAGTTAGGACGCATGAGGAATGTCTTTGTCATCGTATTGAGCAATGCCTCAGGGAAACGATACAGAAGAAGGAATGCGATAACTACCAGGGTAGCCTTCAATGGGAATTTGGTAAAGAACGTCATCAACGTGCCTTTCAAGCCCTTCCATACATCTGCGGCACTGTCGCCGCTGCCCTTGTCTGCACTCGGTCGTGGCAACAGCCAGCAATGCCATAGCCACATGGCAATGAACAGTCCTGCCAAACCATAGAACACAAGGCTCCAGGTAAAGGCTATCCTGTTGCGGAAGATTACCTGCAAGGCTCCGGGTATAGCCACAAGCACACTGTTGCCGAAGATTACGGCACAGCGATAGAACGTGTTTCTGATGCCGACGAAATAGGTCTGCGTATGCTCATCAAGGTCGAGCATGTAGAATCCGTCAGCCGATATATCGTGAGTGGCACTGGCAAACGCCATGATAAAGAAACAGCACATAGTGCCCTGGGACCATGCCGGGGTGTTGAGCGTGAACGCCACGCCTGCCAAGGCAGCACCAATGAGAATCTGCATGGCAAGTATCCACCAGCGCTTAGTGCGCAGCAGGTCAATGAACGGACTCCACAACGGCTTTATTATCCACGGAAGGTTCAGCCAACCGGTATATAATGCCAACTCAGTGTCGGTCAGTCCCATCTGCATATACATCACTGCCGCCACTGCTGTGACAAGCACATTGGGCAGTCCCTCTGCAAAATAAAGCGTAGGCACCCATGACCATGGATTTCTCATATCAATTCTTTATAAGTTATTATATTATTTGAAGGATTAACACCTTTATTATATATCGTCACAAAGATAATATTTTTTTTCTAAACAGCAAAACCACAAGACCGTAAAATAAAAGATATCTGTCACTAACTTGGATATTATTTTCCATATTATTACATCTTTTACAATAAAAATAAGTAACTTTGTAAAGAATGATTGGATAAATTATATGGTCATACGTTTCATATTCCTATTGCTCACTGTCATGACAGTGGCGACTAACCTATCGGCAACCATCCCTCTCGACTGGGGCGACCAAGGCAACGGCACCTATCGTAACCCCGTGATTAACGCTGACTATTCTGACCCCGACGTGATACGCGTGGGGGAGAAATACTATATGGTGGCGAGCGACTTCCACTTCATGGGCATGCAGATACTGGAGAGCCTTGACATGGTAAACTGGCGCATAGTGACGCAGGTGTATAACCGTTTTGATATGCCTAAATGGGATACCAACGAGCGCTATGCCGGCGGTTCGTGGGCTCCTGCGCTGCGCTATCACGACGGCAAATACTGGATATTCTTCTGCACACCCCACGAGGGACTCTTCATGACGCAGGCAGAGAGGCCCGAAGGACCGTGGAGCCCGCTGCACTGCCTGAAGACTGTGGAGAAGTGGGAAGACCCATGCCCTTTCTGGGACAGCGACGGCAGGGCTTACCTCGGGCGCAGCCAGCATGGTGCCGGACCGATAATACTGCACCGCATGAGTACTGACGGTCGCACACTGCTTGATGACGGCGTTACGATATACACTGGACCGGTGGCAGAGGGCACAAAGTTCCTGAAGCGTGGCAAGTGGTATTATCTCTCCATTCCCGAGGGAGGAGTGGGCGAAGGATGGCAGACGGTGTTGCGCTCAAATAACATATACGGTCCATACGAAAGGAAGGTGGTGCTGGAGCAAGGCACTACCACCATCAACGGTCCGCACCAAGGTGCTCTGGTTGACACACCGCAGGGCACATGGTGGTTCTATCACTTTCAGGAGACCGAGGCATTGGGACGCGTGGTGCACCTGCAACCAGTGGAGTGGAAAGACGGATGGCCAATGATAGGCACCGACATCGACGGCAACGGCATTGGCGAACCCGTAATGCAGTGGCAGAAACCTCTCACGCTATGCAAGGCTTCGCTGCCACAGACAAGCGATGACTTCAGCGATGGGCAGCTCTCGCCGCAGTGGCAATGGAACCACAACCCTGCCGACGAGGCATGGTCGCTGACCGAGAACCTTGGTGCGTTGACACTCCACGCCATGCAGTCTGACAGTTTCATAAAGGCACGAAACACGCTGACGCAGAAGTGCATGGGCTACGACAGCGAGGCAACAGTAGAGATAGACTTCGCCCACCTTGCCGATGGCGGCAGGGCCGGCATAGCCTGTATGGGCAAGACCAACGAACTCTTAGGCGTAAGGAAAGACGGCAACGCGCTGCAGCTATACCGCTCCCTTTCTACCTTCAAGCAGAAAGACGGCACACCACCCACCGAGCGCGACACCATGATATGCTCTCTCAGCGGCACGACAAAGCTATGGCTGCGCATACACCTTGACGTCACAGCCAGGCAGTTCACCTTCTCATACAGCACCGACGGCGTGACATTCCTCCAGGTAGCCAGTCCCTTCTACACCATCCGCGGCAACTGGAAAGGCATTCGCCTCGCACTATATCACTACAACACCCGTGCGGCAGAGGGGTATGTCAGCATTGGAAACGTAAAATATAACATAAACAAATAAAGACTATGAGTTACGATATAATGATAATAGACCATCAACCACGATTCAAGGATGGCAAAGAGTTTTATACATGGTATGACCATGTGACGCAATGGAATGACACAATAGATTACAACGACTACCGTCATACCACGAATAGCCTGCAACAGTTGTTTGTAGAGATGAAAGACGTGGTAAGACCACTTAACGGAGAGTTCGCTCCATCTGATGATGAGTTGGAAACAGGAGAATATCTGGAGGCTGACTACAGTATAGGCAAAGACTTTATCTACATAGCATTGGCATGGACTGATTGTGAAAAGACGAGTAAAAAAGCTTTTGTCCTTGCTCAGAAATACAAACTCGCATATTTCGATGCGAGTGGAGACGAAGAACTGCATCTCCCTGATGGCCGTCACATCCTTGTATCAGAACGGCAATTGATTGATGATGCAGATGTAGGGAATACTCAAAAGGAGAATAAGAGTTCCTTCGGACTGTATGCCGGCATATTGTTATTACTGATCTTATCCGCTATATATTTTTTTGTCAAACGATGAATGAACATATTATGACTAAGGTTTTATTATTTGCTATACTTCTTTTTGTGGTTGGCTTGAACTACATTTGCGTGGTAGTTTTCAAAAGCAATCCCGACATTATTTCAGGATTCAAGATGAGTGATGAACCAGAGCAGAGAGCCCTTGACGAAGTTTGGCTGAATAAGATGTCCAGATATTTGACTATCGCAAACATCGTGACGCTTACAGGAGGTCTTATTGGAATAATATTCGATTTGCAGATATTATACTATGTTTCTTTAGTCCTGCCCCTTATTCTTGCTTTATTATTCGGTTATATACAAAGGAAAGGAGCGAAAGGGGAAAAGAAGAAAAATGTGGCAGTAATTGCTACACTCATATTCACTATTCTTCTAATCAGTCTGCCTGTCTTTTACACTTTTAACAGTGACCTTGAGGTAACGCTTACCGATAAGGAAATGACTATTGGCGGCTTATATGGTTTAGATATCCCTCTACAGGAAATAAAAGAAAAGAGTCTTTGTCAGTCACTCCCTGCCATTAGCACTAAGACAAATGGCTTTGCATTAGCAAAAACCCGCTTAGGACATTTCCGAACAGCAACAGGTGAAGACATAATGCTGTTCACTCATTCGGACTCTTGTTTCCTAAGGATTACAAGAACTAATGGCGTAACATACTACCTCTCTTCAAAAGACAAAAAAGCAACAGGACAACTATTCACAGAACTACAGAAGAAACAAAACTGCAAAACAAAATGAAGGTGTCTGTGTTTCCCCTGCGTCACATACTGCTGTGGCTGATGTTCATGGCATTACTCCCTGCCAACGCGCAGCGGTTGGTGATGCCGGCGGCGTTGAGGGCTGGCGACACCATCGCCATAGTGTCGCCGTCGAGCACTCCCGATACGCTGACGGTGGAGAATGGATGCCAGACACTGCGCGAATGGGGCTATGTGCCTGTGGTGGCACCCCATGCGCTGAACAGTTGGCACGGCTTCGCCGGTACTGCTGATGAGCGCGCCGCCGATATGTTGTGGGCACTGAGAGACTCCACCGTCAAGGCCATAATATGCAGTCGCGGTGGTGATGGTGCAGTGCAGGTATTAATGCGCATACAGCTGAGCGAGTTTCGCCAGCACCCTAAGTGGGTGATGGGCTTCAGCGATGCCACGGCACTGCATAGTGCAGAGGTGGCAGCAGGGGTGATGAGCATACACTGCTCCATGTGCGACGGCATCTCCATGCGCGGCGAGCGCGACTCCGTCAATGCCATACTGCAACGGCTGTTGCAAGGTGAGATGCCTTCATATCATGTGTCGGCACATCCTCTCAACCAATACGGAGAGGCGGAGGGCATACTGGTGGGCGGCAATATGTCTGTGTTCTGCGGACTGGCAGGCTCGGAGTATGATTTCCTTAACCGCATAGATGAAGGCTTGATACTATTCATAGAAGACACCGGCGAGTCAATGTCGAAGGTGGACCGTATGCTCCACCACCTTGAGATACGCGGCATACTGCCGCGCCTGAAAGGCATCATCGTGGGACATTTCTCAAAATACAAGAGTCCCGACAGCGGTTTCAACGATATGTACGACATGCTCCATGAGTACCTGCGGCACTACCCCATCCCCGTCTGTTACGACTTCCCCATCGGTCATCACAGCGGCCTTAATCTACCTATGGTAGAAGGCTGTCGCGTGAATCTGACAGTAGGAGACAGCGGCACGTTGGTCATACCGGCAGAGTAAGCCTTGTTATTTATTTTATCAGGTCAAGCCGGTAGCAAGGGAGTGAATTTGTAGTCCTTGGAGTGCCGTAGCCCAAACATAATGTTACTGCTGGTGGTTCCTGTAAACAGTATCAAGTCGTCATCATAGGATGTAAAACAAATAAACTCTCCCACGTTACAAATTGCAACGTGGGAGAATCTGTTTTTTATGTTAGACCGTAAACGATTTACCAATCAGAATTAGATAGTCCACTAACAATTTTCGGCGTATGGCTTATTTTTATTTATTCATCGGCATTTTTTTTTATTATTATACTCTCCACCTATCTTATCGAATACAGTGACTTCGTCACACATACTACACCGGCACACCTGTACGTATAACCTCGCGATAGATGGGCGTATCCTCACCGCTTTCAAGGAGGATGGGCTCAATGTAACTGCTGATATCGCGAGTGGCACGACCGAGAGAGACGGCAGTATCCCACCAATTGTCTTTATCTACCTTTGGCACAATGACAGCAACGTCAATGTCGCTCCATTCATTGGGGCAATCTTTGGCATAGGAGCCGAACATAATCACCTTCATAGCCGGATCGAAGCGTGGAGCAATGACTTCCTTATAGCGACGCACTAACTCCAAGGCAAAATCCTTTGGGAGAATGCCCTGTATGGTGTCAGGCGTGAAATCTATTGGGTTGATAACTTTTCCCTTAGTCTTTTGAGTATCCATGCGTGCAATTGTTTTGTTTGTTCCAATATCCAAGCTGTTTTCTCACGATTGAGAGTACGGGCCACCTCGAACTTATATTCTTGGTAACGAGCCTCTATGTTCATTCTCTTGATACCTTCAAGGAAATCTTTTTGTTCCTCACTCATCTTCGTGTAAAGACCACAACCCTTAGCTATACGCTCATGATCATGAAGATAAGGAGGATCGTCATCGCGACACACGCACCAATAGGATTTGAGTGTCTTTTCCACTACCTGATGACACATAAAACCGACATACAGCCAGTGACCAGTCTTGTAAAGGTCTTCAGCCACACTTAAATCTTCAGCTACTATGTCAAGCCATTTATCCGCCCTATCTTTGTTTGCCATAATCACGCTGCAATTGTTTTCTGCTTCAAATTTACAAAAAAGTTTTGATATCGTGCAAGTTTTTATGGTGAAAATTATTTATTTGGACTTATAGCAATGACAATATAAGCAAGATGACACATTTAATTGGTTTGGGAGTAGTTGATACGATACTAAGACAGCCTTTCTTCCTTCTGTGCTACAGCGTCCAATACAATAATCACCGTTAGAAAGTTCTATGCTTTATAAATTAATCAAGTCCAGCCAATAACACGGCGTAAGTTTGTACCCGTCAGTGTGGCGCTGCTCAAACAAGCCGTTACCGTCATGGGCTCCGGTAAACAATATCAGTTCGTCATCATAGAAAGGGTCTCCAAACGTTACCGTATTGCCGTCCTCGTCAACAAACTGATGGTCACGTGAACTCAAGGAACCGCCAATGACCACCTTGCCGTACATTATACGGCGTGGCATACCGTGTAGGTCGCTGCCCTTTGAGTACAAAGACATCCTGAACACCTCGTCGCCTCTCAGCTTTATAGGTTGAAGCTGTGGCACGGCCTGCGCCTGCTTATCTATGTTTACGTTCTCCGCACGATATTCCTTTCGCTGGGCATAATCCACACGCACTATGCCTCCGTTATCCACCTTGAAACAACAGTAGGGCCGCCATTCCTTACCGCCAAGACTCTCATGCAGGCTACCCATCTCCTTCTTCACCAACTGCAGATACCTGCTCTGCTCCTGCGGAGAATAATAGTCTATCAGGTAAAGTTTCTCATACACCCACAGGTCGCCGCTCTTGCCATAGCAGTAACCACGATATCCATGGTTATACCACTTCGCCGACTCCTTACGAGCTACCCTCTCCCTGAACCCCTTGTCAAAAATCTCATCAAACCTTTGTTTGAACTCACCGGCATCCTTGATGTCATGCAGGGGATATTTCCTTCTTATAGGGAAATCCATCATTGACACCAGCGCCTTAGCGTTGCCACACGCTATCAGGCGTGTCACCCACCCCAGCTTCGATGTGTCAGCAGGCACATACGGCTCGGTCACGGTCTCCTTGTCTAAGGCCTGCACCGCACTGCCTTCCACGAATGTGCTGTCTATCTCACTTACATCACCACGACTGCACTGCCTGTTAAGAACAAAGACACTGCCTGCCACTACCGCAACCACCTCCAGCGATATCACTATCGGCACAATGCTGTGCTTATTCACAACGACATCCAGCGGTATCAACGGTCCAGCAAACTCCTGTTTGAAATGACGGTTGTCATGCGTAGAGAAGTACACATTATCACACTCATTATCTGCCTCTGGGATATAGAACCTCAACCGCTCACCGGCAAACTGTCTCCACACGCCCTCCGCATCTGCCGGCACCTCATACAATGCGCTGACATTCTTATTGAATCGCTTTTTCTCATCAGAATAGACAATGTAGTTCACCCAGTAGCAAAACAAATCGTATGTGGTGGAATTCTTCAGCGTCAGCGTATAGCCTGTCGCTGTCTCCTCTATGTCAGGTCTTTCCACGTGCAACTCATCACTGTCATACATCTCGATGAAACTTTCAATGGCACGGTCTATCTGTTCCCGGCTCATCATCTCCACATATATTATACGCTTGCCTGCACGCATCTCATCTTTCAGCAAGTGATTCATTGTCGTAATCCATCTGCCTGTATATACATTCCAGTAATACCGGCAGGTCCTGTAGATTATAAACAGGATCAGGAACAGTACTACCATGGCAAATACCATGTGGTTAAAAACAAATTCTGTTATGCGTTCGATTAAGATATCATTCATGAGAGAAATTGTATTTATAAAGACAAAGCAGCCATATCTACTTACACAAAGAAGTAAATATGGCTGTTTCTTTATTCCCCTACCCCATCCCTGTGAGGGAGGGAAAGGGTGTTTCTGTAATTTTTACTTCACCTCCCAGATGTCGTTGGTTTCAAGGAGCTCAGCGAAGTTGTGGTATTTCTTGGCAGCCTTCACCTCCTCAATCTGTGCTGTAACACAGTCGTCGTAGGTAGGAGCCTCCACGTCGCGGATTACACCGAGGGCTACAGGGAAGCCGTCGCCGTTGCCCATGAGGGCGAGCTTCAGCTGCAGGGTGTTGTCCTCGCAGTGTGCGTCGTGCACGAGGATGTCCTTCTCTGTGATGCCGTTCTCACCAATCTTCACAATCTTCAGTCCAAAGCCCTCCTGTACGAGTCCGAACTCACGGTCCTTACCGAAGATGAGCGGTTTGCCGTGCTCTACGTAGATGGCGTTCTCCGCACGTCCGGCGCTGTTATATACAGAAGCGTGGGTGCCGTCGTTGAACACCACGCAGTTCTGCAATACCTCAGTAACGCTGGCACCCTTATGTGCGTTGGCAGCCTTCAGCACCTCCACGGTGTGCTTACCGTCGGTTGCCACGGTGCGTGCGAAGAAGTGTCCGCGAGCGCCGAAGCAGAGCTCTGCAGGGCGGAATGGGTCTTCCACTGTTCCGTAAGGGCTTGACTTGCTGACGAAGCCACGTGGTGATGTAGGAGAGTACTGTCCCTTTGTCAGACCGTAGATACGGTTGTTCAGGAGTATCATGTTGAGGTTGATGTTACGGCGGTTAGCATGTATGAAGTGGTTACCACCGATGGCGAGGCCGTCGCCGTCACCGCTAATCTGCCATACTGTGAGGTCAGGGTTGGCAATCTTCGCGCCTGTAGCTATGGCAGCGGCACGACCGTGAATGGTGTTCATGCCGTAGGTAGCCATGTAGTGTGGCAGACGGCTTGAACAGCCGATACCTGATATTACGGCAGTGTTCCAAGGCTCTACGCCGATTTCTGCCATTGCCTTATGAAGTGATGCGAGGAAGAAGTGGTCGCCGCATCCCGGACACCAACGTGGCTGTCCTTTCTTATAATCTTGAGCTGTAAATTCCATATTACTATGATTTTTTACTACTAATTATTTATCTTTTTTACAACGGATTAAAACCGATTATACGGATTTCGTGAATGTCTTTTCCTACAACGGATTAAAACCGATTATACGGATTTCGTGAATGTCTTTCCCTACAACGGATTAAACCGATTATACGGATTTCGTGAATGTCTTTCCCTACAACGGATTAAAACCGATTATACGGATTTTACAAATTATTTACCGATTTCACGAATTACCAGCTGATTCTCCTTACAACGGATTAAAACCGATTATACGGATTTAACGAATTATTTACTGATTTCACGAATTACCAGCTGATTCTCCTTAAAACGGATTAGAACCGATTATACGGATTTCACAAATTCAACCCACTGGGAATCTTTCGTGAGCGAGTGATATCTCACCGAAGTTAAGCAGAAGAGACAACCTGTAGCCAGCCACCTTAGCATAATTAATAGCTTGTGAGCGGTGTACGTCTGTCAGTTCCTTAGTTGCTTTCAACTCCACTATTATCTTATCATAGCAGATGAAGTCTGGAACGAAAGTACCTTCAAGTGTTGTACCTTTGTATGAGGCGTGTAGTGTCGCCTCGCGTGCGAAAGGGATACCCTGATCTTTCATCTCTATGGCCAAAGCCTCCTGATACACTTTCTCCGTGAACCCCGGGCCTAATTCCCTGTGTACTTTCATCGCCGCACCGATAATCTGATACGTCTCGTGCCTGTATATCAGGTCCGTCTGTTCCATCCGTCCAATTAAAATCAGAGTAATTCTATATTTTAATTTGTGTAATCAGTGTAATCCGTCTTAATCCGTTGTCTGATAAAAACGGTAGCTATGTTAATAATCCGTTGCTTACTTAATTATACCATTGAACGCCTCTACCAGTTCGTTGACTACGAATGGCTGGCCCTTCACCTGGTTGAACTGAGCTGGTACGAAGTTGTCAACCTTCATGCGGAGGTAACCGGCCAGCTGACCCATGTTCTGTTCTGCCACTACCACCTTCTTGTACTTCGTGAGTACCTCGGCGGTATTCTTTGGCAATGGGTTGAGGTAGCGGAACTGCGCCATGGCAACCTTCTTGCCCTGAGCACGCATCTCGTCCATAGCAGCATGCAGGTGTCCGAAGGTAGAGCCGAAGCCTACGATGAGCAGGTCAGCGTCATCCTTGTCGCCCAGCACCTCAAGGTCTGGCACCTGTATGTTGTCAATCTTCTGCTGACGCTTGCGTGTCATCAGGTCGTGGTTCTCTGGGTTGGTAGAGATAGCACCCGTCTTGTCGTCCTTCTCCAGTCCGCCGAGGATGTGCTGGAATCCCTCACGGCCAGGCACTGCCCAGTAGCGTGTGCCGTTCTCAGCACGCATATATGGAGTCCAATTGCCCTTCAGCTCCTCTGGTACGTATGGAGGATTGATGCCGTCCATCTTGGCGAGGTCAGGCAGCAGGAATGCGCTTGAACCGTTAGCGATGAAGGCGTCGGTCATCAGCACTACAGGAGTCATGTGCTCCAGTGCCATCTTGGCTGCGTCATACGCTGCATAGAAACAGTCTGTAGGACTGGTAGCTGCGATTACTGGCATTGGTGACTCACCGTTACGTCCGTAGAGGCACTGCAAGAGGTCTGTCTGCTCAGACTTCGTAGGCAGACCTGTTGCCGGACCGCCACGCTGTACGTCGAGCACCACCAGTGGCAGCTCCATGATAACGGCGAGGTTCATAGCCTCTGACTTAAGACAGATACCAGGACCTGAGGTAGATGTCACTGCCAGCGCACCGGCGAATGACGCACCTACGGCTGACGCGCAGCCTGCTATCTCGTCCTCACACTGCACTGTGGTCACGCCCAGTGACTTGTGCTTTGACAACTCATGCAGCACGTCGGTTGCAGGAGTGATAGGATAAGAGCCGAGGTAGAGCTTCAGGCCTGCCTTCTCGGCAGCGGCGATGAAACCGTATGCGGTAGCCTTGTTACCTGTGATGTCCATGTAACGGCCAGGCTTGTTCTGCTTAGACTCAATGCGATACACATTGGCAGCGCTTGAGTGAGTGTTGTGGCCGTAGTCATAGCCGGCCTGTATCACCTTTATGTTTGCCTCTGCTATGGCAGGCTTCTTAGCGAACTTGTCGCGCAGGAAGTTAGCCACCAGGTCAAGGTCGCGGCTGAAGAGCCAGCACACCAGTCCGAGGGCGAACATATTACGACACTTCAGCATAGCCTTGTTGTCCATGCCAGAGTCCTTCAGTGTCTCCTTGACGATAGTTGTCATAGGGCACTGTATTACGCGGTCAGGGTCGATATTCATCTCACCGAGGTAGTCAGCTGTCTGGAACTGAGCCTTGTCAAGGTCTGACTGCTGGAAAGAGTCGGTATCGATGATGATAGTAGCATTCTTCTTGGCATACTTGTACTGAGTCTTGAGCGCAGCAGCGTTCATAGCCACCAGCACGTCACACTCGTCACCAGGTGTGAACACCTGACCGGCACCGATGTGCACCTGGAAACCAGACACACCCGTCAGCGAGCCTTGTGGGGCGCGGATGTCAGCAGGATAGTCAGGGAATGTTGAGATACTGTTGCCCACGGTGGCTGACACCGTGGAGAAGATGTTTCCGGCGAGCTGCATACCGTCGCCAGAGTCACCTGAGAAGCGTACGACCACCTGGTCGAGCTCTTTGATGTCTAATGCTTCTGCCATTTTTCTCTTTGCTTTGATATAATGTTTTTGTGAATTTATCTTAAAAATGCAAAGTTACACCTTTTTTATTAAAATACAAAATAATACGGCTTCAAAAAATACGAAAAGTCAGCAAAACAGCCGTTTTCTTGACATTTTGTAATTATTTTGCCTGTTTTCGTGACGATAAAACTTAACAGTAAAACCACGGCGTTGTATGCACATGACATAAGTTAAGGGATAGGACATTTTCGTCTTTTCGCCTTTTTATTTTTGTCAACGAAAAAACGCAAACCAGGAGAAAAATGACCTTTTGAATGGGCGAAAATCATCATTTTTCATCTTCTTTTTCGTGAAAGCATAGCTTTTACATTGTCATTCGATAGCTTTCACGATGAGAAACGATAGCTTTCACACCCTGAAAGCATAGCTTTTGCGACGCAAAAACCATCGGTTTTTCATGCTTTTTCGTAACCCACTACTGATTATCAACAAGTTACAACCCTCTGTAGATTTCGCTGTACGCGGTCAGCAGGAAATAATTTTCAAATATCGCGAGCATGAGGCGTTAACGGAGGGCCCCAAATAGGACATTTTTGTCATCGGGTGACATAAATCAAATCTGATTTAATGACGTATTCATATATTTCTTTGAACATGAATTGCCATAAATTGACCACGAATTATCATAAATAAAGCATTGAAGAATAATTCGTGTCATTCGAGCTATTAGTGTTCGAAAAAATAATCAGTGTTGAAAATAAAATTAATGATAAATTCTTGCGCCCCTACGGTAGCAAGCGTACCCGCAATAAAATATACTTCCCTCGACATCCACCAGAATATAGACATCTCAATAATCATCATCGTCTGCAATACCTTCAACAAACATACGTTGCATCAAATCACGCCGAGCATCACACAAAAAGAGACCGTGTCAAAAGTAACTGACACGGTCTCATAAATATATTTAGTATAGAAAAAATCTTTCTAAAAACTGAGTAATCAGGTGAGCGTCATTACTAATCAACGTAGATTTTGTTGAAGAAAGATTTTTTACCAGAAACGGCCTTTACAATATAGCAACCGTCAGCAAATCCTGTCGCAGAAACTATTGCACCAGTTGCTGATGCCACGAGTTTTCCGTCAACAGAGAATACTTCAACAGTCTCAGGAACCATACCCTCAACGGTAATGTTGCTTGAAGACGCATTATAAGAGATTCTTATATTATTACTATCCTCGGTAGATTCCACCCCAGTGCCTGTTGAGTTCTTTACAATCTTGAAAGAGTCAAACTCTGTTGCATTTCCGAGATCATCTACTGTATAGGTGGTAATGTTTATTTCCTCAGAAGAAACATCCACTCTACTAAAGGTAGGTTCACCAGTCTGACCAAACTTTCCAGAGAACAGTCCCCAGTAATTCTCCACCTCATGCTTGCTGAGGGAAGCTATCATATCCGCTTCGTTACGTGGTTCGTATTTCTTCCTTCCCGCAGAGTTGTTCAAGAAATAGAGGGTGCCCTTGCTGACGTCATACACACCACCCTGTTTGCCCGTCATATTCTCACGGAGTCCACCGTCGCCGACAGTCTCAACCATCTCCACCCCATTGGAAATAAGCGTCTTCTGTAAGTTGTTGACAGGACCTATAACCTCATAAATATGATCGTGACCCTGAAGGGCGATATTAATGCCAAGTTCATCAAATACTGGAAGCATAGCCGCGCGGACAGCCTTTCCATCCGAATCATCCTGATGTGAGCGGCTTCCGGTGAACATATTTTTATGGTATGTTGCCACACGCCATTTAACATCCTTATGAGCATTCACCTGCTCACGCATCCAAGCGGCTAAAGACTCGAAATACCCTTCTTTCTTCCAGTCCTCATAGTTTATAACCATGAACAAGACATCACCACGAACAAAGGAATAAACCGTGCCGCCCATTGCCGTTGCCACTTCTGTCTTCTCATTGAAGGTGTTGTCGGTATTGAAATGATAGAAGAAATTGCTGTTGGCACTCGTATCGTGATTGCCTTGGGCAACAACCAGTGGACATTTCATCCATACGTCCTGCATGGTAGAGAACCACTGCTCATACTCCCATTCTGAATTGTTGCTACCACTTGTCTCTACAAGGTCACCATTGCAAAGTACGAACGCTGCATTAGGAACCATCTTGTAGGCAGTGTGAACGGTTTTCTGTGACACATCAAACATTTCATCATACTGAGCCTGGGTGTCAGTGATATAAATAAATGAGTAGGTTTCATCCTTCCGGGCAGAAGAGGTAGTGAAAGAACCTATCTCACTCCATCCTTTTTCATTTCCTACGCGGAAAGAGTATGTAGTGGCAGGAGTAAGGTTGGTTGCTATTGCCTTGTGTGAACAATAATCAGCCTTTGTGTTAGGCTCTATTCCGGTGAGTTTATTCTTCGCAATAGAATAGTTCAAGCCCTTTACATCTGTGGCTGTTGCCTTAATAGTTATGGTTGGAGTCAAGAAGTCGTCAACGGTTGCGTCTGCTTTTGCAACAATCTGCACCTCACCATCGGTAATCTCAGGATTTGTGAACCATGCAAATGCCATGCGCGTAGATGGATCTCCGTTTACAGTCATGTTGATGCTATACGGCATTGTAGATGGCTGCAAGGTAGCAATCATGCGATTTAGTTTTGTCCACGCTGGTTTTGTGTAATCATTAGCATTGAGCGCAGGGATGTCCTGTGCCATAGCAGACTGAGCCATCAACATTGCACTGGCAACAATCACTGCCTTCCATTTAAGTAACGTTTTCATAACTTGTTTGTTTTTTGTGATTAATAATAACGAATAACAATCTTTTTCGGTTGCAAAATTAAGGGAAGGTTATTACATACAATTGTCCACAGTATTACAAATATATTAATATGAGTTATTATACGTCAAACTCACGTTATATTAAAAAAAATACCATTAGCGTCCCGTTAAAATCGGGACACTAATGACCAAAATTATAAAAACACTTATTTAATTGATACATAACAAGTAGATATCCATTTAAGGCTCTACTATCTATATTCACTTGTTCAACCCTTCACATTAATAACTATCCTTCTGTATGAGCATAGATTAGGCTGTGCATTGTCACTTACCTTTAATATTATATGGATGGTCTTGCCTCGTGCTTCCTCGGGAATTAGAATGTGCGTTCTCTCTGTGTTAGGGCTTTCTAATAGTAAATCTCCTTTGTATGAGGATGGCTCTTTGTAAAACTGCCACACAAATGACAAAGGATTATCATCCGGGTCAAAACTGTTCTCTGCATTCAGGCATAGTTCTTGGCCTGCTTTAGCTGAAACAGTGATAATATTTCGTGACTTGTCATTCCCAATGACAGCCACAGGATGATGATTGGCATCAGAATAATTATTTGTCACTGTCCATGCCATTCGGGCCATGAAGTCATTATGAATATCATCAGTCCAGATGTTTATTGCCCTGCCTCCCTCTTCCGATGCACCAAACATCAGATAAGGGGCATACTGCATCTCGTCCAGATTGTTTCTCCTGACCCAATCCATACTTTCGATATTCTCCTTCCGAATACAGGAGAATCGGCCTCCCCAACCACCATAGTCGATGTGTTCTGGGCAGTTGAGGCCATTATTAATGCAATATAAGAATGAGGGGGAATCACCTTCAGTGGCCCATATTCTCGAAGCATACACCTTTCCCAACGGACCTACCTCTTGTACATGTTTCCTATACCATTCATCATTCTTAGGCCAACCATATACACTCTTGTTACTACATCAAACCACAACCTTTTTGCGCGAGAGGAGTTTTTGCACCAGTTGTTTTTCTTCTTTAATCTCAGGCTCTTCGAGCCAGAAATATTTCTGAGCCGACAGGATCCAAAGATTGTCCTGATGATTCTCCATGATTTCTGCTCCAAAGGAGCATGGGGAGAGAATCAGAACGGTGGGCAAAGCATTGGCTACGCAAAATTATGTGTCATTTCTTTTGCACGATAGCAATAAATAGCTATCTTTGCATTAAGCATGATGAAAAACAACGGTATGGAGAAATACAGGAAATGGGGCTGCGGATGCCTTTACAGTATAATCGGTATTGCGATTGTCGCTGCCATATACTATGGTAACGTATCTTCAGACGGTGCCCCTGCTGACACTTTCCAGTCACAGGATACTGCAGGCACTCTTCTGACTGCTCCTTATGGCAAAGCTGTGTACAATCAACAAAGGAAAGACAAAGAAAGGCCCACTGACGAGGCTTACCGCAAAGGGTATGACGAAGGGTTTGAACAAGGCAAGAGCGATGGCAAGATAGGATTCAGTCATGCCCACAACTATGATGACTCCAACAAATACCAGGGCTCTTACAGTAAGAGATACAAGAAGGGATATGAGGACGGGTATGAGGAAGGCTACATTGAAGGATGGACCGACTATGAGGACGCCCAGGAGGAGGAGAACGAAGATGAGGATGAGGACATTACAGATGACTGGTAATGGCTGAGCAAAGTTGAGTAAAATCATTATTTATTTGGTTGATCAGATTTAATTTTATATCTTTGTAGCACATTAACCCACCTAAAACAATAACTAACACTAAATAATCATGTACGATAAAGAACGCGGACTTTACATTGCCCATTCAGAGAACGGGGCATTATCAATATTAGGAAAGATGGCTAACCGTCACGGACTTATTGCCGGCGCTACCGGTACTGGTAAGACGGTGACTCTGCAAGTGATGGCCGAGACATTCTGTCAGAACGGCGTGCCTTGTTTCATGGCCGATATGAAGGGCGACCTCAGCGGTATATCACAGGCAGGACAGATGAACTCATTCATTGAGAAGCGTATGCCTGAGTTTGGCATAGAGAACCCTGAGTTCCAGCCATGCCCGGTGAGGTTCTATGACGTGTTTGGTGAGCAGGGACATCCCATGCGTGCCACCATATCACAGATGGGACCGCAGCTGCTGTCACGACTGCTCGGACTGAACGAGACACAGGACGGTGTGCTGAACATAGTGTTCCGCATAGCCGATGATCGCGGACTGCTGCTGCTTGATCTGAAAGACCTGCGCGCCATGCTCAACTGGGTGTCAAAGCATGCAAAGGAGTACACCACCACCTACGGCAACATATCAACACAGACGGTGGGAGCCATACAAAGGGCACTGCTGCAACTGGAGAACCAGGGTGCGGACAAGTTCTTCGGCGAGCCGTCGTTTGACATCAACGACCTCATGCAGTGTGAGGGCGGCAAGGGTGTGATGAGCGTACTGGCGGCTGACAAGCTGATGATGCAGCCCAAGCTCTACTCCACCTTCCTGCTGTGGCTGCTCAGCGAACTCTACTCCACCCTTCCAGAGGTGGGCGACATGGAGAAGCCAAAGCTGGTATTCTTCTTTGACGAGGCGCACATGCTCTTTGACGGTACCAGCAAGGCACTGCTCGACAAGATAGAGCAGGTGATACGCCTGATACGCTCCAAGGGTGTGGGCATATACTTCATATCTCAGCTGCCTACGGACATTCCCGAGAACATACTGGGACAGCTGGGCAACCGCGTGCAGCACGCCCTGCGCGCCTACACCCCTAAGGACCAGAAGGCAGTGAAGACCGCCGCCGACACCTTCAGGGCCAACCCTGACTTCAAGACCGACGAGGCCATCATGAACCTGGAGACGGGCGAGGCTCTGGTGAGCTTCCTTGACGAGAAAGGCGCGCCTACGGTGGTTGAGAGAGCCAAGATACTGTTCCCGCTCAGTCAGATAGGAGCAGTGACAGAGGCTCAGCGCTCAGACATCATCCAGCGGAGCAGCATAAAGGGCAAGTATGACACCCCTGTTGACCGTGAGAGTGCCTTCGAGCAACTGATAGCCGAGGCTGAGGAGAACGAAGCCGAGAACGAGGGCAAGGGCAAGGCTGGCAAGGAGAAGCCCGGACTGATGAAGAAGATATGTAAGGGTATCATCACCGCCATAACGGGAACGCTGGCAGCCATGCTCGGCACCTACGTCAGCGACAAGATTACGGGCAAGAAGTCCAAGAGCAGCGGTTCGCTCACCGGCCGCATGGCGAAGAACGCCACCAGCTCTGTGACACGCACCATCACCCGCGACATACTGGGCAACATAATAAAATAGACATACGCCGCCTCACTGAGGCTGAGACAAAAAAAGAGGGCTGCCACCTTACCGGAAACCGGGGGTGACAGCCCTCATAATATGAAACAATTATCTTATAAACAGCATCTCGCGATACTTAGGCAGAGTCCATACCTCATCGTCCACCTTGGCCTCAAGCTTGTCGATGTGGTAACGTATCTGATCCATCAGCGGCTCCACGGTGTCGTGGTAGGCAATAGCCTTCTCACGCTCAGAGGCTATCTTGTTAGCCACCTTGCGGGCCTCGGTGAGCTGCAGGCATCCCTCCTCGATGGTCTTCACACGCTGTGAAATCTCAGATATAAGAGCGAGGTTGCTGGCCGCAACGGTCTTAAACTCATCCTCAGGCAATATCTGCTTCAGGGCAGCCACGTTCTGCGCCAGTTTGGTCTGGTAAGCCACCACCTGAGGTATGATGTGGTTGATGCTGAGGTCACCGAAAATGCGCGCCTCTATCTGTATCTTCTTCGTGTAGGTCTCCCACTTTATCTCGTTGCGGGCCTCAAGCTCCTTCCTCGTCATGACACCGAGGCTCTCAAACATCTGGATAGACTCCTTGTCAAGATAACGGTCGAAGATTTTAGGACAAGACTTCTCCACGTCAAGTCCGCGCTTCTCAGCCTCAGCCACCCACTCGTCAGAGTAGCCGTTACCGTCGAAACGTATTGCCTTGCAGGTCTTGATGTCCTCACGCAGCACGCTGACAATGGCGTGGTACTTGGCGGTGTGGCCGGTACCCTCAGCAAACTCAGGACGGCCGGAGAACTCCTCAATGCGCTTGTCCACACGCTGCTTGAAGTCAACCAGAGCCTCAGCCACAGCAGAGTTAAGGGCTATCATGGCACTGGCGCAGTTAGCCTCAGAACCTACGGCACGGAACTCAAAGCGGTTGCCGGTGAAGGCGAACGGAGAGGTGCGGTTGCGGTCAGTATTGTCTATCAACAGCTCAGGTATGGCAGGTATGCCGAGCTTCAGGCCAGACTTGGCACTGATAGCTATGCTGTCATCCTTAGTGTTCTCCAGATGGTCAAGTATCTCAGTGAGTTGCTTGCCGAGGAACGAGCTGACAATAGCCGGCGGAGCCTCGTTGGCACCCAGACGGTGGGCGTTGGTGGCACTCATGATAGAGGCCTTGAGCAGACCGTTATGCTTATACACACCCATCAGTGTCTCCACTACGAAGGTAACGAAACGCAGGTTGCCTATCTCGTCCTTGGCAGGAGCGTGGAGCAGTATGCCGTTGTCGGTAGAGAGCGACCAGTTATTGTGCTTACCAGAGCCGTTCACGCCGTCAAACGGCTTCTCGTGGAGCAGACAGCGGAAACCGTGCTTGCGTGCCACCTTCTTCATCAATGACATGATGAGCATATTGTGGTCAACGGCAAGGTTAGTCTCCTCGAATATCGGAGCCAGCTCAAACTGGTTTGGCGCAACCTCGTTATGACGTGTCTTGCAAGGTATGCCCAGTTCAAGAGCCTGTATCTCCAAATCCTTCATAAACGCCGCCACACGCTCAGGGATGGCACCGAAGTAATGGTCGTCCATCTGCTGGTCCTTGGCAGAGGAGTGACCCATAAGGGTACGACCTGTAAGGAGCAGGTCAGGGCGTGCAGAGTAGAGTCCCTCGTCAACGAGGAAGTACTCCTGCTCCCATCCGAGGTTTGAAATGACCTTCCTCACCTCAGGGTTGAAGTAATGCACCACCTCTGTGGCAGCCTTGTTGACAGCGCTCAGTGCCTTGAGCAACGGAGTCTTATAGTCAAGCGCCTCACCTGTGTAAGAGATGAAGACGGTAGGAATCATCAGTGTATCGCCGATGACGAAGACAGGAGACGTAGGGTCCCATGCCGAGTAGCCGCGCGCCTCAAAGGTAGAGCGTATGCCGCCAGATGGGAACGAGGATGCGTCAGGCTCCTGCTGCACGAGGCTCTTGCCCTCAAACTCCTCAATCATACCACCTTTCCAGTCGTGCTCCACGAAAGCGTCATGCTTCTCTGCCGTGGTGTCGGTAAGAGGCTGGAACCAGTGGGTACAGTGGGTAGCACCCAGCTCCATGGCCCATTTCTTCATACCCTCAGCCACCTTGTCGGCAGTGGCACGGTCGAGCGGTGCGCCATTATCTATCACGTCAAGCATCTTGTCATATACCTTCTTAGGCAGATACTTGAACATCTTCTGCTTGTTGAACACATACTTTCCAAAGAACTCTGAAGGACGCTCGGCTGGTGCCGGAACATCAACAGGCTGCTTCTTGAAAGCCTCACCTACTACCTGAAATCTTAAGTTTTCCATAAAATCAATCTTTTTATTTATTATTAATAGTATAGGGACTATAGATACTATAGGAACTATAGGAACTATAAAAACTATAGTCACTATAAGGACTATATCACAACTTCTCTCTTATCCTGCGCAGAGCCTCCTCGGTGTTCTCCCTGGTGCCGAAGGCTGTGAGGCGCACGTATCCCTCACCTGACGGACCGAAGCCCACTCCAGGAGTGCATACAACACCGGCAGTGTAAAGCATCTCCTCAAAGAACTGCCATGAGCCCTTGCCGCCCAGAGTTTTCATCCAAATGTAAGGGGCGTTCTCGCCGCCATACACCTCATAACCCAGTGAGCGCAGCGTAGTGAGCATCAGGCGGGCATTATCCATATAGTAGTCTATCACTGCCTTCACCTGCTTCTTGCCCTCGGGTGAGTATATGGCCTCGGCGGCGCGCTGCGATATATAGCTGGTGCCGTTAAACTTGGTGCACTGCCTGCGCAGCCACAACTGGTTGGCTGAGACGCGGTTGCCGTCGAAGTCTGAGAGCGTCAGTTCCTTTGGCACCACGGTGTAGCCGCAGCGTATGCCGGTGAAGCCAGCCGTCTTGGAGAAACTATGAAACTCCACAGCGCACTTTCTCGCTCCGCGTATCTCATATATGCTGTGAGGGATGTCGGGGTCTTGTATGTAAGCCTCGTATGCTGCATCATAAAGTATCAAGGCATCGTTCTTCAACGCATAGTTCACCCACTTGCGCAGCTCCGCCTTCGTTATCACGGTACCTGTGGGGTTGTTAGGGTAACACAGGTATATTATATCAAGCGGACGGCCGCCTGGTATCTGCGGCACAAAGCCGTTCTCCGCAGTGGTAGGCATATAGGTCACGTTAGACCATCCGCCGTCCTCCTTGTGCGAGCCGCAGCGACCTATCATGACATTAGAGTCAATATATACAGGATAGACAGGGTCGGTCATGCCGATGTGGTCATCCCAGTGGAGCAGCTCCTGGAAGTTGCCCGTGTCGCTCTTCGCGCCGTCGTTGATGAATATCTCATCAATGTCAAGGCGCACTCCGCGCGGCAGGAAGTCGTTCTTCAGTATGGCCTCGCGCAAGAAGTCGTAGCCCTGCTCCGGCCCGTAGCCACGGAAGCCCTCTGCCGTAGCCATCTCGTCAGCGGCACGGTGCATGGCCTCTATAACAGCCGGACAGAGCGGCTGCGTCACATCGCCTATGCCGAGTGATATGACATCCACCTTAGGATGCGTCACCTTGTATGCGTTTACCTTCTTTGCTATGTCAGCAAACAGGTAGTTGTTCTGCAAGTTTAAGAAATGTACGTTTACTAATGCCATGTCTTTGGTCGTTTGGTCGTTTGGTCGTTTGGTTGTTTCGTCGTTTGGTCGTTTGGTTGTTTCGTCGTTTGGTCGTTTGGTTGTTTCGTCGTTTGGTCGTTTGGTCGTTTGGTCGTTTGGTCGTTTGGTACTCCCTCCCTCACAGGGAGGGTTGGGGTGGGTCTGTTATCTCCCCGTCAAACACGAACTCTGCCGGTCCCGTCATATATACATGGTTGTCAGCCTCGCTCCACTCTATGCTGAGCGTGCCGCCGTCCATCACTATCTGTGACACCCTGCCAGCCCTGCCCGTCAGCGCCGCTGCCACTGCCGTGGCGCAGGCTCCCGTGCCGCAGGCCTCTGTTATTCCGCTGCCACGCTCCCATACACGGGTGCGTATCTTTCCGTCAGGCTCCACACGAGCAAACTCTATGTTACACCGCTGGGGGAAAGCCTGGTGCCGCTCCAGCACCGGCCCGAGCTCAGCCACTTGGTCTATGGTATTGGTGAAGATGACGTAATGCGGATTACCCATTGAGACAAACGTGCCTTGCATGGGTGTGTCGCAACCAGTAAACAGTTCTTCGTTCTCAAACGCCGGCTCAAGCATGTCAACCGTCACGCTCTCCACTATGCCGCCACTTACGCTGAGCCTCAACGTCTTGATACCCGAGAGAGTCTGCAGATGTATCTCTGTCTTGTCGGTAAGTCCGCGCTCATACAGATACTTGCCTATGCAGCGCGACGCATTGCCACACATCATAGCCTCAGAGCCGTCAGCATTGAAGATACGCATGGAGAAGTCGGCACCCTCCACCGTAGCCCTGTCTATCAGCACGAGACCATCGGAGCCTATGCCCTTGTGGCGGTCGCTCCAGGCCGTGGTTGCCGCATAGAGATCTGTTATGTCATTCTCCATGGCGTTGACGTATATGTAGTCATTACCGCAGCCGTGCATCTTGGTGAACTTTATCTTACTCATCCTTAGAAAGGTATTTATCCACATCGTCAGCAGTCTTCAAGCCGCTGGCTATGGCTCTTACCACGAGTGACGCGCCGCTCTTGGCATCGCCACACACAAAGACATTCTCTGGATACTCAGGGTGTTCAGGCTTGAGGAAGCCCATGGCGAGCAACACCAGCTCTGCCTTTATCTCCTCTGGCTCACCAGCCTCCACCATGATGGGGCGGCCACCCTCAGGGTTTGGTTTCCAGTCGATAGGCTGCACACGGACGGCACTGACACGTCCCTCACCGTCACCTATGAACTCCAGAGTATTGATGTTCCAGCGACGGGTACAACCCTCCTCATGCGATGACGTGGTCTTGAGTATTACCGGCCAGTTAGGCCAGGGAGTGTTTGCGTTGTGTCCTACCGGGGGCTTGGGCATTATCTCTATCTGCGTCACGCTCTTGCATCCCTGACGGTGGGCCGTGCCAATGCAGTCTGAGCCTGTGTCGCCACCGCCTATCACGAGTACGTTCTTACCCTTGGCGGTGACACGCTCCTCCTTTGAGTACTCCGCACCGGCCAGCACACGGTTCTGCTGTGAGAGCAGCTCAAGGGCAAGGTGTACGCCTTTCAGCTCACGACCTGGGACATTGAGGTTACGGGCTGTCGGAGTGCCGGTGGCTATGACTACTGCGTCATAGTCAGCTGCTATCGCGCTTACATCGTCTATCTGCTCACCATACTTGAACGTCACGCCCTCCTGCTCCATCAAACTGATGCGGCGGTCTATCACGCTCTTGTTGAGCTTGAAGTTAGGTATGCCGTAGCGCAGCAGTCCGCCAGCCGCCTCGTTCTTGTCATACACGGTAACGGCATAGCCGGCAATGTTTAGTTGCTCTGCAGCTGCAAGTCCGGCAGGACCTGCGCCTATCACAGCCACGCGCTTGCCGCCATGCTGCGGCCGTCTCACTGTTACGTAACCCTCCTGCCAGGCACGCTCTGCTATGGCACACTCGTTCTCACGGTTGGTGACAGCCTCGCCCGTGGTGAGATAGAGCACGCAGGCCTTCTCACACAGCGCGGGACAGATGCGTCCGGTGAACTCAGGGAAAGGATTGGTCTTTCTCAGTATCTTGTATGCCTTCTCCCACTCACCGTGGTAGAGGGCGTCATTCCACTCAGAGTCTTTGTTGCCCAGCGGACAAGCCCAGTGGCAGAACGGCACTCCGCAGTCCATGCAGCGTGATGCCTGCTCCTGACGGTCGCGCGTGTTGAGCGTCTGCTCCACCTCGCCGAAGTCATGTATGCGGTCGTTAACAGGTCTGTATCCAGCCTCCTTGCGAGGCACGGTAAGAAATGCTTTAGGATTTCCCATAATTATCTTATACGAATTATATTCAACGATTAATAGTCACGGCTCACTGCATCTATCTTCTCGCGCAGCTTGGCCATCTGCTCCTCTTGAAGCACGCGCTTGTACTCAATAGGTGTCACCTGTATGAAGTCACCAACGTAACGGTTCCAGTCGTCAAGCATACGACCGGCGAGCGCACTGCCAGTATGCAGGTAGTGCTGGCGTATCAGCTCAAGCAACTCCTTACGGCTCACGTTATCCTCCACCAGTGTCAGCTCCACCATATCCATATTGCAGAAGTAGTCAAAGGTGTGCTTAGGGTCATACACGTATGCCACACCGCCCGACATACCCGCGGCGAAGTTACGGCCTGTGGCACCGAGCACCACTACCCTGCCGCCTGTCATATACTCACAGCAGTGGTCGCCGGCACCCTCTATTACCGCTATGGCACCGCTGTTACGCACCGCGAAACGCTCGCCCACACGACCATTGACATAAAGCTCACCGCTGGTGGCACCGTAGAGTCCGGTGTTGCCTGCTATGATGTTGTCCTCTGCACGGAAGTCATCATTACTGCGTGACGGCGGCATGATACTGATACGTCCGCCTGACAAGCCCTTGCCGAAGTAGTCGTTGGCCTCACCCTCAAGCAGCATACTCATTCCCTTGACTGCAAAAGCACCGAATGACTGGCCTGCCGAACCTCTGAACTTGAGTGATATGCAACCATCGGGCAGTCCCTCTTCACCATATCGGCGGGCTATCTCACCAGCGAGCATAGTACCTACGGCACGGTCCACATTGCATATAGTATAGTCAAGGCTCACCTCCTCTTTGTTGTCTAAGGCAGGAGCAGCCATACGTATGATAGCCTCGTCCTTCACATTGCTTACCTCTGTAAATCCACTTCTGTCCCAATAGAGCTGGGTGTCGTGGGCGGATGTCTCCTGATAAAGCAGACGGGAGAAGTCCATCGTGGCCTGCTTGGTACCATCGGCGGCAGCATGTACCTCGATGAGGTCTGTCCTGCCGATGATGTCCTTCAGTCTCTTAACACCTATCTCTGCAAGGTATTCACGTACCTGCTCGGCAAGGAAGGTGAAGAAGTTTACAACATACTCAGCACGTCCCCTGAAGTGTGCACGCAGTCTCTCGTCCTGAGTAGCCACGCCCACCGGACAGGTGTTAGTGTTACACTTACGCATCATGACACAGCCGAGAACTATGAGCGGCAGTGTGCCAAATGAGAACTCATCAGCACCGAGCATTGCCATAATGATGACATCGCGCGCCGTCTTCAGCTGGCCGTCAGTCTGCAGGCGCACCTGGTTACGCAGTCCGTTTCTTACGAGTGTCTGCTGTGTCTCAGCCAGTCCTATCTCAGGTGAGATACCTGCAAAGCGCATTGATGAAGCAGGCGATGCTCCCGTGCCGCCCTCTGCACCACTGATGACGATGAGGTCGGCCTTTGCCTTTGCCACACCTGCAGCGATGGTGCCCACACCACTCTCAGCCACGAGCTTCACTGAAACGGCTGCTGTAGGGTTGATGTTCTTCAAGTCGAAGATAAGCTGCGCCAGGTCCTCAATACTATATATGTCATGATGTGGCGGTGGTGAAATGAGTGATATGCCAGGTATAGCGTTGCGTGTCTTGGCTATCACCTCGTTGACCTTAAAGCCCGGCAGCTGTCCGCCCTCACCAGGCTTAGCTCCCTGTGCCACCTTAATCTGTATCTCCTCTGCATTGACCAGATACTCGGCAGTGACACCAAAGCGTCCGCTGGCCACCTGCTTGGTCTTACTTGACAGACTCACACCGTCAACCTCTGTATGGTAACGTGCGTTGTCCTCACCGCCCTCACCGGTATTGCTGCGCGCACCAAGTTTGTTCATGGCAAGCGCCAGAGCCTCATGAGCCTCTATGCTAAGTGCACCGAATGACATAGCGCCTGTAACGAAATGTCTTACTATACTCTCTACAGGCTCCACCTCGTCAACAGACAACGGAGCAGCAGCCTTCTTGAAACCGAAGAAGTCACGTATGAACAGCGGACTCTCCTTCTCATCTACCATCTTAGCCCACTCCTTGAACTTGGCGTATGAACCGAGACGGGTGGCTATCTGCAGATTGGCTATAGTATCAGGATTCCATGCATGCTTTATTCCGTCCTTACGATAAGAGAACAGTCCGTTATCAGACAGGAGCGATACATCACTGTCAGTCTTAAGCGAGTAAGCCTCACTGTGCAGTCTCGCCGCATCACGGGCTATATCACGCAAGCCTATACCACCAATGGTACTTACCTCCGTACCGAAGTACCTGCGCAGCAGTTCCTCACTGAGACCTATGCTCTCAAATATCTTGGCACCACGATATGAGCGTATGGTGGAGATACCCATCTTTGACATTATCTTCTTCAGGCCCTTGTCAACCGCCTTTATGTAGTTATGCTCTGCCGTGGCATACTCCTCTTGTATCTTGCCGTGTCTTACAAGATTGTCAAGCACGGCGAAGGTCATATAAGGACAGATGGCGCTGGCACCATAGCCAAGCAACAAAGCAGCGTGCATAACCTCACGTATCTCACCACTCTCTACTATCAAGGCCGTCTGCACACGCTTCTGAACACTTATCAGATAGTGGTGTACAGCAGACACTGCCAGAAGAGACGGGATGGCAGCATGCTGCTCATCAACGTCACGGTCGGTAAGGATGATATAGTTCACTCCATCATCTACCGAAGCCTCTGCCTCCTTGCACAGTGTATCTATAGCCTCGCGCAGTCCCTCCTCGCCTTTCTCCTTGTCGAAGAGCATAGAGAGCTTCCTTGTCTTAAAGCCCTTGTAGCTGATGTTACACAGTATGTCGAGCTGGGTATTGGTAAGCACCGGCTGAGGCAAGCGCACCATCTTACAGTTCTTCTCGTCAGGCGTGAGTATGTTGGTGCCCACCGCACCTATGTACTCCGTCAGGCTCATCACCAGTTCTTCACGTATAGGGTCGATGGCAGGGTTTGTGACCTGTGCAAACTGCTGGCGGAAATAGTTGAAGAATACCTGCGGGCGATCGCTGATGACAGCCAGCGGAGTATCATTACCCATAGCAGCTACAGGCTCCTGTCCTGCAGTAGCCATAGGCACGAGGGTCTTATCAATATCCTCTTGTCCGAAACCGAACATACGGAGTCTGCGTTCGTAGTCAGGAACAGTATTTTCCACTTTACGTCCGCTCTTCAGCTTCTCCAACTGAATACGGTTGGTGGACAGCCACTCACGGTAAGGGTGTGCACCTGCCAACTGCTCCTTTATCTCACCATCGTAATATATCTTGCCTTCCTCTGTGTCAACAAGCAGTATCTTACCTGGCTGCAGACGGCCCTTGCTTACCACGTCGGCAGGGTCAAAGCTCATCACTCCCGCCTCTGACGCTACTACCATCATACCCTGACGTGTGATGGTATAGCGTGACGGACGAAGACCGTTACGGTCAAGCATACCGCCAGCATAGCGACCATCGCTGAACAACAGTGCAGCAGGACCATCCCATGGCTCCATCAATATAGAGTGATACTCATAGAAAGCCTTCAAGTCCTCAGATATAGGGTTCTTGTCATTAAATGACTCTGGCACAAGTATCGCCATAGCCTGTGGCAGTGACAGTCCGCTCATTGTAAGGAACTCAAACACGTTGTCAAGGCTCGCGGAGTCACTCATTCCCTCCTGCACTATAGGACGCAGGTCACTGATGTCGCCCAGCGCCTCGCTGTTAAGCACACTCTCACGAGCCTTCATCCATCCGCGGTTGCCGCGTATGGTGTTTATCTCACCGTTATGTGCCAAGAGGCGGAACGGCTGTGCCAACTTCCACTGAGGGAATGTGTTGGTAGAGAAACGTGAGTGCACCAATGCCAAGCCACTGGTGAAGTAAGGATTTGACAGGTCTGGGAAGTAGCGGCGCAACTGTCCACTCGTCAACATCCCTTTATATATAATGTTACGCGTTGACAATGAACAGATATAGAAATCCTCATCCGAAACCTTGTTCTCAATCCTTTTTCTTACCTTATATAATATACGGTCAAGCTGCTCAAACTGCTCATCAGCCGTTCCCGTCACAAATATCTGCTTCACGACAGGCTCCACCTCACGCGCAGCCACACCAAGAGCCTCAGGGTTTGTCGGCACGTCACGCAGGGGCATCAGACCGAGACCTTCCTTCTCTACCTCCTGCACCAACACAGCAAGAATATCCTGCTGGCGTGCCTCGTCTTTTGGCAAGAAGATGAGTCCCGTACCATAGCGTCCCTTCTCAGGCACCGGTATTCCCTGGAGCAATATAAACTCATGCGGTATCTGCACCATGATGCCGGCACCGTCGCCGGTCTTGTCGCGCGTCTCAGCGCCGCGGTGCTCCATGTTCTCCAATACACGCAGCGCATTGTCAACCAACTCGTGACTCTTTCCTCCATGTATGTTCACCACCATGCCTACTCCACAGGCATCGTGCTCATAACTGCTTTGATAAAGTCCACCTTGTTTTTTAATACACGTTGTCATATTATCCTTACTTTTACTTTCTGTTTTCTGGTTTTCGGTTGCAAAATTATACAAATAGTTTGAATTATCATTATTTTTCTTTCATTTTTTTACTTATTTTCTTTCGCTTCTGACACTTTGTAATAAATCTACCCATTTTTCAATCAGTCTGTAAACAAAACAGCACCTATACTGACACTTTGTTTACACATTGTTAGTTTAATAAAAAATATAAATACAAAAAGACACATTTTTATCTAATAATTTGTCGTTTTGTATTAATTTTGCATTCGGTTTTGATAAATATGACAAATATAAAAGGTAAAAACATGATTAAGAAAAGATGGATAACGCTGATGGCGGCAATGACACTGATTGCCATAGCGGGTTTGTTTGTCGGCGAGCCGACATTTGAGTGCGACTGGTCTCAGGTGTCAGCGGCTGACGTGGCGTGGCTGATAACCGCCACCATATTTGTATTAATGATGACTCCCGGATTGTCATTCTTTTATGGAGGCATGGTCGGAGCGAAGAACGTCATCTCCACGATGCTGCAGTCGTTCATCGCAATGGGACTGATATCTGTTCTGTGGGTGGTGATTGGTTTCTCCCTGTGTTTCGGCGATGATATAGGGGGCGTGATTGGCTCGCCGCTGACCTTCCCCATGTTCCACGGCGTGGGAGGAGCCGTTTACACCACTCCTGCAGGCAACGTACTCGGCGGCGCAACCATACCGCTGGCGCTCTATGCTCTGTTCCAGATGAAGTTCGCAATCATAACGCCGTCACTTATCACCGGTTCGTTTGCAGAGCGCGTGAGATTCTCCGCCTACCTGTTCTTCATGATGTTCTTCTTTTTCGTGATATACTGTCCGCTGGCACACATGACGTGGCATCCCGAGGGACTGTTCATGCGTTGGGGTGTGGTGGATTTCGCCGGTGGCATAGTAGTCCATGCCTCTTCTGGCGTGGCTGCTCTGGCAGGAGCCATCTTCCTCGGCAGACGCAGCACAGCGAAGAGCGAGCCTGCCAACATTCCATTCGTATTGCTCGGTGCAGCGATGCTCTGGTTAGGATGGTTCGGATTCAACGCCGGTTCATCACTACATGCAGACGGACAGGCGGTAAAGGCTTTCCTTAACACCAACACGGCATCGGCCACCGCCATGATGACATGGATATTCTTTGACTGTCTGCGCGGTCGCAAGCCCTCAGCCATGGGAGCTGCAGTAGGTTGCGTGGTAGGCCTGGTGGCCATCACCCCTTCAGCCGGCTACGTCACTGTGGGACAGAGTATCTTTATTGCGTTCACCATAACCTTAATATGCAACATAGCCGTTTACTGGCGTTCACACACAAGAATCGATGATGCTCTGGATGTATTCCCCACACACGGCACAGGCGGCATATTCGGCACCGTGCTCACAGGCATATTCATACAAGAGGGACTGATAGCAGGCACATGGGACGGTTTCGTGATCTTCTTGTATCACCTGCTCGCCATCGTGATAGTCTTTGTCTATACATTTATAATGAGTTGGGTGGGTTATTGGCTTATAGACCAGCTGCTACCCATGCGCGTATCGGCATACAGCGAGAAGGTAGGACTTGACTTCTCCCAGCATGACGAGCACTACGGACTGGCTCACATAGGCGAGCGCGAGATAGCAGAATACGAGGAGCATCTAAGGGAGAAAATGAAAGATTGAGAATATATACATAAATAAAATAATGACAGACACCAAGTACATATTCATAACTGGCGGCGTAGCCTCATCACTCGGCAAGGGCATCATCTCCGCATCACTCGGCAAACTGCTGCAGGCAAGGGGCTACAACATCACGATACAGAAGTTTGACCCATACATCAATATAGACCCCGGCACACTCAACCCCTACGAGCACGGCGAGTGCTATGTGACCGCTGACGGCATGGAGACCGACCTCGACCTGGGACACTACGAACGCTTCACAGGTATTGAGACCACACGCAACAACAGCGTGACCACCGGACGCATATACCAGAGTGTCATCAACCGCGAGCGACGCGGCGACTACCTCGGAAAGACTATACAGGTGGTACCCCACATCACCGACGAGATTAAGCGCAGGATAATGCATGACGACACGCACAGCCTTGACTTCGTGATAACCGAGATAGGCGGCACCATAGGAGACATCGAGAGCCAGCCGTTCCTTGAGGCCATCAGGCAGCTGCGGTGGGAACTGGGTACCGAGAGGGCACTCAACGTACACCTGACTTACGTACCTTACCTTGCCGCCGCCGGCGAGCTGAAGACGAAGCCCACGCAGACAAGCGTGAAGCAACTGCAGGGACTGGGCATACAGCCCGAGGTGCTGGTGCTGCGCACCGAGCATGAGCTCAGCGACGAGCTTAGGAAGAAGGTGGCGCACTTCTGTAACGTGGACATAAAGGCCGTGATACAGAGTCAGGATATGCCGAGCATCTACGAGGTGCCCGTCAATATGCAGCGGCAGGGACTGGATGCCATCATCCTCACGAAGATGGGACTGCAGCCCGGGGTAACGCCAGAACTGGGTCCGTGGCGCAACTTCCTGGAGCGCAGGAAACATGCGACGGAGGTACTTGACATAGCCCTCGTGGGCAAGTATGACCTGCAGGACGCATACAAGAGCATTCTTGAGAGTCTGGCGCACGCCGGCACATATAACGACCGCAAGGTGCAGACTCACTTCATTAACAGCGAAAGTCTGACAGCCGACAACGTAGAGGAGAAGTTGCGTGGCATGGCAGGAGCTGTGATATGCCCCGGTTTCGGTGTGCGCGGCACTGAGGGCAAGATATTGGCGGCGGAGTATTGCCGCACACATAACGTGCCAGCCTTCGGTATATGTCTCGGTATGCAGATGATGGTGATAGAGTTCGCACGCAACGTGCTGGGCTATGCTGACGCGAACAGCAGCGAGATGGATGCCGCTACCACACATAACGTCATTGACATAATGGAGGGGCAGAAGAGCATAAAGCAGATGGGCGGCACCATGCGCCTCGGAGCATACGAGTGCGAGATAGCCGGGGACAGCAGGACGTTACTGGCATACGGCGGCAAGAGCCTGATAAGAGAGCGTCACCGCCACCGCTATGAGTTCAACAACGATTACAAGGGCGACTTTGAGAGCCACGGTATGCGCTGCGCCGGCATCAATCCGCAGACGGGGCTTGTGGAGATTGTGGAGCTGCCGTCACACCGCTGGTACATCGGAACACAGTTCCACCCTGAATATTCGTCAACGGTGCTGCATCCGCATCCGTTGTTTATGTCGTTCATTAAAGCATGTATAGATGGAACAACTGAAGCATGAGTGCGGCGTGGCTATGATACGCCTGCTTAAGCCGCTGGAGTATTACCGCGAGAAGTATGGCACTCGCCGCTATGGCCTTGACAAACTCTACCTTATGATGGAGAAGCAGCACAACCGCGGTCAGGAGGGCGCCGGCATGGCGTTCGTATGTCTTGACGCTCCGGCCGGCGAGGAATATATGTTCCGCGAGCGTGCCGAGGGCAAGGATGCCATCACCGAGGTGTTCGGCCGCGTCACTCAGGGCACCGCCGCCGAGGAGGCCTCGCTCTTAATGGGACACCTGCGCTACTCCACCACGGGCAGGAGCGGACTGCAATACGTGCATCCTTTCCTGCGCCGCAACAACTGGCGGGCACGCAACCTCGCCTTGTGCGGCAACTTCAACATGACCAACATTGATGAGGTGTTCCATTACCTTACGGCACAAGGACAGTCACCGCGAGTATATGGCGATGCCTATATCACACTCGAGCTGATGGGCCATCGCCTGGACCGCGAGGTGGAGCGGCTCTATGCCATGGCATGGGAACTGGGACTGGAGGGCGCTGACATCACGCGGTACATTGATGAGCACGTTGACATGGCCAACGTACTGAAGACCACTATGCCTCGCTTTGACGGCGGCTACGTGATGTGCGGACTGACAGGCTCTGGCGAGATGTTCTGCGTGCGTGACCCTTGGGGCATACGTCCCGCCTTCTACTATACTGACGACGAGGTGGTGGTAGTGGCAAGCGAGCGCCCTGTCATACAGACAACGTTTGACCTTGAGGTGGATGACATAAAGGAACTACAACCGGGACAGTCACTTATCGTCAATAAGAGCGGACGCATAAAACAAAGTCAGATAACAGAGAGTACCGCCTGCACTGCCTGCAGTTTTGAGCGCATATACTTCAGCCGAGGCAGCGACAGCGACATCTATCGCGAGCGTAAGCGTCTCGGCGAACAGCTTACCCCGGATATTATCAAGGCCATTGACGGCGACACCGCCAACACCGTATTCTCATACATTCCAAACACCGCCGAGACCGCCTTCTACGGCATGACTGACGGTATAAGGAAGATATACCCGCAGGTGCGTACTGAGAAGGTGGTATGGAAGGACATTAAGCTGCGTACCTTCATAAGTGACAGCGCCGAACGCAATGACCTCGCCGCCCACGTGTATGACATCACCTACGGCTCACTGACACCTTACAAAGACAACCTGGTGATAATAGACGACTCCATAGTGCGAGGCACGACGCTGAAGGAGAGCATTTTCAAGATTCTTGACCGCCTGCATCCAAAGAAGATAGTGATGGTATCAAGTTCTCCACAGATACGCTACCCAGACTACTACGGCATTGACATGTCACACCTTGAGGAACTGTGCGCCTTCCGCGCTGCCATGGCACTGATAAGGGAACGAGGCATGAAACAGCTCGTCACCAATGTATATAATGCCTGCAAGGAACAGCCGCAGGTTAACCATGTAAGAAAGATATACGCCCCGTTCACCGTAGAGGAGATAAACCGCAAGATAGTGGAGATGCTACGGCCGGAGAATATGCATACGCCCATCGAACTGGTATTCCAAAGCATCGAGGGACTGCGTCAGGCTTGTCCGCACCATACAGGCGACTGGTACTTCACAGGCAACTACCCCACCCCGGGCGGAATACGCATGGTAAACCAAGCTTTCATCGACTATATAGAACACAGTTCCTAATTAATAATGATATAACTCAACTTTCTGAAGTAGTCAAGTAGACAGTAGTTAAGTAGTTAAGACAATACAGAATACCTCAGCATGAGCCTCGGTTCGTCAATAAACAGCAAATAGCCAGGGTAATGTCTTAACTCCTTTACTTCTTTACTCCTGAAGACTAAGAAGTTGAGTACAAGCGAAACTTAAATAATTAATAATTAATACCCCCATACTCAGGCTCCCTCCCTCACAGGGAGGGCTGGGGTGGGTCTATAACTCACAACTCATAACTTGTATAATCACTATGTGTGGAATCGTAGCAATACTAAACGTAAAGGAGCAGACGCAGCAGCTGCGTCAGAAAGCTCTTAAGATGAGTCAGAAAATACGTCACCGCGGTCCCGACTGGAGCGGCATATATTACGGCGGCTCGGCTGTCCTCGCCCACGAGCGTCTGAGCATCGTTGACCCCGAGTCTGGCGGTCAGCCTCTTTTCAGTTCCGACCGCAAGCAGGTGCTGGTGGTCAACGGAGAGATATACAACCATCAGGACATACGCCGCCGTTACGCCGGACAGTATGACTTCCAGACCGGCAGCGACTGCGAGGTAATACTCGCTCTCTACCGTGACAAGGGCATACACTTCCTTGAGGAACTTAACGGCATCTTTGCCTTCGTGCTTTATGACGAGGAGAAGGACGCTTTCCTCATAGCACGCGACGCTATCGGTGTCATTCCTCTCTATATAGGGCATGACAGCGACGGCACCGTATATGTGGCTTCTGAGCTGAAAGCACTCGAGGGGCAGTGTGAGTACTATGAGCCTTTCCTCCCCGGTCACTACGTATGGAGCGGAGACGGGGCTGACGGAGAGAAGCCCTACTGCCTTACAAGGTATTACCAGCGTGACTGGTTCAGCTTTGACGCAGTGAAGGACAACGACGCAAGCGTCGCCGCCATACACGATGCACTGGAGGATGCCGTGAAGCGTCAGCTGATGAGTGACGTGCCATACGGTGTACTGCTGTCGGGAGGCCTTGACTCTTCTGTCATCTCTGCCATAGCATGCAAATACTCTGAGATGCGCGTGGAGGATGACTCACGCACCAAGGCCTACTGGCCACGCCTGCACTCGTTTGCCGTAGGACTAAAGGGTGCGCCCGACCTTGCCAAGGCTCGCCTTGTGGCTGACCACATAGGTACCGTGCACCATGAGATAAACTACACCATAGAGGAGGGCCTCGATGCCATTCGCGACGTGATATACTACATCGAGACGTATGACGTGACCACAGTGCGCGCCTCCACACCTATGTATCTGCTGGCACGCGTCATCAAGTCCATGGGCATCAAAATGGTGCTCTCAGGCGAGGGTGCCGACGAGATATTCGGCGGTTACCTCTACTTCCACAAGGCTCCGTCAGCACAGGCTTTCCACGAGGAGACCGTGCGCAAGCTGTCAAAGCTGCACATGTATGACTGTCTGCGTGCCAACAAGAGCCTTTCTGCATGGGGCGTGGAGGGCAGAGTGCCGTTCCTCGACAAGGAGTTCCTCGACGTGGCGATGCGCACCAACCCCGAGGCAAAGATGTGTCCGGGCAAGACCATGGAGAAGCGCATAGTGCGCGAGGCATTTGCCAGCCTGCTGCCCGAGGAGGTGGCATGGCGACAGAAGGAGCAGTTCAGCGACGGCGTGGGCTACTCCTGGATTGACACCCTGAAGGAGATTACCGCCGCCGCCGTCACCGACGAGCAGATGGCTCACGCGGCAGAGCGCTTCCCTATCAACCCTCCACGCAACAAGGAGGAGTATTACTACCGCTCCATCTTTGCCGAGCACTTCCCCAGCGAGTCGGCAGCACGCAGCGTACCGTCAGAGGCAAGCGTGGCATGCTCCACCGCTACGGCTCTGGAGTGGGACGAGGCTTTCAAGAATATGAACGACCCGAGCGGCAGAGCTGTGAAGGGTGTGCATGAGAAAGCATACTAAAAAATTTTGTGTTTCTCTCATTTCTTCGTAACTTTGCCTTCTGTAAGACAAACATACTGATATATGAAGAAACTACATCTATTAATCGCCACACTCACGACGGCACTGCTCATCGGATGTGGCACCACGTCAAAAGTCCCCATCACCGGACGCAAACAGAGTCTGTTAGTAAACAACGAACAGGTGCTGAGCCTCAGCGAGCAACAGTATAAGGAATACATGAAGACCGCCAAGGCCTCCACCAACGCCAAGCAGACCGCCATGGTGAAACGCGTGGGACAGCGTCTCGCAGCTGCCGTAGTGGAATATCTCAATGCCAACGGCATGGGTGACGAGGTGAAGACATACGCATGGGAGTTTAACCTCGTACAGAACAAAGAGGTGAACGCTTTCTGCATGCCGGGAGGCAAGATTGTAGTATATGAGGGCATACTGCCCGTAACAAAGGACGAGGCATCGCTCGCCGTGGTATTGGGACACGAGATAGCTCACGCCGTGGCTAAGCACTCTGCCGAGCGACTCAGCAATGCCTACCGCCAGCAGATAGGTCTGAAGGTACTGTCAGCTGGAGCGCAGATGGCAGGCGCCAGCTCTACGCTGCAGGGTCTCGGCACCGCAGTACTGGGTGTGGGTGCACAGGCATGGTCTTCAGGTTTCTCACGCAGTCAGGAGAGCGAGGCTGACCACATCGGACTTATCTTCGCCGCTATGGCGGGCTATGACCCTGAGGTGGCTGTAAGCTTCTGGCAGCGCATGGCTGAGGCAAGCGGCAGCAAAGGCTCAGCAGTAAGCAGCATATTCAGCGACCACCCATCTGATGCCAAGCGTATCAAGCAGATACAGCAGTGGCTGCCTGAGGCCAAGACTTACTACAAGAGGCTGTAACGACACACTATTACACCCCTGTCTATATATACCAGAAGCAACCGGCCTCTAAGCTGGTTGCTTCTTTTTTTCCTTCATACCACCATACGAGGACAGAAAAAGGAAAGTCCCGGAGTATATCATACTCCAGGACTTCACGTCTTTGCCTACGACAGTCTGTTTCTTTTTTCTGTTTTCTTTTTCTGTTATTTACATCGCAAGCAGATATTGTTCAGGTGAGATTTTTACATAAACCGGATTTCTCTCACTCCAGCCCTCACACCCATTACAGTCTGAACGGTATTGCCAGCGTGTAGCGCACACGTGACACCGTGCCGTTATGCACGCCCGGCATCCATTTTGGCATGTTCTGTACCAGTCTTACGGCCTCACGCTCCAGATAAGGGTCACATGACTTCACCGGAGTGACATGAGACGTCTTGCCGTTACGCTCCACTATGAAGCTAACGATTACACGGTCCTGCGCACCAAACTCCTTGGCCAGCGCTGGATAGGTCTTGTTCTCGTTAAGGAATTTGGCCCATTTCTCCTGGCCGCCTATGACGTAAGGCATCTTCTCTACCTTGTCATACACCTGTGGACCGTCATCAAGCTTGGTTATCTCCTTCTGCTTCTTCACAGCCTCGGCTGTGGCAAGCGCACGGTTAGAGTCTTCAGCACCACCCTCGCCTGTGCCAGAGATATTCTGTGACACATAGCCGGTAGATTTCTCTGAGGCTGTTGAAGGCATAATGGTTACCATGTCCTTGCCGGCACCACCGCTGAACGGAGGCAGACTCTTGAAGAACTCTGTGATATCCTGCTGCATATCATAATCTATGGTGCTGCTCATTACCACATCAGTCACCTTTCCGTCATCACCGATAAAGTAATATATGTTCTGCTTGGTAGTGAACATACGTCCATACTCTATCAATTTCTGCTCTATGGCTGCCGCATTCTGCGCGCTGCCACTTATCGCTGCCAATGACAGGCATAAAGAAAGTAATAATTGTTTCATAAGCTATACCTTTCTATTATTAAAAGTGGGTTGTTTATAACAAAAAATGTTATGGCGACGGGAAACAACGCTAACCGACACCATAACAAAGTTAACTTTTTTTATCTATGAACACAAGACTTTTTTCTATTTTTATGCTATTTTTACCGCAAAATAACAAAAAGTCAGTATAAATGTCATCTGTAAATTACAATTTTTCCTCTTCACCGAGGGGTTTAATCGTAACGCAGCTTACGTTCCTCTAAAGTATTGTACTGGTCCACATAGGTCAGTATGAGCGTAAACGCCTTGTCTGAGTCCACGCTTATCGTCACCGTACCGTAGTCCATCTTCATGCCATACTTTGGCAGCGTAGTCATGTCGCCCTGCTCGTTGATTACCTCGCCCTCCGTGCAGTACTGCTCTGTCACCACACGCTTCATGGCCTCGTAGAACGTGAGAAACTTGCTCAGCTCCTTCTCCTGCGGAAACCTTACCGTCACGCTCGTCATCATATTGGTGTGCACGCCATAGCCCAGCTCAAGCATTACCTTGCCACCGGCATAGTCCCCCTGCATCAGGCGTATGCCCTTGGGAGCCTTGGCGTTGGCGGCCGACAAGGCATAGCCTTTCTCTTTCATCGCGGCGGTGAACTCATCCACCGGCATTCCCATACTTACACCCATATACTCCATGTGCTCCTCTGCACTGACGCAAAGGAACACAAAAGACAGAAGGAGTAACACTAAATATCTTCTCATACTGACATACTGTTTTTTTGTGTGTGCAAATATACTAATAAAAAACAGTATTTATTTATGTTTTTCCCATTTTTTGAAAAAATATATCAAAAATATTTGTGTAATTAAGAAAATAATAGTAACTTTGCACTCGCAAATTTGCGAATACATACTCGCAATTTCGCAAAAGCGACCGTGAGCCTGCATCGCAGACGCTCAACAATGCGCCAACAACGGGGGCATAGCTCAGATGGCTAGAGCGCTTGCATGGCATGCAAGAGGTCGTGGGTTCGACTCCCACTGTCTCCACAGTGAGGAACAACAAACAATGATGGCGGGATAGCTCAGCTGGTTAGAGCGTCGGATTCATAATCCGGAGGTCGAGGGATCGTGACCCCCTCCCGCTACTCTGAAAATCAAGCACTTACGAGAAATCGCAAGTGCTTTTTTCTTTGTCTTGCGAACAAATTGCGAACAAATTATAATCTTAAACAATCATTTGCAACCATCAAATTAGGACTCTAAATCAAGACGGTCATAATTCATAGTCTTAATTTGGGTGTTTTTTTGTATAAAAAATAATAAAGGCGGTTTCTCTCGGGAAGCCGCCTTTATTATTATAACTCTAATTTACAAGAATGATACTGCCTGTAGTTCTCTTGATATGTCACCTACGCAAGCAGAAAGGCGAGCATAGGTCTTTTCTCCTGCTTTCTTTGTGCCATTAGAGTATTGAAGCATCAATGCCGGACTTATATGTGACCTTTTGGCTAACTCTGATACATTGAGGAAAGAGAAATAACTGAAGAATGCCTGTAGGTCATATTTGTATTCAGGTTCTATTTCTTTGACTGCTTCACCTTTGCTTCTACATTCTTCTTTGGCACAAACCAAGCGTTTTGCAAATTCTTCTTTTGCCTCCTTTACTGTATCTCCGCTTGCTGCAAGCGTAGCACCATAGACAGGCTTTTCGCTTGTGCACTGATACTTACCATCCTCTGTTTGCGAAATCAGCACCTTAACCTTTGTTCTCTTGCTTTCTATCGCTTTGCAATCATACACATAGCCGTTGTGCAGCGACATCCATATAGAATAGCCGATGCCTAGATGTTGCTCCAACCTCATAGCCAAATCCTCATTGAGGTTTCGCTTGCCCTTTATGAACTCATTAAGGTGTGTTGCTTGCACTCCTATCTGCTGTGCAAAGTCCTTTTGCTTTATGCCACGCTCCAGAAGTTCCTCACGCAGTATTTCGCCGGGATGTATAGCCTTTGCAGGCACTAACCTGTTATTTTTTGTTGCCATAGTGTGTATCGTTTATCTCTATCAACTCTATTTCTATTCCATCATCTGTTTCTGAGAATATCAACCGTTCAATAAAACCGTTGGCTATCCGAACGGAACTTATGTTGTTTCCTCGCTGATATTTCAGTTTCTCATAGTGCAGGAAACTCAAGGGCTTTAAATCATCTGTGCTCTCAACATTATACAGGATGCTCACCGCACGGATATAGCCGTCAACTAATTTCTTGTTCCTACACAAGACCTTGTATTTCTTGTCCTTTGTCCTCATTGTTTGATACAACTCAGATAAAGCCTCGTCCCTAAATGTAATCTTCATTCAATATTATTTTTAGTTGACACTGCAAAGTTAAGTAGAAATTACCAAATCTGGTAATTATTTGTAAAGAAAATTCATAGAATAACACATTTTTAACATTTCCCTTTATGACAGCGGAAAATCTAGGTGTGAACCCTATGAAGCATTCACACCTTGTATTATCTAAGCCCACTTGAACCGTCGGCGCAGCCATACTTTCAGTACAGGGTCGGCGATGTACAGACCAGACTCAAGTTCTTCTATCAGCTCACGCTCCAACAGAGCCGTGCGTATGCGTGGTATGTTTGATGGAGAACCAAGGTTGTATTCATCACGCACCTTGACCGTACCGAAATCCTTGTGTATGTCATCGATAATGGCACGCATGAAATTAAGCTGATATGTGGTAAGATGTTCCGTTTTTTCAAGAAACAATGATGTGTTTTCATCAAGCAAGTCATTATATGCCTGGTTTATGTCAGCCATTGTTGTGGTGCCGTTTGTTGCAAGCAATGTGTAAAATGCCAGCTGCTGCACATACGATGAGTGGTTCTCTACCATGCCACATATCTCTGCCGCCATGTCTTCCGACAGCGTCTTTCCCTCATTGGCAAAACGACTGCACAGATATGGTTGCCAGTCCTCGGTAGGGATAACCCCGAGTTGCATCATAGAACCGAACTTATAAAAAGGTTTGCTGCGTTGCTGAAAAAGAGAACTGAGCATATTACGCTTGCTTCCATATAGGCAATAGGAAACGTTCTGCTGGTGCTGCCATACTGTGCGAAGGCGCTTCTGTACGGTCAGTGTGTCAGTAAAATCGCCTATCTGCTGAAACTCGTCTATACATACCACAATATGCCATCCTTTACGTTTGGCTATTTCTTCTGGCAGATTAAGTATCTGCTCTGGAGTATGCGTCTTTGGCGTTATGCCAAGTGATACGCTGTACTCCTGCATAGGTTCGGGTGAGAAAGAAAAGCGTGGGGTGATACGTGTGAGAAACTCCTGTGCCATCTGCCGCCATTCATCTATACGTGATGACGTCTGTTGTAAGACAGCGGCGGCAAACATATTATAGAAATCATATTCGCTGCGACATGAGAATATATCCATTTTCACCACATGCAGTTCATCATCCTGCACATCATTTGCCACATAATTGACAAGCGATGTCTTACCGATGCGCCGTGGTGATATAAGTATAGTGTTCACTCCATACTTGAAGTTTGCAGATAGTCGTTCTATCTCCTCCTTCCTGCCGATAAAGTGGTCATTTCCTACCGCAACACCAAAAACAAATGGCTTTCTCATATACTTAACGTCTTTAATTAAACACTATTATCGCCAGCAAAGTTACAATTTTTTTTCTATACACACAAGTTTGTGTAACACAAACTTGTGTAACACAAACTTGTGTGAGTGCTATTCCATTGTCTTATAACAAATTAAGGTGTGAGCCCGTTATATAGTGAAGTATGCGTCATAAATTATATCTGTGTATGAATTCATCGCATTTATGCTTGCGCTTAGCAAAACTCACGTAAAACTACCAAACTGTTATTTCAACCCAATCACCAAAATGTCCTATTTTTGGCTTCGATTCCTTGCGATATTAGTCAGCAAACTCTGTTACGGGCTGAAATATCGCAAGGAATTTGCGTTTTACGTATAATGCTGTAATACAGCACTATACAGAGCGGAGAGGTGCTTGAAGTGTGACATTTTAGGGCTTTTTCAGCGTGAAAGCTATGCTTTTACATGGTAAAGTGATAGCTTTTACACTATGAAAGCTATGCTTTTAGGATATGAAAGTTATGCTTTTATACCCTAAAATGAGGCTTTTTACCCTGAAAAACGAAAAAAAGAAGACTGCCAGTTGTTGCAATCTTCTTCTCTGTTGGTCTGTTTTTCTTCCGAAATTCTCTAGTTTGCGATTTGTAATGAAATGTTAAATCACCAAAATGTCCTATCCGACCTCCATGTCCGCGGTATGAGAATGTGCGTCAGGATTTCAGTTTGTCCATGGCGAAATACTTCCACAGGGGTGCCGCCATCATGGCTTGGTGGAACTCGTCGTTCTTCAGCATCCTGATGACCTCCTCACGCTCAAGCAGCACCACCTTGATATCCTCTGACTCCTCCAAGTGCTGCCCAGACAAACGCTCCACGCCCACCGCGAGGAAGGTGTGGCTGCTGTTGGTGCAGGCTCCGGGGTTAGGACTGACGGTCATGAGGTGGCTCCACTCTCCGCCACCGTAGCCCGTCTCCTCATACAGTTCACGCTTGGCGGCCTCCATTGGGTCCTCACCCTCCTCCACGCATCCGGCAGGTATCTCATACGCCGTAAGGTGCTGCGCATGGCGGTACTGCCGCTCCATGAGGAAACGGCCGTCCTTGGTGATGGCTATCACATTACAGAACTCAGGGTACTCAAGCACATAGAATTCTTGTATCTCCGCACCGGTAGGCAGTCTCACGTGCTCACGCCTCACCGTCAGCCACGGACGCTTATACAGATACTCACTCTCAAGCACCTCCCACTCCATCGGGTCTTTGTCTTTCTTCTTATCCATACAGAAGGCAAAGATAATAAAAAATTCATTAACAAGTATGAAAAACGAGCAGGAAAAGTGTTGAAATTAAATAAATTAAGGATAAATAATCATAAACATTGCCGGCATGGTTTGCCAGCGATGCCGAAAACACCTACTTTTGCCCTCGCTAAGGCTTTTCCGCCCGCAACAGAGAAAACATCAACTGACATCAATGCGTATCACAGCTTTTACCTTATTTATATATATAGCGATAAGCGCGTCCGCATACGCGCAGCGTCGCTTCGTGGTCATCAACATGGAGACGAAGGTGCCCGTAAGGAATGTGGTGGTAAAGTATGGCAAGGACACGCAGTCCTGCACCATCTGGGACGGCTCGTTCATGCTCGACAGCCTGCTCACCGACACCTGCACTCAGCCCATAGTGCTCAGCCGCTCGGGTTTCCTGACGCTCACCCTCACCGCCTCGGAGCTTACCGACACAATAGAGATGCTGCCGTCGTTCAATGCCCTGACGGAGGTTATCATCTACGGTAAGCGCAAGAGCGGTATAGGGATGACCTGGACCTACGACCCCAAGACAGACATGAGCATAAAGAAAAACAAGGAAGGCTCCATCAAGGCGGACATCAGCGGAGCCATAGAGAGCCTCCTCACCTACAAGCGCCGCAAACGCTATGAGGAGACAAAGAAAAGGATGGAGGAATACTGAAGGATCGCAACCCGTGAGATGTTAAAATATGTTTCTTTTCTTGCATAATTCATAAACTTTGTATAATTTCGCAACATCTTCCATAACGTAATATCACCAAGTGGTATTCAGGGAGACGCATACATATTGGAAAAGCGTTTATCTTGCGCTTTGTCTTTGGCTATTCGGAACTTCGCAAACTCCAAGCTTACCAAAACGACAAGGCAACGATAGATGCCTATCAGGGTGTATATATACATAGCCCACGCCTAAGGGTTAGTCTGCCGTGTGGCAGACTGTGGGTATATTATAATACATTCGGCGTGGGCTTCTGCGTTGCTCGTTCTATGGTAAGTGGGCAATGCGAAGGCCTCGAATAGCGGGACGAGTAACAGATACAGTTGCCCCGCTTTTTTCATGTCTATGCCTGAACAAATAACCTTTAACATGAAAACCGTCTCTGTCGGGGCTGCTGCAGGGAAACAAAAACGTAATGGAATATGAAAACAAAGTATCGACATTTACTTTTAGTCCTGCTGATACTCATGTCATGTATTGGCGCAAGAGCCCATGATTTTGTTGTGGATGGTATCTATTACAACATCACTTCCTCGTCAGTTCCTTATACTGTTGCCGTGACTTATAAAGGAACATATTCTTCTTCATATAGTGGTGAATATTCTGGTGCAATCACGATACCAGAGTCTGTCACATATAATGGAGTGACCTATAGCGTGACAAGCATCGACTATAGGGCGTTCTACGACTGCAGCGGACTGACCTCTGTGACCATCCCCAGCAGCGTGACAAGCATAGGCGAGGGGGCGTTCGATAGAACAGCATGGTATGATAATCAACCTGATGGGCTTGTATATGCAGGTAATGTTGCATATAAATATAAAGGTACCATGCCCGCCAATACATCTATCACTTTAAAAGATGGAACAGTAGGTATAGCTTCTTCTGCGTTCTACGACTGCAGCGGACTGACATCGGTGACCATCCCCAACAGCGTGACAAGCATCGGCTCTTCTGCGTTCTCTGGCTGCAGCGAACTGACATCGGTGACCATCCCCAACAGCGTGATAAGCATCGGCTCTTCTGCGTTCTCTCGCTGTAGCGGACTGACATCGGTGACCATCGGCAGCAGCGTGACAAGCATCGGCAGTGATGCGTTCTATGGAACAGCATGGTATGATAATCAACCTAATGGGCTTGTATATGCAGGTAATGTTGCATATAAATATAAAGGTACCATGCCCGCCAATACATCTATCACTTTAAAAGATGGAACAGTAGGTATAGCTTCTTCTGCGTTCTCTGGCTGCAGCGAACTGACATCGGTGACCATCCCCAGCAGCGTGACAAACATCGACTCTAAGGCGTTCTATGGCTGCAGAGGACTGACATCGGTAACCATCCCCAACAGCGTGACAAGCATCGGCTCTTCTGTGTTCTATGGCTGCAGGGGCCTGACCTCGGTGACCATCCCCAACAGCGTGACAAGCATCGGCTCTTCTGCGTTCAGGGACTGCAGCGGACTGACATCGGTGACCATCCCCAACAGCGTGACAAGCATCGGCTCTTCTGCGTTCAGGGACTGCAGCGGACTGACATCGGTGACCATCCCCAGCAGCGTGACAAACATCGGCAGTGATGCGTTCTATAACTGCAGCGGACTGAATCTTTTAATTCCTAAGGGAACTTCGGGTTACTATGAAAACGAAACTTCTGTCCATGCCATTTATGAATTGGATGGTGACGAGGTTTGGTCAGAGACATACTTTGGAGTCCCCTCTGATTACACTACCTATTATGATGCTGACGGAGACGGCATAATGGAATATCTGAGTTATCCGACCAGCCAGGATTCTAAATACCACTATGGTTTCTATGACAAAGGTGGAAACAAAAAGGTAGAAATGCCAGATTGTAATGCTAACGATTACTATGCCACTCCCATAAATGGTAACGGGGACTTACTGATGTACAAAGGGTTTGATAAACTGAGAGTTGATTCACTTGATAATGGTGAGACCCCCCTCAGCCTGATTACAGATGTTGATAACGATGGACGAAAAGATTTAGTGGGAGAATACGACCGTGATCTTTTCCACATATACTATCAAAAGCCAGACGGGATATTTTCTATGACTGAACAAAGCGTTACAAAAGATGCTGAAGCCATCGAGGCAGAATCCAATAAAAAAGGTACTGGTGGAATTGTCAGTTTTGCAGTAGGTATGATGGTTGGGGGAAGTACTCCATCTAGCTATGATCATCTTACAATGGGACTGGATATGAATGACGACGGCACACTTGATTTTATTGACACAAATGTTGGTGGTGTTCTTTATAGTTATGCTGACAACAAGTACTTCGCGAATCCAAAGAAAGGTGTGCTGTATCCTTGTGACCTGAACAATGACAGCGAACTGGACTATATCTGTTATGATGGCAGCAACATTATCTTGATGACACGCACCGGCAGTGACACATACGATGAGAAGACTCTGTTTTCCAATAGTAACGTAAAGCAGATACTCTACAAGGACTTTGACCATGATGGAGACATTGACATTATGGCTTATATCAATGATGAATCCAGTTCAACTGGTAATACTTATTTCGTATTCTTCCGTAATGACGGTGATATGTCGTTCAAGAGAAGAGAGCGTAACTTTGCCATTAACTATGCTCTGAAAGAAGTCAAGGACATTGATGCCGACGGATTGTACGAGATGTTAGTAATAGACTACACGAACAAAGTACGGAAAATATTACGCATATCTGAAAGTCTGGCTGTCACAGAGAGTGAATATGATTTCTCTGATGGATCTTATTATCATACAGCCATCGGCGATTTTGACAACGACGGAAGAGTAGATTTACGCTATTATTTTGGCAGTTCAAATGCTTCCAAGTATGTAGTATTATCTTCTTCTGTCAACACTGCTCCATCTAAGATGGATGCACCTACAGCAGTGCTCGATGCAGAAGCACAAAGGCTGCGTATTAACTGGAAACAAGGTGTGGATGCAGAAACTTCATCATGTGACCTGACATACGAACTGCGTATAGGCACAGAGCCTGCAAGCGGCAACGTGCTGTTTGGAGCGTCGCTTGCCGACGGCCGCCGCCGCACTTTGGAGGACGGCAACATGGGGCGCTCGCTCAGCACACTGTTTAATGCCAAGAGCCTGAAGCCCGGTAAGTATTATATCTCCGTGCAGGCGATAGATGCCGGTGGCAGAGGCGGCGCATGGTCAGATGATTTCGTGTATGAGCATCAATTGGCAGCACCTGCGATTGTGTCTAACTTTACGCATCACATGTCTACGGGAGACACCATACGCCTCAGTGTGAAAGCCCCGATTGACGGAGCTGAATACAAATGGAGCGTAAGTGAGGGCAGACAGATAGAGAATGACGGCTTAGATACGCGTTTCGTGTTTGAGCATGATGGTGAACACACCGTAAACCTTGCCATGACATACGATGGCAGAACGCTGAATGCAGAGCCGCTTGAGTTGGAGGTAGAGCCTGCAAAACGCTATGAATATGTTTATGGAGTTAAATATGCTGGTGGTTATGTTGACCTAAACCAGGATGGCTATCCTGAATACTTCGGATACGTGAATAACGGCAAGGGCTTTATGGAGAAAGTTCTGTTGAGCTATGTTACAGGTGCTCCTACCAATTATCATGTATTGGATTATAATATGGATGGTTTCCCCGATATTATTAGTAAATCATATGCATATATCAACTTGTGTGAGCAAGACAACGACTTTGAAAAGGAAGCAGTAACTTTTACAATCCACGATAGCGACTATTATTCTACTTATAATAATATTCCAATAGGCGAGAGATGCGATGAATGTGCTTATAGGGGACGGTGGTTTGATGCTAATAATGATGGCAAGCTTGATTGTTATTACGAATATAATTATTATCTAAACAACGGAACAAATAAATACTGGGAAAGCAGTTATATTCAATATACGACTCTATACGATTATAATCGCGATGGATTCCTTGATCGCTTGAAGGTCTATAATAATGGTAAAGTGTATATTTCATACAAGGACTCAACGGCAAACTTCTCTTATACTGAACCACAGGTGTTATTTGACGAATCTGTTGGAACAGGTGGTGAGGAAATTGAAGACTTGAACAACGATGGTTATGCCGATTTAGTAAGATATAGCGGAAATACGCTGATAGTGGTCAAAGGCAGTGCAACACTGCCTTGCACTGAGACTGTGACATACAATTTATCTGGCACTATCAGCTGGATTAGTTCTATCCGTGATTACAACAATGACGGTTACATGGATGTGTTGTTACATTACAAAAAGGATGGCAGTAGCACTTGTGCTCTTGCTGAGTTCGGTCCCGACTTCTCAATGAATTTGGTAGATTTAGACGCTGAGCCGTATGGAGACTATTTTATGGTGCAGAAAGATGGAGGCTATCCTGACGGCAACCTTAGCCATATAACCAACCAGTCACCTTCTGCCCCAGCCAGCGTAAACGCTAAGCAGACGAAGGACGGAATGCTGATAACATGGAGCAATGCCGAGGACGACCATACGCCTGCCATGCAGATGCGCTACAACATCAGCGTGAAGCGTAAGGGCAAGAAGGGCGACAACAGCTTCGTTATCTCTCCGATGAACGGACTGAAGGATGAGGCTACCATCTGCGGCACCATCATCTATAAGAAGTCAACGCAGATGCTGGTACCTGCCTCTGTATTGACGGCTGGCGAGACCTACGAGATACAGGTGCAGGCGATAGACCTGTGGAACCAGCACTCACCTATGACCAAGGCCGTGGAGTTCACCATGACGAGCGATGGTTATATAGACGTAGCCGAACAGGTGACTACAGGCAAGGAGACCACGGTGAAGTTTGTCGGCACAAAGACCGGCAGCTATGTGCTTGATGCTGGAGAGGGCGCCACAATAGTAAGTGACAACGGCAAGGGCGAGTATATCGTGAAGTGGACTACGGATGGTGTGAAGAACATCACACTGACCGCAGGCGGCGCAACGATAAAGTCTGCCATTACTGTAGTGAAGCCTATGGAGCTTACTTTCTCTGTTCCAGAAAAGGTGTTTGCCAATGCTCCGCTGACAATAGAGGTGAGCGACGAGATGGCAAAGGCCGCAAGAAACGTGGGGGTACGCTCAGACAACAGCAAGGTGAAGGTGGAGTATGTGACCGGCAGTAAGACCGCTGTGGTGACATTCCCTACAACTGGCACTTATACATTAGAAGCCTATTGTGAGGATAATATAAAAGGCAATAGTTACTCACAGACAATAAAAGTGGCAGAAGAGATGCCTAAGGCTAAGATTGAGAAAGTGACCACCGATGGTGAAACTGGCAGTTACGTTATAAACTGGAGTACCGCAGTTCCTGCCGGAATTAACGAGGTGGTCATAAGCAAGGAGGGGGCATCTCTTGATGCGTTCAACGTGCTTGACACTGTGCTGGTTAGCGACGGACGATATGTTGACTTGTCATCTAACGCCGCCGTGATGTCTGCTCGTTACCGCATACAGTTGTTAGCCGACAACGGACAGACAAGCAAACAGAGCGACGCTCACAAGCCTCTGCACGTAATGCTTGCCAAGGCTGCCAAGGGGTACAACCTTATATGGAACAGCTATGAGGGTGTGACGGTTGACTCTTACCACATCATGCGCGGAACGTCGCCTGACAATATGCAGCAGATAGCACAGGTGGCAGGAAGCCAGATGAGCTATACCGACCTGACGATGCCTGACGGCGAGAATTTCTATGCCGTGACGTTCCAGCTCTCCGGGTCACAGCAGATGAGCGCGAAGGGACAGCAAGCAACGGCGGCTTCCGAGGAGGACGTGAACAGCAACGTGATATCAACCGCAGACGCTGTTGACGTGGTTGAGGCTAAGAGCATTGAGCTGATCGTGCTTGACGAGGACAAGACTCTCTCAGACAAGCACAAGAACTTGCAGATATTCTACATGATAAAGCCTACCTACACTACCATCACCAAGGTGAAGTGGGAGATACTTCAGGGCAGCGACATTGCCTCTGTTGACGCAAACGGAAAACTGAGCGCGAAAGGTGGCAGCGGCACTGTCAAGGTGAAAGTGTCATCGCTTGACGGCTCTGAGCTGAGTGCCGAGATGGATGTGCCTTGCAACGTAAGCGGTGAGCCTACCGCTGTAATCGCGGCACCGGCTGCAAACACAGGCGAGGCTACATTGGTAGGAAAACGTTATTATACCATCGACGGCAAGCAGGTAACGTCTCCTTCTATGGCGGGCAGTATATATATTGAGTGGAGCATCTACTCTAACGGTCAGATTATCTCAAGGAAGATTATGAATAAGTAATTTTGGAAAATATAGTAATGTAGGGCTTGCAGAAGCCCTGCATTACTTGTAAACACAGAAATTAAAAAAATCAGGTTATGAAAAAGAAAGATAAGATTTTTGTTTTATCAGGCTTGTTGATGATGTTTGTCTTGGGCAGTACGCCATGTGCTGCGGAAGAAAAAACAGGAAACGGGTCTAAGAGTGTGAGGGAGTTATTAATAGGCTCGTGGCATAGTGAAAGTATTGATTCTAATATCAAATCAGATTTGTACTGGCATTTCAATGAAGACGGAACGGAACAGTTAATTAGCATATCCGATAATGACAATATTTATCCATCTGATGTCTCATGCGGAAAATGGACAGTAGATGGGAACACGATAAAGACTGTGACATTATCCCAAAAAGAGAAGAACAGGAATGAATGGAAAATCCTGAAAATAAACGAGGATTCTCTGAAGATAGAGTACTATGACAAACAACCGAAACGATTTGAGGCTTCCTTCAAAAGAATTAACAGGAAACAGCCCTGATGAATAACAGTGCGCATAAATAAATTAAGCAACGGAGACACTGGCGTGTTTCTGTTGCTTAATTGTTTCTCGCTGTCTGAATATAAACTACCTGTTCCATGTCATATACTGACCAAATACAGAATATAACGCAGGATTGTCACGAATAATCCAATACTTGAAACCTAAAAGTTCCTGTTCTACAGCCAACTCGTTTATTATGGCTTTTTCTGTATTCACATCAGGGATTTCCTGATACTTGATGGCAAGGTCCAGGAATCTGTTGACAACGCTTATAGTCTGTTCCATAAAGCGTTCTTCTTTAATAGTCCTGACCCGTTTGGCTCCGTTATATATCCGGTTCAATAATCTAATGGTTTCCGTATGCTGGGGGTCGCTTATATTTGAGAAGAACAAGGCCTTCTTGTTTGCAAAATCCACACGCTGCTCTATATCCTCCTCTATGCCGCAGTCTTTAGGATTGAGCGTGTCATCAAAACTATTTGATTTCTTTCCGTTACAATACCTGCAACTCAGAAACAAGTTGCCCCATTCCCGGGACAACTCGGGATAGTTGTCCACGCTTTTATGATGCTCTATCTCATAATCCGTATCACGCCGTCTCTCACATATATAGCATTTGTCATGCTGATCCGCAAGTAACTGAAGTTTTACATCCTCACCGTCATATCTGGTTGTGGTTGCTAATGAGGAGGGCGCATCAGGGCTTTTATATACTTTTATCATAACTACAAGCTGCTGAGTTTTTCTGCATTTTGAATGACAATCTGACGGAACTCTCCGACTATCAACGGAGAGAGTGTCTCCGTGATCTTTTCAAACTCACACTTCAGTTGTTTTATCTCAACCTTCTCAGCGTCGCTTAACTCTTCCTTGGCAAGCAACCTCCTGAAGTTGTCTAACTGCATCTCTGCATAACTTGACTGTGTCCTGACACCGAAATACCCCTCTGCCAACGACTCGTATGAATATTCAGTAAGGTTCTCCAGCACCTCCCTGTGCTCCAAGTCGTATGCCACAGCGTCAGGCATGGAGCTTAAGACAAACGGAGAATGTGTCGTAATGACAAACTGGATATTAGGAAAGACCTTTGTCAACAAAGGCATGATGACCTTTTGTAACGCGAGATGCAGGTGTGTCTCTATCTCATCAATCAAGACAATACCCTCTTTTTGATAGTTTCTGACAAGTGTTCCCTCACCTTGCATCTTCAGAATCAAATCCGCTACGATGTCTAATACGGCCGCGAAACCGTCAGAGACCTCTGTAAACTTAAACTTCTTCCCCTCTGTGCATATTCTGAAACTATAGTCTCTGTAATTAAACTCTAACCGCAGTTCGTCATCCTGATATATGTGTCTCAACAATTCCTCAAAATCCTGGAACCACGCATTTATCTCATCCGCATCCTCATCTTGCTTCTCATTGCGTGCCAACGCCTCCTGTATTTTCAAATCAGACAAGAAGTTAAGAAACTGGGAGGTGGCTGTCTCCCTCACGTTACCTTTCTTATTTATAACAGGCTTCATGGGATTCTTAGGCTCTGACATCTTCACTTTTCTGTCAGCCTGATAGAAAGCAATGATAAATTCTCCCTTAGCGTATTTGTCAATAATACTGCCCCATAATTCTGAGCGTAACCCCACCTTACCATAGATATTCTCTATCTCTCTTGAGAAAAAATCTACATTCTGCTGCGTTTGCCGTCTTACTTGCTCATCTGTTGTTTCCTTTAGTATTTTATTATAGGTTTCCAGTGATTTGTAATAACCAAGGAAAAGCATTGCCTTGTCATCCTTTATCTTATTCAGGAAATCCGACACTGCGTTGAGCAGTATCGTTTTTCCACTTCCATTCTTACCCGTGATGATAAGATGCGGAAACTTCTCATCTGCGACAGGAATATCGAAGTCACTCAGATGAAACAACTTGTTGATATGGATGTTATTAATAAAATTCATCTTATTATCTGTTTACTTTACTCTCAATACTGCTTGGTTACCATGTTCTGCACAAACATCGTTTTATTACAATTGCAAATTTACAAAAAAAAATGTAGATATATACTTCTTTGGGACGTTTTTTATTAATACTTTGTTCATTATACACTTATGGCCGTCACTGACTGGCTATGGACGGCCCCTGACGCGAAAGTTGCCTGAAGACACAAAAAAACTGTAGAATGACTTAGTGAAAGCATTACCTTCACTAAGTCATTCTACAGTTATCTTTTCATCATATCACACGCCCAATGAGCAAAGGCAGTGACAATGGCGAGGTCACACTTACTTTGCTGCTGGCTCAGCTGCTGGCTCGTCTTTCTTCTCTACGAAGCGTATGCCGTAGATATTGATGGGGCCGTCAGGATACATTATCTGGTACTCGCTCGGCTTCTCTATCTCAAGCGTGATAGGGCGCTTGCTCTTCTGCTCTACCACATCGGTTACCAAGTCCTTGGCACCCTTGAGGATGACGACCTGACGGTCAACCTCACTTGAGGCAGAAGTGGCATAGATGGTGAGCATACCCTTTGCCTTTATGCTGAGGTATATCTGGCTGGTGCGGCTGCTGGTGCTGACGGTCTTGAAACGTGTGGTGAAACGCTGTCCGTCACGGAAGGTACGTATGTGCTCATCACACTCCATCTTGCCTTTGTCATCAACGACATACATGAAAACCTTGTCACAGCTGAACACCATAGGATTATTGCCAGGGCTGAAAGGCTTGAAGGTAATCATCGTGGGGTCGGTCCCTATCTGGGCAGATGCTGCTATAGCGAGCAACGCCGCAAAGATTGTGGTAAATAACTTTTTCATAATAGCGTGTTTTTTATTTGTTGTAGGTAATTATTAAGAGTTATGTCTTCAACAGAGGACTATGCCAGCAGAGCCTTGCACATCTCCTCCATCTGAGGCACGTCTGTATCTTTCATCCTTGAGCGTATGGTGACTACCGGCTCTACTATGGTGACGTTTTTCATAGGCTCTATGAGAGCGCGCATGATACGGGCTGCTGTAGGAGCCCATGAACCGTTCTCAAGCAGCGCCACGGTGCGGTTCTGGTAGTTCTTTATCTGCAAGTGGTAGAGCAGGTCGTGCATAGGCGGGAACACGCCGGCGTCATAGCTGGCGGCGCAGAGCACCATGCGAGGATAACGGAAGGCATCCTCGATGACCTCTGCCTGGTCCTCACGTGAGAGGTCGCTCACCACCACCTTCGGACATCCCATCTGACGCAGTATCTCACCCACCTTCTCTGCAGCGGCGGCGGTGCCACCGTGTATGCTGGCGTATGCCACGAGCACTCCGTCGGTCTCTGCCTCATACTTGCTCCATGTGTCATAGAGCTTGACAGCGTTGCTCAGAGCCTCACCCTTGAGAACAGGTCCGTGAAGCGGACAGATGGTCTCGATGCTGACAGTGGCTGCCTTCTTCAGTACGTTCTGTACTTGCACGCCATACTTGCCGCAGATATTGAAGAAGTAACGGCGGGCCTCGCATGCCCAGTCGTCGGTCTCAAACTCCAACGCGCCGAACTTACCGAAGCCGTCGGCAGAGAACAGCACCTTCTCGCTTGTCTCATAGCTCATCAGCACCTCAGGCCAGTGTACCATAGGGGCGGCGATGAACTGCAGCGTATGGCTGCCCAGTGAGAGCGTGTCGCCCTCCTTAACCACCATCAGCCTGCCGTCAAACTGCTCACCGTCGAAGAAGTTTGGTATCATCTTCTCCGCCTGTGCTGACAACACAAGCTTCATATCCTTATACTCCTGCATAGCCCAGAGAATGAGCGATGAATGGTCAGGCTCCATGTGGTGGCACACCAGATAGTCCGGCTGGCGGCCGTCAAGCTCTTTCTTGAGGTTGGCCTTCCACTCCTCCGCCTTGCGGTTGTCGGTGGTATCCATTACAGCTATCTTCTCGTCAAGGATGACATAGCTGTTATAGCTCATGCCCTCGGGCACCACATACTGGCTTTCAAAGAGGTCTATATCCTTGTCGTCAACGCCTATATAGCGTATAGTGTTTGTTACGTCTGTGTACATAAGTGTTTTTTGTGTTTTTACTTCTATCACTCACAAAGGTACGACTTTTTTTTTTAATATGCAACAATAAATATTAATGTTTGTTAAATAACTTTTTGTTTTCTAATCTTACCCATGTTATAAAGGTGTTATTTTTGCTCTTTCAGTTTTTCTTCGTAATTTTGCACGAGCAAATTCTATATATAATATAGGAGAGCAGAGACTAACAAAATGAATGAAAAAATACAAAAAACGCTGAAATCCTCTGAGACGGAGGACTGGCTTGACTTGCACGTGGTGCGTCCATTGTGTTATTACCTTGCGGCATTTCTCGCAAAGTTTGATGTACACCCCAATACTGTGACTATATGGTCAATGATTATAGGCGCAGGCAGCGCATACCTGTTTGCACAGGGGTGCTTCTACTATGACGGCATGCACGGACTGCTCGTCAACATCATAGCCATAGCCTTGCTTTGTATAGCTGACATCCTTGACTGTACCGACGGACAGTTGGCACGCCTGACGGGCAAGAAGAGTCCGTTGGGTAGAATACTTGACGGAGTGGCAGGATTTGTATGGTTCGTACCTATCTACCTTGCACTGGTATATCGCTTCTACTACCACCACGAGATAGAGTTCTCATTCCTCGGCATAGCCGACACGGAGCAGAACACATGGATAGCTACCGCCGTAGTCTTCATTCTCGGTATTATCAGCGGCGTGTGGGGCATAGCAGGGCAGCAGCGACTGGCTGACTACTATATACAGGCCCACCTGTACTTCCTGAAGGGAGAGAAGGGCAGCGAGCTTGACAACTCTGCATCAGAGCGCGCCAAATATGAGGGCATGACAAAGGGGAACACCTCATGGGCTGAGCGCTATTTCCAGAAGTCATACATAGGATATACGGAGAAACAGGAGGCCGTGACACCGGAGTTCCAGAAACTCATGGGCAAGCTGCGCAGCAAGTATGGCACTGCTGAGAATATTCCTGCAGAGATACGCAAGGACTTCCACGATGCGTCACTGCCGGTGATATTCTGGAACGGACTGCTGACATTCAACTTCCGCTCTATGTGGTTCTTCATCTTCTGTCTGCTTGACATCCCTGCCATGAACTTCGTATGGGAGATATTCGCCATGGGTGCACTGTACTATTATGTAAAGCATCGTCATGAGGCGTTCTGCAAGAAGATAGCAGAAAAGATAAAGGATTGAGGAACTGAGAAAAGTGAAGTGTTATGACTAAGAAGACGCTAAACAACATATTCTTTCTCGCAGGCGTGGCTTGCGTGGTGGTGATGCTGCTGACGTTTGACATCAGCTTCAAGGAACTGTGGTACCACCTGTGCACCGCAGGCTACTGGCTCATACCGGTCATCGGCGTGTGGATATTCATCTACGGACTCAATGCCTTGGCATGGCGCGCCATAATAAAGGGCAACACCGACCCTGACGAGCATGTGGGATTCTGGAGAATATACAAGCTCACCATATCAGGATATGCGCTGAACTACGCCACTCCTGTAGGCGGACTGGGCGGCGAGCCATACCGAATACTTGAACTGACGAAGGACATCTCAAAGGAGCATGCCACGTCATCGGTGATACTATATGCCATGATGCACTTCTTCGCACACTTCTGGTTCTGGTTCTCATCCATATTCATTTACATTGCACTGGTACTCATAGGCGACCTGCCTATCAATACCACCATCAGCATAACGCTGGGAGCCATCGCACTGTTCTGCATGGCTGCCTTCTGGCTTTTCCAAAAGGGATATAAAGGCGGACTGGTTATCAACGTCATGAAGTTCCTGTCAAAGATTCCGGGACTGAAAGGTTGGAGCAAGCGCTTCACCGAGCGCCACCGCACGTCACTCGAGAACATAGACAAACAGATAGCTGCACTGCACAGTCAGGACAAGCGTGCTTTCTACACCAGTTTCTTCTTCGAATATATGTCGCGCGTGGTGCAGAGTCTTGAGATAATGTTCATGCTCCTGATGTTCGACATAGATTGTGGAGGTGGCTTTGCCGGATACGCACTCGTATTCCTCCATTCCATTCTGATACTGTCGTTCACCACACTGTGTGCCAACCTCATAGGTTTCCTGCCCATGCAGCTCGGTGTGCAGGAGGGCGGCTTCATGCTCTCCATACCTGCCACAATAGGTCACTCGGTGCGCGCCGCACTGTCACCGCAGAAACTCATTGCCGTAGGCTTCTATGTCAGTCTTATCTGCCGCGTAAGGGAGATACTATGGATTCTCATCGGCATAGTGCTGATGAAGATGTGGAACAAGGAGTGATGCGATAGAGGGATTAAGAATGAGAGATTAAGGATTAAAGATGAGGTATTAATATATGAAAAAGTCTCTCTGCATAATAATGATGATGATGTGTGCGTTCATTAATAACATGGCCGCACCTGGCAGTACCGACAACGACGAGAAGAGCTTCACCGTGGAGCCTTTAAGCAATGCCGTGATTGAAAGGATGAAAGGAAAGTCTCTGCCAGCAGACAAAGTGCAATGGGCTAAGGCCGAACTGCGTTATGTGAGTGTGTTGCACATAGGCATCGACGGCAAGACGCACAAGGGCGAGATAGTGTGCAACAAGCTGATAGCCGAAGACCTGCGTGAGATATTCCTTGCCCTGTATCGTCAGCGTTATGTTATTGAGAGCATAGCCCTCGTTGATGAATATGGCGGTAATGACGATGCATCAATGCGCGCCAATAATACCAGTTGCTTCAATTACCGCACGGTGAGCGGCACCAACCGTCTGTCAAACCATGGTCGCGGACTGGCCATCGACATCAATCCGCTGTATAACCCCTGGGTGCACGGCAACAAGGTGGCCCCTGCGGAGGGACGACCGTATGCCTTTAACCGTAGCAAGGTGAAGGCCAAGGTGCCTGTCATAACTATTAACGACGCTTGCTACAAGTTGTTCAGAAAACACGGATTCACATGGGGCGGCAGCTGGCGCTTGAGCAAGGACTACCAGCATTTTGAGAAAGTACAGAAATAAAAAAAGGCGTAAGACTACCTTACGCCATACACAATGGATTGTTCTTATATCATAGCACTTGACCTTGACGGCACGTTAACAAATGACCGCAAGGAGATAACACCACGCACCCGTGAGCTACTTATAACACTGCAGCGTAAGGGAGCAAGGGTATGCCTGGCCTCAGGCAGACCGCCTTACGGCATGCGTCCGCTGGCGGAGCAGCTGTGCATGGCTGACTACGGAGGTGTGCTTCTGTGTTATAACGGAGGCTACATAGAGGAGTGTTCCACAGGAAAAATACTGACAGAGAGATTCTTAGGCGATGATATTCCAGGGCACGATAATGCCCTGCTGGAGCGATTGCACATGTGGCAACAGAAGACCGGCATGACGCTTATGACTTATCACGAGGATAAGATATACACAGAGCATCCTGACGACCCATACGTGGCACAGTCATCACGCAACAACAAGATGAGGGTGGTGGGCGTAAAAGACTTTCTGCATAACGTGCCGCGCCCTGTCAACAAATGCCTCATGGTGGGTAGTCCTGAACTGGTTAAGAAATGGGAGTTTGACATGGCTATTGATTTTCACGCCCGACTGCATATACTCCACTCCACACCTTATTTCATAGAGATACTGCCACTGCACATAGACAAGGGTAAAGCACTCAAGAATCTGCTGACACACTACGGTATGACTGCCGACCGCCTCATAGCCTTCGGCGACAGCCATAACGACATAGGAATGCTCACTGCGGCGGGCACCAGTGTTGCCATGGGCAATGCTGAGCAAGAGGTGAAGCAGGCCGCCGACCACATCACACTGTCAAACGAAGAAGACGGTGTATATCACTTTTTACTAAGATATTTTCACGAGGCACTCTCTCCCAATTGAAGAGAGGGATGAGCCGCTCTGCCGTCATCGGCACCGGCTCTGGTATTATGTTGGCAAGATAAGCCAACGCACCTATTATTTCCTCACTACTATGCTCCTCACGCAAAGCACCGAGGTCAAGGCTCTTGTCACGTTTTGACAAGCGCTGTCCGTCTGCGTTACACAACAAAGGCAGATGGACAAAACGAGGCATAGGGAAGTCAAGCAAACGTGCCACATACATCTGCTGCGGTGATGACAACAGCAGGTCACGTCCACGCACCACCTCCGTCACACCCATCAAGGCATCATCTATCACCACCACCAACTGGTAAGCCCACGCACCGTCGCGCCGTCGTATGATGAAGTCGCCCACCTGACGCTGCATATCCACACTCTGTTCTCCGTAATGTCCGTCACAGAAAGATATCACCTCATCATTCACCATCAGCCTCATCGATGCTGCCTTATCCACCGGAGCCACGCCTCGTAACGAACGGCACGTCCCCTTATACACTACCCTGCCGTCACTCTCATGCGGTGCCTGGGTAGCCAGCAAGTCATGACGCGTGCAGTAGCAGGGGTAAACAAGTCCCCTGCCCTGCAACACATCATAATAATGCTTGTATATATCGCCACGCTCACTCTGCCATACCGGCTCACCGTCCCATGGAAGTCCCAACCATTCCAGATCACGCATAAGCAGTTCGGCAAACTCTTTACGTGAGCGGTCGCGGTCTATGTCCTCTATGCGCAACAGCCAGCGGCCGCCTTGTGAACGCACCGATAACCACGAGAGGAGTGCGCTGAACACATTGCCCAGATGCATTCTCCCCGTAGGCGATGGGGCAAACCTGCCCGTAGGAACCGCCGTCACTCTGCGCCCTCCTTGAATACGTCAAGAGCAGTTGTTGGCTTGCCGCCGTCAAAGCAGCCCTTGCGGTAGCCGCCGTTGTAGCCGTTAGGTGCCTCAGGCTCCCAGTAGAAGATGCCTGCGAGGTGACCGGTGGCAGTACCGTCGGTCATGACCGTCACGCCGATGAGCGGCTCACCCTGCTCGTCAGTGACGTTGCCATGCACCGTGCGGCTGCCCTGTGCCATCATAGTAAACGGCAAAGTTGTGAGTAGTAAACTCACAACCCTCCGCTTTACTTTCAGTAAAGTTCCTTGTTTCATTGCTTAAGTTATAGTTAGTATATGATTGATTAGTTAGTTCTCTTTCCACATGTTTTTTTCACAAAAACCACATGAGGCGCGTTTTCTTTTGTTACAACAAAATTACAAAAATTTATCTTTATAGACAAATGTAAATATTGGTTTTTTCAATAACTTTGGACAAAAACGGACACTTTTCCGCATTTTTTCGACACAATGAAAAGTCAATGTTACATTTTAGGTGGGTTCTATAAATTACCACCGTAATGTTATACTTAAAGTGTGGATTGACCAACTCCCTCCGACTCCCTCGTTTCCCGAGGGAGAGCAATGCCATCTTTTCGTTTTCTTTCGGTGCAAACTGTCAGCATCTTCGGTCACATAGCCCGCTATGGTCAATGGTCTTTACACCCCCTCCGCTTTGCTTCTCCCCCGTTTCGCGGGGGAGTGCAACCCTTATCAGCTAACATTTTGCCCTCGAAATAAATCCGAAAATCTGTCAAAGCTAATTTATAGAACCCACCTTTAGCGATATCTTGTCATATATCAATCGCTCTTTATCATTGTATCTCTACTGCATAACCTCCTCGCCCATGAGGGTGGCAGAGGTGCTGCCGGTGATACGCACACGCACGGTGTCGCCGATGTGGTGGGTGCCTTTGTTGAACACCACCATCTTGTTCTGGCTGGTGCGACCGCAGAGCTGCTCACGTGAACGCTTGCTGTAGTTCTCCACAAGCACGTCGAACTCCTTGCCCTCGTCCTGCTTGTAGTTCTCTGCCGAGAGCTCGTTCTGCAAGGCTATCATCTCGTTGAGGCGGCTTATCTTCACATCCTCAGGCACGTCATCAGGCAGGTGCTTTGAGGCATAGGTGCCTGGGCGCTCAGAGTATTTGAACATAAAGGCAGAGGCATAGCCCACCTCGCGCATCAATGACAGCGACTGCTGGTGGTCCTCCTCCGTCTCGCTATGGTAACCCACGAAGATGTCGGTGGTGATGGCGCACTCTGGCACTATGCGCTTGATGGCAGCCACGCGCTGCATATACCATTCACGCGTGTATTTACGGTTCATCAGCTTCAGTATCCTGTCGCTGCCCGACTGCACCGGCAGGTGTATGTGCTTGCACACGTTAGGGTATCGGGCAATGACCTCCAGCGTCTCGTCACTCATGTCCTTAGGGTGTGACGTGGTGAAGCGCACGCGCATACCAGGCACTGCCTCTGCTACCATGGCGAGGAGCTGCGGGAACTCTACCACTCCCCTCTCAAGGTCAGGAGTAGCCTCACACTTATACGAATTGACATTCTGTCCGAGCAGCGTCACCTCCTTATATCCACGCGCCTCAAGGTCCTTCACCTCGCGCAGTATGCTCTCCACGTCGCGTGAGCGTTCGCGGCCACGGGTGTAAGGCACTATGCAGTAATGGCAGAAGTTATTACAGCCGCGCATGATGCTTACGAAACCTGAGATATGCGAACCATGCGCACGCGTTGGCATCACGTCACGGTAGGTCTCGGTGAGTGACAGTTCAGTGTCTATCGCCGTCATGCCCAGTTCGCACTGCGCTATGAGGTCAGGCAACTGCATGTATGAGTCAGGACCAGCCACGAGCCTTGCGTGGTGGTTGTTTATGAGGTCGTCCTTCACGCGCTCCGCCATGCAGCCTATCACGCCTATGATACGGTCTGACTGCCGCTTCTCGTTCTCACGGTGGAGAGTCTCAAGACGGTGGTATATCTTGTTCTCGGCGTTTTCACGCACTGAACAAGTGTTGAGCAATACGCACTGAGCATCGTCAGCCGCATCACATAACTCGTAGCCCGCCATCTGCATGACGCTTGCCACCACCTCTGAGTCTGCCACGTTCATCTGGCAGCCGTATGTCTCTATATATAATTTCTTCATGCCTTAACGTGCAAAGATACTTAATTTTAACTAAATTGCAAAAGAAAATGCAGTTTTTCTTTTGTGCTTCTACCGTTTTTTCGTAACTTTACACCAAGAATTATGAGACAAATACCTACTATTACAAAAAACCTCCTCATCATCAACGTTATCTGCTATCTGGCTTACGTGGTGCTGGGAGGAAGAGGCATTGACCTCAACGACATCTTCGGCCTGCACTATTTCCAGGCTACTGAGTTCCATCTGTATCAGGCCGTGACCTATATGTTCATGCACGCGTCAGTGGAGCATATCTTCTTTAATATGTTCGCCCTGTGGATGTTTGGAGGCGTTATTGAGCGCACGTTCGGCGAGAAGCGTTTCCTTATATACTATCTTGTGTGCGGACTGGGTGCTGCCTTGTGTCAGGAGATTTCACAGTTCTTCCAGGTGTATTTCATGATAGCCGACCAAGGGGCTACGCTGAACGACATGATGCGCCTGTCATATCTTGACCGCGAGGCTCTCAACGCCTTGACCACCGTGGGTGCGTCAGGATGTATATACGGCGTGCTGCTGGCATTCGGCATGACTTATCCTGAGGAGCGCCTATTTATCTTCCCGCTGCCTGTGCCTATCAAGGCCAAGTGGTTTGTCATAGGTTACGCAGCCATAGAGGTGGGACTGGCACTGATGCAGAGTGGCGACGGTGTGGCCCACATGGCTCACCTCGGCGGTATGCTCTTCGGCTGGATACTGCTGAGAGTATGGCGCAGGACCAAGCCTGGCTTCAACGGCTGGGACGGCTATGAGGTAAAGGAGAAGAAGACTATCCTGGGACGCATAAGGCAGTGGCTGCACCTTGACCGCAAGGAAGAGGATGACCTTGACTATGGTAAGCAGAACACTACGCACGACAGGCAGAAAGACTGGGAGTATAACGCCCAGCACAACAAGGAAAAGCAGCAGCGCGAGGCTGAGATTGACAAGATTCTTGACAAGATAAGACGCTCAGGCTACTCTTCTCTTACAGAGGAGGAAAAGAAAAGACTCTTTGAGCAGAAGAAATGAAGAAGATAATACATAAGACACTGCTGGCTTTTTCCATAGTGGCCGTGCTGACACTGCTCATCACCGGATATGGAAGCAGGCTGAACCCTGTCAACTGGACCTACGCTCCACTGCTGGGCTATGCCTTCCCCGTAGCGTTGGTATGTACGCTCGCCGCACTGGTGTTGTGCGCACTGATGCGCAAGCAGTTGCTGCCCATAACCATCATCGGACTGATAGCCGCCTACCAGCCTGTGACACTCTTCTGTCCCATCAACAAGCAACAGGAGGCACCGGCACAAGCCATCACCGTGCTGACATATAACACATATAACTGGGGAGGGGGACACCAGATGCTTGAGGACCGCACTATGATGACCAGGCAGATTATAGAATACATCGTTAACAGCAACGCCGATATAGTATGCCTGCAGGAGACTCCCTATACCAACCATGCTGCCCATCTACTCGACACGCTGAAGTCCCTCGGGAAAGGCCCATACGTAATGGACACCATAAGGGGAGACAAAGAGGGATTCTCCACAATACTAACCAAATACCCGATAAAGAAGAAACAGCGCATATCCTATGAGACAAAAGGCAACATCTCAGGAGCCTTCTGGCTTGATGTCAACGGCAAGGAACTGATAGTTGCCTGCAACCACCTGCAGACCATGGGACTGTCTATGCAGGAGAGACAGGATTTCGGAACCATGATGCACGGCGATAACAAAGAGAAAGAGTATATCAAGAAGACATCGCACACCATCTTAGGAAAGGTATTGGAGGCTACGAGGATACGAGCCGCACAGGCTGACAGCGTAGCTGCCTTCATCAGGCTGCACCACAAGGTGCCGATGATAGTCTGCGGCGACTTCAACGACATACCACAGTCATATACCCACTATACCATAACACACCCCGGGAAGGGCTCTGACGGCAACGATATAGACATCACCGACTGCTATCGCGCCACTGCCTTCGGACCTGGTTTCTCTTACGGACATTTCGCCATACGCGTGAGGATAGACAACATATTGTGCAATGATATGCTTACTCCATATAACTGCCGTGTGGACAAGTCTATCGACGCTTCTGACCATTACCCCATGATATGTCAATTCACAATAAGATAACACGCATCGGCGCATTTGCCGCCATGCTCACAGCCTGCCTGTGTTCCGCCACGGCAAAACAACCGGTAATAACCCTTACTAACACTCTCGGCTCCACACGCTCTGTAAGTGAGATGGTGGAGGTGGAGGCAAGTGCCATACCCTATAAGGACTTCTCTCTCGTGACACAGGCAGGAGACACCCTGCCATGGCAGCGCACATACGACGGGAAGATAATCTTCCCACGTCCGGCAATGCAGGGCAAAAGCATTAAGATAACCGTGGCAGAGGCCGCAACGAAGAGCGTCACACCGTCGGTTTACGGCCGTCTGTACCCTGAGCGGCAGATGGACTTCTCTTTTGAGAACGACTGCGTGGCATACCGCATATATGGTCCGGAGACCATGAAGAAGAAGGAGCGACTGTATGGTTATGACATATTCCTGAAACGTGGCACCGCCCTGGTGCTTGACAAGTTCTATGACAAGCAGTGCGACAAAGCGATGTGGAACACCGTAGGCAAGCTTCGCAGCATGGGACAGCGCGAGTTGGCCGACGATGTATATCAGTATGGTTTCTGCTACCATGTGGACCATGGCGAGGGCATGGATGTATATAAGGTGGGCTCCACTCTCGGCGCCGGCACCAATGCCCTGCTCTCAGGAAACGATATCATCTATCCATGGTGCTTCCAACAGGCGGAAGTGCTTGACAACGGTCCGCTGCGTATGACGGTGAAGCTCACATACAGCCCTTTCTCCATAGGCTCTGACACCAACAACACACTATACGAGACGCGCATACTTACCATTGACGCAGGCTCACGCATGGTACGGGCAAGCATATCCTACTCCGCCTCCCTGCCCGATGCCGTCACTCCCATCTGCGGCATTGCGGTGCACAAGGAGAACCCTGAGGCTTACGCAATGGACAGCAAGCAGGGCATCATAATATATGAGGATCTGGGCGACCCCGACATCTACCGCAAGAAAGACCGCAGCCGCCTTGACCCGCAGAAGGGCCACACGTTCATAGGTTGCATAATGCCGGGCAGCACCGACTGCCGCTATCTCCCCTTTGCAAAGGAAACAAGCGGCGCCTTAGGTCACGTAATAGCCGCAGCACCAGCTGCCACTGATGCAGTGACATACTACTTCGGTTACGCATGGGACAGAAGCGACAACACCGCCTTCCACTCAAAGGAAGAGTGGATGAAATACCTGAGACAATATGCCACGCAAGTAAGTCATCCGCTGAAGGTCAAGGTTAGCAAATAACACGTCATTCACCAACAAACCGCACCCCCTTTTTTCACCTGTTTCCTTATGTCTCCCCCTGTCCAAGGGGTAAAATAAAGAGATACAGGCGTGATATTTGTTTCATTATCCTGTATTTTTATACAGATAATCCTTTTTTATCCATTCTTTCACAAAGTTAGTCCTTTTTTCTCCATCACACATAAAGAAAAATAGTAACTTTGTTTCAGTTATTCACATAATTACCATAATGAGACATCTACTATTACTATTATTTATTACAACGTCGCTCTGCACCAAGGCAGACGACAGCGCCATGCTGTGGTACTCACGTCCTGCTACTTACTGGGAGGAGGCCCTGCCTATTGGCAACGGCCATCTGGGAGCCATGATAAGCTCCGCCGTAGAGTGTGACACACTTTTCCTCAACGAAGACACCTTCTGGAGCGGCAGTCCTTACAGCAACTGTAACGCCAACGCCCTCGGAGTACTCGACAGCATACGCCAGGCACTGTGGCAGAAGGATTACGAGCGCGCCCAGCGCCTGGGTATGAAAAACATCGTGGCAGACCGTAACAAGACCGGTCACGGCATGGCATACGAGGCTGTGGGCAGACTGCTCATAAAGACTCCTACACACAAAGAGGGTATGTACCGCCGTTGGCTCGACCTCTCCACGGCAACGGCAGGCATGAGCTATGAGTGCAAAGGCATACGCTATGAGCGCACCTACTTCGCCTCCCTCGCTGATGACGTGATAATAATACGTCTCAAGGCTACACGTAACGGAAAGACAGTCTCGCCCAAGCAGGCGGGCAGACCACAGATAGACTTCCTCTCTCCTGAGAAGCGCGTAAAGGCTGAGGTAAGCCGCTATGACGAGCGTACACTCATGGTGCGCTCCACGCTGAAGGAGAAAGAGATGGAGCACGTGCCCAATATGCTGCACTGCGTCACTTTCATACGCCAATATGAGGACAAGGAGGGTGTGACGCTGGTGGTATCGGCTGCCACCAACTTCGTGAACTACCACGACATCAGCGGCGACGCCGAGGCAAAGGCCATGGACAAACTGCTCCGTGCGGAGGCTGGCATAAAGGACTATGCCGCCAGCCTGCAAAGACACGTTGACAAATACCGTGAGCAATATGCACGCGTAAGCCTCGACCTCGGACACAACCCCGTACAGGAGCAGAAGGACACCGAGACACGCATTGCAGAGTTTGCAGAGTTTGGAGACCCTGGTCTTGCCGCCACCTACTTCCAGTTCGGACGCTACCTGCTCATCTCATCATCCCAGCCGGGCACCCAGCCTGCCAACCTGCAGGGACTGTGGAACCCCGACGGACGACAGTATCCCGCATGGGACTCAAAATACACCACCAACATCAACGTGGAGATGAACTACTGGCCTGCAGAGGTTACCAACCTCAGCGAGTGTCATGAGCCGTTCCTGCGTATGGTGGGCGACGTGAGCCAGACAGGCCGCGAGGCGGCGCGCCAGATGTATGGCTGCCGCGGATGGACCCTGCACCACAATACCGACCTGTGGCGAGCCACGGGTGCCGTGGACTATGCCTCCTGCGCCGTATGGCCTACGGGCGGAGCATGGTTCTGCCAACACCTGTGGGAGCACTACCTGTTTACCGGCGACAAGGATTTCCTGCTAAACAAGGCTTACCCTGTGCTGCGCTCTGCAGCTGAGTTCTACCAGGACTTCCTCATACGCGACCCCGAGAGCGGCTACCTCGTGGCAGCACCGAGCACATCGCCCGAGAACCATCCCGGTCTGGGCTCTTACCTTGACGAGAACGGCAAGAAGTTCAGCTTCGCCCACTTCGCCGGCGTCACCATGGACAACCAGATGATATACGACCTACTCCGCTCCACCAGCATGGCAGCACGTCATCTGGGCATAGACATTGCCTTTGCCGACTCCCTTGACTCACTGCGCCGCCAGCTGCCGCCAATGATGATTGGCAAGTTCGGACAGTTGCAGGAGTGGCTTGAGGACTGGGACAAGGAGTTCTCCTCACACCGTCACATATCACACCTCTGGGGAGCCTACCCCGGCTGTCAGGTGTCGCCATACGAGCATCCTGAGCTGTTCCAGGCTGTGAGGAAGTCACTCATAGGACGCGGCGATGCCAGCCGCGGATGGTCCATGGGATGGAAGGTGTGCCAGTGGGCGCGCCAGCTGGACGGCGACCATGCCATGACACTGATAAAGAACCAGCTGCACCTGAAGAGCCCTAACTGCACCATACGCGACCAGGACGGCGGCACATACACCAATATGTTTGACGCGCACCCACCATTCCAGATAGACGGCAACTTCGGTTGCTGTGCAGGCATAGCCGAGATGCTGGTGCAGAGCCACGACGGCTGTGTGCACCTGCTGCCGGCACTGCCCACAGTATGGAAGAGCCAGGGCACGGTGAGCGGTCTGCGCTGCCGCGGTGGTTTCGTCATTGACGAACTCTCATGGAAGGATGGTAAGATAACATCCCTGAAGATACGCTCCACCCTCGGCGGCAACCTGCGCCTGCGCCTGCCTGCCGACGAGAGCGGCGACACGGGTCTGACCCTTATCGGCGGCACACTGACCGATGCACAGGGCACCAACCCCAACCCACTGATGCAGGTATATGACATTGCCGCACCTATAGTAAAGGACGCCAAGAAGATACCTGCCACCATACTCTCCCCTACTCGCCTCTATGACATTGCAACCACCACAGGCGAGACCGTGGAACTTAAAGCAAGATAAGCAACCCTCACCCCCCGAAAAAACTGTTGAAATTGGTCGATTTTTCGGTTTTCAGGAAAACTCATTCTAAGCGAGGAAAACGAGGCAGGCGGACCACCTGCCCACAGAGGGGTATGACTCGCAGGAAGGGGACTTAAAACGCAAAATACAGGGTGGGGTATTTCTCAAAAATACAAAAACACGCCGTTTTGAGGTGAAAACCACCGTTTCGGGGTGTGAAAGCATAGCTTTTACATAGTGAAACGATAGCTTTCACGCTGCAAAAGGGCATGAATGACGAGGTAAAGTGATAGCTTTCACACTGTAAAAGCTATCACTTTACTGCGTTTTAAGAAAACTTTACATTTCTCCTGTTTTCGTGGATTGGTACATTTTTCTGTTCGCCGATTTACGCAAGACATAATTTTCTCCCGTTTTTTGTTTCGTATAAGGAAGAAAATATGAACTGTTATTATATTTTTTTTATATCGTTAGCCGATTTTTGAACCTGTCAGCAATTATTTCGATTATTTTTAGTAAATTTGCCACTATGTTCTATGAACTGATACGTAAAAAACGGAATTTGTGGTTACAATCAACTGATTGCACTGTACGCCCTATGCTCCAGTATATTGAGCAGAGGGGCATGATGCGTGACGCGCAGACAGAGGCGATCAAGACATATCTGTTTCTGAAGATAGCATGCAAAGGACAGCCTTTGTACAAGTTGTTTTCCGAAGGATATTTCAATGACACAAACATAGGTACGGAGGAACTGACCGTTGAGACACGCAATGTGCTTGAAACCGACAAGGCTGCCCTGGCATTATTCCAGTATTCCCGGCAAAAAGACAGGAACGGCAAGCAGCTTGCCCCGGAACTGGAGAAGTTCATCCGTCATCATGCTACGGAGATAGACTACGAAAAGACACTGTGCGACATCTTCTACGGAGTGACATACGCCGACTACCTGTTTAGTCTGCCTATGGGGGCTGGCAAGACGTTCCTCATGGCTGCATTCATCTATATTGACCTGTATTTCGCACAGAACGAGCCTGACAATCCTGTATGGGCGCACAACTTCCTAGTTCTCGCCCCTTCCGCCCTAAAGTCAAGCATCATACCGAGCTTACGCAATATCCGCGAGTTTGACCCTTCATGGATTTTCTCTGAGGTAGAGGCTAAGAAGCTGAAGCAACTCATACAGTTTGAGATACTTGATGAACAGAAGTCTGCCAACAAGAGCAATACTGTAAAGAACCCTAATGCCCAGAAGATAAACAACCACCTAATGGGAGGTGACGCAATGGGCATTGTGGCTATAACTAATGCAGAAAAGGTAATCCTTGACCGACTAGATGACTCTGACAAAACACAGAGTTTATACACAAAGGAGGAATGGAAGAAGATAGAAGTTGCCAATGAGTTGCGCAATGTGATTGGCAAGATGCCGCACCTGTCTGTATTTATCGACGAGGTACACCATGCCACGGACGGTGACATCAAACTGCGTCAGGTGGTGACGCAATGGGCCACCATGAGCAAGGGCTTCTGCAATGTGCTGGGCTTCTCAGGTACGCCTTATCTTGAAAAGGCAGAGAAAACGACCATCGGCGGTGACTTTGTTGTCAAGAACACGAATATCAGCAATGTGGTGTACTACTATCCGCTCATTGACGGTATTGACAACTTCCTGAAACGTCCTACGGTGAAATATGCCGACAGCACCACAGAGGAAATAGTGCGGAACGGTGTGCGCGAGTTCTTTGACAAGTATAATGACACTGTCTATGCTGACGGCACACACGCAAAGCTCGCCATATATTGCGGACAGATTCCTACGCTTGAAGACACAGTGTTCCCACTTGTCTCTGAGATTGTAACAGAATATGGTTTGAATCCCGCGGAGGTCATCCTGAAGCGTCACAAGGGCAACAAGCAATACCCTGAGCCGGAAGGTTCAGAAGTGGCGTTTGCCAATCTCAGTTCACCGCTAAGCCGTGTGCGCATAGTACTGTTAGCGCAGATAGGCAAAGAGGGCTGGGACTGCAAGAGCCTCACAGGCGTTATACTACCTCATGAAGGTGCCTGCCCCAAAAACATGGTGCTACAGACCTCATGCCGCTGTATGCGTCAGGTGGTCAGGGGGCAGCAAGAGTCCTCGCTTATATGGCTTAACAAGCTGAATGCCGACAAACTTAACAAGGAACTGAAGCAGCAGCAGAATATCACGCTGAAGGACTTTACTGAGGCAAAATCGCCCGTCAAGCATATCTATCGCTACTCACGAATGGAGCGTCAGCAGGTTCCGCCTATCGACTTCTACCAGTTTCACGTGGTATATGAGACGGTTGAGGTTGAGACACAGCCAGGCACCGCTGCCCGGCTGGCAGATGCCGCACTATTGCGTAAGCGGGACAAGTCACTTGTCACCATTCAGGACCTTGACGGAAAGAACAGAAGTTATGACGAGCTGAAACTTGACAACTCGGATAGCCACACCTTCCGCTGGTGGGTGCATGAGATTGCGCGAGAGTCGTTTGGCACGCTGAGCGTAGCAAAGCTCATGGAGCACGAGCCACAGCTGAAGAAGATATTCGAGGCTACACGGTCAGAGGAATACGACCATCAATACATCCGCTCAATGATACGCAAGGCATTTGTGCCAAAGCGTGATTTCAAGGTCATAGAGGAGATAGTGCCCGAGAAGGCAAGCATTCTTTCCGTGGAGCATCTGAAGGCGATAGACGTTACTGATGATAGCGGAATATACCCCAAGGAGGCAGATGTGCAGCAGATTCTTGATTGGGACGAACACCCGGAAAAGGGTGAGATTCCTGCTGACAAGCTCCAGATGATAGAGCAGATGCGCAACACTCCTGGAGTGACAGAGCAGATGATTGAAATGTTTATCAAGGGAATTAAAACCGAAGTTGCCTCCGACCCGCACCCAGAGCGCTTGCAGACTTATCATTATCTGCCTTACCGTTTTGACAGTAATCTGGAATTAGGTTATTTCACTGATGCCCTGCAAGGCATAATGCGTGAACGGAAGTTGGAGTACTACTTCAATGGCGATGACACTCTGACGGACTTCAAGATAAAGTGCTACCGCAAGGAAGGCAATCACTGGCAGTATGATGGTCTTTATGTTCCAGACTTCCTTGTTGTCAGTCGTGCAGATGATGGTTCACTTGACCGTATCTGCATCATAGAGACGAAGGGTGAAGGCTATGCCGCCAAGTTCAAGGAGCGACGCGAGTTCATGGAAAAGGTGTTCGTGCCTTGCAACAACGAGAAATATGGCACTGAGCGTTTCTCCTTCCTCTATCTGGAAGATACCGAGACCCCGGAGGCACGAGTGCAGAAAACAATAACAAAGATAAATCAATTCTTCAAGTAAAATAGATTGGCAATATGATAAAAAGTATTCATCTGAAGAACTTCTTCAGCTTCAAAGACCAAAAAATAGAGTTTAACCCCACAAATTTCCTGATTGGTATCAACGGAGCAGGAAAGTCAAATCTCATCAAGGCTTTCCGTTTGTTGAGAGCAACCCTTACAGAGGGAGAGTTGGAGGAATTAATAATAAATAAATGGGGAGGCTTTGACGCTATATATTATAAGGGTAGGGAACAAGAAGAAAATGCCACTTGCTCAATAGAATTCGAGTTTGATCCTACTATACTTGGAGAATATGGATATTCATTTCAAGAGCCTGTATATTATAAGATAACACTTGAAAAGGTTGCCAGCACCCAGAACTATTCTGTTTTGGAAAAATTCTGTACAAAACAGAAGGGCAAGACTGGATATTTATATTTTAATGCAAGACGCGGCCAGGGGTGGGCAAAAGAAGGGGAAAGAACTGACAAACAACATAGTGTGAAATACACACTGGAATCTACAAGTGATTCAATGCTTAGTCAATTAAAGGATTCTGACCGCTATCCTCAAATTACAACTCTCCGCAAGGCGATTTCTGATATTGCGATATATAATTATTTCAATACGACAGAGAACAGTCCTATACGTAAACCTGCTGGTCCAACATCAGCGACGAAACTTATTGCAGATGGAAAAAACTTGCCTCAGCTTCTGAATTGGATAAACATTAATTACAAAAAGGATTACAAAGCTATAAAAAATTCCCTCCATGCCATTAATCCTAATATCACAGATATCAATTTCCATCCTCTCAATACCAACATTGAATTAATGTTGGAAGAAGAAAAACTTAACAGTTCCGTACATGTAGCCCATGTCTCAGATGGCACATTACGTTTCCTCTGCCTTATGGCAATTATTCACAATCCTAAACGTGGAAAATTTGTTTGTATAGATGAACCTGAGGTAGGCCTTCATCCCGACATGATATGCGAGATTATGGAGGCTATGGAAGAGGCAAGCGAAACAACTCAATTCCTTATCAGTACACATAGCGAACTTGTACTTAATCAGACAACCATAGATAATGTAATTGTCTGCGAGAAAGATGAAGAAAATGCTACGTGCATTAAAACATTCCGCACAGAGGAATACAAGGAATGGGCTGCTGATTATTCAACTGGCAACCTATGGAGAAGTGGAGATCTGGGCGGTAATCGCTATTAATAATATTAAGTTAGTGTTATGAAACGAGTATATATAGAAGGCGAGAACAATGCCAACCTCCGCAAAGCTTTTTCGGAACTGCTGGAACAAGAACTGAAAGGGGAAATGCCCAAAATAGTATTAGGAGACGGGATAAGCCAGACTGTGAATAAATTCAGAAGTGCTCCTTTAGAAAAGGGAGAAGAAAGGTTTCTCCTTATAGATAGCGATGAACCGCTCAATGACAAGGAAGATTTAGTGCGCCAGGTAAATGAGGAGAAGTGTAACCAGAAGAATTGTATATACGAGGCAACCGTTGACAACACCTTCTTTATGGTTCAGGAAGTGGAGGCATGGATTCTGTCACAGCCAGAAGCATTAAAAGAACGGAAAGTTACAAAGGGATTTCCTTTGTCAAATATAGAATCAATAAAAAAACCAAGTGAAAGATTAGCAGAAATCTATGAAAAGAATGGTAAGCGATATAATAAGACAAGAGAATTTTCTGCTGTATTCAAATATATTGATTCTAAAAAGCTGAAGGAATTTTCTTCTGAATACAAGGCATTAATCGACAAACTGAAATAAATGGCAACAAGATACATTCCATATTATCCAGATACACTGGAGGGACAGGCACGACTTGATAACTTTGTGCGTACAAAGCGGATACTGTACTACAAGGACAATAATCAGGTGGTGAGCCGTATCAAACGCGGTATGCCATTGTATGAAGTGGCAGAACGCGAGACTGTGGGCACAAACGACACACACAACCTTGTGATGCACGGAGAATGCCTCTCTACCTGTGCCTATCTCAAAGAGCAGGGCATAGAGATTGACCTCGTGTATATTGACCCTCCGTTTGCTTCAGGTGCCGACTATGCCAAGAAGATATACATACGCCGTAACCCTCTCGTGCAAAAGGCTATCGCTGAGGCAGAGCAAACTCTCGACAATAGCGAGATGCAGGCATTTGAGGAGAAGATGTATGGTGACATCTGGGATAAGGAACGTTACCTCAACTGGATGTATGAGAACCTCATGGCTATAAAATCTGTCATGAGCGATACCGCAAGTATCTATGTGCATCTGGATTATCATATAGGCCATTATGTCAAGATTCTCATGGACGAGATTTTCGGAGAAGATAATTTTAGAAATGAGATTGTGTGGCAAAGATTTACATTCCATTCAGATGCAGATAAGTTTGGTTCGGTACATGAAACTCTCTTTTATTATTCAAAAACACAGTCTGAATATATTTTCAATAAACAGACTCAGCCTTTTGATAAAAAATATATAGAGCAACGTTTCAATCAAACAGATGAAAATGGTAGAAAATATGGCACATCTGATTGTACTGCTCCTGCGCATGGTGATACAGGTAAGGCTTTGTATTTTGGAGATAGATTATTATCCCCTCCATCAGGGGCAATGTGGAGATTCAGCCAAGCTAATATAAACAAAATGATGGAAGAAGGCCGTATTGAATTTACGGCTAAAGGATTGCCACGAGTAAAAAGATATCTTGATGAAGTTGAAGGCAAAACTGTTCATACAATATGGACAGATATATTTCCTGTAAACTCCCAAGCAGACGAACGTGTTGATTACGCTACTCAGAAGCCAGAAGCACTCCTTGAGCGCATTATCAAAGCCTCCAGCAATGAGGGCATGCTTGTTGCTGATTTCTTTGGCGGTAGTGGCGTAACGGCTGCCGTGGCTCATAAGTTAGGCAGACGCTTTATACACAATGATGTGAACATCAACAGTATTCAGACGGCACGCGACAGACTGGTGGCTGCCGGGGCTGAGTTCAAGATAATGGATATAAAGGATGGGGTGAGCCTCTTCCGAAATCCCGTTCAGACAAACGACAAACTATTGAAACTCATTCCGGGACTTAACCCTGACAACTCGTTGAACAGTAAGTTCTGGGCTGGCAGCATACACGACAGTCAGAAGGGACAGATGCCTGTATATCTGCCTAACTTGCTTGACAGCAGCAAGCGAGTGATGGATAAGACGGAGATAAACCATATTATCCGAGAGACATTGCCTGACCTTAGTGACGACGTGAAGCAGGTGGTGGTATATTATATAGATGTAGAGGACATAGACGAGTTGAAGGCGTTTATCAACGCAGAAAACCACCAGACAGACATAGACATTGAGTTGCGCGACCTGAAGGTTGTGCTTGACGACATAGTGCTGGAGGATGAGGCTACATGGACGCTATCAGAGGTGAACGATGGCCTGTTTAATGTATGGCAGGTGAAGATGAACACCTTCCACAGCGACTATCTAAAGAGGAAGATAGAGGAGTATAACCTCAAAGGTGAGGCACAGAATGCAAAGAAACTGGCTGACGGTAAGAAGTCGAACTTCAAGAGGATAGAGATAAGCGATGAGGGTCTTGAGTGCATAGAGTGGCTATCGATTGACTGTAGCAATGCCGCAAAAGACGCTCCATGGCATAGTGACACAGAGCTGAAGATTGAGAAGACAGGCATGGTGACACTCAATGGCAAGAAGACGCAGAACCTGTGGGATGCTACCATTAAATCAGATAAGAAACCTCTGCGACTGAAAGTGCGTAGCATCTGCGGTGACGAGACCAGCTTTGTCCTGTCCTGCTGACTTCATCGCTAATCACCCCACTAAATAACACATATCGGAAATCACACCCTTATTTATGGACTATATACTTCAGTCTCTCTCCATAGGCTACAGCCACAAGGTGATAGCCGCTGACATTAACGCACAGATAAAGGGCGGCGAACTGACCTGCCTGATAGGCAGAAACGGCACCGGCAAGTCAACGCTGATGCGCACCCTCGCGGGTTTTCTGAAACCACTCGGCGGTAGCGCCCTGCTTGACGGACGCGACGTGAGCCGCTTGTCACCAGCAGAGCGCTCACATCTTATCAGCGTGGTACTCACCGACAGGGTGGACGTTGACGGCATGAGGGTGAAAGACCTTGTGAGCGTAGGCCGCCAGCCCTACACAGGATTCTTCGGTAAGATGTCAAGTGATGACGAGGAGGTTGTAAACAAGGCAATAGCCGACGTGGGCATGATCGACTTTGCCGGGCGACAGGTGAACAGCCTCAGCGACGGCGAGCGGCAGAAGGTGATGATAGCCAAGGCACTGGCACAGCAGACTCCCGTGATACTGCTTGACGAGCCCACGGCTTTTCTTGACTATCCGTCAAAGAAGGAGATGTTCCAGATGCTCGCGCAGCTGTGCCATGAGCAGGGCAAGGCCGTGCTGGTGTCAACACATGACCTCGACATAGCGCTGCCCATAGCCGACAGCGTGATAGAGATGAAATAGGCACACGAAAAGAGGCAGAAAGAAAAGCGGTTCTCAGTAACCTTTAATGGTTTACAGAGAACCGCTTGATACTTCATCGTACCCCGACCGAGAATCGAACTCGGAACTAAGCTTTAGGAGAGCCTTGTTATATCCATTTAACTATCAGGGCATACGTTTGTGACTGCAAAATTACGCATTTTTCTTTATTTGTGCAAATAATTAAGGAGTTAATTAATTAAGGAATCTGAATTCATACGTTAAGGAGCTAAGACATTACGAATGTTGTTCAACAGTCTAATACATTTGTCTTAACTCCTTAACTCCTTAACTCCCTAACTCCCTAACTCCTTAACTCCTTAACTCCTTAACTCCCCAGCACATCATTAATGCGCTGCTTCACCAGCTCTGCCAGAGCCTCTGGTGTAGCTGCCTCGGAAGGCTGTACCACAGGCAGGTACTCTATCTCTATGTGAGCCGTTGACGGCATGGTGCGCTCGCGCGGCAGTGCGTCGTAGGCTCCACGTATGCAGACGGGGAGGATAGGCACGTTAAGGTCTTGTGAGAGTATGGCGAAAGTCTTCTTGAAGTCGCCCAGCGCACCGGTGTTGGTGCGTCGTCCCTCAGGGAATATCACCAGGTTCTTGCCCATGCGCAGCACCTCAGCCATCTTCTGTATGGAGTTCTTCAGGTTGCGGCGCTCCATAAGTATGATGTTATGGCGTGCGGCAAACCAGCGGCGCAGTGAGCCCTGCACGTGCTCCTCGGTGGCATAGAAGTAATAATTGCTGATGTCGCCCCAGTTCATACCCGCCATGGTGAGCGGTCCGTCAAGGAAGCTCTGGTGGTTAGGCGCAACGATTACCGGTCCGTTAACAGGTATATTCTCCTTACCCTTTACCTTGAGACTGTTATGCAGTCGGCAGAAGCCTGTGAACGACTTTGATATGAGCGGATGGGTGAATGCCGATGTAGGCAGTTTCAGCGGAGCATCGGCAGCCTGTGTTATATGTGCCGGGGCTTTCTTCTTCGCATCGATGGCATCGGCTATCTCGCCTATGTTCTTGTATGAGGCCATGTCGTCGGCGTTGATGCTGACAGAGAAGCGCTCCTCTATGAAGTCTTGCAGCGACACGCGGTCAAGGGAGTCAAAGCCCAGGTCAGTCTCTATATGTGCCTCTGCCGTTACCTCTGTCTTCTTCTCCTTCTCTATGTAAGCCTTGAGCGTGGCGAGGGTGCCGCTTACGTTCTCAACAGATGTTGGTGCCTCCTCTACCTTCTGAGCAGGGGCAGGTGTCTTTTCCAGCAGTTCCTTCAGCTTATATCGCTGCAGCTTCTCCAGTTTGGTGCGTGGCAGCTCGCCGCGGTATATGCTCACATTCATCAGTTTCTTGTAGTTAGCCACGGTGAGGTTATACGGCTCAAGCACCTCACGCTTCAGGCGCGCCTCGGCGTCAGCGTCGGTCATAGTGCCGAGCCACTCCTCCTGAGGTACGATGATGGCGCGCAGCATGTCGCCGTCCTGTACCACGGCAGCCTCCTTAACCTGTGAGTCATACTTCTCAAGCTTGTACTCTATCTCACTCGGCTGTACGTTCTTACCATTTGAGAGCACTATAATCTCTTTGGAGCGTCCGGTAAGATATACACGTCCTTTCTCATCCACCTCGGCAAGGTCACCGGTATGGAGGAAGCCGTCACTGTCTATCACCTCTGCCGTCTCCTCAGGACGGTTATAGTATCCCATCATCAGGTTCTTACCCTTTGCCAACAACTCGCCGCCCACTATCTTACACTCCACTGACGGCAGAGGCAGACCGGCACAGCCAGGTATATAGTCGCCCGGACGGGTGAAGGCTATGATAGGTGCCATCTCGGTCATGCCGTAGCCCTCAAGCACCTCAAGGCCCAGGGTCTTCAGTCCCTCGCCTATCTCACGGTCAAGGGCTGCACCGCCACACACGCAGTAGTCCAGGTGTCCGCCCATCTTCTTGTGTACTGCCTGGAACACGAAACGTGACAGACGACGGTTCTGTGCCTTCTTACACATATTAAACAAGGCACGCGTCACGGCTGATGCCTCTATCTTCTTCATGATACCCGTATAGAGCGTCTGCCACAGGCGCGGCACACCCACCATGATGGCTATCTCGCCACGCTTCAGGGTGTCCATAATGTCAGGACCGGAGAGTGACGGGCATATAGCCACGCCGCATCCGCGTGTGATAGGCGCTATGGCTGTACCCATGAGCGGCAGCACATGGTGCAGCGGCAGCAGTATGAGGGTGCGGCGGTTGCCGTTGAATATCGGCACCTCGTCAGCCACACCGTGTATGTTTGCCTCCAGGTTCTCGTATGACAGCATCACACCCTTTGGCGAACCTGTAGTACCCGAGGTATATATAATGAGGCACGGCTCAACCTTACCTGATGTGTTCTCAAAGCGGAACTCCTGTTCCTCTGCCACGTCACGCGGCTCAGGTACATTGTCCTCAAATACTATTACGGTCATCTCCACGCCTGCCTCGCGCATGGCGTCACGCGCCAGCTGCTCCTTCTCGCGCGAGGTGAAGATGCACTGCGGACGGCAGTCGTTCATGATATATGCCACATCATGCACCGTGCTCGTAGCGTCAACGGGCACCGCTATGGCCTCGTTATGCCACACGGCAAAGAAAGCATATATCCACTCCGAACGGTTCTCGCTCAGTATTAAGGTCTTCATCTTCTCGCCCTCTGCGAGAGAGAACTGTTCTGCCTTGGGCATCATATCCGCATAACTAAGGATATTGCCCATCAACTGTCTGTAACTTACCTCGCCATCATGGGTTATGATGGCAGCCTTGTTAAAATCGCGTATAATCATATCTTCTACTATTTAGCTCCCCCACTCTTCTGTTTTTCCACAAAGTTATCGCTTTTCCGCAAAAGTAACAAGGAAATCGCTAAAAAATGCCACGGTAATGCCAATAATGTCCGTACCAAGCGGTATTTATACGCAAATACGCATAGATACGCACAAGTACCGACCATAAGATTTCGGGGGTTGACTTGTGCGTATCTATGCGTATGTAAACTCGCTGAGGTGAAACTGCGTGTAGTAGGAGTTCTGCTCATAGTCGTATGAGGCAAGCATGGCTCCCTGCTCCACCATCGGCATAAGGTTGGTAGTAATGCCACTGTTGACGAAGAGCGCACACCATACGAATGACATACCGCCGCTGACAAGGTATCGCCATGTCTTGCTGCGTCCCTGATAGCCGGCAAAGTTAAGTCCCGACGCCACTACGAGCGGCACGAGCTGCAATATGCAAAAAAATATACATTATACCATAATAATAACTCAGTAGCATGAATGGGAAAATAATACGAATACATGTAATTTTGTTGTCTTGATTACTTATTTTTTATAAAAAAAAAGCGTGAGAATAGATTTTATTTGTATCTTTGCATACGGTATGAAACACCATCCGTACTTATCTTTACACAAGCAGATACACAATAACTTAATATAACACTAATGAACAATCTATTCAACATTAAGGACTACGTGGTAGTCATCACCGGCGGCACTGGTGTGCTGGGCCGCAGCATAGCCAAGTATCTGGCTCTTGAGGGTGCCAAGGTTATCATCGGCGGACGCAAGGAGGACGTCGGCGCTCAGATTGTAAGCGACATCACCGCTGCAGGCGGTGCGTGTGAGTTCGTGAAGATGGACGTGATGAACCAGCAGCAGATTCAGGAGGTGTGCGACTACATCGTAGGCAAGTATGGCAAGGTTGACACCCTGCTCAACGCTGCAGGCGGCAACCAGGCTGGCGCTACCATCGGTCCTGACCAGAATTTCTTTGACCTCTCTACGGAGGCTTTCCAGCAGGTACTGAACCTTAACCTCACCGGTACGGTGATACCTACGCAGGTATTCCTGAAGCCTATGGTGAAGGCTGGCAAGGGTAGCATCATCAACTTCTCGTCAATGGCTGCCTTCCGTCCTATGACCCGCGTTTGCGGATATGCCGCTGCAAAGGCTGGCATCAGCAACTTCACCGCCTACATGGCTCATGAGTGCGCCAAGAAGTTCGGCGAGGGCATACGCGTGAACGCCATCGCCCCTGGTTTCTTCATCACCGAGCAGAACCGCACCCTGCTGACCAACCCTGACGGCTCATACACTGAGCGTGGCAAGGACGTGGTGCGCCAGACACCATTCGGCCGCATGGGTGAGCCGGAGGAGCTCTGCGGCACCATCCACTACCTGATGTCTGATGCCTCTAAATTCGTAACCGGCACCGTAGCTGTAGTTGACGGCGGATTCAATATATTTGCGATGTAATGTCCCGCAAAATCGGGACAAGTTATGAGTTATGAGTTAAGAGTTGTATTAATCAAAAACAGAATGACAGAAAACAGCATCATATACGAAAAGTCCAAAGACTTTGCAGTAAGAGTTGTCAACCTATGGAAATATCTCTGCAATAAAGGAGAACAAGACATCAGCAGACAACTGAAACGCTCTGGCACGGGCATTGGCGCAAATATCATTGAAGGACTATATGGTGCAAGCAAAAAGGATTTCATCAATAAACTCTGCATAGCACAAAAGGAATGTAATGAATCTCTGTATTGGATAGATATACTACACAAGACAGACTTCATAACAGATGCAGAGTACAATTCTATTCACCATGACGGCGAGGAAATAGCCAGAATGTTGGCTAAAATAATCAAAACCTCAAGAAAGAATGTAGAAGTAGAAAATACAACTCATAATTCATAACTCATAACTTTGCATAACTAACTCATAATTCATAACTCATAACTTTGCATAACTATGCAACGCACTTGGAGATGGTTTGGCAAGAATGATAAGATCACGCTTGCCATGTTAAAACAAATAGGAGTAGAGGGAATAGTAACGGCACTGCACGACGTGCCACTGGGAGAGGTGTGGACGCGTGAGAAGATACGCGACCTCAAGGAGTATATCGAGAGCTACGGCATGGAATGGGCTGTGGTGGAGTCACTGCCCGTCACCGAGACCATCAAGTATGGCGGTGCCGACCGTGAGCAGCAGATAGAGGTGTATAAGGAGTCGCTCGCCAACCTCGGCAAGGAGGGCATACACTGCGTATGCTATAACTTCATGCCGGTGCTCGACTGGGCTCGCACCGACCTCTTTCACGAGAATCCTAACGGCTCAAGCAACCTGTACTTCAACTGGGCGGAGTTTGCTTACTTCGATATCTACATACTGAAGCGCAACGGTGCCAAGGAGGAGTGGGAGGCTATCGTGAAGGGTAACGGCTCTAATGCCTCTAAAGCCCTGAACGGACGTGACCTCATGGCTGAGGTGGAGGCTATACATGAGAAAGCCGACGCGCAGTATGACCACGACCTGGTGGAGAACATCGTAATCAAGACACAGGGCTTCGTGAGCGGCAACTTCAAGGAGGGCGACGACAAGCCTGTGGAGCTGTTCCGTGAGTTGCTGGCGCTCTATGACGGCGTTACCAAGGAGAAGCTGCAGGAGAACATGAAGACGTGGCTGGAGGCTATCATGCCTATATGCGATGAGTATGACATCGATATGTGCGTACACCCTGACGACCCGCCGTTCCCTATCCTCGGTCTGCCTCGCATTGTCAACAGTGACAGCGACATCAAGGCTTTCCTCGATGCCGTGCCTAACCGTCATAACGGCCTTACCTTCTGCGCCGGCAGCTTGTCGGCTGGCGGACACAATGACATCACAGAGTTGGCTGAGAAGTATCATGACCGCACCCACTTCGTACACCTGCGCTCATGCCACATATTCCCTAACGGCGACTTCACCGAGGCAAGCCACCTGGGCGGCCGCGCCGACCTTGTGGAGCTGGCTCACATCTTCGAGAAGGAGGAGCAGAAGCGCACACGCCGACTGCCTATGCGCGTGGACCACGGCATGACGATGCTGGGCGATGAGACCAAAGGCTACAATGCCGGTTACTCTTTCCTCGGCCGTATGTTCGCCCTTGGACAGGTGCAGGGCATCCTCGCCGCCGTTGACAAGGAACTGGGCATTGAGTACAAGCAACCGGGGTTCTTTGACTGATTCACAGCATAGCATGAGGCTGTAATATAAGAAAGAAACATCAAGATAGCGTGTAAGCCAACCACTTACACGCTATTTATTTATTCTCTCAAAAAGAGAATAAAGCGGATAAGCCAGCCGCACTGCTTTATGGCGTGACTGGCTTTTATTCTTTTATCATGCTCCTTTGGAGCAGAAATCATGGAGAATCATCAAAACAATCTTTGGAGCCTGTCGGCTCAGAAATATTTCTGGCTCAAAGAGCCTGAGATTATAAAAAGATTCTTAATGGATTTCTGCCCGTAAGGGCACAAAAAAGATTCGTTCTATTCGATTGATTTGTGTTCGTAAATAAAAATCTGTGTTTATCTGTGTTATCTGTGGGAAATAATCCGGGCAATTCATGTTCAAAGAAATATATGAATACGGTGTTGAATTGGACTTGATTTATGTCACCCGATGACAAAAATGTCCTATTTGGGGCTTTCCGTTAACGCCTTATGCTCGCGATATTTCAAAATTATTTCCTGCTGGTCGCGTACAGCGAAATCTACGGAGGGTTGTAACTCGTTGATAATCAGTGATAGGTTATAAAAAATCATGAAAAAACGATGATTTTCGCGTCATAAAAGCTATGCTTTCAGGGTGTAAAAGCTATCGTTTCTCATCGTGAAAGCTATCGAATGACACTGTAAAAGCTATGCTTTCACGAAAAAGAAGATGAAAAATGATGATTTTTGTCCTTTCAAAAGGTCATTTTCCTCCTAGTTTGCGTTTTTTCGTTGACAAAATAAAAAAGGCGAAATGACAAAAATGTCCTATTCCGCACTATGGACATAACACGCACAACTATGCCTCGCTGACGGGGCAGTATAAGCTACAGCATGGTGCTCAATGGCATCAGCATAAGCAACAATGACGGTCCTGCCATCAACAACCAGTGTGGCAAGGCTCTTTACATGAATCACGCAGAAATCGGTAGTCATTACCTTCTGATATACCAGCCTACACTCTTTCGTCAGACTGATACACAAATTCGCCATGAGGTGTAACATATAATCCAATAATCATTCAATTATCATTCATTATTTATTCAATAAGCATTTCCTGTTTTGGCTTTTCATGTTTTTTTTCTTAAATTTGCAATCTGGAAAACTAACTGCAAACTATGAAAAAAAATATAATCCTATCACTGTTAACGGTGCTGCTGATGACTGTCAGTGGTACCGTTTCTGCGCAACCTGACGAGAGTCTGGCGCGCCATAACTTCTTCTATGCCGGACAGAGCAAGCGCCTGCGTATGTTCATTGTAAAGGATGGACAGGTAAGCTGGGCTCACGAGTACAAGGGACGCGGCGAGATTAGCGACGCCGTACTGCTGACCGACGGTCACATACTCATTGCCCACCAATATGGTATTGCCGAACTCGACAAGGACGGCAATGCCATCTGGAGCTATGATGCTCCTAAGGGATGCGAGATTCACACCATACAGCCTATAGGCCGCACCCACGTGGTGTACGTGCAGAACGGCAAGCCTGCCAAGGCGGTGGTGATGGAGATTCCTTCTAAGAAGATAGTAAGGGAGTTTGAACTGCCCGTAAACGAGAAGAGCTCAGTACACGGACAGTTCCGCAGCGCACGCCTTACGCAGCGCGGCACCCTGCTCATAGCCAACATGTCGCTGGGCTGCATACACGAGTATAACAGCAACGGACAGGAGGTGGACCGCTGGACTGGTTTCCTGCCATGGTCTGTGCAGGAGCTGCCTAAGGGCAACCTGCTCATTACCGGCAGAAAGGGCCTTATACAGGAGATTAACCGCCAGGGACACGTGATGTGGCAGATGAATACCACCGAGTTTGGCGTTACGCAGCCACAGAAGACTGTGCGCCTGAAGAACGGCAACCACATAGTAAACAACTGGTACAATGAGTGGAACAAGACTCCTATGGACACCGCTAATGCGCCTGTGCAGGCAGTGGAGGTTGACAAGCAGGGTAAGGTAGTGTGGCAGCTGAGGGCATGGAAGAACCCTGACCTCGGACCTTCCACCACCATACAGCTGCTCGACGAGGCTGTGAAGCGCGAGCGACTGTTCTTCGGCGAGTTCAATGCGCAGAAGCCTAAGCTCTTCGTAGGTCCTAACGAGCCTATTGGCAAGGGCAAGGGCATACACCCGGGCAGGGTGGCATGGGTTCACGCTCCGGGCGTTGCCACATGGGACGGACACACTGGACTGTGGGTGGAGAACCGCTGGAACGATCAGGCAAAGGCTGATGCACTGATACGTGAGGGCGTGATGCAGCTGACGGGCGAGACCAGCCCCAAAAAGGCATGGCAGGCTCTGTTCAAGCACTTCAACAAGGAGCACAAGCGTGGCAACCGCGGCTATAAGAAGGGCGAGAAGATTGCCGTGAAGCTCAACATCAACAATGCCATAACACACCACGACACCATAGAGCTCAACTCTTCGCCTTTCGTTACGCTGGCATTGGTGCGCTCCATGGTCAACGACGGCGGCGTGCGCCAGCAGGACATCATCTTGTGTGAGCCAAGCCGCGCCATAACCGACAGTATATATAATAAGGTTTACAGGGAGTTCCCACAGGTGCGCTTCATCGACAACCTCGGCGGCGACGGCAGGGAGAAGTGTGAGTATTACCCTGAGCAGATAGTATATTCTACTGACAACGGCAAGATGGCACGCGGACTGGCTAAGTGCATCGTTGACGCTGACTATCTCATTAACTCCGCCTTGTTGAAGACACACTCTGGTCCGGGTGTCACGCTGACGGGCAAGAACTGGTATGGCGCCACCGACATCAACCTGCTGTGGCGACAGAATGCTCACAACGGCGTAAGCCAGGACAAGCGCAACGGCAAACCTGCCTACAAGACTTTCGTGGACTGGATGGCTCATAAGGACATGGGACAGAAGGCGCTGCTCTTCATCATCGACGGCACCTACGGCTCACGTGACGTGAACGGTGCGCCTAACCCTAAGTGGATGAAGGAGCCTTTCAATGGTCAGTGGGCTTGCTCGCTGATTATGTCGCAGGACGAGGTAGCATGTGATGCCGTGGGCATGGACATCATCATCAACGAATGGCCTGAATTTGGCAGCCTCAACTACTGCGACGAGTATCTGCGCGAGGCTGCAAGCATACCAAATGCACCAAGCGGCACGGTGTATAAGTTCGGCGGCAAGCCGCTCACCGAGCCTCTCGGACTCTTTGAGCACTGGGGCAGCGACCACAAGTACACCAAGATTGACCTGATATATAAGGAACTGAAGTAGCATCCTGAAAAACAAGGGGGAAAAACCAAAAGGCTTTCCGGTAAACTGCGACACCATTGCAGTAAACAAGGGAATATATATATGATAAGGAATATTTTGTTTAATATAAGGAAAAGAATGTGTGGCATGGCTGTCCTCGCCCTGTTCTCCACTGCCGTGCAGGCTGATGACGCCTTCCACGGCATACTGCCCGTAACCGACCGCACCATGACGCGCAGCCTTAACGGCGAGTGGGCACTGAAGGTGATTGAGGGAACGGCGGACACTGACGAGGTGCCTGCACAGGACGGCTCATGGGACAAGATTCCCGTGCCGGGCTGTTGGGAGGCTTACGGATATTGCAAGCCGAGATACGACAAGGCCAATACATTGACGGGCTACTACCGCACCACCTTCTCCGTACCGACGGAGTGGAAGGGCAAGCGCATAGTGCTGCGCCTCGACGGCGTGCTCTACGGCTATGACCTGTGGATAAACGGTAAGAAGGCCGGCTCATGGCGCTCCGGATATAACACCGCCCTCTTTGACATCACGCCATATATCAACAAGAAGAATGGCGAGCAAGAGCTTGCCATGAAGGTGATAACACGCTTCCCCGGCAGCGACTTCGACTATAACGACGACTGGGCGCCATCGGGAATATTTCGCGACGTTACACTGATGGCGGTGCCCGAGACTCACCTCAGCGACCTCACCATTCACGCTAAGCTCAGCGGTGAGGTAAGCGTTGACACCGAGATTGCCAACGTGAAGAAGGGCACTACCGTGAAGCATGAGATATATGACATGCAGGGCAATATGGTTGGCACGTCAAAGGTTGACAACCCGCAGTTGTGGACTGCAGAGACTCCGTATCTCTACACCCTGCGCACCATGCTGATGCAGAAGAAGGACACGCTACAGGTGTTCACCAACAGGTTTGGCTTCCGTGAGACCACCATAGAGGGCAATGTGCTGAAGCTTAACGGCAAGCCCATCAAGCTGCGCGGCGTGACGTGCCACTCCACCGACCCCGTAACGGTGAAGGTAATCAACGAGGAAAGCATACTGCGCGACATGAAGCTTATGAAGGAGGCTTCTGTAAACTACATTCGCACATCGCACTACCCACGTGAGCCGCGCTTCTACGAACTGGCTGACTCTCTCGGCTTCTACGTGATAGACGAGGTGCCGTTCGGTTTCGGCGACAAGCTATTGTCTGACACCGCCTACTACCCTGTGTTGCAGCAGCGCGCGCAAGCTACCATACGCCGTGACAAGAACCACCCCTCTGTCATCATCTGGAGCCTGGGCAACGAGAATCCTCTCACCGACATCTGCATACGACTGGGAGAGTACGTGAGCAGCGAACTTGACCCTTCGCGCCCTTACTGCTATCCACAGGTGGGCAGCTACTTCCGCCGCTTCTTTGAAGGTGAGAATGCCAAGGGCTTCCCTTCAAAGGCTCCGATATACTCTCCGCACTACCCTACCACCGGACAGATAGCCGGGTTCTACCAGCATCGTGACCGTCCGGTGATATTCACCGAATACTGTCACACCCTCGGCATCTCACTGGAGGACCACGACCGTCAGTGGGAGATAATACAACGCACGCCGGGCATAGCCGGCGGTTCAGTATGGGAGTGGGTGGACCAGGGCATGCCGTTTAAGGATTCACTTGACAACAGATACGGCTATGAGGAAAAAGTGTTCACATCTGATAACGGTGGCTTTGAGATGTATGGCAACAAGGGTACCGACGGTTTGCTGTATGCCGACCGCACTCCTTTGCCTAACTATTACGAGCTGCGCCGCAACTATGCGCGTGCTTTCGTGTCATCGCTAAAAGGCAACGTACTGACTATAGTAAACCGCTATGACTTCCTGAACCTGAAAGACAACGTGACCTTCCGCTGGACACTGACCTGCGACCGTGACACCGTGCGCACCGGGGCTTTCACCATTGACTGCGCGCCACACGACTCTGCCACCTATCGCATGGAACTGCCAGAGCAGACAGGACTGTCGCTGCTGCGCTTTGACGTGGTTGACGCACAGGGACATGAGTTCCTGGAGCAGAGTTTCGTGATGAACAAGCCATCTTTCTCTGTCATCGGAACGAGGGGATGCGATACCGACACACCGTCTTTCCTCGTACGCGTAGGACGTAAGGCTACCATGGCAGAGCTCATCAAGGTGGGCGACAAACGCATAGAGCGCTATCTGCAGCCTGTTGGCAACCCTTACGTCAAGGCTGACATAAAGACCAAGAAATGCCCTGACGGCAGTCTGGCGGTGAACTACACCCTTACACCCGACACCACCACCGACCGTTTCCTCTCTGAGATAGGTGTGGCATGGCTGTTGCCGAAGGAGATAGACCACGTACAGTGGTTGGGCATGGGACCGCTCGCCTCATACCCCGGACGCTGTAAGGCCAACAACTACAATATATGGTCACTGCACAAGGACGACCTCTATTTCGAGGGTAACCGCATGGGCATTGACGCAGCTTTCTTTAGCGACAAGGACGGCAACGGAATACTCGTGGTGGGCGACAGCCTCAACATGAATTTCGAGCAGACAGACCGCGGCATTGTCGTTACCGTGAACGCCGCCGTGTCAGGACAGGGACCGAAGTTCGCACGCACCGCCTTCCCCGTTACATCAAAGAACACCGACACGCTGCAGGGCTCCTTCCGTATATGCGCAGTGAAAGACAACGAGCTGCCGCCGGCGATGAGTTATCTTCTCAGCCAGCCTAAGACTCCGTTCAAGCCTTTCCTTACACAGTATGACACCTACCTCATGAGGTATGATGACATCACAGAGGGGACAACACACTAATACTATAACACATAAGATTCTATCATGAACCATGGACGACATTCCGTGTTGTCCCTTTTTATATATCATTTTACCATACGAAAGGCTTTGCGTTTTGGAATATATTGCTTACCTTTGCACCGTAACATAAACAAGAAGTAAAAAAGAATGGAAGTAATACAAAGTTTCACTATCGACCACACCCGTCTGAAGCCGGGCATCTACGTCTCACGCGAGGACAAGGGTTTCACCACCTTTGACCTGCGCATCACCGAACCCAACAAGGAGCCTGCCGTTGCCCCTGCAGCCATGCACAGCCTTGAGCACCTCATGGCCACATGGTTCCGCAACAGCGAGGCAAAGGACGATGTGGTATATGTAGGTCCGATGGGCTGTCTCACCGGTATGTATATCATCATGACAGGAGCATACACCGTAGAGGATATGCGCCGCCTCACCATCAAGTGTCTTGAGTGGATTCTCACCCAGACAGAGGTGCCGGCTACCGAGCCTGAAAGCTGCGGCAACTACCTGCTCCATGATATGCCCATGTGCAAATGGGAGAGTGCCCGCTACCTGGACCGACTGAAGAATGACTTCCACTGCGAATACAGCAAACTGCAGATTACCCTCAGTGACGGTAAGGTCTTTGCCGATGCATAGTCATGGGCTACATCACTATAAATGAAAGACGGTAAGGTTTGACCTTACCGTCTTTTGTGTTTATCTAATGTATTTCCTGCCTGCCTCTATCACTATGCCGCGATACTGAGAACCTACACGCTGACCTGAAAGGTTATAGTATTGTCGTGTCTTAGTTTCCCTGTACTCTGCCGAGCGTATGCCGTCTGCAACACTCTCCGCAGCCTTGCGCAACTGTGCATGCACATAATAGTATGCCGGCTTAGCGTTGCAGTTGGAGTCAAAGAGCAGGGGCTGGTTCTGTCGCCATGAGTGGTTGTCTGAGATACCCCAGAACATCAGCGTAGGACAGTTGTCATTACGCAGGAACACTCGCGTGATGGCAGCCATCTCCTTTGCCTGCTGCTCCAGTGCGTCAGGCGCAGAGGGGTTAGCCAGTGCTATGTCGAGCTCAGTGATGATACAGTTGAGTCCCAGCGATGCGTAGCGCTGGATGTTGTTCTCCAGCTTCAGGGTGTCGAGCTGACCAGTGGTGAGGTGACACTGCAGTCCGCAGCCGTCAATAGGCAGGTTTGACGCCTGCAGTCTCTTCACAAGGTTGAAGTATGCCTCTGTCTTGGTGCCTCCCATGAACTCCACTCCGTAGTCGTTGATATAGAGCTTTGCCTCCGGGTCTGCCTGGTGCGCCCATACGAAGGCTGAGTCAATGAATTCCTCGCCTATATAGGTGGCCCATATTGACGGGCGAAGCTTATAGCTGCCGGGGTTGGTGCGCACCTGACTCTGGTCGTCGTCGAGCACCTCGTTGACCACGTCCCACTCACGTATCTTGCCCTTGTACTTACCTACCACATTGAATATATGGTTCTTGAGTATGCCGAGCAACTCCGTGCGGGTAAAGCCGTTGTTATTCTTCTTGCCGTCAGAGCTTACCCACGCCGGCACCTGTGAGTGCCATGCCAGGGTGTGTCCCCTCACCTCCTGAGCATTGCGTGACGCGAGCCACATCACGGCATCAGAGCCGCCATAGTTGAATGAGTTGCGTGACGGCTCGGTGGCGTCAAACTTCATCTCGTTCTCGCCTACGAGGATAGTGAACTCCCTGCCCACGGCGGCGGTCTCCTTTACGTTGTCGTTACTTATGTCATAGCGATAGCTGGCGGCTGCCACACCTATGCTCTTACCCAGTTTCTCGGCGTATGTGCGCAGCGGCACATCGCTCTGCATATCCTCTGTCACATCCTCCTCGGGGTAGGTCTTCTCGGTGCTTACGTTCTCATTCTCATCGTCATTCTCTATATAGTCAGGGTTATCGTCAAGTGATATTACCCTTGCCACCAGTGCGAAGGAACCGTCGGCAAGCTCGCGCTGCTCTGTGGTGAAGGTGTAGCGTTGAGGGTAACGCACGTCAAACGCCATGCCTCCCTCTGGCATCGTAGAGCAGGTGAGCAGGGTTATCTCGTCATTAATGCTGAACGAGGCATCGTCTGCCAACAGCAGTTTCAGTCGTGGCGCGGCATCAGAGGTCTGGAAGTCCTGCGTGGTGCTGCTGAATACCACTGAGCCCTTCACGTTCACAGTGCTGTACTCGCTGGCTGAGCGTGCGTTTATCTTTATATATGACTTAGGATGCAGCGTCAGTTTCACGTCCTTTGACGTGGCATAGTCGGCGAAGGTCAGCGTGTCACAGTCTGTCGTGCCAGGCTCTATCACACCGTAGCAGTCAGTAGTGGCGGCTATGCTGCCGTTGCCGCCGAGGCGTGCGCCCTCAGCCACCATCACAGTGCCGGCGTTGCCCGTGGCACCGCTCTTCTTGCCGCTCGCGGCTGCCGCGGCATCGTTACATACGAGCAGCGCACCAGCGTTGACCATTATGCCACTGTTGATGTTGTTGTCATTGCCAGTGATGATACAGGCACCCTTGCCCTCCTTTATCAGTCCTATCTTGTTGCCTGAGTTTGACGGAGATATCTTGCCTGCAAGCACGTTGTCGGTGTTCAGTCCGCCTATGATGTAATATGAGTTGGCGGTGCTGTTCTTATAATATCCTCTTATCTCCGCGCCCTCCTCAAGCTTCAGTTCGCCTATGCGGAAGCCGCGTGTGCCGCTCTCGGCGGCGATGGCGGCACCGCTGTGTATCGTCAGACGGCTGTTGGTAAACAGCGTGTTGGGGCGCGTAGTGTTATAGTTATCGGGTGAGAATGTGCCGCTTTGCAGCATCAGACCGTAGAAACCGCAATCGCCTATCACGTCCTTGTAGGGATACACGTGGACGTCGCCCGTCATCTTTGTCCAGTCGGGATAGGTGGCACCCTTGCTTGACTGTGAGCCTATGTAGCTTCTCTCGCCGCCGGCGTAGATGTTCAGCGTACCCTCGCCTACCACTGGCGATATCCATTCAGAGTAGCGTGATGTCCTGACGTTTGCGGTAACACCTGCAGGGATATATAGGGGTGTGTTGATGGTCTTGTAGCTGCTCGAGGTGTTGTTCACGCAATAGTCAAACACCTGTCCGTCCTTTGCCTCCACATAGTCGTCATACTCGCCCACAAGCTGTATGTTGTCAATATAGAAATCGGAGTTGTTGTGGTGTATGCCCAGACGCAGAGCAAGCGATGTATTGTCCGCCGATGCAGACTTCAGCGTGTATGCCTTTGTCTGCCACACGCCCTTGTCTCCCTGGTATGGGTAGCCTTCGTCACGGTAAAGCTCCTCCGAACCGAGGAAAACGGCAAACTGCTTGTAGTCATCTGTCTCACTTGTGCTCCTGTATAGCTGATAACGCAGGGTAGGATAACGGTCGGTCAGTGCCTTGCCCTTCAGCTCTGTTGAGAGGGTGAACTCCGGATGGCATCCCCAGTCTTTCAGCACCACGTGTAGCACCTTGTTATTGGCATTCAGCGGGTCTGCCTCTACCTTCGCCGTAGAAGCATTAGTATTCCACATGATCCACTCAGTACCAATAGGATAATCCTCAAAATCACATACTGTAAGCGGTGCCGCATAAGTGGCGGCACACATAAGCGTACTAAGGCCCAAGGCCAATAGTTTCTTTGTCGTTTTCATTCTTGTGTGTTATAGAATATTAAAAAGTCAGTTACATCTTCTGCGCATTTAAGGCATACAATATGCACAATATGCAAAGATAGCGTTTTTTCCAAATATACACAAGCAAAACAACCGTAACAGTAATTTTGTCCATCAACAAACATAAGAAGTCCATCATACAGGAGGGAGAGGCTGATAAAATCAGAGGAGGTTAGATGAAGGCAAAAGGAGATAAAAGAAGATAGGTGGGAAATAGGACATTTTTGTCATTTCGCCTTTTTTATTTTGTCAACGAAAAAACGCAAACTAGGAGGAAAATGACCTTTTGAAAGGACAAAAATCATCATTTTTCATCTTCTTTTTCGTGAAAGCATAGCTTTTACAGTGTCATTCGATAGCTTTCACGATGAGAAACGATAGCTTTTACACCCTGAAAGCATAGCTTTTATGACGCAAAAGCCATCGTTTTTTCATGATTTTTTATAACCTATCACTGATTATCAGCGAGTTACAACCCTCCGTAGATTTCTCTGTACGCGGTCAGCAGGAAATAATTTTGAAATATCGCGAGCATGAGGCGTTAACAGAAGGCCCAAAATAGGACATTTTTGTCATCGGGTGACATAAATCAAGTTCAATTCAACACCGTATTCATATATTTCTTTGAACATGAATTGCCCGGATTATTTCCCACAGATAACACAGATAAACACAGATTTTTATTTACGAACACAAATCAATCGAATAGAACGAATCTTTTTTGTGCCCTTACGGGCAGAAATCCATAAAGAATCTTTTTTATAATCTCAGGCTCTTTGAGCCAGAAATATTTCTGAGCCGACAGGCTTCAAAGATTTTCTAAAAGATTTTCTAAAGATTTCTGCTCCGAAGGAGCATGATAAAAGAATAAAAGCCAGTCACGCCATCAAAGGGTGCGGCTGGCTTTTTCTTCTGTGTGAATACTATTTCCTTGACAATGACGTTATCTTTATTAGGGACAAAAGTATCTACACAACCTAAAGGTTAATATGAATACGACAAAAAATAATATGTTATTTCCATGAATAATTTACTAAATCCACTAAAGACAATGAATAAGAGATTTATCATTATCATTTCATTTATCCTCATGACTATGAATGGATTTGCCGAAGGAAGCAAAGTAATAGCTCATGAAAAGGGAAGCATCACTTTCGTAGTAGATGAAAATCTTGCACCTGTAGAAAAACGCGAGCCTCGTTTACTTGTTGGTGAGGATCTTGCAAATTGGATTGCTAAGAATAATATGTCTTTGGACGTAAAACGAATAGTTACAACAAGTTTTTCTAATGAGCAGAATTTAATATATCAAGGAAAGGATGCTTTTTACAAAACTTTAGTAGATGCCTATGCTAATCATCAATCTGTAACGCTTTCTCCTGACATGGTGTGGCTCGTCATCTGTCAGGGATTTGCACGTTATGTTAATGCTCATGCCGAAGAGTTACGCCCTAAGTTGGTGAATCATGAAGGTAAAATGGACCTTGTTATTGAAACAGACAAGGACTTAATGACAGAAGAAATAGATTGGCCGATACTTATTAACGACTTTGCATCACAAATAGATAAGCACACTAAAGACAATATTGCCAAAACTATTACTTCAGACTTCTCTACCACTGGTTCTGTAGAGCGCGTGGCATCACAAATAACTTTAATGGAAAGTGTAAAGTCTTATTTTGAATATATTGTTGAATACATTGCATGCGGTATTCCCAGCATTACATTGGATGGTTCTGTCGAAGACTGGAAAAGAGTACGGAAAAAGACTATGCAACTGAAGAAATATGGACTTGAAAAGTGGATTGACTCGCTTGACCCCATACTCAAAGAGTTTATACTGGCAGCCGACGGAAAACCAAATCAGATGTTTTGGAAGAGCATGATAAAAAAACAGTCGGTGGACAGATTGGCAGGAGGAGGATGCCTTTTTGAAATGCCTACGGAATTGGACGGATGGCTGCTGAAACTCTTTCCCGATGAAAATGGTGTAACTCTTGAAGAGATAAGCCATACCAAGGATATGCCTACAGAATACGTGCGTGTATCTTTCTATTACCAGGTCATAAACCCTGATGATGGAACTATAATAAGCAGGACACCTATGGAGCTTTGGGCAGGTTTCGTCGGAGCGAAAATTGATAATGAAAACAATATGGTAACTCCAATGATGGGATGGTTTGTCAGTGAGACAAAAGGTGACAATGAAATGCTGAATATGTTTTCAAAGATGGATGAATATGATGGAATATCATTACGAATACAGGAAGTGCCGGAAGTTCTTTCTCACCTAAACCACATAAAATCATTGACACTCGAGTTTACTGGTAAGGTTGTGCTCCCCGAATGGATGGACAAAATGACCATTGATGGGTTCTGTATCCAAGGATATATAACAAAATCAGAGGAAGAGGCTATAAAAAAACGTTTTCCTAATATAATTATACGGTCATTTATCCCTAAACAAAAATAAAAGTTTTTCGGACTAAATCAGAAAAAGAATAAAAGCCAGTCACGCCGTTTGATAGCGAGGCTGGCTTTATTCTTCTA
>CAMEWL010000004.1:0-103287 GCA_945941025.1 uncultured Prevotellaceae bacterium
GATTTATGTTAGGCGATGACAAAAATGTCCTATTCTATGTAGTAAGTTAACGCCTCATGCTTGCGATATCTCAAAATTATTTCCCGGCGGTTTGCTACAGCGAAATCTACGGAGGGTTGTAACTACTTGATAATCAGTGGTGGGTTATGGGAAAGCATGAAAAAACGATAGTTTTTGCGTCGCAAAAGCTATCGTTTCAGGGTGTAAAAGCTATCGTTTCTCATCGTGAAAGCTATCACTTTACACTGTAAAAGCTATGCTTTCACAAAAAAGTGGGTGCAAAATGCCGTTTCGTGGCGTTCTCTTATTGCTTTTTATGCCTTATTTTCTCCTAGATTACGTTTTTTACCCGACGTGATTTAAGTCAAGGGATGACAAAAATGTCCTATTTCATGCCCTTGGAAAGAGCACACGAACAGATGCGGATATGAGTAAAAGGAAAATGTTATGAAAAAAAGACTTTTCGAGATATATTGGTTTGATATTGGTCAAAAAAAATGGGGTAAGACGTAGAAAAACAGTAAATTAATTGTGTGGGTACACAGAAAAATGTAACTTTGCAGTGTGTTTTTCATAGTATTAGATTTAAGGTTAACAAAGATTGGGGCTCAGCGGAGCCCTTTTTTTATGTCTTTAAGTCATCTGTGATTTTCGCAAGCATCAGTTTCGTTGAGGTTCTTGCTTAGGCAAGCGTCACTGCGTGCCGAGCGGTAAGGTCGCTTCGCTTATAGGTTCAAGGTGATGTCTGTATTACTAATGGATTATAAAATCATATTTCACCTTAAAACCTTACCACCTTAAAATCTTATAACCTTATAACCTAAGAAGTTCTTCGCAGAGCGAAGCGGCAAAGGCGAGCGGAGCATAAGCGAAACTTCAATGATATAATATTACAACACGTCTATAGTCATTCCTTCGTTAGATAGAAGGGTATTCTCATACACTTGCTTTGCCTCGTTAAGCAGAGGCCTTTCGTCAGAATAGCGCTGGCTGTAATGGCCCAGAAGCAGTTTGCCGGCTCCGGCGGCCTTTGCCGTCAGTGCGGCCTCGCGGGCTGTGGAGTGCATATATTTCACTGCGTTGTCTTTCATGTCCTCACCGTATGTGGCCTCATGGTAAAGCATGGTGACACCGCTCAGGTCCTTACCCAATGACTGCATATAGCGTGTGTCAGAACAGTAAGCGTAAGAGCGTACAGGGTCTGGCGGCGTGGTAAGTTTGTCATTAGGGATAACCTCACCCTCGGGAGAGGTCCAGTCCAGTCCGGCACGCAGGTTGTTTATCTGTGAGCGTGGCACGTTATAGAACTCCAGAGCCTTGGGGTTGATGTGTCGCTCCCCCTGCTTCTCCTTAAAGAGAAAACCGGCGCATGGCATACGATGTTTCAATGGGATGGTCTCGACGGTAAGCGAGCGATCCTCGAATATCACTTGGCGCACGGAGGTGTCAACGGGGTGGAAGATAACCTCATAGTCTATGGTGGAGCAGAACATCTGCATCTCTGCATGAAAGAGAGACTCGTAGCCCTCAGGCGCATAAACATGCAGAGGGGCGGTGCGTCCCTGGAGACCGAAGGTGCTTATCATACCCATCAAGCCGAATACATGGTCGCCGTGTATATGACTGATGAACACTGCCTGTAACTTTGAGAAATTGATGTGTGAGCGGCGCACCTGTGCCTGTGTGCCCTCGCCGCAGTCAATCATAAAATACTTACCCCTTATCTCTACAACTTGTGATGAGGGGTTATGGTGAGCGGTAGGCAGTGCCGAGCCGCATCCGAGAATGTGAACTCTGAATGGCTGCATTTATCTAAGGTCTATAACCTCCGCCTTGGGGAAATCCTTTGAGTTGAAAGTGAAAGCCGCGTCGCTTACAGCTGAAGCCTTGAAGTTAGATATGTCTATGGTTATCCATCCGTTGCGCTGTTTCATCTTCACCTGCTTGATGGTATATGACTTGTCCACGAGTATATACATCTCGCTGATGGCCTTGCCTTTGCCTGTGAGGTGTATCTGGTAACCGCTGGCGGCATTGGTCATCTGCATGGTGTAGCCCTTCTTGTAAAGTGACAGGAAGGTGTAGGGGTTCATCTGTTGCTGCTGTGCCGCAGAAGGTGTGGACACGTGTACCTCGTCGCTCTTCTTGTTGTAGAGCCACTGCGTCTTGCCGTTATACCACACTGTGCCGCTTGGCGTGTGAGCGCAGAATTTGTTGCCCTTTATCTGTATGGTGCCGCTCTGCCTGCCAATCTTGCTTCCGCTGATGGAGAAGTTGGCAGTAGCGCCAGACTTAATGTTTACCTTAGCTGCGGCCTTGTCAAGAACCTTACGTGCGTCGCCTGCACTGTATGCAGAGACAGTCATGGCGGTAAATACCGCGATTATTATGAGAATGTATTTTTTCATATACGGATAAAGGATTATTCAAACCCCACCCCGGCCCTCCCAAGGGGAGGGAGCGTGAGCGAAGCGAAGAATGATTAATTATTTCATTAAGTATCTGTTCAAAATTAATTGTACATATAATTTATTTTTCCCATTAATAAAAAATTCATGGTTAATTCATGGCCAATTCATGGAAATTCATGTTAAAAAAGAACCAGTTAACGTGTTTTTTATTCGACATGAATTTCCATAAATATTCCATGAATTTTCATAAATTATTATATAAACCATTTCTGTTCTTCTACTTATTAATTATTTCATTAAGTATCTGTTCAAAATTAATTGTACATATAATTTATTTTTCCCATTAATAAAAAATTCATGGTTAATTCATGGCCAATTCATGGAAATTCATGTTAAAAAAGAACCAGTTAACGTGTTTTTTATTCGACATGAATTTCCATGAATATTCCATTAATTTTCAAAAATTATCATATAAACCATTTCTGTTCTTCTACTTATTAATTATTTACTCGACTTTCGCAAGTATGCGAAAACGATGATATTCAGTCGCCTACGGCGAGAAGGTTTAGCTCGACGGCCGAAGGGAAAGTCAAATCATTCAAATCGGTACAAATCAAACAAATATATTTTGAAAGATTTGAAAAGATTTGTGAGATTTCTGTCACATAGTGACACTCATTATTGGATGTTTAGTACATGCAAAACTTGAATTATTTATTAAGCTGCTCCCAGAGTGTTAAGGAGAGATATCAGTGTGTTCTCGTCCTGTATCAGTACCTCACGTGGTTTGGAACCGTGTGCGGCCCCCACCACACCGGCTTTCTCCAGTTGGTCCATCAGGCGACCTGCACGGTTGTAGCCGATGGAGAACTTACGCTGTATGAGTGAAGTGGAGCCTTGCTGTGTAGATACGATAAGACGTGAAGCCTCGGCAAACAGAGAGTCGAGATTAGACAGTTCCTCGGCGTTTCCGGCGCCTCCGCCATCCTCGGCTATCGGCTCAGGCAACTCAAACGGTCCGTCATATCCCTGCTGCTTGGCTATGAACTCATTGATGGCTATAACCTCAGGAGTATCAACGAAAGCACACTGCACACGCACCGGTGTACCCTTGTCAAGGATAAGCATGTCGCCCTTGCCCACAAGCTGGTTGGCACCAGTGGTATCAAGGATGGTCTTGGAGTCAATGGCTGACATAACCTTGAAAGCCATACGTCCGGGGAAGTTAGCCTTGATGGTACCTGTGATGATGTTGGCCGTAGGACGCTGTGTGGCGATAATCATGTGAATGCCGACCGCACGCGCCTTTTGGGCTATACGCGCTATAGGCAGCTCTATCTCCTTGCCGGCGGTCATGATAAGGTCGCCGTACTCGTCTATGATTACCACGATGTATGGCAGGTAGCGGTGACCATTCTCAGGGTTCAGCTGGCGGTTGATGAATTTCTCGTTGTATTCCTCAAGCTTACGCACGTTGGCAAACTTCAACAGACTGTAACGGTCATCCATCTCCTGACATACGGAGTTAAGAGTCTTTACCACCTTTGTCACATCAGTGATGATAGGCTCGTCAGCGTCGCTCTCAGGCGGTATCTGCGCCAGGAAGTGGTTGAGCAGCGGCTTGTATATGGAGAACTCCACCATCTTAGGGTCAACAAGGACGAACTTCAGTTCTGCCGGGTGCTTCTTATATAATAAGGAGGTGATGATGGCATTAAGACCTACGGACTTACCCTGACCGGTGGCACCAGCCACAAGCAGGTGAGGAATCTTTGCCAGGTCAACCATGTATATCTCGTTGGAGATGGTCTTTCCGAGAGCCAGCGGCAGTGCCATCTTAGACTCCATGAACTTCTTGGAGTTCAGAATTGACTCCATGCTTACAATCTGCGGGTTGGCGTTAGGTACCTCGATACCTATCGTGCCCTTGCCTGGTATAGGTGCTATGATACGTATGCCGAGCGCGGCCAGTGAAAGGGCAATGTCATCTTCAAGAGAGCGCACCTTGCTAATCTTAATGCCTGGCGCCAGCGTTATCTCATACAGTGTTATGGTAGGACCTACGGTGGCTTTTATGCTTGACACCTGTACACCGAAGTTGCCCAGCACCTCCACGATGCGGTTCTTGTTGGCTGTCTGCTCCTCCATGTCAATGGAGACACCGTCGTTGGCAGACTTACGCAGTAGTCCCAGGGTAGGGTATTGGTAGCGTGACAGAGTAGCCTTAGGGTCGTATGGAGACACAAAGGAACCGTCTTCTGCTATGTGCGTAGAACCGGCACGCTCCTCTACCACACCGTGGTCAATCTGTAATCCTACGTCTGCACCATCCTCTTTCGGAGTGCCAATGGGGTTGTTGTCAGCCGTGGTGCCTGACGTGTCAACATCCTCAGCTTGAGTGCCTGCCTCAGCCTTTTGCACAACGGGAGTGCTGACAACGGGAGTGTTGACAACGAGGTTATCATCAGGCTTCAGGTTTGCAGACTGTTCAGGCTGCATCACTGTGTCATCATCATTCACATTGGCAAAAGAGAACTTCACCTTGCGCGTCAGGTAACCTATAGGGTTGAACATCTTACGAATGATGATGATAGTATCGTATGTGAGGTATGTAAGGAAGAAGATGGCGGTAAGTCCGAGAAGGGCAGTGAGGCCCGGAGTACCTATCATGTTCTCCAGTGACTGGCTGACGAAAGCGCCGTGTCCGCCCCCCACGTTGTAAACGAGGTCGGGGAAGAACGGAGTGATAAACTTGGCCATGGCTATGCTGCTCCATATCATGACAAGAATCAGACAGAAGAACCATTTCCATAGGTTCAGCTTGTAGATGCCCATCAGGTGCATGGCACACGCTATAAGTAACACGGGGATGATGAAGGCAGCCAGACCGAAGAGAGAGTAAATGAGCAAATGAGACAGATATGCCCCATAAGAGCCGCAGTAATTGTGAAACTCCCTGCCGCTGTTGATAAGGTCGCCTGCCATGGGGTGCATGACAAGGCTCTGGTCAGCAGCTGCCGTATTGAAATATGAGCAGAAACAGATGATTATATATATGGCAAAGATGAATACCGTGATGCCGGCGGTGAAGTTAGTCTTCTCATTGGCAAACATGGAGTCAAATCCCATGGCCTTCTTATAACTTACGGTATCCGCTTTAGATGTTTGATTTTTCTTCGTAATCTTCTTCCTCATTTGTGAGTGTATGTATTTATTCTACAAAGTTACGAATTTTACTTGAAACGGCAAACCTTACCATAATTCTTTGGTTAAAGAAAATTAAAATTATGCATATAAATGATATAATGTGTTGTAAGGTTAGAAAATAATACGTAACTTTGTATGAACGTTAAGTGGGAGAGCAGTTTCTCAATTATTCTAAGGCTAACTCGTAGCATTGGGAAACCTCGTTATTTCAAATTGTATTTTATGGAAAATAAGGACGTACTGTTGGCTGAAGAGACAATAGAAGGGCCACAGAAGAAAAGGACACGTATAGCAAAGAAAGAAGTGTCGGATCATGTGTATAGTGTATCGGGTGAGATAGGTGAGAACCTGGATCAGCCAAAGAAGAAGCGTACACGCAAGACAAAGAAAGAAATGGAAGAGGAGGCTGCTGCCGCAGCAGTTGCTGAGGATGTTACACCTGTTGAGGAAACAGGTGCAGAGCCAGTTGTGCCGGCAGAGGAGACTCCGGCGGAGACGGTGTCAGAGGAGGCTCCGGCAGAGAAGACAGAAGAGACAACTACTGTGGTGAAGCGCAAGCGTGGCCGTAAGTCTAAGGAGGAGATAATGGCCGCTGCCGCCGCTGCCGCATCTGCACTTGCAAAGAAGACGCAGGCCGAGGAAGCAGCCGCAGAGAAGGCGGAAGATAATGCACTGCAGCAATCTATAAACTTTGAAGAGGCAGAGCAGGGAGAAAAAGTAGAGTTTGAGGGAGGTGTGCCAGAGGAGGTCTATTCCAAGCAAGAGACAGGCACGGAAGACTCTGGCAACTTGTTAGAGCAGTTGCAGAGCAAGATGAATTCTTCCAGCAACGATAAGGTGTGGGAGGGTGATCCCGGTGACGGCACCGACTTCATCATCGTTGAGGACATACCGGTAGAGGATAACGGAGCGATACCGTATTATGATATGCTCGATAATCCGCAGATGGTGCAGAGCAATATGATAGACGACGGCATAGTTACGGAAGAAGAAGATGCCACTGCTGATTTCAATGATATAATCACAGCTAACGGTTTGCTGGAGATTATGCCTGACGGATACGGTTTCCTGAGGTCAAGTGACTATAATTATCTGTCTTCGCCGGATGATGTGCACCTCACAGTGCAGCAGATAAGACAATACTCCCTTAAGACGGGAGACGTGGTGGAGTGTAAGATACGTCCGCCTCATAGTGGAGAGAAGTATTTCACGATGAGCAGTATCCTGAAGGTCAACGGCCGTAATCCTCTGGATGTGCGTGACCGTATATCTTTCGAGAACCTTACACCGTTATTCCCGGAGGAGCGTTTTAACCTTTGTGGAGACCCGAATACAACAAACTTGTCAACTCGTATCGTGGACTTGTTCTCGCCTATAGGAAAAGGACAGCGCTCGCTCATAGTGGCACAGCCTAAGACGGGTAAGACAATGCTGATGAAGGATATAGCTAACGCTATCGCAGCCAATCACCCTGAGGCATATATTATGATGTTGCTGATAGACGAGCGTCCGGAGGAGGTTACGGATATGGCACGCACCGTAAATGCAGAGGTGATAGCCTCTACGTTTGATGAGCCGGCAGACCGACATGTGAAGATTGCCGGACTGGTGCTTGAGAAGGCAAAGAGGCTGGTGGAGTGTGGACATGACGTTGTGATATTCCTCGACTCTATAACACGTCTTGCAAGAGCATATAACACAGTGGCTCCGGCAAGCGGAAAGGTGCTGACAGGTGGTGTTGACGCTAATGCGTTGCAGAAGCCAAAGCGTTTCTTCGGTGCAGCGAGAAATATAGAGGGCGGTGGTTCGCTTACAATCATTGCGACAGCGCTCACGGATACCGGTTCAAAGATGGATGAGGTGATATTCGAGGAGTTCAAGGGTACGGGTAACTCTGAGCTGCAGTTGGATCGCCAGTTGGCAAATAAACGTATATTCCCTGCTGTTAACCTTATCCAGTCAAGTACACGACGTGATGACCTGCTGCTCGACAGCTTTATTGTGGAGAAGATGGGTGTGCTCCGAGTGAACATAGCAGACATGAATGCCCAGGAGGCTATGACGACGATAACGAACGTCATGAAACGTTCGCATAATCACATGGAGTTCCTTATGGGAATGAATGACTAATGCCGCGTTAATTATTCTAAAAACATTTGTGTAAACAAAAAAGATTGCTTACTTTTGCACATTAGAACAGGGGTGTGCACACCGTACTAAATGATGCGTTAAAATGTCAATATCAAAAACTAGACAAATACTGATAGATGTAGCCAGACAAATGTTTGCCAAGAACGGTTTGGAGGGTACTACTATGAATGATATTGCGGCGGCATCAGGAAAGGGACGTCGTACGCTATATACCTACTTCAACCGTAAGGAGGATGTGTATTCCGCTGTTATAGAAAGTGAGTTGGAGCGTTTGTCTGACAAGCTTGATGAGGTGGCGGCAATGAAGATGCGCCCTCAGGAGAAGATAGTGGAGTTGATATACACGCATCTGTCACAGATAAGGGAGACCGTGGTGAGAAACGGTAATCTGAGGGCAGAGTTCTTCCGTAATATCTGGATGGTGGAGAAGGTAAGGAAGAAGTTTGACGCTGATGAGATAGCTATATTCAGAAGGGTATATGCAGAGGGAAATGAGATGGGAGAGTTTGATATGGAGAATGTGGATATCGTGGCAGATATTACGCATTACTGCATAAAAGGATTGGAGGTACCTTATATATACGGCAGGCTCGGACACGGATTGACTGATGATACCAGCAGACCGCTTGTGGCAAAGTTCGTGTATGGCGCACTGCGTAAAGGTGGACTTTGATTGATTATAATAAACTAAAAAATATAACTCATAACATTAAAATGGGACTTTTACAAGGAAAGACAGCACTCATCACTGGTGCTGCACGTGGCATAGGTAAGGCTGTTGCCATGAAGTTTGCCCAGGAGGGTGCTAACATTGCATTTACAGACTTGGTACTTAACGACGATATGGCTGCCGGACTGGAGGCTACTCGTAAGGAGATAGAGGCACTTGGAGTGACATGTAAGGCTTACGCTGGTAATGCTGCGGACTTCGAGGAGACAGATAAGGTCGTAAAGCAGATAAAGGAAGATTTCGGCAGTATTGACGTTTTGGTAAACAATGCCGGTATAACAAAGGACGGACTGATGTTGCGTATGAGTGAGGCACAGTGGGATGCAGTGCTGAGTGTCAACCTGAAGTCTGCATTTAACTTTATCCATGCTTGTGCTCCTATCATGCTGCGTCAGCGTGGCGGTTCTATTATCAATATGTCATCAGTAGTGGGCGTACATGGTAATGCAGGACAGTGTAACTACTCTGCGTCAAAGGCAGGTATGATTGGTCTGGCAAAATCTATTGCACAGGAGTTAGGACCTAAGGGCGTACGTGCCAATGCGGTAGCGCCAGGATTCATTGAGACTGCTATGACTGCACAGCTGCCAGAGGAAATTCGTGCAGACTGGATGAAGAAGATACCACTGCGCCGCGGCGGTCAGGTAGAGGATATCGCTAATGTGTGCCTGTTCCTTGCTTCTGATATGTCAAGCTATGTCAGCGGTCAGGTGATTCAGATTGATGGTGGTATGAATATGTAAAAGGAATGAAAGTTCTCTACGAGGATAATCATATCATAATAGTAAATAAGGAAAGTGGGGAGATCGTGCAGGGTGATAAGACTGGCGATGTCCCCCTTTCTGAAACTGTTAAGGACTGGATAAAGGAAAAGCACCACAAGCCAGGTAATGTGTTCCTTGGTGTGGTGCATAGGTTAGACAGGCCTGTCAGTGGTGTGGTGGTATTTGCGAAGACCTCAAAAGCCTTGTCGCGCCTTAATGCTATGTTTGCAAAGCATGATGAGGTAAGCAAGACGTATTGGGCATTGACAAAGAACCGGCCACCAAAGGAAGAAGATACATTGACGCATTGGCTCGTGCGTAATGAGAAACAAAACAAGTCGTATGCCTATGACAAAGAGCGTTCGAATGCCAAGAAAGCCATATTGAAATATAAGGTGATTGGAGCAACGGAACGCTATACACTCCTAGAGGTACAGTTGTTGACAGGACGTCATCATCAGATACGCTGCCAACTGGCAAAGATAGGATGTGTCATTAAGGGCGATTTGAAATATGGAGCCGATAGAAGTAATCCTGACGGAAGCATCTCATTGTTGGCAAGAAGAGTGGAGTTTATTCATCCTGTGTCAAAAGAGAGGATATGTGTGGAAGCTCCCGTTCCCGAGGATAATCTTTGGAAGTCAATAAATAACTAACAACTTAAAACAATATACTATGGAAGTAGAATTTGTAAGAAGCCGTTTTATCAAGCACTTTGATGGACAAACTGGTAATGTGTATTTCTCACCAGGTAGAATTAACCTTATAGGAGAGCATACAGACTATAATGGCGGCTTCGTCTTTCCTGGCGCAGTCTCTCAGGGCGTGATGGCGGAAGTGAGGCCTAATGGTACAAACAAGGTGATGGCTTATTCCATTGACTTGAAGGACCGTGTGGAGTTTGATGTGGATGACCCGCAGGGACCTAAGGCTACATGGGCTCGCTTCATATACGGTATGGTTAAGGAATTTCAATTGCTTGGCGTAGATGTCAAGGGTTTCAATATAGCATTCGCCGGTGATGTGCCACTCGGAGCAGGAATGTCGTCAAGCGCAGCGATGGAAAGTTGTTTCGGTTGTGCGCTCAATGACCTTTTTGCTGACAACAAGATAAGCAAGTGGGATATAGTATTGGCAGGACAAGCTACGGAGCATAAGTACATAGGTTGTAATTGTGGTATCATGGATCAGTTTGCCAGCGTCTTTGGAGATGAGGGTAAGTTGATGCGTCTTGACTGCAACAGCCGTGAGTTTGAGTATTTCCCATTTGTTCCTAAAGGATACAAGTTGGTGTTGCTGAACTCTTGCGTTAAACATGAGTTAGCTGGTTCACCATATAATGATCGTAGAAACTCTTGTGAGCGTGTTGTGAAGGCAGTGCAGGAGAAGCACCCGGAGCGTTCTGTCAAGACTCTGCGTGACTGCACATGGCAGGACTTGGAAGAGGTAAAGGATATAGTAAGTGCGGAGGATATGCAGCGTGCCACATTCGTTCTCGGAGAGAAAGACAGAGTGTTGGGCGTGTGTGATGCACTTATGGCTGGTGACTATGAGAAAGTAGGAGAACTGATGTATGCCACCCATAACGGCTTGTCTAAGGATTACGAGGTGAGCTGTGAGGAATTAGACTACTTGAATGATATTGCGAAGGAATGTGGTGTCACAGGTTCGCGTATCATGGGAGGCGGCTTTGGCGGATGTACCATCAACTTGGTGAAGGACAGTCTGTATAACGACTTCGTAGAGACTGCCAAACAGAAGTTCGCGGCAAAGTATGGACATGAGCCGAAAGTCTATGACGTAGTTATTGGACGTGGCTCCCACAAGGTGTGCTAGTTTTTTTCATGTAGTGTGGCAATAACTCATGTGGGCCATTTGGCTTTTTAGAAAAAATGTTGTAACTTTGCATCAATAGATAGAAAACAAAGGTCTATAATGCGTAAAATAACATATATAGCAGATTTACTCTTGATATTGAGTCTTGTTGTTGCTTTGGGCGGATGTAGGAAACGCGGTCTGAATAGTTCTGATAACGCGGACACTCCCTTAGTGTTTGAGCCTGAAGTGGAAATAAAAGGTGACTCGATGTTGTACGGTCTCTCATGTGACGGGTCTTCTGACTCTGTCATTGTGTTGTGGCCTTTCAAGGGCGACCCCATATCGTATAATTGTATAGATGCCAAGCGGCAAGGACGTATAATAGGCAAGCCGCAGATAGGAGATTGGGTTGGTATAATGATTAATCCTGAAGATACCACGGAAGCTGTATTTGTTATAAATCTTGACCAGTTAAAGGGTACATGGACATACCCTGTCCTCCCCGTTATGAAGGAGTTGAGTCAGATGAGCAAGCGTATGCAGCATCGTATGATGGAGAATCTGAATGACTCTATCAAACAGACCTATTTCATACCGCGTGAGTATGGCTTTACCTTGAAAAGAAGCCATAATGCACAGGCTGTGGGAAGAATAATGAGAAGCAACTCGTTGGAGGATGATTCGCCGGTGCAGTATCCTGAGGTAAGGAATTACAGAAAGTGGTACATGCATAATGGTAGGTTGTTGCTGGTCTCTTATGACCCTATTATGCCAGGTCAGGAAGAAGGAAAACGTCCGGAAGTATTGATGGATACCTTGGATTTTGTATATATGGATAATGATTCCTTGATATTGAGGCAACATGGCATACGCTATGGATTCCATAGAAAGGAAAATGCACTTAAAGCCAATGCGGCTGCAACAAAGGCACAACAGGAACAAGACGCGAAAAAGTAAAGATATGAGTAGAATATTAATGATTGGCGCAGGTGGCGTTGCTACTGTAGCCGCACATAAGATAGCACAGAATGATGATGTGTTCACAGAGTTCATTATAGCAAGTCGCCGTAAGGAGAAGTGCGATGCCATCGTTGATGCTATTAAGGCTAAGGGAATAGGTAAAAACATGAAGATAAGCACGGCACAGGTGGATGCTGATGACGTGGAGCAGCTTAAGGCTTTATTTAATGAGTTTAAGCCGGAGTTGTGTGTAAATCTTGCCTTGCCATATCAAGACCTGACAATAATGGATGCTTGTCTGGCTTGTGGAGTGAACTATCTTGATACAGCTAACTATGAGCCAAAGGATGAGGCGCATTTTGAGTATTCATGGCAGTGGGCTTACAAGCAACGCTTTGAGGATGCCGGACTGACAGCTATATTGGGTTGTGGCTTTGACCCAGGTGTGTCTGGCATATATACAGCGTATGCTGCGAAGCATCATTTTGACGAGATACATTATCTTGATATCGTTGACTGTAATGCCGGTAACCATCATAAAGCCTTTGCCACAAACTTCAATCCAGAGATAAATATACGTGAGATAACGCAAAACGGATTATACTATAAGGATGGTCAGTGGATAGAGACAAAGCCATTGGAGATACATAAGGCATTGACATATCCTAACATCGGACCACGTGAATCTTATTTGATGCACCATGAGGAACTGGAGTCTTTGGTGAAGAATTACCCAACAATAAAGCAGGCTCGCTTCTGGATGACATTCGGACAACAGTATCTTACATATCTTGATTGTATTCAAAATCTCGGAATGTCACGCATTGATGAGATAGAATATGAGGCACCATTGGCTGATGGTAGTGGTAAGAATGTGAAGGTGAAGATAGTTCCTTTACAGTTCCTTAAGGCTGTGTTGCCTAATCCACAAGACTTAGGAGAGAATTATGACGGTGAGACCAGCATAGGTTGTCGTATTCGTGGTGTTAAGGATGGTAAGGAACTGACATACTATGTTTACAACAACTGCAAACATCAGGAGGCTTATATGGAGACAGGTATGCAGGGCGTGTCATACACTACGGGCGTACCTGCTATGATAGGCGCTATGATGTTTGTTAAGGGAATATGGAAAAAGCCAGGAGTATGGAACGTGGAAGACTTCGACCCAGATCCTTTCATGGAGCAATTGAACAAACAGGGCTTGCCGTGGGTAGAAGTGTTTGATGCTGATTTGGAATTGTAGAATTATACAGAAAATCATAACCTAATTATAAATTATGGCAGAAGAAATAAACGAGAAAGCGGCGAAGCTGAAAGCGCTTCAAGCTGCTATGCAAAAGATAGAAAAAGACTTCGGAAAAGGCTCCATCATGAAGCTTGGCGAGGAGAGCATTGAGAATATTGATGTCATCCCGACTGGTTCCATTGGTCTTGATTTGGCTCTTGGCGTAGGTGGTTATCCTAAGGGACGTATAATAGAGATTTACGGTCCGGAGTCATCAGGTAAGACAACACTTGCTTTGCATGCCATCGCTGAGGCTCAGAAGATGGGTGGCATTGCAGCCTTTATAGATGCGGAGCATGCGTTTGACCGCTTCTATGCAGAGAATCTTGGTGTTGATACGGACAACCTGTTGATTTCGCAGCCAGATAACGGAGAGCAGGCACTGCAGATAGCAGACCAGCTTATCTCAAGTGCGGCAGTAGATATTATAGTAATAGACTCTGTCGCTGCTTTGACACCTAAGGCAGAGATAGAGGGTGATATGGGTGATAACAAGGTAGGTCTTCAGGCAAGATTGATGTCTCAGGCTCTGCGTAAGATGACGTCAACCATATCAAAGACCAATACTACATGTATCTTCATTAACCAGTTGCGTGAGAAGATAGGAATAATGTTTGGTAATCCTGAGACAACTACCGGTGGTAATGCCTTGAAGTTCTATTCTTCCGTACGCATTGATGTCCGTCCGTCCACAGCTATTAAGGATGGTGAGGATGTGTTGGGCAAGCTTACCAAGGTAAAGATAGTGAAGAACAAGGTGGCTCCTCCGTTCCGCAAGTGTGAGTTTGACATTATGTTTGGCGAGGGTATATCAAAGGTAGGAGAGATACTTGATATAGCTGTAGACAAGAACATAATAAAGAAGTCAGGCTCTTGGTTCTCATACGGAGAGTCAAAGTTGGCTCAGGGCCGCGATGCCGTATTAAAGTTACTGAAAGACAATCCAGAGTTGTGTGAAGAACTTGAGGCAAAGGTGCGTGAGGCAATAAAAGAAGATAATCAATGACATTAGAAGAACGTTTTATTCGTTATACAGCTTTTGATACACAGTCAAGTGATGACTCACAGATGACGCCGAGTACAGAGAAGCAATTGACTTTCGCTCATTATCTATACGATGAGATGGTAAGCGAGGGACTTGCAGACGTCATGCTTGACGACAAAGGCTATCTTTATGCTACACTCCCTCCGTCAGATAATCTGACAGAGGGAGTGTCTATTGTTAAAGATACTCCTGTAATAGGTTTTATAAGTCACTATGACACTTCGCCTGACTGTAGTGGCAAGGATGTCATGCCACGCATTGTCAGACATTATGATGGTGGTGATATACTCTTGTCAGAAGGAATAGTGAGCAGTCCGAAGGTCTATACTGAATTGCTCAGCCATGTAGGTGAGGACTTGATAGTGACTGATGGCAAGACATTGTTGGGTGCGGATGACAAGGCTGGCATAGCTGAGATAATGCATGCGATATGTTGGTTGCGTGACCATCCGGAGGTAAAGCATGGTAAGATACGTATAGCCTTTAATCCTGATGAAGAGATAGGCCGGGGTGCTCATCACTTTGATGTGGAGCGTTTCGGGTGTGACTGGGCTTATACCATTGACGGCGGTGATTTAGGAGAGTTAGAGTATGAGAATTTCAATGCTGCCGTTGCAAAGGTAGAGGTGAAAGGCCTCAGTGTTCATCCAGGATATGCCAAAGGCAAGATGCTTAATGCGGCGCGTATAGCTACGGAGATAGCATCCTTGATGCCGGCGGAACAGATACCAGAGATGACAGAAGGCTATGAGGGCTTCTTCCATCTCGTTGGGATGAGTGGCAGTTGTGAGAAAGCCGAGTTGGTATATATAATACGTGACCATGATAAAAAGAATTTCCTGCGACGTAAGAATATTGTCACAGCTATAGTTGAGAGGATGAAGGTAAAATATGGCGACAAGGTATGCCATGTCAGCATAGAGGACCAATACTATAATATGCTGGAGAAAATCTCTCTTCATCCACATATAGTGGAAAGGGCTGTCAAGGCTATGAAAGAAGCCGGCGTAGAGCCTAAGATACAGCCTATACGTGGCGGGACAGACGGTGCGCAGTTATCCTTCAAAGGATTACCTTGCCCAAACATCTTCACAGGCGCAGTCAATTTCCATGGTCCTCATGAGTTTGTCTCCATACAGACTATGTATAAGGCGGCAGAGACAATAGTTAACATAGCAAAGATGAATTAAAGGAAAATGCACGATATACCATCTCTCATACAAGACCTTGCATTGATATTGGTGACGGCGGCTGTCGTAACGTTGATATTCAGGAAGCTGAAGCAACCGTTAGTCTTGGGATATATTATGGCTGGTGTCTTGGTATCTCCCAATATGACGTTTATGATGTCTGTGGTTGACAATGAGAACATAAAGACATGGTCAGACATAGGCGTTATGTTCTTGTTGTTTGCTTTGGGCCTTGACTTCTCCTTCAAGAAAATACTCAGGATGGGCATGGCACCATTCATTGCAGCCATTACAATAGTATTTTCCATGATGACCATAGGCATCATAGTGGCCCATGGCTTTGGTTGGTCAGAGATGAACGGCCTGTTCCTCTCGGGAATGCTTGCTATGTCATCCACCACTATTATCTATAAGGCCTTTGATGACCTGGGACTGAAGCAACAACAGTTCTCCTCTCTTGTCATGAGTGTGTTGATATTAGAGGATATCCTTGCCATAGTCCTGATGGTGGTTCTTACTACGATAGCCAAAGGAGACAACGATGCAAGCAACGGTCAGATGATAGCCAGCCTGTTAAACATCGTTTACTTTATTGTGTTGTGGTTTGTGGCAGGCTTATTCTTTATTCCTACTATACTGCGTAGTTGTCGGCGCCTGATAAATGACGAGGTGTTGCTTATAGTCTCTCTGGCCCTGTGCTGTGCCATGGCGGTGTACGCTTCAGTGGTAGGCTTCAGTCCGGCTTTCGGTTCTTTCGTGATGGGAAGCATATTGGCAGAGACAGTTGAAGCGAAGAAGATAGAGAAACTTGTAACTCCTGTAAAGAACTTCTTCGGAGCTATATTCTTCGTAGGTGTTGGTATGCTTGTTGACATACACATAGTCTTTGAGCAGTGGTTGCCAATACTCATCATAACGTTAGCAATAATATTAGGTCAGAGCGTATTCGGCACCTTAGGCTTTATGCTCTCAGGTCAGCCGTTGAAGACCGCCATGCGTTGTGGATTCTCTATGGCGCAGATAGGAGAGTTCTCTTTCATCATAGCATCCCTTGGCTTGGCTCTCGGAGTGATAGATGCCTTTCTCTACCCGGTGGTTGTCACGGTGTCAGTTGTCACTACATTCCTCACGCCTTATATGATACGCGGCTCTGTTCCTGTGTATAACATGATAGAGAATCGTCTGCCTAAGGTTTGGATAAGTCGTATAAACAAGCTCTCAGACATTGCTCCCTCTAACGGTACCCACTCAGAGAGCTATTGGAGGAACCTGTTGCGCGACCTCGTCATAAACACATTGATATATGCGGTGTTGTCAACAACGATAACACTTCTTATGTTGACGTTTGTTTATGAGTTTATCATAAATCTCATCCCCCAGCCGTGGGCAAGCATGGTGTGTGGCTTCGTCTCTATCCTTTGTCTGGCGCCATTCCTGCGTGCTATGGTTATGAAGAAAAACAGGAGTGAGGAGTTCAGGCAATTATGGATAAGCAGCCGCCATAACAGGGCGCCGTTGACGTTCACCGTCCTGGTGCGTGTGGTGCTGGCATTGTGTTATATCTTCTATATCTGCAATTACCTGTTCAACTTCTCCAAAGCCCTGATGGTTGTCGTTGCTATGATATTGTTGGGCTGGATAGTGTATTCACGCAGGATGAAGCTTAACAGCATACGCCTGGAGCGTCTCTTTATCCAGAATCTGCGCTCCAAGGAGTTTGCCTCCAGAGCATCAGGTAAGCGCAGACCGTTATTCGAGGGACATCTTCTTGATAGGAACATACATATATCTGAGGTGGAGCTGCCCGCTGACTCCCTGTGGGCAGGCAAGACGTTGCGAGAACTCAATTTCGGTAAGCGCTTCGGCGTGCATGTCAGCAGCATACAGCGTGGCCGCATACATATCAACATACCTTCGGCAAATGATATGTTGCTGCCTGGTGACGTGTTCCGTGTCATTGGTAATGATGAGCAATTGATCAAGCTTACTGGCAGTATGAACCTTGAGATACAACCCGAGGAGGATGACACCATAGACCACGAGATGCAGTTGCGCCGCCTGATAATACACAGCAACAGCCCGTTCTTCGGAAAATCACTGATAGAGTGTGGACTAAAAGACAAGTACAACTGTATGTTGGTGGGATTGGAAGAGGATGAGGATACGCTGGCGCAGATACCACCCACATATAGATTTGAAAAAGGTGACATACTGTGGGTAGTGGGAGAAAAAGCCGATGTGTACCGTCTGGCTGACGAAATTTAACACAAAATATTTTGTTGGCTGAAATTGTTTTAGTACATTTGCATAGAAAGACAAGTGAGTATCTACATATAAAAGTGAGATAAACAGATGGCTCTTAATTTAAATAAGGACTTAAAGGCATATTACTCTATCAAGGAAGTGTCAGAGATGTTCGGACTCTCCGCTTCCACTCTGCGCTATTGGGAAAGGGAGTTTCCTCATCTCAAGCCTCGCACAGTGGGTAACAAGGTACGTCAGTACAGCAAGAGTGACATAGAGGAGTTGCGTGTGATATATAATCTTGTCAAGGTGCGCGGCTTCAAGTTAGCCAATGCCCGTAAGATGATGCATGCCAACCGCAGCGGAGCAGATAAGAGTGCCAAGATAATAGAAGACCTCATAGAAGTGCGTGACCAACTGATGGAGTTAAAGTCGGCACTTGAGACGATAAGGTGAATGCACAACTCACAATGCACAATGCATAATTAATAATTAATAATTAATAATTAATAATTATTTATCCCTTTGCTAATCACTCTCTTATGGTGAGGGCGGCACGTTCAGGGACTAAACTAGTAACTAATAAATTAACTAATAATTAATAATGACTTTATCCCTTTGCTAACTGCTCCCTCCCTCACAGGGAGGGTTTGGGGTGGGTCTCAAAACTCATAACTAAAAAAATGTATAGTGATCCAAAAGATTGTCTGTATTGCACTAACAATCAGACACAGAAAGACCTGATGATAGAAATATGCCACTTGCGCGTGTCTCGTCTATTCCTTTTCAAAGAGCAGACATACCGTGGACGTTGCCTCGTGGCTTATGACCATCACGTTAATGACCTCAACGAGCTCAATGACCAGCAGCGTAATGACTTCATGGCTGACGTGGCACAGGCTACACGCGCTATGCAGCGTGCGTTCAACCCTGAGAAGATAAACTACGGAGCTTACTCAGATACCCTGTCACACCTGCATTTCCACCTCGCTCCTAAATACAAGGGCGGTCCGGACTATCCAGGCGTGTTCCGTATGAATCCGGGTGAGGTATATCTCAGCGATGAGGAATACGCAGAGATGATACAGAAGATAAAAGAGAATCTGTAAACGATACTCCAGGGGCAGTTTTTCATAATAATATCTCAGACATGGCAGTATATCCTTTGCTCTTTCAGCCTAATATGCACACGGTGGTGTGGGGCGGTCATAGATTACAGTCATACAAGGGACTGTGTCAGACTGACGACCCTATAGGCGAGAGTTGGGAAGTCTCGGCAGTGGAGTCAAGTCCCTGCATTGTGGCCAATGGCTCCAAGAGAGGCCAGAGTCTTATAGATGTTGTGGAGGAGTGGGGTAGTGCCCTGCTTGGTGAGGCTGTCTTCAAACAGTATGGAGGCAAACTGCCTTTGCTGGTAAAGTTTATAGATGCGCAGAGCGACCTTAGCATACAGGTGCACCCCAATGATGAGTTGGCAGCCAAACGCCATGGTAAGTTCGGCAAGACAGAGATGTGGTACATCATTGACGCCGACCCGGGGGCAGCGCTCTATGCAGGTTTCAAAAGCAATATAGACAAGGAGGAATACAAACGTCGTGTAGCCGATGGTACTATATGCGACGTCTTGGCACGTCATGAGGTGAGGCCAGGCGATGTGTTCTACATACCAGCCGGCAGGGTACACGCTATCTGTGGCGGGGTGTTGCTGGCAGAGGTGCAACAGTCAAGTGACGTTACATACCGTATATTTGACTATAACCGTCCCGGACTTGACGGGCGGCCGCGACAGTTGCATACCGAGCAGGCAATAGATGCCATAGACTTCAACGTGCTGCCCGATTACCGTACGCATTACGGTAACACCCTTGAGACTGCGGCACAGGTGATAGACACTCCGTTCTTTGATGTGCGCGTGATGGATATCTCAGAAACCTTCCACCGTAATCTGGTGAAGTATGACTCCTTTATTATCTCCATGTGCATCAAGGGCGCTTGCCAGTTCTCCTTCAACGGATATGACGGTGAGGAGAAAGAGATAGTGCTGCATGAGGGACACTCTTGTCTTATACCTGCCTCTATAGCCGACTATAACATTAAGCCGTTGGTCAAGGGCACGAGGATATTAGAGGCTCATATAGACAAGAAAGACCGTTCTCTCATAAAGAAGGTCTTACGTTTTGTCAAGATAATAAAGAAATAAGCCTATGAGAAATCTTATATTGGGAGCATGCTGCTTGTCATTGCTCAGCTCGTGTGGCAATATCGGCGGTGGTGCCTTGTCTGGTGCCTCGTTAGGTGCCGTAGTGGGTTCAGCCATAGGAGGCATCGTGGGTGGTGCGCATGGCAGTGACCTTGGTACGTTGGTAGGAGCTGCGGCAGGTGCTGCCGGCGGAGCCGCTGTAGTGTCTGCTGCTGAGAAGAAAGCTCAGCAAAGTGACGGAGAGATAGTGGAATACAATGATGCGGCTGAATACAGCAACTCAGGAGAATATAGCAACTCTGGAGGATATCGTAACCCTGTAGAATACAGCAATACTGCAGAACCGATAGACACGGTCAGTTATAATAACGTAAAAGAGCCAAACGATACATTAAGGTAGTCGTTTGGCTCTTTTTTTTGTCTTTATAGAGGCATTACCTCCTTCCCAACAAGTCTTTTATTCCGTCAAGGTCAAAGTTCAGTGAGAAGCGGAGCGTCTGGTCCAGAGGGTTGCTCTGAGCCGTTGATATGACGTATGCTGCATCAAGAGAGAATACATTCATCTTAAAGCCCGCACCCACGGTGAAATACTTACGGTTACCCTTGTTCTGTGCCTCATCGTGATAACCGGCGCGCAGAGAGAACTTGTCATTGTAGATGTACTCCGCACCTACGCTCCACTGTATCTCTTGCATCTCCTCCTTGAAACCGCCGGGAGCATCGCCGAAACTCTTGAATATACCAGCTATTGAGCCGACATCGTAATACTCGCGCTGTACGCGGTCATCATACGTCGTTGCATCCTCGCCCTCCTGTTTCTTAGGATATGTAGGCACAAGCAGCTTGTTAGCGTCGGCAGCTATGGTGAAGCGGTTATACTCGTTGATAGGAATCATCAGCGACGCACCCAGTCTCAGGTTTGTCGGTATAAACTCAGAGCGGTCGCTGCCGCCGAATGTTATCTTTGAGCCTATGTTGCTGATGTTTAGACCCAGTCCCAGCTGACACTCACGCTGACCTATGTTGACGTAGTTCTGATAATAGCATGACAAGTCAGCGGCAAAAGCACCCGATGCTGAAACCTCCTCAGTGGCAGAGTATGACATGTCAGAGAACAGATAGCGTACAGCCGCGCCTATAGAGAAAGTCTCTGACAACATCAGCGAGTAACCGGCGTCGATAGACATCTCGTATGGCTTAATGGTCATATCGCTCACATTACCATTGCCGTCACTGAAATACACCTCACCGAGAGAGAAGTAGTGTAGTGATGCCGACACGGCAGAGTATTCGCCTATGCGGTAGTATCCTGAGAGATAGGCAATGTTCATGTCATTTACCAACTGTCTCAGCCACGGAGTGTAGTTCAGTCCTATGCCGGCGCGTGATATACAGAAAGGATACTTCGCCGGGTTCCAGTACTGTGATGCCACGTCAGGGTCGGTGGCGGCGCCCACGTCACCCATACCGCCGGCACGTGCATCAGGCGCTATGGTCTGTGACACCACAGCGGTGTGTATAGGGTTAAACATAGAGACCTTTTCGTCAGCCTTCGCAACAGTGCCTACGCACATTGCCATTACTATAAAGAGAGTCTTTTTCATCATTTTATCTTGCTATTATCAGTTTCTTTGTCTTAGATACATATTTGCTGCCGTTAGCCGACATCCTTACCCTGTAGAGATACAGTCCGCGGCTCACCTCCTCAGGAGTCCATTTGTAAGTGGAGGTCTTGTTGGCATCAGACAGGGCATCGGTCCAGTGCAGTGTCTCCACTATACGTCCGCTCGTGTCTATGATGTCTATATATATGTCGGCCTCGCTGCCCTGCATGTCGTGTGTCACATAGAATGTGGCTGATGACGTTATAGGGTTAGGACTCACGCTTACGTCGTCAATGGTAGGCTGCAGGCCTTTGGTCACATAGAAGTTGAGTGACACGGTGCTGCTGTTGTTCAGCAGGTCCCACGCACGGAAACTCAGAGTGTGATATCCGGCAGAGAGTGCAGGCAGCACATAGTATGTCTGTCCGCTCTCATAGCTGTTGGCCTCAAATACGAAGTTAGCGTTGAGGTCGTATGTCATCGTAGCGTCGTTGTCAATCGTCAGCTCCAGGTTGTGGCCTATAGACCCGTCCACCACGTTGATGCCGTCCTTGTCAGTAATCTCAGCCACGAAGTACGGGGTGTAACCCACTGCGGCACCATTGGTGAACGCAGGAGTATTGAGGTAAGCGTATATAGCCGGTCCCACGCCGTCGCTTACTACCTCTTCCAGTCCCTCCACCTTGAAGCGCTTGGTCTCACCGTTAGCCGATATGGCGTTAGTCGCGTCGCGTGCATATATGGTGATAAGACCGTTATTGCCGTCATCGTGAATGTCAATAGGAGTGTGGAAAGTCAGTGAGAACTCACCGTCCACCACGCTACACGTACCACTGAAGAGCTTGGAGTCATAATCCTGGAACGTGAATACTGTTGTGGCATCAGTCTGGTCCCTGCATGTTATGGTCTGCTCGCTGTCCTTTACCGTTATTCTTGCCGTACCGTTAAAGTTCTTCGCGTCGTTGCCCTGACGGTCGGTTATATGTCCCTTGACGGTTACTATGCTATTGCCCTTTATCGATACAATGTTTTCCTCCTCAGCCGACAGGTACTGTCCGTCTATCTCGTCCACTACAGCCTTGTATTGCGGCAGTGCCAGTCTCATGGCAGGGTCGCCGAGCAACTGGTAGTGGTGCTTGTTTATCGTTATGTCGGTACCCACGCTGGCATCAGTTCCTTCTATGAGGCTGTTTTTAGAGCGTCGCAGGGCTTCGCCTATGGTCACAGGCTGGTCGTCATCAAATGACAACACATATCTCATGAAGTACTTATTGATACGGGAGTTCATCTCCTCAAGCACTGTTCCTGCCGTACCCACGAAAGCCACGGCGGCGCCGTCAGCGTTGAGTATGGCGGTCTTGCCTATGTTGTCGGTAAGTGAAGAGAAAGGCATCGTCTCACAGGCAGCGGTGAACCACAGAGGGTAGTTGTCGCAGCGCATGTTCTTGAAGTCCGCAAGCAACAGCATCTTCTCGTCAGCCAACTGAGTCTCAGAGGCGTGTCCGCCATAGTTCATTACCAGTGCTCCGTTGGCTATCTGTTTGTTTACCAACGTCTCAACGTCAGCATATTGCTCTCCGGTAGATGTCTGTGTCTTCTCGTATGCGTCAAACATCACCTTCTTTATTTCATAGCCGGGGAACATCTTCCTGATGTCGTCTGCATTTGCGTTGATGTTGCGCATGTGGCTGTTGTTGTCGCCGTCATCGCCTATGAACATCATCTCGTTCTGCCATGCTCCGGCGGGCGAAGTGGTGACATAGTGCGTAATCTTATTCACCATGGCCTGCGCCTGTGTACTGTTGGCTGCCGGCAGTCGTCCCACCGCCACGTCTATCCTCATGTTACGGCTGGAGAAACCGTCAGCGTGTATCGTCTGGTTGTCTTGCAGTATTCCTATGAAGTCATCGCTCACTATGCTGTTCAGCGTGTTGTATGAGTTCTCCGTATGATATGCCAGCAGATAGTTGTCGGGATTGTATGATGTGCCGTTGAGGGTAATCATGCGGTTGTCCCATACGCAGTCGCCAAACAGCAGACAGGTCTTTATTGTCTGTGACTTGTCCTCCGTCTGGTCCTTGTCGTAATACATCTTCAGGTACCTGCGGTAAGCCGATACGTCAGGCGTGCCGCTTGAGAACTCATTATACAGTTCGTCTGCCGGTACTATGCGCACTGTCATGCCGTCATTCACACGATGCAGTTCAGCCAGGGCCTCTGCCTGTCTCAGCACGTTCTGTGATGTAGGTATGATGATGAGCATATCTACTGCTTCGTCGGCATGGTGGTCCTGGTTGGATATGTTATACACATATTCCGCGGCGTCGTATGAGGTGCCCAGACTCTGTGCCTCGTAAGGGGTATTAAAAGATGCGGCGATATAGTCAAGGCGTATCGGACCGTCAGCTGTACAGGCTATCTGCACTGGCACTATATAGTCGCCGTCGGCGTTTGTCTCAGCACTTGTCAGGTCTTCCTCCTTTATCGCGCCAGTGATAGTGCGGAACACGGCCTTGTCATATTCAGACGCTTTCTTCATCGATGCCGAAGATGTAAAGGAACCTCCCACCTTCACTGTGTATGATGCAATAGCCTGTGCTGTTATCACGATACGGAAGTTTGCAGACGTGTTGCCCTTAGGCACTATAATCTGATACTCCTCCGTCTCTCCGTTCTCAATGGTGGTGAGTTCCACGAGGTTACGTCCTATCTGGTGCCAGGCATACTGGTCCTTCTCGTGCAGGTAGTGATAGGAACTGTAGTCATTCTTCTGCGTGTTGAGCAATTCCTCCTCAGTGGTCGTCAGGGGTTCTCCGCTGCCCTCTGTGATGAAGTAGCATCCGTAGTCATAGTAAGGGTTGCGCGTACGCAGAGTAGTTCCAGCAGAGCTCCAGCTCACGCTTCCTTGTGCCATGAAGTATTTCTCGCCTCCTATTGTGCAGGTGGGTATCTCCTGCAAATCATCGTGAGAGGCTATGTAGTCCTGTGTCAAGGTCTCGGGTACCAGCGCACCGCCATAGCCGTAAATTCTGACCTTCGACATATCGCTGAAGCCGGCACGGCGTATCACGTCGTTAGTCAGTCGGCGTATGCCAGTGCCCCACACCTGTATCTTGGCCCAACTGCCTGAGCGCAACACTGAGTGGCCGGCGTAGGTGGCGGTCTCGTCAGCAGCCCATGCAGTTATAGTGATGACAGATAGTATTATGGATAATATTCTTCTCCTCATTTTTCCGAGTATTCGTAGGAGTCAATAATGACACCATAAAATTAACGCACCCTGTGGCGTTTTATTGTCTGCAGTATATATAATTTGTGGCAGAGGAGGAATTCTAACGTTTTGCCTAACTTTGCAACGAACTAGCACTTGCTGGTTGACTCTATATGGTCTGCAGCTCCACGAGGTTACGCCCTGTCTGGTGCCAGGCATACGGGTTCTTCTTATGTGGGTAGTTATTTCGTTTTTTCCTTATACATCTTAAACAACTCTGCCACGCACTGGCTTTCCGTAAATGTGGTTTTCACGGGGAAGCCGTATGCCTGCATCACGGCACGGTCATTGTCCTGATGGGCTTTGCGCAGCTCCACGGGCATGGTCACTTCATCGTAAAGGTCGGCCAGAGATGAGTCAGGATACAGGGCGCGGGCATCAAGGATGGCCTGGGATGTCTGCTCTATCTTTGCTTTTTGTGCTTTGGTTGGATTTGGCCAAGGGAAAGTGTTGTAAACTTGCTCTTTACTATAGCGATAACGCATTTCTAATCTTCCACATACAACTCTCATCCATGCCATATGAACGTTTGATGTAAGAACGCCAAAATGATAGAGAGTTGCATTAGGTATTATCTGAACGGCATTGGAGGAAATCACATCTGATTTCATAAAGCCGATGGGCACATATCGCCTTCGCTCTGATGAAACAGAAGGAACTAACAGATAATCCTCACCTTCAGGCTGTGTGATTTGCGCAAATAAGTGTGGTACTTTTGCGTAGCCCTGTGTGGTCTTAGCTGAAGATGCCAGTCTAAATTCACGAACAGCTTGTACCCGATCATACAGAATTTTGCTCTGTTTGATGTCTGCGGGTTGTGCATAGCGAAGCCAGAGGCAATAGCGGGATTTCTGTTTTATAAACTCCTCTGCGCCAATATAAGGGCGTATCCATTTCGCCAGTGCAGGCTCTTGTTGAATTAGCGATTCCTTTTCTTCTTCCGTTAAGACAAAATGTCCACCATCACGAGGCTGATTGCCGAAATTCATTTGGGGAATATCACAAAGCGGAGTCTTTTGACTCACTGCAAACGTATTGTCTCCTTCAAACAGATAAGGGCTGATATTGCTCACTTGTTGCTTTTGACCACTTGACGTAAACAAATATTTGCTTTTTACTTCATCAGTACTAAAACCGATGATAACACAATGAACGGCGGCTTTATCGCTGGCCTCACTATTCCATTTGAACGTCTGATAGGCATAGTTGATTTTTACATGAAAGTTATTGAAAAGAACATTCCAAAGGATTGGTACTTGGGATCCTTGACAAATACTGTTCGTCGAAACAAAACCAGCTTTTGTGTGACTGTTCTGCATAAGTTGAGCCGCTTTCTTATACCAACAACATACATAGTCAAGGTCTTGGACATCCTTGATTTTTCCAAACAAGTTCTCCACGTCTTTCTTTTGAGAACTTCCTTGAGCCATCATTCTTGCTCCAATAAACGGTGGGTTACCAATAATATAGTCATAACTAATTTGAACTCTGGTAGTTTCAATTTTGGAGCCAAAATGTAAATCTGATGTTACCAAATTAACTTCGTCATAAGAAGCAGAGGGCTCGCTTGCTATAGAATCGTTTGTCTCTTGTGGTATCACATATGTTTTTTTTGCATATATGGTATGAATTTTTGAAGGATAATCTATCACATCCCAATCCATACGCAAGGCATTCCCCTCACGTATGTTATGATATGGTTTCAGTGGCAGGAAATCTATGTCGCGCTTGATTATTTTCTCCGTCTCGCGAAGCATCTGCGCCTCTGAAATCCAGAGGGCGGTAGTGGCGACGGTCACGGCAAAGTCGTTAATCTCTATACCATAGAACTGCTGAATGTTTACCTTGACAGGGTTCACTTCCTCGAAGCCAAGGAATGACTGGCCGTGATAACGCTCGCGTATGCACTCATTCTCTAGGCGACGGAGCGAGAGATAAGTCTCGGTGAGAAAGTTGCCCGAGCCGCAAGCTGGGTCGAGGAAAGTCAGTGAGGCTAACTTTTCTTGGTAGAGGTCGAGCTTCTTGATGCGCTGCTTCTCAACCTTCTCTTCCAGTATCTCGTCCAGTTCACGGCGCAGGTCATTCAGAAACAGCGGGTCGATGACCTTGTGTATGTTCTCGATAGAGGTGTAGTGCATACCGCCGCTGCGACGAGTCTCCGGGTTAAGCGTGCTTTCAAACACGGCTCCGAAGATAGTAGGCGATATCTCGCTCCAGTCGAAGTCGAGGCTGGCGTTCCGCAATAAGGTTTGTTTCAGTTCCTCCGTGAATTGGGGTATCTCGATGTCTTCCTCAAACAGTCCGCCATTGGTATAGGGAAAGGCCTTCAGTTCCTCTTGCAGATATTTGCTGCGCTTTTCTGCCGGAGTATTCAGCACCTCAAACAAATCACGCAAAGCCCGGCGTAAGTCCTTGGCCTCGTAAGTCACAAGGAAGTCATGAAACTGGTCATGGGTAAAGATGCCCGCGTCCTCGGCATAAAGGCAGAACACGATGCGCACACAAAGTATATTCAGCCATCTCAGGGCTTCTGGCGAGTTATCGTCGTATTGCCTCAGTAAAGCCTCGTATATCCTGCCGACAATCTCGCCCGCCTGCATAGAGACTCGCATTTCCTTGCTGAGATGCTCTTTTTTCGTGTCAACAAGAAACATAAGGCGGTAATACTCTTTGCCCAGGTTCTCCAGTAGTATCTGCTCTGGCTCGCCGTTTGGCTGCTCCATGTCATAGACCAGGAACTCAGAGAAGTTGCAGGTGACAATCCATCGCGGATGTTCGGATACCGGGAGGCTGACCACATAGCGGCGTGCTTGCTGGAAAGGGTTCAGCACTGAATTGTCGCTTTGCCTGATGCCGGCACGCAAATCCTTTCCAAGAGATTTCTGCTCTATTAGAACTTTGGTGGAGGGAATACGGCCGTCAATGAAGTTGGAGGCGTCCACCATACGGTGGTCCTCGAAAGTGATGAAACCATCTGACGGTGTCTCAATTCCAAAGACATTTGTCAGCAGGTCAATCCAAAAGGGTTGCGACTCGCCCCTCTCATATCCTCTTCCTTTCCACCGCTCTGCAAACTCGGCGGCGGCCGCTGCCATTTGTTTCTCTGTCTTCATATTGTTCGCCTTCTGTTTTCTGTTATGGCTACAAAGTTACTCAATTTTATTGACTATTCGGTCAGTAACGTGCAAAAAAATGCTGATTCATGCTTTGCAAGTACTCAGCAAGAGGAGATGAGGAGAGGGCAAATCGCTAAAATGTCCTGTTCTATGTAGTGACTTAACCCCTCATGCTGACGATATTTCAAAATTTTCTCCAGCTGGTTTGCTCTGCGCGAATTATGCGGCGAGCGTAACTGACTGATAATCAGCAGTAGGTTCTGAAAAAGCATAAAAAAACGGTAGTTTTTACCCTCTAAAAGCTATGCTTTCAGGGTCTGAAAGCTATCGAATGACACTCTAAAAGCTATGCTTTCACATCGTAAAGTGATAGCTTTCACGAAAAAGAGGGTGCGAAATCATTGATTTTTGCATCCTTTTTACGTTTTTAAGGCTTCGTTTTCTCCTAGATTACGTTTTTTCGTTGACATGATTTTAATCAAGCAATGACAAAAATGTCCTATTCTATGTAGTTTGTTTTGTCTACTTTAAGAAGCGTTTCGCAATTTGAATACCTATGATATTGAGTCATAAAAAAAGCCTTGGAAGGAGTCGCCGAGATAGTCTTGCTGCTATTATGTATGTGCTTAGTGCCGTGTTCCTTGCCAAAGCCACCCAGACGATACCAATAGGAACAGCATATCCCGTATGGACCGGAGTAGGTGCCGTCGGTGCTGTGCTCGTCGGAATTTTCATGTTTCGCTGTAACCTTTTGGAGGTTGTTCTTCCTTACTACGCTTATTGTATCAATAATAGGATTAAAAGCATTGTAAAGGATATAAGGATTGTCTAAAAAGCAAGTGAGAACTTAGCCAGGTAATTAAACCAAGACAAAGCACTGGTTTTTAAGAAAATTTTCGTAATTTTGCAGTTCGGAAGACAGTGAAGGATATTAACAACTTATTATATTATGGTAAAGCATATTATTTTATGGACTCTGAACCCAGAGTTGACTGAGGAGGAGAAGGCAACAGCCAAAAAGGGAATCAAGGAGGGACTTGAGGCCCTTATGGGAGAGATACAGGGACTGACAAATATCAAGGTGATTATTGACGGCAGGCTGGAAACATCAAATGCCGATGTGATGCTTGACAGCACTTTCACAGACTTTGAGGCTCTGAAGGCATACGCCGTACACCCTAAGCATGTGGCAGTGGCAGACGGTAAGGTCCGTCCGTTCACGGTACAGCGCTCATGTCTGGACTATGAGTTATGATAGGAATTAGTCAATTCAAGTTTCTGACATTAATCAACTACCACAGATTTAAGGATTACAAAGATTTTGTCACTTCCTAAGAAAACTATTTCACTGATATGATTTTTATTTCACTGATTATTACCATGCGGAGCCATTCTGTGTAATCAGTGGTTTGCTGCTTTCGTCATCGTATGAAAATCCGTGTCATCTGTGACATCTGTGGTTCTTATTTCTAAAGCGAAGTTGAATAGGTCAACATTCGTAAGTCCTGATAAAACTCTTTTCTCTAAGGATTATGGGATTTTAGGATTTTCTCAAAAAAAACAAAAATCCTTTTATCCTCATAATCCTTAGAGAAAAAAACTAAAGCACAGGGAGAACCTTGGAACTATTATCTTGTTCAGGACATCAGATATTTGAATTATTCCTTATAGAAACGTAATGCTCCGAGCAACTCTCCGTTCTCATCCTTCGTGCCTATGGTTACACGCAGGCAGTTATTGCACAAGGTTATGCGTGTACGGTTTCGTACTATGATGCCCTTGTTCACCAGATAGTCATATATCTTTTGTGCGTCAGTCATCTTGGCAAGGAAGAAGTTCGCGTCGGTGGGGTAAACCTTCTCGCATATAGGCAGTTCAGCGAAAGCCTGCATGAGCCTGCCACGTTCCAGCAACAGCATGTTAACCCATTTCTCTACGCTTATCTTGTCGTTAAGGCGCTTAATGGCCTGCTCCTGAGTAAGCAGGTTGACGTTGTAAGGATATTTCACCTTGTTGAATATGTCGATGATGTCTTTCTGTGCGAAAGCCATGCCGAGCCTGATGGCAGCGGAGCCCCATGCCTTGCTCATGGTGTGCAGCACAATGAGGTTGGGGTGGGAGGCGAGCTGCTGCAACATGGTCTTCTCGCTTGAGAAATCGATGTAAGCCTCGTCAACGATGACAAGACCGTCAAACTGCTCTATTACCTTCATTATTTCCTCACGGTAGATGTTGTTGCCTGTGGGGTTGTTGGGTGAGCATATCCATATCACTTTGGTGTTGCTGTCGGTGGCGGCGAGCAGTTTCTCGGCTGTTACCTGGAAGTGCTCGTCAAGCATTACCTGGCGGTATTCCACGTTGTTGATGTCGGCGCATACCTCATACATGCCGTAGGTAGGACAGATAGCCACCACGTTGTCTTTCTGAGGCTCGCAGAAACAACGGTAAACCAAGTCTATGGCCTCGTCGGAACCGTTGCCGAGGAAGATGCACTCCTCGGGTACTCCTTTGATCTTCGCCAGACGCTGCTTTACCTCGCCTTGCAGAGGGTCAGGGTAGCGGTTGAAAGGAGCGTTGTATGGATTCTCGTTTGCGTCAAGAAAGACGTGTGCTACGTGTCCGCTGTATTCGTTGCGCGCACTGCTGTATGGTGCCAGCGACCATATATTAGGTCTTGTCAGTTCTTGTAATGTTCTCATGTCTTCTATATGTTTTGAGTGTTCTTGTCTTTATTATATCTCAGTGCTATTTATACTCTCAGCTATTCGGCGCATACCTTCTGCCAGTCGGGAGCGTTGCGTCGCGAGGTTGATGCGGATAAAATGTCGTCCGGCTGTAGAATGGTCATACATGGTGCCGGAATTGACATAGACATTGGCTTCTTGTAACAGGTATTCACACAAATCGTCAGCGTCATGTAATTTGTCATTCTTGGTTACATGGCTATCACTGCTTGCCTCTATATCCACCCACATCAGGTAAGTGCCTTCAAGAGAGCAGACATGCCATTGGGGAATGTTATGCTCTATATATTCCTTTGCAAAGAGATAGTTGGAGTATATGTAGCTGTTAAGTTGTAGCAGCCACTCTTCTCCCTCTGGGGTGTACGCCGCCTCAAGAGCCAAGACTCCGAAAGGGTTAACGTCACAAACCTCGTTGATGTTTATGGCACGGTCCACGCGTCGGCGTGTGCTGTCGTCCTTTATCACGATGTTGGCTATCTGCAGGCCGGCGATATTGAATGCCTTGCTGGGTGACAGGCATACGGCACAAGGGGCGTCGCTCACTGACATGAAAGGATGATAGTGCGGGCGCTCCTCTCTTGTCTTTTCAATAAGCAATGCGTTGCGTGTAAGACTGGAGTTGACAAACTCGCAGTGTATCTCGTCGGCAATGACAAACACACCGTGGCGCTTGCATATCTCACCCATTCGCATTAGCTCATATTGTGACCATACACGTCCCGTGGGATTGTGGGGATTGCATAGCAGGAATACCTTTACCGAAGGGTCGGCGCACGTCTTTTCAAACATGTCAAAGTCAATGGTGTAGAAATAGTCACGTTGACTTATGGCAGTGCTGTATTCGGGGGCGCTTGCATTAAATTGCAAAGGAACCTCAGCAACTTCACAATCGTTATTGCGTATGGACGAGTAGAAACAGTTGTAGGCCGGCGTCTGCACAAGAACCTTGTCGCCTGGTTGTGTCACTGCTTTGATGATGGCAGATACCGCAGGTACGACACCGCTGGTGTAGAGTATCCACTCGCGTTTTATGCCGTTCCATTTGTGACGGCGGGCAAACCAGTTTATGGTAGAGTCATAGAAAGACTCTGGTACTTTAGTGTAGCCAAAACAACCATGCTCCATACGTTTCCTCAATGCGGCGGTAACGCATGGTGCAGTCTCGAAGTCCATGTCGGCGACCCATAAGGCTATGGTGTCGTCGTTAGGCATCTCGTCATATTTGTAACAGTTAGTGCCGCGGCGGTTAACTATTTTGTCGAACTCTTGCATTGGCAGGTTGTTTCTGGTTCTCGTCCCAAATTAATTCTCCTATCTTGCCCTCCACGTTTATCTCTCCTGAGGTGGGGTTCTTAATGCTGTGAACATCGCCGATGATGTTGCCGTTGACGGTGGAGTACTCAAATAACAGGTTGGCGTCGGAGCCGAAGGTGCAGTCCTCCAGAGTCAGTCCGTCCACATAGCACAACAGTTGCTCTCCAGTAAGGTGACAGCGTACCAGACGCATGTTCTTTGCGTACCAGCCGAGATACTCGCCGTTGACCTCGCAGTCAACGAGCGTGACATTCTCAGTCTCCCAGAAAGCGTCCTTGGAGTTGATGACAGCATTGTGTATCTCTACGTTCTTAGAGTACTGGAAAGAATAGTTGCCGTCTTGGTGGTAGTTGTCAATCTTTATGTTGCTGGTGTGCATGCACAGGTAGTCGCAGTTCTTGATATTCACATTGTTCATCTCTACATCGCTGCAATCCCATAGCATCTCCTGACCGTCACTGAAGTCGGTGTCGGCAATGTATATGCCTTTCATGCGCCTGAACATCTTGGGGGCGTCAACCTTGCAGTTGGTCATGCGGCAGTCTTGTGAGTACCACAGGCTGGAGCGCGCCGAGTCTGCGAAGTAACAGTTGTCAACCTTGAATCCGTAAGTCTCCCAAAATACATACTTGCCCTCAAACCGGCAGTTCTGTGCCTCAATGTTGCTTGTTTCTTTTATTGAGGACTCACCAAGATGTATTGTTACGTTCTCAAGTCGCGTGTCGTGTATGGCGTAAAGAGGACGTTCCCCCTCGTATTCTTTGCTGGATATTATGGTCATTATAGTGTGTGCCTTGTTAATTCTTTTGCAAAGGTACTTCTTTTTTCTGAAATAGCAAAATCTAAAAAAATAGAGTGAATAATTGTGTAATTGGCAAAAAAAGTGTAAATTTGCAGATTAGTTACGTGTGTAATGTCCACAAAGAGATGAAAGTAGCAATTATAAAATATAATGCGGGAAATATATTCAGTGTCATAAATGCTGTAAAACGTCTCGGCATAGAGCCAGTACTGACTGATGATGCAGAGCAGTTGCTGAGCGCCGACCGTGTGATATTTCCCGGACAGGGCGAGGCTCATAATGCCATGACATACCTTCGTGAAAGGGGACTGGATCGCCTTATAAAAGATTTGAAGCAGCCTGTACTTGGAATATGTATCGGACAGCAGTTGTTGTGCAGCCACTCAGAAGAGGGTGACACAGATTGCCTCGGTGTGTTCCCTATGGATGTTAAAAAGTTTCGCCCTGTGTGTCATGAGGATAAGATTCCCCAGATGGGATGGAACAGTCTTACATTCCGCAAGGACGAGGAGAAAAAGGGCGGCTTGTTTGAGGGACTGCATGATGAGGACTTCGTCTATTTCGTACACAGCTACTATGTGCCGCTGCATGAGGAGTACACTATAGCGACGGCTCATTTCACGCTTGACTACTCGGCCGCGTTGCATAAGGATAACTTCTATGCCACGCAGTTTCATCCGGAGAAAAGCGGAAGGGTGGGAGAGATGATATTGAGAAACTTTATTAATATCAATTCTTAATCCCGTAGATATGATAGAACTGATACCAGCCATAGACCTTATAGAGGGTAAGTGTGTAAGGCTTACCAAGGGAGAGTATGACAGTAAGAAAGTATATAATGAGGATCCTGTGTCACAAGCCAAGGAGTTTGAACGGTTGGGCTTCAAGCGCCTGCACGTGGTTGACCTTGACGGAGCTAAGTCAAAGCATATAGTCAATGACGCAGTGCTGAGAGCTATCACTGAGGCTACAAATCTTACTGTGGACTTCGGCGGAGGTATTAAGACCGAGGAAGACATAGAGAAGGCTTTTGCTGCCGGTGCCGCTATGGTTACTTTGGGTAGTATAGCCGTTACTGATCCGGTGAAGTGTTGTCAGTGGATAGACAGATATGGTGCAGACCGTATCATCTTAGGAGCTGATGTGCGCAACGGAAAGATAAGTATCAACGGTTGGAAGGAAGATTCTTCTGATGACCTGATGCCGTTCTTGAGGAAATATGTGGAGAAGGGCGTGCGTAATGTGTTGTGTACGGAGATAAGCAAAGACGGCACATTGGCTGGTCCTGCTGTAGAATTGTACAAGCAAATAATGGTGGAATTTCCTCAGATGCATCTCATCGCCTCTGGTGGTGTGAGCTGTAATAATGATATAGAAGAACTGGAGCAGGCCGGCATACCGGCTGTTGTGTTCGGTAAGGCATGGTATGAGGGTAGGATAGACCTCAGCCGCTTGTTTCATAATTATAATTCATAAATTAATAGTTTAATAGGTACGATGACTGTACCCCCTCCCTGCAGGGAGGGTTGGGGTGGGTCTCTTAAACTCATAATTTGCTTGTCATATAATGTTAGCAAAAAGAATCATTCCTTGTCTTGATGTAAAGAATGGCGAGACAGTAAAGGGTACGAACTTCGTTAATTTGCGTTCTGCTGGCGACCCGGTGGAGTTGGGTAAGATGTACAGTGATCAGGGTGCTGATGAATTGGTATATCTTGATATTACAGCTTCACACGAGGGCAGAAAGACATTTACCGATATGGTAACCCGCGTGGCACAGGAGATAAACATACCGTTCACTGTGGGTGGCGGCATCAACGCCCTGGAGGATGTGGAGCGTATGCTTGCGGCTGGAGCAGACAAGGTGAGCGTGAATAGTGCTGCATTGCGCAGACCGGAACTGATAGATGAGATAGTGAAACATTTCGGTTCGCAGGTGTGTGTGTGCGCTATAGATGCACGCAATGATGAGGACGGCTGGCATTGCTATGTAAACGGAGGCAGAATACGTGTGGAGCGTACGTTGTTAGACTGGGCAAAAGAGGTAAGTGACCGCGGTGCGGGCGAGATACTCTTTACCTCCATGAATCACGACGGAGTAAAGCAGGGGTTTGCCAATGAGGCGCTGGCAATGTTGTCAGAACAGTTGCCTATACCTATAATAGCATCAGGAGGAGCAGGTAAGCGTGAGCACTTCCTCGATGTCTTTACCCAGGGAAAGGCAGATGCAGCCTTGGCAGCCAGTGTGTTCCATTTTGGAGAGATACCAGTGCCGGAACTGAAACAGTGGTTGAGGCAACAGGGCGTGAACGTAAGAATCAGTGAATGACAAATGCAGTTGCATAAGTAGAAAAACATAACCTATAACATATTAAATACTACTATGACAGTTAAACAAATTTCAATATTCATTGAGAACAAGAGCGGGGCTCTGCTGAATGTTCTGAAGTTGTTGAGAGATAACGGCATTAGCATCGTTATAAGTAATATAAGCGATACTGCTGACTTCGGTATTTACCGCATTATATGCAGTGATACGGAGAAGGCTTATCATAAACTGCGTGACAAGAATATTAATGTTACGTTGAGTGACGTACATGCCATCAGACTGAAAGACAACAAGGTAGGTGCCGCGGCTGACGTGATGACACTTATCACAGAGGCTGGCGTAGGTATTAAGTATATGTATTCTTTCTTGCTTGAGGGCAAGGGTGTGCTTACATTCCGTGCAGATAATGCAGAGAAAGCTGATGAGGTGATAAAACAAAACAATTTGGATTTCCTTACCGAGGAGGATTTGAAGAATTAAATTATATATAAGGTAGAAAGACAGGTGATATTTGAAATAACAAGAATAATGAAAAAGGTATTTTTATCCCTGATACTTATGATGGGATGTGCTGCGATAGCACTTGCAGAGACAGAGACGGGTGAGTTCAATATTTCAACAGTAAACACAGAGCAGGCTATGCTGGAGAGCAAGAATGCGCTCTTGCCGGCTCCAGAAGAGAAAAACGAAAAGGATGTGGCATATTGGGCACAGTCAGTGTTGTCACGCATTAAGGTGTTGGGATATGCTCAGGCAGGTTATACCGCTACAATGCAAGAGAATGGCAAGAACACTAATACGTTTGATATGAAGCGTGTGGTAATGATGCTTGGCGCGGATATCGCACCACATTTCTATGCGTTCATCATGCATGAGTTCAAGGCTGGTAATCTGCTGGAGTATTATATGGAGTATCGCCCGTCAAAGGCGGTGAACTTCCGTTTGGGACAGTCGAAGACAGAATTGTCAATGACCAATCCTCTCTCACCACGTATCTTCGAGAGCATCAACTGTGCGCCTTTGGGTATATCTTGGCTTTGCGGCTCTGACCCATTGATGAGCAATGGCTCTGGTCGTGATATGGGACTGATGATGTATGGTGACTTGTTTAACAACCACCTGCGATATGTCGTAGAAGTAGTAAACGGTGGTCAGATAAACAAGAATGACCAGAACAATCAGAAGAATATCATTGCCAAGCTGGAGTACAAGCCCGTAAAGAACTTCCGCGTATCTGTTTCAGGTCAGAAAGGTTACGGATGTGCTGTGACTACATCTAAGTATAATGACGTGGTGAAGCTGACTGGCAACAAGATTGAGGTTGACGGCGTGATGGTGGATGAGGTGAAGACATCACACATCAGTCAGGGCGAGACATATCGCAGTGACCGTTATGCTGTAGGTTGTGAGTGGATGTCAAGCATAAAGGGAAATGACTATTTCAAGAATCGTTGCACGGTATTGCGCAGTGAGGTTATAGGAGGTCGTGACGGAGAGTGTCACAGCTTCGGTGCATACGCATCACTCACCCAGCCTGTATATAAAGGTATGGATATCGTGGCACAGGTGGATTACCTGAACCGTAACACCGATATGAAATACAAGCAGACAGACCTGTTGTTCGGCGTACAGTATTGGATGCATACGAAATGCCGTGTACAGGCACAGTATAACTATAGTATCTTGAGCGACGAGATGAAGGCAGTGTCAGGAATACCAGGCAACTATGGTAAGTTTATGGCACAGGTGCAGTTCTCGTTCTAAGACAGTGATATAACACTCTTTCTATATAAAGTAATAATAAAGTGGGTAATACGATAGATAAAGCAGTAGAGGAATTGTCATGCCAGGAATGTCTGAAAGAGATGTTCCATCGTGTGCATGATAATGTGCCGCTGCCGTCAAACGATGCTCTTGGCGAAGCTGTGCAGTTAGTCAGAAGTGTGATATTCCCAGGATATTTCGGACAGTCAAAGGTAACGGAACACGGACTGAAATATCACATTGGAGTGTCTTTGGAGCGCTTTTGCCGTATCTTGAAAAAACAGATTGTGGCAGGCTTATGCTTTGGCATGGCTGAAGACGAGGAAGTGCGGATAGACGAAATACGCAAACAGGCAATAGAGATCACGGAGGAGATAGTTCGCCGATTGCCTAAGATGCGTGAGATATTGGCAACAGACGTTGAGGCTGCGTTTAACGGCGACCCGGCGGCTACATCGCTGGGTGAGATAATATGTTGCTATCCGGTGATACGCGCATTGGTAAACTATCGTTTTGCCCACGAACTGTATTTGCTCAATGTACCACTGATACCGCGTATGATAAGTGAGCTTGCACACTCTGAGACAGGAATAGATATACATCCTGCCGCGCAGATAGGACATCATTTCACTATTGACCATGGCACAGGTGTTGTGATAGGTGCTACATGTATAATAGGAGATAATGTGAAGTTGTATCAGGGTGTGACGCTTGGAGCACTCTCATTCCCGTTGGATGAGAACGGTAACCCGATAAAGGGTATTCCGCGCCATCCTATACTTGGTAATGATGTGGTGGTATATTCTAATGCAACGATACTTGGAAGGATAACAATAGGAGACAGAAGCGTAATAGGTGCTAACAGATGGGTTACAGACAACATAGCACCAGACACAAAGATATATAAGAACCTAAAGGTGATGAAAGGTTTTGAGAATGGGTATGGAATTTGAAATGGTAGCAAAGACCTTTATGGGTCTTGAAGATGTACTTGCACAAGAGTTGACGGCTTTAGGTGCGAATAATGTAGAAAAAGGTTGTCGCGTGGTAACATTTACCGGCGACAAGGCAATGCTGTATAAGGCTAACTTCGCATTGAGAACAGCAGTGAGGGTGCTGAAACCAATAAAACATTTCACGGCTTCGTCAGCAGATGATGTGTATGAGGCAGTGAAGACGGTAGATTGGAGTGAGTACATAACGGAGGGAAAGACATTTACCGTAGATTCCGTAGTCTATAGTGATACTTTCTCAAACTCACGTTTCGTCACATATAAGGTGAAAGACGCCATAGTGGATCAGTTCAGGGAAAAGACAGGTAAGCGTCCAAGTATCTCGATAACTGACCCTGATATGAGACTGAATATCCACATCTCGGGTAATGAGGCGACATTGGCATTGGATTCAAGTGGAGAATCACTGCACCGTCGTGGATACAGACAGGAGACAGTGGAGGCACCGCTCAACGAGGTGCTTGCTGCCGGTATGATACTGATGACAGGCTGGAAGGGCGAGTGTGACTTCATAGACCCAATGTGTGGAAGCGGCACCTTGCCTATAGAGGCAGCGCTTATTGCAAGAAACATAGCTCCGGGAGTGTTCCGAAAAGAGTATGCCTTTGAGAAGTGGGCAGATTTTGACCAAGAACTGTTTGACGAGATATACAATGATGATTCCGAGGAACGTGAATTTACGCATCATGTATATGGCTATGACATAAGCGTGAAAGCCGTAGATATGGCTGCCAACAACGTCAAGGCAGCAGGATTGACGGCTGATGTAACGATAAGCCAGCAGGATTTCAAAGACTTCAACGGACATTCCGAGAAAGCCATAATAGTAACCAACCCTCCTTATGGAGAGCGAATATCCACTCCTGACCTGTTAGGAACATATAAGATGATAGGTGAGCGCCTGAAGCGCGCATTCAAGGAAGGCGAGGCATGGGTGCTGTCATATAGGGAAGAGTGTTTCCAGCAGATAGGATTGAAGCCAAGCGTGAAACTTCCTCTCTATAACGGCTCGTTGGAATGTGAGTTCAGAAAGTATGTGATGTTTGACGGTAAGTTGAGCAGTTTCAGAGAAGAGGGTGGCGTGGTCAAAACTGACATGGAGAAGCAGTTTATGGCAGAGAAACGTCGTACCTGGAAACGTCAGGACTTTGAGAAGAAACAGGAGGAGAGGATAGATAACGAGGAAGCAGACATATTGTCATTCCGCTTTACGTCGCTTGAGAAACAAAGACGTGCAGAAGAGAAAAGAGAATTCAGAGGAGAAAGAAGAGAACGTCGGGAGTTCAAAGGTGACAAGAGGGAGTTCAGAGGTGATAAGAGAGAATTTAAGGGTGACAAGAGGGAGTTCAAAGGTGACAAGCGAGAATTCAGAGGGGAAAGAAGAGAGAAGAGAGACGGATGGAAATCATCGCGTGAGGGAAAATACAAGAAAGATGGCGAAAGAGAGACACGAGCAGATCGTCAGAAGATGCGCAGGAAAATGTTTGGGCAGCAACATGATGATGCGGAGTAAGTTTATTATTCTACTGCTGATATATTGCACAACAACAATGATGGCACAGAAGAGGCAGTTCACCCTTGAGGACTTAAACTTCGGCGGCATACACTATAACGAGATGTCGCCGGAGAAACGCTATTATCTATGGCATGGCAATGTGTTGATGAGAAAGTACATAGATAATGTGGTGAGGGTGTCTGATACGGGTAAGGAAACAGAACTGTTCTCTCTTGATGACATACAGGAAGCGTTTGGCTCGGAAGATGCCTGCATCGGCGTTAATCTTCTGAATGTGTCTTTCCCTTACAAAGACCGCTCATGGGTGCTGGTGCTGACACCTCAGGAAAGGTTACTGTATGATTATCAGAAAAAAGAGATTGTCTTCTCACAGAAGTGCACGGGCTCATTAGAGTGGAACAGCGACAGCAAGACAGATGCTTTTTCCCGTGATAATAATTTATGGGTGCGTCTGTCTGACGGAACGGAGCGCCAGCTCTCCTTTGACGGCTCGCGTGAGATAGTATATGGCAGGAGTGTTCATCGTAATGAGTTTGGCATAGAAAAAGGCACATTCTGGTCTGGTGACGGCAAAAAACTTGCGTTCTATAGGATGGACCAGTCTATGGTGACAGACTATCCTCAGGTAAACACCTTTACTTCCATTGCTACTCATGAGCCTGATAAATACCCTATGGCAGGACAGACGAGCCATAAGGTTACTATAGGGGTGTATGACATAGAAAGAGACACTACTGTATGGCTACAGACAGGTGATGTGACAGACAGATACTTTACCAACATCGCCTGGGCACCAGACGGCACTTCTTTATATCTCATAGAGTTGAACAGGGACCAGAATGTGTCAAGACTGGAGCAGTATGACGTGGCTACAGGTGAGAAAAAGCGTACCCTGTTGACGGAGGAAGATGAGAAATACGTAGAGCCGCAACATCCTGTCACCTTCCTGCCTTGGGATGGGGATAAGTTTATATATTGGAGTCAGAAGGACGGATATTGGCATCTGTACTTATATGATGCCGTCAGTTGTCAATGTGTAAGACAACTGACAAGGGGAGAGTGGGTAGTAACGAAGATATTGGGATTTAACCAGGAGGAGCGCACTGTCATAGTATGTGGCAATAAGAAGAATCCGTTGCAACGTAATATCTTTTCCGTAAGCATTGCTGATGGTAAGATGGTAGAGCTGGATAATGGAATCGGCTCACATGACGGCAAACTGTCTGCAGACGGTACGAGGTTGTTAGACCAGTGGAGTGCACCTGATGTAGCCCGTGCGTGGACCTTGTGCTCCACCTCAAAGGGAGACAAAGGCGTAGGATTTAATATAGAGGCAAGAAACCCTTGGGAGGAATATGAGGTTCCGACCTATACACAGGGAACACTGAAGGCCGCTGACGGTAAGACCGACCTGTATTACCGTATGGTGTTGCCGCCCCACTTTGATAAAAAGAAACAATACCCCACAGTGGTATATGTCTATGGCGGACCTCATGCGCATAACATAGAGGCCACATGGCACTGGAACTCCCGCAGTTGGGAGACATATATGGCACAAAAGGGCTATATAGTCTTCGTACTGGATAACAGAGGCTCGGAACACAGGGGAAAGGCTTTTGAGCAAGCCACATTCCGCCAGTTGGGACAGGTGGAGATGCAAGATCAGATGAAAGGTGTGGAATACCTGCAGTCATTGCCATATATAGACACAGACCGACTGGGAGTGCATGGATGGAGCTACGGCGGCTTTATGACTATATCGTTGATGACCGAGCATCCGGATGTGTTTAAGGTGGGAGTAGCCGGCGGACCGGTGATAAACTGGGAAAAGTACGAGGTGATGTACACCGAGAGATATATGGACACCCCGGAGCAGAATCCAGAGGGATATGAGAAAACCAATCTGGAGAGAAAGGCAGACAGACTGCAGGGCAGACTGCTTATCATCATTGGAATGAATGATGATGTGGTGGTGCCACAAAATACGATGCTGTTCCTAAACCAGTGTAACGAGGCAGGCACGTATCCTGATTTATATGTATATCCGGGAGAGGGACACAATATGCAGGGTCACATGTCTGTTCATCTGCATGAGAAGATTACAAGATATTTTGATGATTACTTAAAATAAAACGTTATGAAGATACTACTTTTAGGCTCAGGTGGCCGTGAGCATGCTCTCGCTTGGAAGATAGCACAGAGTGAGAAATGTGAGAAACTATACATTGCGCCAGGTAATGGCGGAACAGACGGAGTAGGAGGAAAGGGAGAGAACGTGGACATAAAGGCCACCGACTTTGACGCAATAAAGAAGTTCGTTGTAGAGCAGGGCGTTGACATGGTAGTGGTAGGTCCGGAGGACCCATTGGTAAAGGGCATATACGACAACATGAAGTCTGACCCTGCTACCGCAGCCATTCCTGTTATCGGTCCGTCAAAGCAGGGAGCGGTGCTTGAGGGTTCAAAGGACTTTGCCAAGCAGTTTATGAAGAGGCACAACATTCCTACAGCCGCCTATGCCACATTCGACGGTGAGCATTTGGAGGACGGATTGAAGTTCCTTGAGACACTGCAGGCACCATACGTGCTTAAGGCTGACGGTCTTTGTGCAGGAAAGGGCGTGTTAATCATTGACAACCTTGACGAGGCAAAGCGTGAGTTGAAAGAGATGCTGGGAGGCATGTTCGGAAACGCATCTTCGCGTGTCGTCATAGAGGAGTTCCTTAGCGGTATCGAGTGCTCAGTCTTCGTGCTTACAGACGGCAAGCACTATCAGATATTGCCAGAGGCTAAGGACTATAAGCGTATTGGCGAAGGCGACACAGGCCTTAACACCGGTGGCATGGGTAGCGTGACACCTGTTCCGTTTGCCACCAAGGAGTGGATGCAGAAGGTTGAGGAGAGAATAATAAAGCCAACAGTTGACGGCTTGGCAGCAGACGGCATAGACTATAAGGGCTTTATCTTCTTCGGACTTATCAACGTGAACGGAGAGCCAATGGTGATAGAGTACAACTGCCGCATGGGTGACCCTGAGACAGAGTCTGTAATGCTGCGTCTGAAGAGCGACATCGTTGACCTCTTCGAGGGTGTGGCAGAGGGTAACCTCGACAAGCGTACTGTAGAGTTTGACTCGCGTTCGGTAGTATGCGTGATGATGGTCAGTGGCGGCTATCCTCAGGAATACAAGAAGGGATTTGCCATCACAGGTATAGACGATGTGGAAGGCTCAATAGTATTCCATGCTGGTACCGCTATAAAGGATGGTCAGGTTGTCACAGCTGGCGGACGCGTCATCTGCGTAAGTTCTTACGGAGAAACGAAGGAAGAGGCTCTGCAGAAGTCCTTCAAGGAAGCTGAGAAGATAAAATTTGAGGGAAAGTATAACAGAAGAGACATAGGAAAGGACCTGTAGTTTGCTGAACCTTTATATAAATAGATGGACACTGTCGCTTATCTGCGTTGTCATTGGTGTAGTACTGTCTTTGATAGGACTGCCAATGGTAGCGCAGATAGGTGTACCTATTGTCATCAGTTTTATAATACTGAGCGGAGCCTCTCGTAGTGAAGACGCCAAGACTATGAGCTATCTCTCGGGAATGATGATAGGCATAGCGGGTTTGTTTAATGTATATAGTCTTGCAGCGGCAGTGATACTCATTATATATATGTATACAGGTGGCAAGGCTAAGTCGCTCAAGGTGTTATGGTCGTTCCTGTTTGGTATGCTCACACCGGGGTGGCTTCTCTTACCCGTTTTCCTATATTACAACCAGCAGATGCTTGTGTCATTGATTAACAGTATATAAGTCTCTTCTATGTTGGATACACTGATACAGTTCGGCCCTTGGGGAATGTTCCTTGCCTCTTTCCTTGCAGGCAGTTTCTTCCCATTCTCCAGTGAGGCGGTAATGTTGGCCCTGTTGGCGATGGGTGTAGATCCTTGGATGCTTATAGCCTATGGTACGGCGGGTAATGTCTTGGGCAGTGTGTTCAACTATTGTATAGGCAGGCTGGGACGTGAGGAATGGTTTGAGAAATACCTGCATGTTAAGCCAGAGCACATGGACAAGGCGCGCCGCTTTATGAGAGGCAGAGGAGCATGGATGGGCTTCTTCGCGTTCATACCGATACTCGGTTCTGCCATAACCATCCTTTTAGGCTTGATGAGAGCCAATGTATTTGTTACGATTATATCCATCACAACAGGAAAGTTGTTGAGATATATACTGCTGATATACGGGGCATTTCTCGTGAATTGGCTGTTACATCTTTTAGCTGGATTATAATACGTAAGTATCTGTTCAAAATTAATTGTACATATAATTTATTTTTCCCATTAAAAAAATTCATGGTTAATTCATGGAGATTCATGTTAAAAAAGAACCAGTTAACGTGTTTTTTATTCGACATGAATTTCCATAAATATTCCATGAATTTTCATAAATTATTATATAAACCATTTCTGTTCTTCTACTTAACTATATAAATGTACTAACCGAGAACGAGTCATACCTTGTTGTCAGTAAAGTTGCTTTTTTGCTGACACTTTGCTCATTTGTAAAATATTATAGTTATATCCAAAACAGGTGTTACAGAGTCCCAAAAGGGTCTGTGGCACCTGTTTTTTTGTGACTTTTTTGCTGTCAGGAATGTAAAGTGATAGCTTTTACGCTATGAAAGCATAGCTTTGACATGGTGAAAGCTATCGTATTACGCTGTGAAAGCATAGCTTTTACACCGTTAAAGCATAGCTTTTACAATGCGTAAGACAAGTCGTGGAAATGTCGCATAGGTACAAATGCCTGACAATCAGTGTTTTCGTAAATTCTTGAGAATAACGTGTTTTTTGGGGTAGAAGACAAATTCGTGAAGAAAACCTTCAAATTTCGACGGTTCTAAAAATCAAAGTGTAAGCAAAACAGGTGGAATGATGACATTATGTCATAAATAATGGTGAAGCATGGGTGGACAGAATGAAATTGTAGTTCCCGCTTCATGAACAGACATGGAAGTATACACATATTTTTTTAAAAAAAGTTTGTGAAAAATTTGCACAGAAGAACTAAAATATGTATATTTGCAATATCTCTCATGCCGAATGTGTCTGCTTAGGCAACACAGGGAAAGGGCTCGTCCGATGTGACGGACGTATGCCGCATACAAGGGATTACATATATGGAAAAGGCGTTTATCACGCGCTTTGCTCTTGACACTTCAAAAGCGTAGGAAACTTTTCGATTACAATCAAGGAGCATGGCAACGGTAGATGCCCATGGATATGGTATTACTATCTCCCTATGGGGGAAGTGTATTCATATCGGCGTGGGGGTCTATAGTTGCTCGTTCTGATTGTAATGGGCAATTCCCACGGCCTTGGAGTGTGGAGCGAGTAACTGGTACAGGCTCCACGTCTTTTTTGTTTATACTAATACCAAAATCTTAATCATTAACTAAAACTGCCGAATCCGAGAGCCCTTAGGCATATAGGAGAAACAAACCATGAAAAAGATCTTATTTATGGCTCTGTCATTGATGACTTTCTGTGTAGTTAACGCACAAAACGTGAAAGACGAAATTTCTAAAAGTGTAGAGAGAGCCCAGAATCTACAGAAACTATGTGATGACTACAAGACTTGCGGTGATGCAGATGTGGATGGCTATGGTAATTCTATGAGAGATGCTGCTGTTTTCGCTATTGCAAACAGTGAACAATTGGAGAACCTCTATAAGCGCGAAATCGGTGAAAGCAAGGATGGTGTACAAGACGTGACAGTGAAAAAACCAACGCTTGATGAATGGTTAGCTCTGGCTTCCACAATAGCAGGTGAGGGTGTCAAAATAAAAGATGCCACAGTTAAAGCAAGTGGTGCTGCAACTGCGGCTAAGAACCTAGCGAGTGCTGCATTGGACATTAAAAATCCAATGAAGGCCGCAAAAGCTGTAAAGACAGCTAAGGCAGCTACTGCTGTCGTCACATTTGGAACTAAGGCGGCACCAATACTTGCAGAGGAGAGTGCTGCACAAGCAAAGGCTGTAAAGCAGATCATAGACATGCTCAAGTCTGGAAAAAATCTCTAATGCATATAATTATGAAGAGGACGTTAAGTTTATTTTTGATAGTGACTGTGTGTGCGTGCGTAACGCACGCACAGTCTGCTACCGATGCCGTAACTCAGGAACGCGAACTGCAGAAAGACATGTCATTTCTGAAAGGGAAAAAACTCAAGGATGACCGTGAAGTGGTGGGCATTGCGGCTTTCAAAAGTGATACAGAAAGTCCATTCGTAGGATTGGTTACGGAAAAAGTCGTTGAAGTCTTCCGCAACAGCAACCGTTTCATCATTGTTGACCGTACCCACATGGACAAGGTCAATGAGGAAATGGAATACCAAAAACGCGAGGAGTTTATCGGCAAAGACGTTGCAGATCAGGAAAGCAATCTGGCCGCCAAGAAAATTGTCAATGGAACCATAACAAAGATACCTGTCTACAGAATGAAAAACGGTGATGGTTCCGTAAGGGGGTATAAGGCGAGCGTTGCTTTTCAGTTGAAGGTCGATGATGTCGAAACTGGACAGACTACTCAGGCTGTTAGCTTCGAGGGGAAAGCCAGTGATGAATGCATTTCAGCCCAGGCTGCTGTGCAGATGGCGATGAATTCTTTGGAGGGTTCGCTTGCTGTATACGTACGCACCACTTTCCCACTGACCGCAAAGGTCATGAAGATACTCACAGAGAGGAACGGTTCAGCTCTGTCAGTTCTTATCAAAGCTGGCAAAAAGCACGGAGTAAAAGTTGGTGACAAGTTTACAATCAAAGCCGTTACGGAAATTGATGGTGAGGAAATGACCGATAATATAGGCATGCTCACCGTTACAAGTTTAAAAGATGAGGCTTTCTCGGAATGTAAGGTTGATAAGTCAGCAGGCCAACCACTTTATGAAAAGATTAAAAGCAATGCAAAAGTGCGTTGTGAACTAATAGTTAAATAGTAAGTTATGATAAAAAAGTTATTATCTATAATTGTGACGTTCCTGTGCTGTGCAGGGGTGTATGCCCAGTATCAAAGCACATTGGTAGGTTCTACGAAGACTACAGTGACGCTACGCACTGTTGGTTACGGAAAGAATGCAAAGGCTGCTGTAGCAGATGCCGAGCAGAAAGCCGTAGAGATGCTGATGTATGCCGGTGTACAGGAGACTCCATACCGTTTCCCCATGATAGCAGAAAACAAGGATGCTGCAATGGCAAAGAACAAATCTTTCTTCAAGGATTTTGAAGATGGCAGTTTTAAATCTTACATTGAGAGTTCCATGATAGTGGTTCCCTTTGGCAAAGACGCTACCAAGAAAAAATGTGCTACGGTAGATGTATGTGTACGTGCAGAGCAGTTGCGCGCTTCACTGGAGAGAGCAGGGATTATACGTAAGTTTGGATTTTAATACACTATTGCTCTATGAAAAATACACTTCTATCAATAACGTTGTTGTTTGTCGCACTCTGCATATATGCGCAAAACAGTGTGACAGTTCAGCCGAAGATAATGGTTGTGCCTTATACAACTGAGGGACAAGACATACGACAAATAATAGAAACAGACCCCAACATGCGCGTGGTTTTGTCGAAAATTCGCGAAGCCTTTGACAGTCGTGGTTTTACAACTGTTGACTTTGAGACCAAGTTAAAAGCTCAGTCTGCAAATAACGGACTGTCACAAAGTTCTTCTGGCAATGGTATGGACCTGAAGGCAATGATAATTCAAGGTTCAGGAGCTGACATATACGTTGAAGCAGAATACCAGATTTCAAATCCTGCAGTAGGCGAAGCTGGTGTCAAGGTGTTGCTAAAAGCATGCGATGTGTCCACGGGTGCATCACTTGCCAGCAAGGATGCGTTCAGTGGAGTATTCCGTACAAGTGATATTGGGCGTCTGGCTGGTACTGCAGTGGAGAAGATTGCAGATGATTTCCTCAGTGTAATACAGATGAAGTTCAATGATATCGTAACGAATGGACGTTCCATTAATGTCAACCTGAAGATATCAGACGGCTCTATGGTCACATTTACCAAGGAATACGATGGCGAGGAGCTGGCTGACCTAATAAATGATTGGATGGCTGACCATGCATACCAAAATAACTTCCATGTACAGGGACAGACAGAACTAGAGATTATCTTTGATGATGTAAGAATTCCATTAAAAGATGCCAACGGACGTAACTACAACATACAGCAATTTGATAGGGAGATTCGTCAGTTCTTCCGTTCGCATGGCATAAAGGTGGAACACGTCACTAAAAACAACACACTGGTAATTACAATTAAGTGATTATAATTATGAAAAAGATACTAATATTACTTGCGTTCATACTTGCTCCAATCGTACAAATAATGGCGGATGAAGTATACATATCTGTCGCTATGCAAGCAAATAGTATACTCGATCGCAATGCAAAGACCATACTTAAGAACAAAATTGTAAGTATGGTAACGAGCGACGGTATTGCTGCTACGGAATTCAGTGCCATAGCTGTGGTGCCTGAAATAAGCGTGATGCAGAAAGATAAAGTTGAAGGAGGTATGCGTACAATCACTTCAATGGAGATAAACATCACTCTAACCGTACGCAATGTCGTAACAGGTAATGTGTTTAATTCTGTTCAAATATCAGCCAAGGGTAACGGGTATTCAGAGGCCGATGCCATAAAAAATGCCATAAGAACTACAGACATAAGTGACAGTCGATATGGTGCTTTTATCTCAGAAGCCAAGAGGCGTATTGTTGAGTATTATAAAACGAACACAAACATGCTGATAACCAAGGCTAATACGCTTGCATCCCAACAGCAGTACGACGAAGCCATCGCTTTACTTGACACTTATCCTGAATTCCTGTCTGATTACAACAGGGTAGCATCTACAATAAAGTCTATCTTCAAACAGAGTCAGACGAAATATTGCAGTGAGATATTGCAGTCAGCGCGTGCTGCCTATGCAAGGCGTGATTATGACGAAGCTGCGGAGATTGCATCATGCATTGACATTACAAGCAGTTGCGGAGCGGAGGCAAAATCTCTGTTAGCATCGATAAAGCAAGGTAATGATCAGGTTTATAATGACGAAATTTCCTATCGCAATGAGAGAATGCGTGCACAGGAGCGTATGGCGACAGAAAAGATGAAATCACAGGAAAGAATTACTACGGCAACCATAAGGGCCGCAAGGGATGTAGCCAAGGCCTATTATAGCAGGCAAACGAACTATGTATATATATGGTGATTGCTGATTAATACTACAAAGTAACCAAACCAACGAGCGATGGAGTTAATCTACTACATCGCTCGTCTGTGTTTATGACCAAAGAAACATCCTCCTCATCGTTCTTCGTAAACAACGCGTCGCAATTACCGAGCGAATGGCGTTAATATGATTTCACAGGACTGACGTTACATTAAAACAAAATGATTCCCCGTTTGACAGAATGTTTGTCAAACGGGGAATTTTATTGAAAAGTGTCTGACTTTTTGTTTGCTTATTCGGGAAACAGACATGGAAGCCCAATTCTATATATTTTTTTATTAAAAGTTCTTTTTATTGGAAAAATATTTGTAACTTTGCACGGAATATTATCTAAGGTAAAAACCCTTTCTGTCCGTCTCTTAGAGTAGGGAGGGCAGGTGAGGACTATAAAGTTAACGAAAACAAACAATATACAGATGAAACAATTCAGACTTGTGGACAATGTGCTTGGCTGGTTGACATTCTTTGTCGCAGCCTTTGTGTATTGTTCTACGATTGAACCTACAGCGTCCTTCTGGGACTGCCCGGAGTTTATTACAACGAGTTATCTTTTGGAGGTGGGTCACCCGCCAGGCGCCCCGTTCTTCATGCTCACGGCTAACCTGTTTACTCATTTTGCCAGCGACGCCACACAGGTGGCCAAGATGGTGAATATGATGTCAGCCTTGTTGTCGGCTGGATGTATATTGTTCCTGTTCTGGACCATCACCCATCTGGTACGTCGTCTGCTTATAGATGACTGGAGTGAGATGACTATGGCGAAGATGATAGCCATAGAGGCATCAGGTATGGTGGGAGCATTGATATACACATTCTCTGACACCTTCTGGTTCTCAGCTGTAGAGGGTGAGGTATATGCTTATTCTTCATGCTTCACCGCAGTGGTGTTCTGGCTGATTCTGAAATGGGAGGACAATGCCGACAAGCCTGGTTCTGACCGTTGGCTTATTCTCATAACATATATGACAGGTCTGTCTATAGGTGTGCACCTGCTTAATCTGTTGTGTATTCCTGCCATTGTCCTTGTTTTCTATTACAAGAAATATCCGGAGGCAAACCTCAAGGGCTCGCTGGTGGCACTGTTTATAAGCGTGGTGCTGGTGGCTGCAGTGCTCTATGGCGTGGTGCCTGGTATTGTAACAGTGGGCGGCTGGTTTGAGTTGCTCTTCACCAATATACTGGAAATGCCGTTTAATACAGGTACGATTGTCTATCTGGTATTGCTCATCGGCATAGTATTGTGGGCTATATATGAGACCTATCGCGGAGGTCAGAAAGATAAGAAGAACACTTTGCGTGGTAATATCTCCTTCCTGCTCGCCGTAGGTATGCTCGGTATTCCGTTCTATGGCTATGGCTGGTCAGCATTTATTATAGGCATAGTGCTGCTTGCAGTTATGTGGTTTGCCATTAATATCAAGAGAAACGGTGTAGCGGTGATTAACAACCGCATTAAGAATACGGCCTTGTGCTGTATGCTTATGCTGATGATAGGCTATTCTACATACGCGCTCATCGTGGTTCGCTCAGCGGCTAACCCGCCAATGGACCAGAACTCTCCAGAGGATATATTCACGCTCGGCAGCTACCTGTCGCGCGACCAGTATGGTGACCGCCCTCTGTTCTACGGTCAGGCATATACCTCGCAGATGAAGCTCGATATTGAGGGTAATATGTGTGTGCCTCACATGAAGAAAGGTGCGCCTATTTACCAGAAGGTGGAGAAGAAGACCACTGACGAGCCAGACAAGTATTTCGTGGTTCGTACGAAGGACTCTTATGAGTATGCGCAGAATATGTTCTTCCCGAGAATGTATGACTCAAGCCATGCTGGCGCTTATGAGAGTTGGATGGGCGGTGTTGACGGCCGTATGGTTGACTATGATCGCTGTGGCGAGATAGTTCAGGTGAAGATGCCTACACAGATAGAGAACCTGCGTTTCTTCCTGTCATACCAGTGTAACTTCATGTATTGGCGTTACTTCATGTGGAACTTCGCAGGCCGACAGAATGACATCCAAGGTAACGGTGAACTGGAGCACGGAAACTGGATTACAGGCTTCTCGTTCTTAGATGATGCTATGTTGGGTGACCAGAGCAGGCTGCCTGATGAGCTGAAGGAGAACAAGGGACACAACGTGTTCTACTGTATGCCGCTGATACTTGGTTTGATTGGTCTCTTCTGGCAGGCATACCGCGGCCGTAAGGGCATACAGCAGTTCTGGGTGGTATTCTTCCTGTTCTTTATGACGGGATTGGCTATTGTGATATACCTCAACCAGACACCTATGCAGCCTCGCGAGCGTGACTATGCATACGCAGGCTCATTCTATGCATACGCTATATGGTGTGGTATGGGTGTTGCAGCTATTATAGAGTTGCTTAAGCGTTATCTGCTCAAGAACAAGGAGAGCGTGGCAGTCTCAGCATTGATAGGCGCTGCTGCATTGCTTGTACCGATACAGATGGCAAGCCAGACATGGGACGACCACGATCGTTCAGGACGCTACTGCTGTCGTGATTTCGGACAGAACTACCTGATGTCTTTGCAGGATGAGGGTAACCCTATAATATTCACTAATGGCGATAATGATACCTTCCCTCTGTGGTATAACCAGGATGTGGAGCAGGTACGTACCGATGCCCGCGTATGTAACCTGTCATATCTGCAGACAGACTGGTACATAGACCAGATGGTGCGTCCGTCATGGAACTCTCCTTCACTGCCTATCACATGGAGCAGACTTGACTATTGCTCTGGCACAAATGAGTATGTCTCAGTGGAGCCTCATTATAAGCAGCAGATATTGGATTATTACAAGGCAAACCCAGAGGCAGCGAGAAGGGAACTCGGCGATGATCCGTTCGAGATAAACAATGTGCTGAAGCATTGGGTATGTGGCAATAAGGATAAGGAAGGAGACCATATTATACCTACTGATACGCTGTATCTCTACATAGACAAGGAGGCAGTGAAGAAGAGTGGTATGATGATACCTGTTGACTCTACTGGAACTGCTACGATACCAGAGAAGATGGCAATATCACTTGTGGGTAAGCGAGCGCTCTACAAGGGAGACCTTATGATGCTGGAGATGCTTGCCAACCACAATTGGACACGTCCGTTGTATGTGGCTCAGACCGTAGGTGCAGATAACTATATGAATCTCGGTGAGAACTTCATACAAGAGGGCTTGGTAAACCGTATCACGCCGTTCCATACTAATGAGACTAACAACTTTGACACGGAGAAGGTTTACAAGAACCTCATGACACGTTTCAAGTTTGGCGGACTGGATAAACCAGGTCTTTATCTTGACGAGACTGTTACACGTATGTGTTACACACACCGCCGTCTCTTCGGAACTCTTATACAGCATCTGTTGCGTGAGGGTAAGAAGGATAAGGCCAAGAAGGCTATCGAGTACGCGGAGAAGGTGTTGCCAACGTATAACCTGCCAATGTCCTACTATAGTGGCGGACTTGATTTCGTTAACGGTTACTTCGCTCTTGGTATGACAAAGAAGGCTCATGAGACAGCTGATGCTATATGGAAGAATAGCATGCAGTACATGAGTTGGTACCTGTCACTGGGGCAGAATCACTTCAACTCATCACAGCGTGAATGTATGATGAACATGTATGTGATGCAGCAGTTGGTTGACATATATGCAAGATATGACAAAGCTCTCGCTAAAAAGAAAATGGCAGAACTGCAGAAAGTGGTGACGATGTATGAGAGCCGTGGCGGTACAATGGGGTTAGAGTAAAGAGAGATACTGTGATATTATGATAATAGAGCAACCATCCAAATGGCTCAGATGGATATATCCCAGTGCTCTGTGGCGTATGGACGCCACAGAGCACTCCGTGTATCTGACTTTTGATGACGGACCGATACCTGAATCCACCCCCTTCATCCTTGATACACTAAGGGAGTTTGGCATAAAGGCTACGTTCTTCGTTGTAGGCGAGAATGCGGAACGATACCCAGAGTTACTGAAAAGGATAAAAGAGGAAGGACACTCCGTGGGCAACCATACATATAACCACATGGGTAGTCTGAGACATTATGTGAAGACCTATTTGAAGAATGTGGAGCGCTGTAACGAATTGATACAGTCTGATTTGTTCAGACCACCGCACGGTTGGATGTGGCTCTCGGTGTATAACATACTTAACAAACGATACAAAATCGTGATGTGGGACCTTGTTACGCGTGACTACTCACGTCTGCTCAATGCCTTTGACGTGGTCAGAAATGTCATATTATATACACGCAACGGCTCAATCATCACATTCCATGACTCACTAAAGAGTATAGAGAAACTGCAATATGCCTTACCGGCGTCATTGAGGTATTTGAAAGAGAAGGGATACGAATTTAAAACATTTTAAGGATAATGATAACAGTAACAAATCTTGCAATTCAGTTTGGTAAAAGAGTACTTTACAAAGACGTTAACTTAAAATTCACTCCAGGTAACATCTATGGTATTATAGGTGCCAATGGAGCGGGCAAGTCAACTTTGCTCCGTGCCATAAGTGGTGAGTTGGAGGCTAACAAGGGAACAATCGAACTGGGTCCGGGCGAGCGCCTGTCTGTGCTTGAGCAGGACCACTTTAAGTATGATAACTATACGGTGATGAACACCGTATTGATGGGACACAAACCATTATGGGACAATATGCAGGAGCGTGATGCCCTCTACTCTAAGGCAGAGATGACAGAGGCTGACGGCATACGTGCTGCAGAGTTGGAGGAGAAATTCGCCGAGATGGACGGATGGAACGCAGAGAGTGACGCGGCGCAGCTGCTGTCAGGACTTGGCGTAAAGGAGGCCGTACACTACTCGCAGATGTCAGAGTTGTCAAACAATGAGAAGGTGCGTGTGATGATGGCTAAGGCTCTGTTCGGAAATCCTGACAACCTGTTGCTCGATGAGCCTACCAATGACCTTGACCTTGACACTGTGCAGTGGCTGGAGGAATATCTGTCAAATGTGGAGCAGACAGTTTTGGTGGTTTCTCACGACCGTCACTTCCTTGACGCTGTGTCAACACAGACCGTTGATATAGACTTCGGTAAGGTGACGATGTTCGCAGGTAACTACTCATTCTGGTATGAGTCAAGTCAGTTGGCTCTCAGACAGGCACAGAACCAGAAGGCTAAGGCTGAGGAGAAACGTAAGGAGCTGGAGGAGTTCATCAGACGTTTCTCTGCCAATGTGGCGAAGTCAAAGCAGACTACATCACGTAAGAAGATGCTTGAGAAACTTAACGTGGAGGAGATACAGCCTTCTACACGTAAGTATCCTGGTATCATCTTCCAGATGGAGCGTGAGCCGGGTAATCAGATTCTCGAGGTGGAGAATCTCAAGGCTTTGGATGATGACGGCTCTGTATTGTTTGACAACGTGTCATTTAACATAGAGAAGGGACAGAAAACTGTATTCCTGTCTCATAACCCTAAGGCTATGACAGCACTCTTTGAAATTATCAACGGTAACAGAGAGGCTGACGGCGGCACATATAAATGGGGTGTGACGATAACCACGGCATATCTGCCACTGGACAACACCGCATTCTTCGACTCTGACCTTAATCTGGTTGACTGGTTGTCACAGTATGGTCCGGGCAATGAGGTGACGATGAAGGGATTCCTCGGCCGTATGCTGTTTAAGCAGGAAGAGGTGGAGAAGAAGGTCAATGTGCTCTCAGGTGGTGAGAAGATGCGTTGTATGATAGCGCGTATGCAGCTGAAGAACGCTAACTGCCTGATACTTGATACTCCTACCAACCATCTGGACTTGGAGTCTATACAGGCTTTCAATAATAATCTTATAACCTTTAAGGGTAACATCTTGTTCTCTTCTCATGACCATGAGTTTATCAATACTGTGGCTGACCGTATCATAGAACTGACACCAAAGGGCACTATTGACAAGCTTATGTCATACGATGATTATATCTATGACGAGGCTATAAAGGCACAGAAAGAGCAGATGTATAACTGATAGGTGGAGAATAATATAATTATGGCACGCTTATTGTTTTAAGTGTGCCATAATTATTAATATAAAAACACAGAAATGAAAAAGGAAGACATAAATACCGTGGCAGAAGAAAACATTAAGGATAATATCAACAACGGTGTTGATGAGAATGTGGATAATGTAGAGCAGACTGAGCAGACTGAGCAGACTGAGCAGACTGAGCAGACAGAGGAGACTGTAGAGGACAATACAGCTGCATCGACAGAGGATACTGCCGAGGAGCAGGTTGACCCTCTGGAAAAGGCTCTGGCAGAGATAGAGGAGCTGAAGAAGCAGGCTCTATATAAGCAGGCAGAGTTTGAGAATTACAGGAAACGCACTATTAAGGAGAAGGCTGATTTGATTCTTGGCGGAGGTGAGAAAACCGTAACAGCCATATTGCCTGTCCTTGATGATTTTGAGCGCGCACTTGCAGATAAGAGTGAAGACCCTGCTGCCATACGTGAGGGTATGCAGCTTATCTATAATAAGTTTGTCAAGACATTAGAGGGACTGGGAGTAAAGAAGATAGAGACAGAGAATGCAGACTTTAATGTGGACTTCCATGAGTCTATAGCACTTGTTCCTGGAATGGGAGAGGACAAGAAAGGAAAGGTTATAGACTGTGTGCAGACCGGATATACGCTGAATGACAAGGTTATACGCTTTGCAAAGGTAGCTGTGGGGCAGTAATCGGTTCATAATTCATAGTTCATAATACGTACTTGTAATGGCTAAAAGAGATTATTATGAGGTGCTTGGCGTTGATAAGAGTGCCAGTGCCGCAGACATAAAGAAGGCTTATCGTAAGATAGCTATAAAGTATCACCCTGACCGTCAAGGTGACAAGAGTGATGCCGAGAAGAAGGAGGCTGAGGAGAAGTTTAAGGAGGCTGCGGAGGCTTATGCCGTGCTCTCTGATGACAAGAAGCGCCAGCAGTATGACCAGTTTGGTTTTGACGGTCCTAATATGGGCGGTGGTTTTGGCGGTGGTGCCGGTTTCGACATCAACGATATCCTGAACTCTGTATTTGGCAATGGCTTCGACTTCGGTGGCGGCTTCGGAGATTTCTTCGGAGGTGGTCGTCGTGGCGGCGGTGGCAGCAGAGTACACCGTGGCAGTGACCTCAGATTGAAGGTGCGCCTGAATCTGCAGGAGGTAGCGACGGGAGTCACCAAGAAGTTCAAGGTGCGTAAGGATGTGCCTTGTACGCAGTGTAAGGGCAGCGGTGCTGCTGACGGCTCTGGTACGGAGACTTGTCACACTTGTCATGGCAGTGGCGTTGTTATACAACAGCAGCGCAGCATGTTTGGTATGATGCAGACACAGTCTGTATGTCCGACATGTGGCGGTGAAGGAAAGGTCATAAAGAACAAGTGTACCAAGTGTAACGGCGACGGCATTGTACGCGGTGAGGAGATTGTTGAGATAAATATCCCGGCTGGCGTACAGGACGGAATGGTGGTCAATGCCCCGGGAAAAGGCAATGCTGGAAAGCATGGTGGTGTACCGGGTGACATAAAGGTGTTTATCGAGGAGGAACCGAATGATACGTTCATAAGGGATGGAAAGGACTTGATATATAACCTGTTGCTTGACTTCCCTACAGCTGCTTTGGGTGGCGAGGTGAATATACCAAGCATTGACGGCGCTCAGTTTAAGGTGAAGATAGAGCCGGGTACACAGCCAGGCAAGACATTGAGACTGCGTGGTAAGGGACTGCCTTCTGTGCAGGGCTATGGATATGGTAACGGCGATATTCTTGTGAATATCAATGTGTATGTACCTAAGACTCTCTCAAAGAGCGAGAAGCAGGAACTTGAGAAGATGAGAGACTCTGATAACTTCAAGAGCGACGGCAAGGGACGTGATAATTTCTTTAACAAGTTCAGAAGCTATTTCTCATAACTGTCTGTAGAGAATAAAAGGAATAATGACATACGGAGAGACTTTAGAATACCTATATAACGCCGCGCCTGCCTTTGAGAAGGTGGGCGCAGGTGCTTACAAGGAGGGCTTGGCTAATACCCTGGCCTTTGATGAGCGATACGGGCATCCACATACAAAGTACAAGACCATTCATGTGGCTGGTACCAACGGTAAGGGGTCTGTATCGCACACACTGGCCGCGCTGTTACAAGCAGCTGGCTACAAGGTGGGACTGTACACGTCACCACATCTGGTGGATTTCAGTGAGCGAATACGTGTAAACGGAAAAGAGATAGAGCATCAGTATGTGGTGGACTATGTAGAACAAGAGAGGGAGTTCATAGAGTCTATACGCCCGTCGTTCTTCGAGATAGTGACGGCTATGACGTTTAAGTATTTCGCAGAGAAAGAGGTAGAGATAGCCGTGATAGAGGTGGGACTGGGTGGCCGTTTGGACTGCACCAATATCATCACACCGTTGTTGAGCGTAATAACGAATATCAGCTATGACCATACAGGATTGCTGGGCGATACCTTGGAAAAGATAGCTGCAGAGAAGGCTGGCATAATAAAACAAGGTGTGCCGGTTGTTATTGGCGAGCATACAAGTGAAACGCGCCCGGTATTTGAACAACGGGCGGAAATGCTTAATGCTCCTATCGTATTTGCGCAAGACTGCCAATATGTCATAGATAGCAAATATGATAATGACACGTGCGACAGAGTGTATGTCACAAGATGTTACGGGAAACTGACAGGTCAACTCGGAGGACAGTGCCAGGAACGTAATGTGAATACTGTGTTGCATTGTCTGTTGCCGTTGGCAAGAGCTATGAAATCGCATGGAATGCCGTTAACCAAGGGCGGTATGTCGCCGATGTCTTGCCTGCGAAAGGCTTTGTCTGAAGTCTGTGACATGACGGGACTCTCCGGACGTTGGCAGAAGATAGGTGACAAACCGCTTGTGATATGTGATACCGGACATAATGTGGGAGGTTGGATATATTTGTCTGAGCAGATAAGGGTTACCTACAATATGTTACGGAAGAGGGGAGACTCTGACTTGTATATAGTCTTTGGTATGGTTGATGATAAGGATATAGACACAGTGCTCGGTATGTTGCCGGATAATGCAACCTATTTCTTTACTCAGGCAGACAATCATAGGGCTATACCTGTGGAGACACTGAAGGCGAAGGCAGAGGAAAAGGGACTGAGAGGCTTCGCTGTTGAGAATGTAGGCAAGGCTTATGCTATGGCTAAGGAGAAAGCGAAAGACAATGATTTTATCTTTGTGGGGGGCAGCAGTTATGTAGTGGCTGACTTCTTGTTTGGAAACCCGCAAGGAAAGTGAATGCCTGTTAAAATAGATAATGGTATAAAAAACAGACAAGAGCTATCGCCTTCTAAGTAATGCGATAGCTCTTGTCTGTTTCGTGTTCTGTAGTGTCAGACACTCAATATTATATTTCCTCACCGCGCTCGTGAAGGAACTTGCTGACTTCCTCTTGGCAACTGCGTGTTACTGCTATGCGACCAGAGCGAGTGAACTGTAATATACACTCTTTGTTTGTGTTGCGTATGGAGTGGAAGACATCAAGTATCTGGTCTGTTGTACCCTGTGCCACTACTATGCAGAATGTCTCGTTTACTTCAGTTATACGTGCGTTGGCATGTCGTATGATGCGTGACACTTCGGGAGTTGTCATCACGATAGGAGTGGATAGTTTAAGTAATGCCACCTCTACCAGGAAGAGATCGGCATTGGTGTAGAAGTGGGCTTTTACCACATCTATCTTTTTTTCAATGCCCTTCACCACTTTCTTCATCGTCTCCTCATCACTGTATGCGGTGATGGTATATTTGTGTATTCCCTTTATACTTGACGGGGAAACGTTAAGACTCTCAATGTTAATCTGTCGGCGTGTGAACACAGCGGTAATCTGGCTCAGCATACCTGCGACGTTCTCTGTATATACTTGAAGAGTGAACAGTTGTAAATCTTGATTTTCCATTGTTAGCATTCTATATTAAGAATCATTTCGTCAATAGCCTTGCCTGGAGCGGTCATCGGCTCTACATTGGCATTAGGCTTGATGACAGTCTCAAGCAGGAAAGGACCGTCGGTGGTAAGCATCTCGTTAATTGCATCGTTAAGTTCTGCACGGTCTATAACGCGGCGGTATGGAATACCGTATGCGTCGGCTATCTTGCTGAAGTCCGGATTGGTCATCGGTGTGAATGACTGCCTGTGACCGAAGAACATATCTTGCCACTGACGTACGTTGCCTAAGTAATTGTTGTTAAGCAGTATCATCTTTACTGGAATATGATATTCCATAATGGTACCGAACTCTTGTATCATCATCTGCAAACCACCGTCACCCATGAAACAGCATACTGTGCGGTCGGGGGCTCCGTATGTGGCGCCGATGGCTGCTGGTAGTCCGTAACCCATGGTTCCAAGACCGCCTGAAGTAGCGATAGAGCGTGGCTTGTGGTATTTGAAATAACGGGCGGACATCAGCTGGTTCTGACCTACATCTGTTACGAGTATAGCCTCGCTGTTAGTTGCTTTCGCTACGGAATGTGCCACCTCACCCATAAGGAGCGGACCTTCTGTAGGCTTTGTCGCCGGGGTTATTACGTGTTCTATCTCTTTCTCACGCAGTGGCTGGAATGACTGTTTCCAATCAGAGTGGTCTGCTTTGTTGACAAGTGCGGTGAGTGCAGGTAGCGTTACCTTGCAGTCGCCGACTACGCTGACAGTGGTCTTTACGCATTTGTCTATCTCAGAGCGGTCAATGTCCAGGTGAATTATTTTTGCTTGCTTGGCATAACGCTCCAGATTACCTGTTACACGGTCAGAGAAGCGCATGCCTATAGCTATAAGCACGTCGGCTTCTTGCTCCTTGAGATTTACGGAATATGAGCCGTGCATACCTAACATACCCATGTTCAGAGGATGGTTGGATGGCAAGGCGGAGAGTCCCATTAAGGTGCGTCCGGCAGGAATGTCTGCCTTCTCAAGGAATGCCTTAAGTTCTTCCTGAGCATTGCCTAACTCCACACCCTGACCTACGAGTGCCATTGGCTTCTTGGCATTGTTTATCAGTTCTGCCGCTGCACGTATCCTGTCTTCCTTTGGCTCTGGATATGGTATGTAGCTACGTATGAACTCAACTTTGGCTGGCACATAGTCTATAAGCTCTGTCTGTGCGTTTTTCGTAAAGTCGAGTACTACAGGACCCGGACGTCCGTTGCTTGCAATGTAGAAGGCACGGCTTACTGCCCAGGCTACGTCTTTGGCTGAGCGTATCTGGTAAGCCCATTTCGTGATAGGCTGAGCCACGTCAACGAGGTCTACCTCCTGAAAGGCATCAGAGCCTAATACACTTGTGGCAACCTGACCTGCAATAACGACAATAGGGGTGGAGTCCATCATAGCATCTGCTACGCCTGTAAGTGTGTTAGTCACTCCTGGACCAGAGGTGACTAGTGTCACTCCGACCTTGCCGCTTACGCGGGCAAAGCCCTCTGCTGCGTGTGCGGCAGCCTGCTCATGCCTTACCAATATATGGTCAAAGGCTTTCTTCTCACCCCTCGTATAATCATACAAGGCATCATAGGTGGGCATAATGGAACCACCTGGATAACCAAATATTTTTGTTACGCCCTCTGCTTTTAATGAGAGCATAAGTGCCTCTGCACCTGTTATTTGTTTCATATAAATGCTTATTCTATTATTCTAACTCCACCCTTGTCTGCTGATGCAACGCTCTGTGCGTAGGCTCTGAGAGCCTTGCTTACTGTGCGTTTGCGCTTCAGTGGCTGCTGTGGACGTGCCGCCAATTCCTCATCCGTCAATTTAACGTTGATAGAACGGCTTGGAATATCAATAACGATGATGTCACCGTCTTTAATCTTTCCTATATTACCACCTGAAGCAGCCTCTGGGGAGATGTGTCCGATGGACAAACCTGATGTGCCGCCAGAGAAACGACCGTCGGTGATAAGTGCACACTCTTTACCCATGTGCATGGATTTAATATAGGAAGTAGGGTAGAGCATCTCCTGCATACCAGGACCTCCCTTAGGACCTTCGTGGGTTATAACTACACAGTCGCCTTTCTTTACCTTGCCACCGAGTATTCCTTCGCATGCATCTTCCTGAGAGTCAAATACTACGGCTGGTCCCTCAAAGTGCCAGAGTTCTGGTGCTACACCTGCTGTCTTTACAACACAACCATCCTGTGCAATATTGCCAAACAATACAGCCATACCACCGTCCTTGGTGTAGGCGTGCTCTATGTCGCGTATGCAACCATTTGAGCGGTCGGTGTCAAGTGATGGCCAGCGTGTATCCTGAGAGCCCATCTTTGTTGAGAACTTACCGCCAGGAGCTGAGTGGTAGATACGGTCTGCTTCTGGGTCAATGTTATCTTTGAGTATAGAGTACTTCTCAATATCCTCACCGAGTGTGGCACCGTTAACACGCTTGCATGAGAGGTCAAGCAGGTTGCCCTTAGCCAGTTCACCGAGAATACCGAGGATACCGCCTGCACGGTTCTCCTCCTGAATACTGTATTTCTGCCAGTTTGGAGCCAGTTTGCAAAGGAATGGCACTTTACGGCTTAATGCGTCAATATCTGACATCTTGAAATCCACTTCAGCCTCTTGAGCCACAGCAAGAAGGTGCAGCACGGTGTTTGTTGATGCACCCATGGCAATGTCAAGTGTCATAGCGTTGAGGAATGCCTGACGGGTGGCAATAGAGCGTGGAAGAATGCTGTCATCACCATCCTCATAGTATGCCATAGCATTCTTGACTATAAGTTTTGCAGCATCCTTGAAGAGCTGTATGCGGTTAACGTGGGTAGCAAGTATTGAGCCGTTACCTGGAAGTGACAGACCAATAGCCTCTGTGAGAGAGTTCATTGAGTTGGCAGTAAACATTCCTGAGCAAGCACCGCATCCTGGACATGCAGAATGTTCTATAATGTCAAGTTCCTCATCGCTTACCGTTGGGTCACCACCTTTAATCATGGCTGTGATAAGGTCTGCATTTTCTCCGTTTACCTTGCCGGCCTCCATAGGACCGCCACTGACGAATACGGCAGGGATGTTAAGGCGCATGGCGGCCATGAGCATTCCTGGTGTTACTTTGTCGCAATTGGAGATGCAAACCATGGCATCTGCCTTGTGTGCGTTTATCATATACTCCACAGAGTCTGCTATCACATCACGAGATGGGAGAGAGTAGAGCATGCCGTCGTGGCCCATAGCGATACCGTCATCCACGGCGATAGTGTTAAACTCGGCTGCATAGCATCCAAGCTTCTCAATCTCAGCTTTTACTATCTGGCCAATTTCATGCAGGTGTGTATGACCTGGTACAAACTGAGTGAAAGAGTTTACTATGGCAATGATTGGCTTGCCAAACTGTTCTCTCTTCATGCCATTGGCTACCCACAGAGCACGAGCTCCAGCCATACGGCGACCTTCTGTGCAGACTGAACTGCGGAGTTTATTTTTCATGATGTTTTTGTTTTTATCGTTCATCCTTATTCCCTCTCAATAGCTCTTTTCTCCATTAACTCTTATCTCTGTCTCTATCTCTATCTCTATCTCTGTATTTTCCTTAACTATTATCTTTATCTTTCCATGTTCCTCTCCCTTAACTCTTATTTCTATCTCTTTTTATTCCTATTTTGCCTCAGGCTTGGGTATTTGGTCCATATCGGCTGGTTCTGGGAATAATTCGCACAAATAGTCCAAGAAGAACTGAAGGGCACGATGTGTGGCATTACGCAGGTTCTCGTCGCGTCCTTCATCGCCTTCCAACTTCAGAGTGCGTATGTCGTCGGCTGTGCCACAAGCTATCCATATAGTACCTACGGGAATGCCTGTAGCGGCACCAGGACCGGCATAGCCTGTGGTAGCTATAGCAAAGTCTGTTCCGAGTAATTTCGTTATCCCTTTTACCATTTCTGTGGCAACCTCCTCGCTGACAGCATTTTTTTCTGCTATAAGGTCGGCATCGATACCTAATACTTTTGTCTTAGCTTCGTCAGAGTAACATATTGTTCCGCCTTTGTAGTAGGCAGATGCACCAGGTACAGAGGTGATAACCTCACCGATACGTCCGCTTGTACATGACTCGGCTGTACCTATGGTCTTTCCTGACTCATACAAACGGTAGAGTATTTCTTTGCTTAATATCTTACTTTCAAATTCCATATAATCTTTTTACTTAAATGTTACTTTTGAGAATGCTGGAGCATCAATGTCGCAGAATTCTTTGTCGTTTAATTTATAGCTGCCTACGCAGCCTATCATCGCTGCATTGTCTGTGGTATAAGAGAACTTTGGTATGTATACTGTCCAGCCATAACGTCTTGCATGGTCGTGAAAAGCATTTCGTAGTCCATTGTTCGCCGATACACCGCCAGCCACAGCCACATGCTTTATACCGGTTTGTTTTACTGCAAGACGTAGTTTCTTCATCAAGATGTCAACAATGGTCCACTCTAAACTTGCGGCAATGTCTTCCTTGTGATGCTCTATGAACTCAGGGTCTTCCTTTATCCATTTCTGCATGCTATATAAAAAGGAAGTCTTCAAGCCAGAGAAACTATAGTCAAGCCTCGGGATATGAGGCTCAGAAAACGTGTAAGCCTTCGGGTTTCCTTGTCTTGCAAGGCGGTCAATAATAGGTCCGCCAGGATAACCCAATCCCATAACCTTTGAACACTTGTCGATAGCCTCTCCAGCAGCGTCATCAATGGTTTGTCCCAATACCTCCATGTCGTTATATGCATTTACCTTGACAATCTGTGAGTTGCCACCAGATACCAGCAGACAGAGGAAGGGGAGGGGAGGGTGCTGTGTCTCAGGATTAGCTACGGTTGTATCATCTGCCGATGGCTCATCTATGAAGTGTGCCATGACATGGCCTTGCAAGTGATTTACATCTATTAGTGGAATGTTGAGTGCACGAGCAAATCCTTTTGCAAAGTTTACCCCAACCAACAATGAACCCATCAAACCCGGACCTCGCGTGAAGGCAATGGCAGATAGTTGTTCTTTTGTTATACCAGCTTTCTTTATGGCTTGGTCAACTACGGGAAGTACATTCTGTTGATGCGCGCGAGATGCCAATTCAGGAACTACACCTCCGTATGCTTTGTGTACGTCTTGTGACGCCGTAACGTTGCTTAGCAGTATTGTGCCATGCATTACAGCCGCAGATGTGTCATCACAGGATGACTCTATGGCTAATATGTATTTGTCTTCAGTTTCCAACGTACTATAATTCGTAGCCTAATTCCGAATGTTTGTTCTTGATTATTTGTTATTAGTATGTAAGAATCTCTACACCGTGCTCAGTCATGACAAGCGTGTGCTCCCATTGTGCTGATGGCTGTTCGTCACCGGATATTACTTCCCAGCCGTAAGGGTCATCTGCATCAATGAAGACTTTCCATGTACCCATGTTTATCATAGGTTCAATTGTGAATACCATGCCTGGCACCAGCAACATTCCCTCGCCTTTATGTCCATAATGGTTCACGTCTGGCTCCTCATGGAATTTCAAGCCTACACCGTGTCCGGCAAGGTCACGTACCACACCATAGTGATATTTTTTGCAGTGCTTTTCTATTGCATGACCGATATCGCCTACGAAACAATATGGCTTTGCTGCCTCCATACCTATCTCAAGACATTCTTTGGCTACACGAACTAATTGTTCTTTCTCTGGTGTGGTTTTGCCAATGATAAACATACGCGAAGCATCAGCATAGAATCCATCTTTTATGGTTGTGAAATCTACGTTGATAATATCACCCTCTGTGAGTACGTCTTCTTCTTTTGGTATGCCATGACATACCACCTCGTTGATAGAGGTACATACGCTTTTAGGGAACCCTTCGTATCCGAGACATGCGGGAATTGCATCATGTTCTTTGCAATACTGCATACAGATGTCATCAATCTCCTGCGTGTTCATACCAGGGTGTATAGCTGCCGCCACGGCATCAAGTACACCAGTATTTATTACTCCAGCCTTACGTATGCCCTCTATCTGCTCAGGGGTTTTTATTAAGTCGCGTGTTGGTACAAGTTTGTTCTTGGATTCCCAGTACATAATGGTTTTATCCATTTCTGTAGGAGGAACACCAGGCAAACAGTGCCAACGTCTTTTCTGCTGTCTTGCCATTGTCTATTTACCAAGCGAAGAGAGGATAGTTCTTCATCTCTGCGTTCACCTCTCCGCGAACTTTTGCTATAACAGCTTCATTCTCTGGATCGTTCAAGACTTCTTCTATCCATGCAGCAATCTTTATCATAAGATCTTCTTTCGCACCGCGTGTGGTTATAGCTGGTGTGCCAAGACGGAAACCTGATGTCTGGAATGCTGAACGGGTGTCAAATGGCACCATATTCTTGTTTATAGTGATATCAGCAGCAACAAGTGCGTTCTCTGCTACCTTACCTGTCAACTCTGGATACTTTGGACGCAGGTCTACAAGCATTGAGTGGTTGTCTGTACCACCAGAAACAATAGCGAAGCCACGCTTTGTAAGTTCGTCAGCCAATACAGCAGCATTCTTCTTTACCTGCATAGCATACTCCTTGAATTCAGGCTTCAGAGCCTCACCAAAGGCTACAGCCTTGGCTGCAATAACGTGCTCAAGAGGACCACCCTGCTGTCCTGGGAATACTGCAGAGTTAAGTAATTGTGACATCTTCTTTACTACACCCTTAGGAGTCTTGTATCCCCATGGATTGTCAAAGTCTTTGCCAAGAAGGATGAGACCACCACGTGGGCCACGCAGAGTCTTATGTGTAGTAGTAGTTACAATGTGTGCGTATTTTACAGGGTTGTCAAGCAGACCTGCTGCGATAAGACCAGCTGGGTGAGCCATGTCTATCATAAGAAGTGCGCCTACCTCGTCGGCAATCTTACGCATACGTGCATAATCCCATTCACGGCTGTATGCAGAGCCACCGCCGATGATGAGCTTTGGCTTGTGCTCTTTTGCCAACTGCTCCATCTCGTCATAGTCAACACGACCGGTCTCTTTCTTGATGTTATATCCTATAGGACGATAGAGAATACCCGATGTGTTAACGAGTGAGCCGTGTGAGAGGTGACCACCGTGGTCGAGGTTAAGTCCCATGAAACAATCACCTGGCTGCAACACAGCAAGAAGTACGGCAGCGTTAGCCTGTGCACCAGAGTGAGGCTGCACGTTAGCATACTCTGCTCCGAAGAGCTTGCATGCGCGGTCAATGGCCAGCTGCTCTATCTGGTCCACTACCTGGCAACCGCCATAGTAACGGTGTCCAGGATAGCCCTCTGCATATTTGTTTGTGCAGTAAGAGCCCATAGCCTCCATCACCTGCTCGCTTACGAAGTTCTCTGAAGCGATAAGTTCAATACCTTTCAGCTGACGCTGATGCTCGTTCTCGATGAGGTCGAATATCTTCTGATCTCTTTCCATTGTATATAAGTGTTATATTGTTATTCTTATAAAAGTTCTAATATATAAGGTGTATTACACATTATTATATATGGTGTTAGTCCTTAGGACGAATATTCATAGCCTGCAGTTGTACTGCTACCTCGTCGTTGATGCGCTGGCCAAACTCCTGCATGCTCATTACAGCCTGTTCGCCACCACCCTGTTGACGCATAGCCACTGTACCGTCAGCAGCTTCCTTCTCACCAACGATAACCATATAAGGAATACGCTTAATCTCGTTGTCGCGCACCTTACGTCCTATCTTCTCATTACGATTGTCAACTATAGAACGTACGCCTACGGTAGCGAGGTAGTCCTGTACCTTTTCTGCATAGTCGTTATATTTCTCTGAGATAGGAAGGATAGCAACCTGCTCAGGTGTGAGCCACAATGGGAAATGACCTGCTGTATGCTCTATCAGCACGGCAACGAAACGCTCCATAGAACCGAATGGTGCACGGTGTATCATGACAGGACGCTGCTTGGTGTTGTCATCAGCAGTATATTCCAACTCAAAACGCTGTGGCAGGTTATAGTCAACCTGTATAGTTCCCAGCTGCCAACGTCTGCCGATAGCATCCTTTACCATACAGTCAAGCTTAGGACCGTAGAAGGCAGCCTCGCCAGTCTCCTTGCGGGCGTTCAGACCACGCTCAGCACATGCATCGATGATAGCCTGCTCAGCGGAAGCCCACATCTCGTCGCTACCGATATACTTCTCTTTGTCCTCAGGGTCACGCAAAGAAATCTGGAACTCTACCTGATCATCCTTGAATCCGAAGATAGAGAATACGGCCTGTATGATGTCAAGTACGCGCAGGAACTCCTGTTTTACCTGGTCAGGACGACAGAATATATGTGCATCATCCTGTGTGAAAGAGCGTACACGTGTCAATCCGTGTAACTCACCTGACTGCTCATAGCGATACACTGTACCGAACTCTGCACAACGGAAAGGCAATTCACGGTATGAACGAGGCTTAGAGGCGAATATCTCACAATGATGAGGACAGTTCATAGGCTTCAGCATGTACTCCTCGTCTTCCTCCGGTGTGTGTATCGGTTGGAAAGAGTCTTTACCATAGTGAGCCCAGTGACCCGATGTGACATAAAGGTTCTTTGAGCCTATGTGAGGTGTGATAACCTCCTGATAGCCGAAACGCTTCTGTATAGTGCGGAGCATCTCTTGCAGGCGCAGACGTAAATCTGTTCCCTTTGGCAACCATATAGGCAGACCTTTACCTACACGCTCGGAGAACATAAACAGTTCCATTTCCTTGCCTATCTTACGATGGTCACGCTTCTTTGCCTCCTCAAGCATTACAAGGTACTCGTCCAGCATTTTCTTCTTAGGGAAGGAAATACCATAAAGTCTTTGCAACTGAGCCTTTGTTGCGTCACCACGCCAGAAAGCACCGGCGATGCTTGTCAGTTTAATGGCTTTGATGATGCCAGTGCTGACGATATGAGGTCCCTTACAGAGGTCTGTGAAGCAACCCTGTGTATATGTGGTGATAGAACCATCCTCAAGATCCTGCTCAATGTGTTCTACCTTGTATGTCTGTCCAGCGGCAGCAAACTGTTTTACAGCGTCGGCCTTGCTGACCTCCTTGCGTACCACAGCCTCGTCCTTGCGAGCGAGTTCAAGCATTTTGTCCTCTATCTTCTTGAAGTCGCCCTCCTTGATCATCTCACCGTTAGGCAACAATACATCATAGAAGAAACCTGCTTCAACGGCAGGACCGAATCCGAACTGTATTCCCGGATATAACTCTTGCAAGGCTTCTGCCAGCAAGTGGGCCGAGGTGTGCCAAAAAGCGTGTTTGCCCTCTTCGTCCTCAAAACGATAGAGTGCTATTTTTGCGTCCTCATTGATAGGACGGTTAAGTTCAGTTGTCTCACCGTTTACACCACACGCTACAACGTTGCGTGCCAAGGCAGGTGATATGCTCTCAGCAATCTGTAGACCTGTTACGCCATTTTCGTATTCGCGTACAGAGCCGTCAGGAAATGTTATCTTAACCATTTTTATATATTAATTTGTTTCTATTCTTCTTCTGTAACCACAGTGCCTTGCGTCGTTCATAATCGTCACGGTGGTTTTCCAAATAGTTGTCAGCCATTATTCTTTGTATTTTGAATAGATGACACTTATTTTTATATTGTCACTGTCGGTCTCACCCTTTTTCAGCTTTGTGGAGTTGAATGCCATGGTGTGCGTAACCTTAGTAAGTACACTTGCTGTGGTTGATACCGTTGAGTATGATGTCTCTACAGGTATAAGTGTGACCTTGTTCCAGTTTGGCGATAAAGTTTCGCCGGCAGCTTCTGCTTTCTTCTTTATCTCGTTCATCTTAGATATCAGCAGTGAGATGTTACCAAATGTATATCCATTTGTAGATGAAGAGTAGGTAGCAATATATGACTGTCTGAAATCAGCCACCTTCATATTATCAAAGAAAGATGCCACGCTGTCTGTCGGTACCATCAATATAGTGCCGGGAATGGCCAATGTGTATTTGTCGTTAGATTCGCTTGTGTTGATACGTGGCAAGAACAAGCGTGCGGTGTTGACAGTGTCATTCTCGTGTCCAGACATGATGTCTTCTACAGGAAGAGTCAATTCCGTAAATATGCCTGCAGGAGACTTGATATATGTACAGCTGTTGTCATTAAGCAGACTGTTCAGAATCTCTGTGTTCTGCAATATGGTCGTCTTCTGTAATATCTCCTCGGTGCCTGCGAAAGAAGAATAGAGATTTACGGTAGTACCTTCGTCATCAATAACACCTGTGAAATAGACAATGATTTGTGAAAGAATAGTGCTTGCTATGTTGCCGATGCCTCCCTCATTTTTGATATAGAAGCCAGGACAAATGTCATGTATGAACTTATATGTGTTCATATAGCTCTCTCTGTGAGCAGGGTCATAGAAGTTGCGCATCAGGTATGTACCATAGTTGTCATACTCGTTGCCATCCTTGTCTATGTAAGGGTCATTAAGAGATATGCTTATCCTGTTGCTGAATGTTGAAGAAGAACGCTGTGAGTCTGAATATACTCTGTTAGATGTGGTATATGCCATCTGAGAGTGTACGCTTCCTATGCCTGTGCGTATCATGCCCTCATCCTCAGGGTTAAAGTCTGAGGCGTATGTTATATTCTCCTCATACGGAGTCTCCAACTCATTTGCAGATATCTTCATCAGCGCAAGGGAATCGCCCAAGGCATTTGATATATATATAATGAGAGAACAAGAGTCTGCTTTTATTTGCTTGTATTTAGCAATGTTCTGGTCATAGTCCTCCGGATTTATATATATGGAGTCGATACTAGGAAACTGCATTTTGCCCATCGCACGAAACTGTGTCATGTAGTTACATGTGATGTAGTTGCCAGTCTCGATATCTTTTATTCTTCCGAGATAGCCAGTCCTTGACCTTGAAACAACATTGTTGGCTGCTACAGAGTTGGAACTTACGTTAAATTCCTTAGAAGCAACATGTACCACGTTAGCATCGTCAGTGAGTGATGTACCAAGTGTATCGGTGGTGTCATCACATGATACCGTTGCTATCGTCAACGATGCCAGAAGAAGTAAAGAATATGATTTATTAAAGAGATTCATAGAAGTCGATATAGTCTTTAGCAAAGTTCTCACCACTATGTTTAATCATCTTTATGGATGATTGCTGTGCATAGTCCAAAGTTTGTTGTGATATGTTTTGTGAGACAGCTATCAGTCCGTCAGAGTTGTCTATAGCTATCTTTGCCAATTCATTGCTGTCAATCTTGTCATTGTATTTACTGAGAGTGTCAAGCGTGACACTTTCGTACAACATACACTGCTTGAAGTTGTCATTGAAAGGAGTGGCAATGTCATTGTCAAAGAGTGATGTCACAACCTTGATGTCTTTCAGCTCGTCGTCATTGTTGTACGCATGCTTCAAGAACAGAGGAATCAGTTGCGTCATCTGTCCTTGGCAATGTATGATGTCAGGTGTCCAGCGGAGCTTTTTGATGGTCTCTATCACGCCTCTTGCGAAAAAGACTATTCTTTCCCCGTTGTCCTTGTATGGAGTGCCGTCATTATTATACATCTGGCCTTTGCGTGCGAAGAATTCTTCGTTGTCTATGAAATACACTTGCACTTTTGTCCCGCTGATGCTTGCCACCTTGATTATCAGAGGGTAGTCATTGTCGTCTATTGCGATGTTTGTACCAGAGAGTCGAATGACTTCGTGCAGTTGCCCGCGACGCTCGTTGATGTTACCCCATCTTGGCATAAAGGTGCGTATCTCGCTGCCAGCCTCCTGTACTCGTTGTGGAACATACCTGCCCATAGTAGCCAGTTCTGTCTCTGCTACATAGGGAACGGTGTCTTGGTTTACAAAAAGAATTCTTTTCATTTTCTCGCTAATTTTTCTAATATACACACGTTATGTGCATAATTCGGATGCAAAGTTACAAAAAAATCCGTAAACTAATGGCATTTTTGCCAATAGTTTACGGAAAATTAACCTTATAAGTGCATTTTTGTACTATTCGAATGTCACAAGTGGGGTGTTTTCTTTCACTGCGTCACCTTCATTAACGAGTATGGCTTTTATTTTTCCATCACGTTCCGCGGTGAGGTTGTTATCCATTTTCATTGCTTCAAGCACAATGAGAGTATCACCCTCTTTCACCTCTAAACCGACTTTTACTGGTATGTCCACGATAGTGCCTGGCAGAGGGGAGCGCAGTGCATCCTGTAAATCATTTTTTTCTCCTGTTTTGGGTGTGGATGCAGGTGCTTTTACCACCACTTTTCTTTCTTTCTTCGGCTCAGGTACCAATGCAACGTCGTATGTCTCGCCGTTTACAGTGACCGGGGATATGCCGTCTTTGCGTTCACCAACGCTTACGGTGTATTCCTTGCCGTTAATGATATATTTATATTCTTTCATTTATTTGTCATTTTCGCTTGCTTTGATGCCCATTCCGTATTGCGAGGGGTAATGGTAAGTGTGCCAGACTCAGAGTCGTGCATGTTATACCCCTGTTCATCATGCAGGGCCATCGCTATAGCTGCGTATATTTCGTTATTCATTATTATTCCTTGTTCTTTATTCTTTATACCTTTTGCCTCCTGCTGCTACATAGGTATGCATCCATGTTTCTTAGCCGGTAGGCTCTGTCGCTTAGTGGCGAGCTGTGCCAGGGCGCGGCAGATACGGAAACGAGTGTTGCGCGGCTCTATCACGTCGTCAATATATCCGAACTGTGCCGCCTGGTACGGATTGGCAAACAACTCCGAGTACTCGGCCTCTTTCTCCGCGAGGAATGCTTTCACGTCGCCTCCCTCTTCTTTCACCTGCTTGGCACCCTTTGCCTGTAATACGGCTACAGCACCGGCAGCACCCATCACGGCTATCTCTGCTGACGGCCATGCGAAGTTTATGTCTGCGCGTAACTGCTTGCATCCCATTACGATATGAGAGCCTCCGTAAGACTTGCGCAGCGTCACCGTAACCTTAGGCACGGTAGCCTCTCCGTAGGCATAAAGCAGTTTGGCTCCGTGCAGTATGACGGCATTATACTCCTGTCCGGTGCCTGGCAGGAAGCCTGGCACGTCAACAAGTGATACTATAGGGATATTGAAAGCATCACAGAAACGTACGAATCTTGCTCCCTTCCTTGAAGCGTTAACGTCAAGTACTCCGGCGTATGCTGACGGCTGGTTTGCAACGATGCCCACTGACTGCCCGTTGAAGCGTGCGAAACCGATGATGATGTTTTTGGCAAACTTTGGCTGCACCTCAAAGAACTCGCCGTTATCTGTGATAGCTGCTATCACTTTGTACATGTCGTATGCTTGGTTCGGGTCCTCTGGTATTATCTCGTTGAGTGAGTCGTCAACGCGGTTAACAGGGTCTGTGCACTCCTTGCGCGGAGCCTCCTCCATGTTGTTTGACGGAATATATGATATAAGGGTCTTAATCATCTCTATGCCCTCTTCCTCCGTCTTTGCGGTAAAGTGAGTAACACCAGACTTAGAGCTGTGTACAGACGCGCCTCCGAGGTGCTCGGCGTCAACGTCCTCGCCTGTCACTGTCTTGACTACGGCAGGACCGGTAAGGAACATGTATGAGGTACCCTCCATCATCAGCGTGAAGTCTGTCAGTGCTGGGGAATATACCGCACCACCTGCGCATGGACCATAAATCATGGAAATCTGTGGTACCACACCAGAGGCAAGTATGTTGCGCTCAAATATCTCTCCATATCCGGCAAGGGCGTCAATACCCTCCTGTATGCGTGCGCCGCCAGAGTCATTAATGCCGATGCATGGTGCTCCCATAGTCATGGCAAGGTCCATTACCTTGCATATCTTCTCCGACATGGTCTTTGACAGTGAGCCGCCGTTAACGGTAAAGTCTTGTGCAAAGACATACACCAGGCGTCCGTCTATTGTGCCTGAGCCTACCACAACGCCATCACCGGGATATTGCTTCTTCTCCATGCCGAAGTTATGGCAGCGGTGCAGCTTGAACATATCATATTCCTCAAACGAGCCCTCGTCAAGCAACATGTTGATGCGCTCCCTGGCTGTGTATTTACCGCGCGCATGCTGTTTCTCGATGGCTTTCTCTCCTCCTCCGAGGAATGCCTGCTCGCGCTTCTCTATAAGTTTCTTTATTTTTTGTGATTGTATAGACATTTCTTTGATAATTAATAATTAATACGAAAGTTTCGCCATTACTTCGCTGGCCGCGCCGTTTCGCTTGTCGAAACATTTATGCTTGAGTTTATCTCAAAACTTCTTGAGTCCTCAGAAGTTAAGAAGTTAAGGAGTTAAGACAAATGTGTTGTGACTTTATATAGAAAGAATGTAATGTCTTGACTACTGACTACTTAACTACTGACTACCCAAAGAAAGTCAAGTTGTTAATTAATGCCAACTCTGCTCGCATTTTATTTCTTGGGCTCACATAGCTCTGTGAGTATTCCCGCCGTTGACTTCGGGTGCAGGAATCCTATCATCATCTGCTCAGCGCCTGGGCGCGGTGCTTTGTCTATCAGCCTTATCTCTTTGCTCTCGCATTCCGACAGGGCCTCTTGTACTCCGTCTTCCACGGCGAAAGCCACGTGATGTACGCCCTTGCCTCCTTTCTCAAGCCATTTTGCTACGGCAGAGTCAGGGGATGTTGGTTCCAGCAGTTCCAGTTTTACCTCGCCAACCTTTAGAAAGGCTGTCTTCACTTTTTGGTCGGCTACCTCCTCTATGGCGTAGCATTTCAGTCCCAATACATTCTCAAAATAAGGCAATACGGCGTCGATGCTCTCCACGCCTATGCCGAGATGGTCAATTCTTGATATTTTCATTTGTAGGATAAATTAGTATATTGTCTGTTAAGTGATTATACATATTGTCAGCTGAAGAAGCCCAGCAGTGTACCGGCAGCCACGGCGGAGCCTATCACGCCAGCCACGTTGGGTCCCATGGCGTGCATAAGCAGGTAGTTGTGGCGGTCATACTCCAGTCCGAGGTTGTTGGAAATACGTGCCGCCATAGGCACAGCACTCACGCCAGCATTGCCAATGAGTGGATTTATCTTGTTGTCTTTCTTGAGGAACAAGTTCATGATTTTAACGAATATCACACCGCTGGCAGTTGCAATGACAAAGGCAAATGCGCCCAGTACGAAAATCTTTATCGTGCTGACAGTGAGGAATTCTGACGCTTGTGTAGAGCATCCCACGGTCAGACCGAGTAGTATCACTACGATATCGTTAAGTGCAGAAGACGCTGTTTTTGCGAGTCGTGATGTCTTGCCGCTCTCCTTCAGCAGGTTACCGAAGAAGAGCATGCCGAGCAATGGCAGTCCTGACGGAACGATGAACGTGGTCAGCAGCAGTCCGATGACAGGGAATATGATACGCTCCGTCTGCGATACCTTGCGACCAGGCTTCATCTTTATCACACGCTCCTTGTCAGTGGTGAGCAGTCTCATGATAAAAGGCTGTATCACTGGTACCAGTGCCATGTATGAATATGCACATACGGCTACAGCACCCATAAGCTGCGGACAAAGCTTTCCTGAGAGGAAAATAGCTGTCGGTCCATCAGCTCCGCCTATGATGGCTATGCTGGCTGCCTGGTTGGGGTCAAAGCCGAGGTATAGCGCTGTCATATAAGCACCGAATATGCCAAACTGTGCCGCAGCACCTATAAGTATGAGCTTGGGATTGCTTATGAGTGCCGAGAAGTCTGTCATGGCTCCTATTCCGAGGAATACCAATGGTGGATACCAGCCGCCGCGCACTCCTTGATAGAATATGTTGAGCACGGAGTTCTCCTCATACAGGCCAATCTCCAGACCGGCATCGGTCTTGAATGGTATGTTGCCCAGTATGATGCCCAGACCTATGGGTATCAGCAGCAGTGGCTCAAAGTCTTTCTTTATGGCAAGCCATATCAGCAGTGCTCCCACGCAAATCATGAGTAGATTGCCCACCGAGGCATTCGCAAAACCAGTGTATGAGAGAAACTCGTTAAGGTTGTTTATTATAAATTCAGTCATAGCATGGTAGTGAATAAATATTAATGTGTAAGGAATAATGATTAATGGAGAAGGTGTAAAGGGTAAGGAGATGTCAGGCTATTGTCACGAGCACAGCTCCCTCCATTACAGAATCTCCAACGTTTACCATGACAGATGTGACCGTTCCTGCTGTCTCGGTCTCTATATTGTTCTGCATTTTCATGGCTTCGAGTACCACCACGGTGTCACCTGTGGCTACCGCGTCGCCTACTTTCACGGCAACAGATGTTATGGTACCAGGCAGTGGTGAGCATATCTTCGTACCCTCGCCGGCCTTTACCGGTTCCGGTGTTTTTGCCGGTTCCGGCGCACTGCCTGTGACGGGAGCCGCCACGGGCTTCACGGCCTTTGCCCTGTTGAATGTCTTTCCTGTTGAGATTGGTTCCTTCATCTCAACTTCAAACTCCGTTCCGTTTACGGACACCTTTGCCAGCGTGCCCTCCACTTCTATGATGTCAACCTCGTAGTCAACGCCCTGTACAGTATAGTTGTATTTTGCCATATTGGTATATTGTTTAGATGTTATGGTTTATCATGGTGGTGTGCGCGCTCCATTCTGTATGGTGCGGCTTGATGGATATGATACCAGACTCCACGTCGTGTATGTCGTTGGCATATTGTCGCAGTGCGAGTGATATGACGGCTATGTATATCTCTTTGTCGCGTCCGCGCGTCTCAAATCCGTCTTGCAGTATGTTTGTCGTTACCTGTCTGACCTTCTCTATTTTCTTTGCCGTCTGCACAACGGGCTTGATAGGTTGCACGTTGGCTAACTTGCTGCGTCTGTCGGCAGTCCATCCGAAGATGAGGAAGAACACGTAGAGCAGCGCGAGGCACATGAATACTATACCCATGCACATGATGCTGATGCCAAAGCCGTGCGGGTCATCAAGTTTCAGTTGGTCTGACTTCATCGTCGCCGTAGAAGCCATGCTGTCCATGCTGTGACTTATGAGACACAGCATGGACAGCAGCAGTGGAAGGGCTTTTCTTTTCATATTATATTGTTTAAGTGTTTACGGGATAATGTTCGGTTGTCAGGCTGTTTAGCCGCAGCACAGCAGTACTATCAGCTGCGCCGTGAATATTCTCAGGAACATACTCAGCGGATATACCGTGGAGTAGCCTATGGCAGGCGCGTCCTTCGGACAACTGGCGTTGGCGTATGCCAGTGCCGGCGGGTCTGTAGTGGCACCTGCCAGCATACCCATGATGGTGAAGTAGTTGAACTTGTATATCTTGCGTGCCACCGTTCCTATTATCAGCACCGGTATGATGGTGATAAGGAAGCCTGTCATCACGTACAGCAGTCCGTCACCTGCCACCACGGTGTCAACGAAGTTGGCTCCGGCCTTTATGCCTACACTGGCGAGGAACAACACCAAGCCTATCTCCCTCAGCATGAGGTTTGCTGATGTCGTGGTGTATGTCACCAAGTGCATCTTATATCCGAAGCGGCCTATCAGTATCGCTATAATCAGTGGACCACCCGCTATACCCAGTTTCAGCGGCATAGGTATTCCCGGTACGGGAATAGGCAGACTGCCGAAGATGATACCCAGTATGATGCCCACGAAGATGGTGGCTATGTTTGGATGGTCAAGTCGTCTGATGGCGTTGCCCAGCACTGATGATACGCGGTTTACAGACACCTGGTCGCCTACAACCATCAGCTTGTCGCCCACCTGCAGGGGCAGGTTAGAGCGTGCGAAGATATCCATGCCCTGACGTGTCACGCGTGTGACGTTCACGCCATACACGCTTGAGAAGTGCAGCTTGGCAAGGGTCTTACCGTTTATCTCGGGCTTTGTCACCAGTATGCGGCGGCTTATCATCTGCTTTGTCTTCTCCTGCTCGGCAAACTCTGGTACCACGGTCTCATGGCCTATGAAAGCCTGCACAGCCTCAGCGTCTTGCTCTGAGCAGACAATGTATATCTTGTCGCCCATCTCAAGCGCGGTGGTGCTCTTAGGTATTATCAGCTGGCCGTCGCGCAGTATGCGTGAGCATACAAAGTCGCGCTTCATAAAGTCATGTATCTCAAGCATGGTGTGGCCGGCAAGGAACTGGTTCTCCACGATGAGGTGCATCAGGTGTGGCTTTGTGGCATCGTTCACCTCCTGCTCCTCCAGTTCGTCCTCCTCTTTTTGCATCTTCACCTTACATATATAGCGTATGGCTATTGTGCCTCCGATGATGCCGAGGACACCGAGGGGATAAGCACAGGCATAGCCGTTGGCTATGGCTGGCGTGTTGCCACCCATGATAGAGCTGAGCGCCTCCTGTGCTGCACCAAGACCCGGGGTGTTGGTTACAGCACCATACAGTACACCTACCATCATTGGCAGGTTGTTGGGGTCAGAGGTGTTGAAGAATGAGAAGTAGCATACGAACATCACGGCGATGTTGAGCAGTATCAGTGATGTGGCAAGCAGGTTAAGCGTCACGCCGCCCTCCTTGAAGTTGGAGAAGAAGCCCGGACCTACCTGCAGGCCTATCATGAAGACAAAGAGCACAAGACCGAAGTCCTGCATGAATGTCAGCGTGGGCAGCGGAGCCGTGAACCCTAAGTGTCCGGCCACGATGCCTGCGAACAGTACGAAGGTCACACCGAGTGATATACCTCCGATTTTTATTTTTCCGAGGTACACACCTATTGCTATTACTATAGCATAGAGCAGTGCTATGTGAGCCATGCTCTCAGTGTTGGTGAATAGAGAAAGTAACCAATCCATTTTTGGCTTTTATGTTATTTTTCAGGTTTTGTGCCGGTTGTGCCGGCATTATATAGTATTATATAAATAGTATTAGTATCTGCAAAGGTATGCAATTTTCTTCAAACCACAAAATGATTATTCATTTTTCGTCGCCTAAAATGGTTATTTTGGCAAAACGGGGCGTACATACCTTATATAATCTCTTTAATCTTTTCCCTACCTATTACTTCTGCGCAGGTGAAGAGCGCGGTCATCGTCACGCCGTGCAGTCCGTGCAGCATGAGGTTCTGACCCGTCATCAGCAGGTTGGGTACAGGCGTGCGCGGCGTGAGTATCGTCATCATGGGCATGGCGGCATCTTTCCTTATGCCGTATGCGGTGCCCTGCGGCGTGAGGTTGTAGTCACGGTAGGTCAGTGGGGTAGAGGTGTATATCTGCTCCACCATAGCGCTCAAGCCTGGTATCTCTGTTTCCGCCAGCCTGATACACTCCTCGGCCTTGGCTTGCTTGAAGGCCTTGTAGTCCTCGTCGCGGTGTCCCACGGTGGTGTCGGCCCAGCGTTCCACCTCCGTCCACAGCATCGGCGTGAGTATATCCAACTGGTCATCAGTGCATGGACATGATATCAGTATGCCCTTACCGCTGAAGCCCGGCTCTGACATCTGCCATACGTCGGGCGTGGAGTATATGTATTTGTTATGGTTGAGATAGGGCAGTGAGCCTTTCTTCAGCCTCAGTGACACGGTGAACATACCGTAGGTGTTCTCCAGCCTTGCCATGCGCTTCTTGTATATGTTACGCATCAGCGTACTCTCTTTTACAAGTGAGCAGGTGAGTGCAGGGTGCGCATTAGATATGAATGTGTCCGCCTCATACCTCTCGCCATCGGCGCATACTGCGTATGTTATGCGCCCATCATGCTCTATCAGCTCTGTCACCTCACAGCCGGTCTTTATCTCGCCGCCGTTGGCGCGTATGCCGTCAGCCAGTTTGCTCACGAGCATATTGCCGTCGCCTTTCAGTCGCCAGCTGCTCTGTATGAAGCTGCTGTTGCCGTGGGCGAAGGTGAAGAGCGGCAGTGTCTCCTTGTGCAGCTCCATCTTGAGTGATGCGCCTGACAAGACGTTGATAAGTCGCTCGTCACTGAATTTCCCGTGCAGCCACTCGTAGGCGTTGGTGGAGAACATCCTGTCTGTCAGTGAGTCCTCGGCGGCGGTGGGCTGCGTGAGGGCTTTCAGCTGGTCCTCGTCTGAGCGGCGCAGCATATCGGTGTACTCCCTGAGTGCCTTGCGCTCGGTGGGGAAATGGTGTGCCAGTTCCTCCGTGAAACTGTCATATCCCTCCGCGAAGCGGTATGTGTCGCCACAGATAGTGATGCGGTCAAAGCCGTCGCTGTCAAGGCGTTGCCATGGCAGGTCAAGCAGTCCGAGATACTTAAATGTATTGTGTAACGGTTGTCCCTCGGCCAGTCCGCCAACGTAATGCAGTCCTGTATCGAAATGCGCTCCGCGGCGTGGATAACTCTGCATACAACCGCCTGTCTGCTGCTGCCTCTCAAGCATAAGCACAGACAACCCTTGACGGCTCAGAATGTAGCCACACTCCAGACCGCCGAGTCCCGAACCTATTATTATGACATCATATTTCATTCTTCTTTCTCAGTGTGTCGTTTTACAATGCAAAGTTACGAAAAAAAACAATAATACAATCATAAAAGGTCGTATTATTGCTCTACAATTAAATGGGGATGTGTTGTTGCTTTGTAAATGACATTATGTAAGTGAAATTGCTATTTTGCTTACAAATTGACTTTTTGAGACACTCAGTCTGAAAACGCAAAATAGAGAAAAGCAATACAGAAAACAGATGTCTGAATGTCATTGTTGGTAATGTTTATCGCGTTTTACATACTCTGCCAACATGATTCGATAGCTTTCACACTCTGATTCGATAGCTTTCACACTCTGATTCGATAGCTTTCACACTCTGATTCGATAGCTTTTACAGTGTAAAACCTATGCTTTCACGGCCATATTCATGCTTTTTCTCAATCTTGAGAATAATCCCGATGCTGATTATCAGTGAGTTACGCACTTCGCTGAAAATCGCGTGTGCGAAAACAAATATCCGTTGCTGGATTTTATCGCAAGGAAATCGAGGTCGCAAAAATCAAAGTGTCACGAAATGTATCAAAATAACAGAAAAATGTCAGACATCTTATTTGTTATTGTTGAATATCTCCTCAAGCCTCCTTTCAAATTCTTTGTCGCTTTTAATCCTACGGTAGAGGATGGTGCCGTCGGGTGCAAAGAGAAATATGCCAAAGTAAACTTTAGAAATAGAAACGACTGCCAGAATACAGGTGCTGGCAGTCGTTGAATGATGTTTTTATAGTTGTTTTTCCATTCCAATCTGTCAAATGAAAGGCAGCATATATATAGGTATGCAGTGAGTGATACCATCCTTCTGGTAGTCCTTGGTATATACCAATATACTTTCATTCACACGGGAAGAGAATTTATCGCAGAAAGCATCGAGAGACTTGTGGGTCTTGTAGCCAGAGGACTTGACCTCTAATGGAATGAGCTTGTTTTTGCGTGATAGTAGAAAATCAATTTCATAATTATTGCGCATACTGCCTGGGAAGGTGTAGTAAAACAGCTCATTGCCCGACGTGCGGAGTATCTGGGCTACCATGTTCTCATAGATATACCCAAGGTTCGCATCCAACTTGTCGGAAAGGAGTTTCTGGTATATTATGTTTTCCGTAAAGTCCTTATCCCAAAAGGCAAGAGTGACAAACAGCCCTGTATCCGCAAGATACATCTTGTATCTCCTGAAGTCTGCTGACAGATGCATTCCTACGTTTGGGTCGTTAGAGTGATACGCTATGTTGGCAATCATGCTTTCACGCATCTCATCTAACAGTTCCTGCCTTTTTTCTGTTGTCGTATTCCCTGCAACGGTAGTCATCTGATAGCGGTTGGCATTTTTATGCAGTTCAGATGGTATGGACCACAGGACGGAACGCAGTTTTCCGGTCCTGTCAATCTTTTGCAAGTCATCAGCATAGAGTTGTAGTATTCGTCTCTTAACCTCATCCACTTTCTGTAAGTTGTTGGTGGCAAGATATTCATTGACAGCCTGAGGCATGCCGCCAACAAGCATATAAAGACGGAAGTCACGCATCAGGTGACGGTGCGTGCTGTCACCTAATGGTTCATGTGTTCCGCTCATTTGTCGCAACAGCTTGGCTGTGGCTTGGTCTCCCAATGCCCAACGAAACTCCTCATAGTCCATTGGGAACATCTGTATGCGGTCTTCCTCGCTTGGTATGACTATGTCTTGCACATTCTGGCGAATACTAATGAGAGAGCCGGTCTCGATATAGTCGTATCTGCCATCCTTAACAAGATATTTTATTGCTTGACGTGCAAGTGGTTGTCTCTGTACTTCGTCAAAGATAATGACAGATTTACGCTCCTCCAAACTTACACCAGTTAAGAATTGAAGGCGCATAAAGAAGTAATCGAGATTGGAAATGTGGTTCTCAATCAGATCATTTATCTCAGGGCTGACGTTGGCAAAATCAATCAGGATGTATGACTTATACTCTGTTTTTGCAAACTGCTCCACTAATGTGGATTTTCCAATTCGCCTTGCTCCTTCTATCAATAGGGCAGTTTTACCGTTAGCCTCCTGTTTCCAATGCAACAGCTTGTCGTATGCTTTTCGCTTGAATATCAGTTCTTTCATAAGTGAAAAGGTTTATGTAATCTGTTGCAAAATTAATAAAAGAAAAACATTCTCGCAAGTAAAATTACTACTGAGCGTAAAATTTTTTTCACTCAAATTACTACTGAGCGTAAAATTTATTTGGATAAAAATACTACTGAGCGTAAAATTTATTCGGGCAAAATTACTACTGAGCGTAAAATTTGGGTGGTCTTTGGTATATGTCAGTATAGTTCGTCGAGGTTCTCCAGGGTGAACCAAATGCCTTTGACATTGAGATAGTGTCTCATAGCGCTTATAAACTCTTCAACGAATGATATCGCAGCTGCATAGTGTGGACCTCCGAAACTGTTGCCAAAGTTCTTCTTGTAAACAAACACTGTACCGGGGTTGTATTTAGCATTAGAGTTTGAGGTTATGATGTTTAAACCATTGTCTTTTAGAAAGTCTGCAAGTTCCTCCGTATTCTCTACAGGTACGGAGTCATCAATAGTGCTTTGTACCAAGATGATACGTTCGTCACCGTGCGGTGTCCAACCTTTAGTAAGATTATCATCATCCAGTGCCACGATGAACTTCTTTGACAGGTCACTGTTAAAATCGCACATGGCAGGTGTGAGCCAGTCGGATATGGTTTGGGAGTTCGTGAGATTTTTGTTCAATACATCGAGTGAATATTTCTTACTTAGCAGGTATGGCTCTATTCTGTCGCAAGTTGGCTCAAGGAACAAGTCGCTGTATTCTGCTCCGATGTTGTAGAACTCATTAACTGCTACGAGGGAGCTTATCACCGTTGACGGCATTGTGGTGGTATTTAATTCAACGAGTCTGCGGTATGTCTCGGCCATATCATAAGGACCACCTCCTGCTATGGTATGGGTAATCTTAATGTCGGGATACTTCTCTGCACATAGTCGTACTACACCGATGGCGGTCTGGCCTCCCTGGGAGTACCCTATGTTAAACAGGTAATCATCCAGCGTGTAACCGTTCTTTTTCAGTATGTCGTGTACTGCAATCAGCGCATCTACTGATGCTTGTGCATTGGCGCGTGATATGCAGTAAGGCTGATTCTTATCGTAGGTGCTGCCAAAACCGTAACCATCTGCAGCAACAGTCACCAGGTTGATTCCAGACAGTTTGGAGACAACGGTTATGTTGCCCCTTGACGGACACTGGTCTTCGCGATTTATGGTAAAGCGGTTGTACAGCAAGGTACCCTTCAGGTGCTTGGTGGTCACCTCATCGCCGATGGCAAAGATACCTGAGAGAGTGACGGGGTTACCATAAGGGTCCTGTGACGGATATTCTATATTGAAGATGGTAGTGCCGTTCTTATCATCATGGTATGACTTGGTGATGCGTGCATCTTCAATCTTTAGTTCTTGATATGTAGCTACATCATTATCATCATTGTTGCATGATGACAAAAAAAACGTAACAGATATCATACATGACACCAGAGTTACCAGTAAGTATTTCTGTCTTGTAAAATCCATAATCTTGTAGGTGTGCAAGCTGCGTATTTTTTTTATATTACCCCCTTCCTATTCCACAGCCTGAAGATGGCTGGCTGGACAACGTATGACAGCACCACGGCGGAAATCATGCCTACGAGTGTGGCGAAGCCCACTGACTTGATGGCAGGGTGGTTGGCTACGAGCATGGATGCCACGGTGACGATGAGGATGAAGGCTGAGAAGAATATGGCGGTCTTGTGGTATGCAAGTACTGAGGTGCCTTTCTCCTGACTGTCGCTTATCAGTCCGTTCATGATGAAGATGCTATAGTCCACGCCGATACCGAAGATGAACGTCGATATGATGATGTTGATAAGGTTGAAGCGTATGCCGAAGATTGCCATCGCACCAAGCACTATCAGCCATGAGAGCAGGATGGGGGCAAAGCCCAGTATAGTGTGCTTGATGTTGAGGTGGAAGCTGAGCAGCAGCACTACGAACACAAACGCCATGCTCACCCACTGAAGTACGTTGAAGTCGTTGTTGAGGTCGTTCAGTCCGTCGGTGGTGTAGTAGTAAGTGTCAAGCACCAGCATGTTCGGCTGTGTGGCTATGGCATCGCAGATGCGGTTATAGTCGGTGTCCTTGCCACGTATGGAGTCGTTCTCGCAGCGTACGGAGGTAAAGCAGAGATAGTCGCCAGCGGCAGTCTGCTCCATCAGCGTTGACTGATAGCCTGGTGGTATAATGTCCGCCTCATAGAGTGGGGTAGGAGTATATTCGGCAGTGGCGAGGTCGAAGAACGGAGCAAAGCCGTCGGCGGTCAGTCCTGCCTGTGATGCCGTTGCACTGATGAGGCTGCGCACCTTGGCAAGGCGCTCAGGTGTCCAGTAGCTATGCCATGCGTCAATGCGCTTCTGCTGCTCTGCTACGGGCACGAAGATGACGTTAGTGCGTGTATAGTCTTTTACCAGTCCGAGCTTCTGCAGTGAGTCAAGCTTGGCAGACAACAGGGTGAAGTTCTGCAACGCCTCCTCCATGGTCTTGCCCTGTGATGCAAAGTATTTCGACTTGTCCTCAGTGTATGTCTTGTCGCGTAGCAGCTTTTCGGAGTATTCCGTATTGTCAGACAGATATCCGAGGTTACTCATGTCTGCGTCGAAGTCAGTGCCTTTAATGATGTATGCAACTATGCAGACTACGGTGACAGCGCCGATGATGTAGAGCAACGGCTTCTTCTGGTCAAATGGATAGTTGTTTACCTTGTCTATGAAAGCAAACGCCTTCTTGTTGACACGGTTCTTCTCAAGCGGCAGTAGGTGAGGCAGGTATATTAGTGCGAACACCGTCGTGCCGACGATAGCGAAGGCAGCAAACAGTCCGAAGTCCTGCAGCAGGTCGGTCTTTATGAAGATAAGTCCCATGAAAGAGCCTATGGTGGTGAGGCAGCCCAACAGTACGGGCTTCGTCTCGTCGCGCAGCACCTGCTCAGGGTCGTCAACGTACTTATAGTGAGTCATGATGTGGAGCACGTAGCTCATAGCCACACCGAGCACCACGGCACCGATGCCGAGGGCGAGCAGGGAGAACTGACCTTTGATGAAATACATCAATGAGAGTCCGAAGAGCGTGCCGAATACTACAGGCAGTATGAGCAGAGGTATGGTGTTCCAGTTGCGCATGCAGAGGAACAGAACTATGAGTACTATTACCAGCGACCATGCAATGGTGGTGGTGAGGTCGTTCTTTATTGTAGATGAGTTGTAATAACCGCTGGCAGGAGTGCCGTGATAGCTTATCTTCACTCCTGGATGTGCCTGTGCAAAAGCGTCAATGAGTTCATTGAGGTTCTCGAAGAGCTCAGAGCCTTGTCCTGTGTTGGTAGCAGAGAACTGTGGTGAGATGAAAGCCACGCACACCGTGGAGTCAGGCACGAAAAAATGTCCGTCTATAGTCTTGTAGCTTCCGCCAGTGGCTTGCATCAGCGGAGCCATCTGCTGCATCAGTACGTTGCGCATACCGATAGGGTCGCTCTGTATCAGTTCGGGGAACATCTCACCGAACTCGCTTTGCATATCCTCCGCATTCTGTGCCATCTGTCGGCGCATGTGGTCAACGGTGAGCAGGGAGTCGAACGCAGCGTATGCCGAGGTGTCGATATATGACGGCAGGTTCTCTTGCATAAAGGCGATGCCTTCAAGCATGAGGTCCTCAGGAATGTTATAGAAAATGTCACCAATGATTCGCTGGGTAGAGTCTTTCGCATTGTCACGCGCCATAAGTGAGTCTACGAACTCATCGCATACGGCAATTAGTGTATCTGTGTCTGCCCCTTTTTTCGCTTCAAACAGCAAAAACGTCTTGTCCTTGATGCGCAGGTCAGCGAACGCCATCTTCGTTGTGCCATCAGGGTTCTTTGACGACGGCATCAGTTTGTTGAGGTCCTCCTCCAAGTGTATCTGACTGGCGAAGAATCCTGTTACGGCGAAAAGCGCCACCATTGACAGCCACATCTGCCACTGGTGCTTGTGAAAATATCTGTAGATTGAAATGAAAAGCTTTGTCATCGATGTATTCGTTTAATTAGATTTTAGATAGTATTCAAAAATTATATATATATTCCAAATAAATATCCAACAGATAATGGGGGATAATGCAACTGTAACTTTGGGAAATCTCTTTATGAGATAACCAATAGAGACAGGTATAAAGAACATCCAATGCCCAGCATAAATATACACTTCTTCCAGTCCGAATCCACAAATGAGGTGTATCAGGATGTCAACACATAAGCACAGAGATATCATCCATAGGAATTGTTCTTTCCTGCCCTCAAATATACCTAATACTAAAAGTAAAACAAGAAAAAACTCCACGGCATAGTTTATCATCTTTGTCTTGCCTGAATATTTAACAATGACAGGGCGTTCCTTGGCATAGGCATCCATAAAAGCAGAGTCTCTGTGTATTTGTATACTTTCACCAAAAATGTTATCAACGATTGCATCCCAGCGTGATAGAGAGTTGTCTGTCCAATATACGAATTGTTCGTATGCAGCGCTGATTATGCTGTTGTCTTGTATGGGTGCATTTATCAGTATAGGGGAGCCGACTCTGTTTTCCCTCCTCCATCTTTCGTTCTCCTCTTTGGGCGTTATGTGTGTGATTTTTTTTGTGTTCCAAATACTGTTCGCAATAAATTCAATTTTGCTTTTGTCTGTTATTCCTAATGTCTTTAACGAATCTACTACGCATTGTCTGTTGGAAATACTGTCATTGATTAGGGATTCTTTGTCTAATATTTCCCAAGACAAATCAGATTGCACCTTGGCGAAAGTTACTATTCCCAGAAGGGGAAATAATACTGCGGGAAATAGGTATCTCCAATTAAAAAAGCTCTTTTTTCTTGTAATAAGTGCGCAAGCATATACTTTTAAGCCGTTGCTTAATGTAATGCCTGATGTAAGTATAAATAAGATTATAGTTTGCCAAGTACTCAGTTTCTTGTTATTTCGTAATTTCTCTCCTGCAATCCATAGTGTAAGTAAAATGCAAAACATAGATGGACAGAAACTGTCTGGTACCATTACGGTAAGCATGATGTATCCCATTGAGAAAAACAAAGCACATAGAATGTTTGCCTGTTTTTGCGTTACTCCTACTATGTTGCGAAGTATCCTGAATAAAAATATAAAAGAATATAAGGAACAGCCTACAAGTAGAACCGTTATGATAAGCATAGCGAAGTTTCTACCTGTAAATATTAAGAGCAATTCATTTAATTTGGCAAAAGGCCACATCATAAAGATAAACAAAGGGTGCCTGAATAATGGAGACATGTGCCACCGTACTGTTTGAATATACATATATTCGTCAAAGCCAGAAACATTGAAATCAATGTTTAGGTCGCCCCATGTATATCTGAAGTGGTACAGACTGATAACATTCAGCAATATAATAAAAGCCAAAGCGAAGAGCGTAGGAATACGTTCCTCTTGTCGGATACCAAATATATACTTGATTTTCTCTAACATAACTTTGATTACGAGTGTTTTGCCTAATAGCACTCTGATTATTTCGTAATGATGTATTTAATCTTGCCTTTGAGCTTTTGGTCTTTTACTGTCAGTATGATGCGGTACATGTGGTTGCCCCACATCTGGCGCAAGACGGGGTCAAGCAGGGGAGTGATGTCTTCTGACTGGGCCGTGAGTTGCTTGTCATCATATACTATGCGGTAATCACCGAGCTTGATGGTGCCGTTGTTGTCAATCTGTGGTGCGGTGAGTGTCATGAGCATCAGTTGCGTTGGGGCCTCGTAGGAGTCAAGGCTGTAATCCTCTGTCACTTCCACGCGTTTGCCGTTGCCTGTCTTTACGGTGCGCCTCCAGTAGTTTACCTTGGCTTCCTTAGGGTATGCCTTGCTGATGTCGAGTGTCAGCTGATTGGGTTTGTAGCTGATGACCTGCGCGGCATACTGCTTGCCGTCATGCTGGCTGACACCGTTGATGCGCGGCAGGTTGTGGTAGTCGCTCTGCATGGTCCATATCTCATAGCGCTGCTTAGAGAAGGTCTTTGAGGTGTAGGCACCGACGCCTGGGTCTATCAGCAGAGGCTCATTGTCGGGATAGACGATGAACGAGCCTACATCGTTGTGGTTGTGGCTCTCGCCGTTGTTGCCGCCCTTCATGGCTACGAAAGGCTCACGGGCAGTCATTATCTGTAGGTCTGGCAGCCATACGTTTTTCAGTTCCGGCTCACGTGGTGTCTCCTTCAGAAAACTCTGTATGTGTTGCAGGAAGATGAGTTCACGAGCCAGTGACGGCCAGTTGCCGCTCTTGTCATAAAGACGGGCAGGGTGGGTGAGTATGTCGCTCTGCTTGCCGACGTATGCGGCATACTGACGCATGGTCTTGTCGCCTGTATATAGTCCGAAGGGGTAGGCGATGTTGATGTTGAGCATGGCATGGTTGCCGTGAGCGTCAGCGAAGTTGACGGCATAGTCGTGCCCAATATACATCTTGTATATATAGGCCTCCATATTCTTTAGTTTCTCGTTGCCGTCAGTCTGTTTCAGGAGATAGAGAGTCTCGAAGAGTGATGCTGCGGCACGGTCCCAGTAGTGTGGGCCCTCATCGCAACCGCCATCATCGGGATAGAGGTCGGTGAATGCCTGGCAGGCCTTCTGTATCTGACCTATGGCCTCGCTTTTTCTGTTCTCGTCATGTTCGCAAAACATTACGCATGCCAGCCAGTTGGAGCATATCCAAGGGTTCCAGTTCATGCCAGCCTTCTTCCACCAATAGTTGGTCTTTACCGCAGGTTGCAGTATGCGGCGTGCTATCTCATCGTCTATGCGGCGTGTTATCAATGGTGAGAAACTGTCCAGTTCCTTTCCCATCACATAACGTGTCCATGCTATGAGTGCCGCCGTCTCAGCATTGAAGAGGTCAACGGTCTGGTCTTCTGTGCGCGGCACTTCTGTCTTGTAGTGAGCAGGCAATCCCCACCATGTCTCTTCCAGGGTGCTTTGCAATCCGTTGATGATGTCAGGCAGGAACCTGCGCTGTCCCTCAATGACTTCAGCCAGAACCAAGGCTGCCAGCTGACGGCGTTTCTCAAATAGCAGTCCTTCATAATTAGTGCGGTTGCCTGTCTTCTTGAACTCCGCAAAGGTAGCCGCAGGGAGACTGTGCCACTCCTTGCCCTTATACTGTTCGCCAAAACGGATGTAGTCCTTGCGCATGCTTTCTGGCACGGAGTCGCGCCAGAATGTGTCGCCCCATCGAGGCTGTGCAAAGATGTTTGCTGTCAGTATAAGAAATGATATGGTTGTGATAAATCTCTGTCTCATAAATTATGAAGTGTTCTGACTGTATGGTCTTGTTATGCAAGTGTTCCCTTGAAGTCCATATAGGACTGCTTGTCGTCGGCGATGTTTGCGACGATGAGGAAAGTGCCGTCTTCTTTAGCCGTGGCATTGACGGTGATTACGACCTCCGGGCATACGGTAGGTGTAGCAATGGCTGTCAGGCGGCATTGCTTAATGGCCTTGATGCGCAGGTCGCGACCTGTGAGCATCATGGCACACTCCTTGATGGTCTCGATGTTGCAGACACCCGGACATACCGGGTCGCCGGGGAAGTGACCGTCATATACGTTACAGTCGGGCAGTATGGCAACAGTATATTTGCCCTTGTCGCCGTCTTTTTCCTCTTTCAGTATCTTGTAGAATTTATCTTTTAGCAGCATGGTTATTCCTTTACAAAGATTTTCATAGTGGTGTCGGCATAGACCTCATCGTTGACTTTCGTCTCACCACGTATAATGGTAATGCCTTCCACCTCTGGGCCCATTGTGATGGTGGTAGTCAGTACGTCGCCAACCTTAGGACGGTTATACAGGTGGAAGTTCTTTACCTCTCCGATATATCCCACCGGTGGCTCTGTGGCTCCGGAGCTGATAGCGTTATGGCCTGCGAAAGCAGAGGCAGACTGTGCTATGTGTTCTATGAGTCCGGGCTCAGCCATCAGTCCGTCTTCGTCAATGAAGAAGTTGTCATTGCGCACGGTGAGCTGGCATGTAGCCTCGTCTCCATTAACGCACAACAGCTCGTCAACCATCATGATTGGCGAGCGTTGCGGTATGAGTTTCTTTATATCCATTTTATTGAACAAATGCAAAACATATAATGCATAATTCAGAATTAGCCGTAACGAATAGTATGTCTAATTATGAATTATGCATTATGAATTATGAATTAGCCTTATGCGTGAGCCTCAATATAGTCATACAGGTCATTGAATGTCTGTATCTTTGGAAGATCCTCTGCAGGAATCTTCACTCTATACTCTGTCTGGATTATAGCGACGAGGTCAACAAGTGACAGGCTATCAAGAGCAAGGGTGTTTTTGATGCTTGCATCAGGGGTGAGAGTGCTTTCTTCTACCTCAAATTCCTCTGCAAGTACAGAGTTTACTTTTGCAATGATTTCTTCTCGTGTCATAATTAATATTTTTTGATTTGTAATTAAAGATTCTTTATTATTAATGTAGAGTTTGTTCCGCCAAAACCGAATGAGTTGGTAAGGAACATATCAAAGTTGGCAGACTTTGTCTCTGGTATGATGTTGATACAAGAGGTCTCCTCGTCTGGCTCGCTGAAGTTGATGTTGCCGGCAATGAAGCCGTTCTTCATCATCAGCATAGAGTAGATGGTCTCTGCCGCACCAGCAGCCCACATCTCATGGCCAGTCTGTGACTTCGTAGATGTTACAGGAACCTTGTAGTCGCCGAATATCTGTGCTATTGCCATAGCCTCACGCCCGTCACCTGCATGTGTAGATGTAGCGTGTGCGTTGATGTATCCAATCTGCTTAGGGTCAATGCCGCCGTTCTTCAGTGCAAGCTCGAGAGAGCGGGCAGGTCCAGCTACGTTTGGTGTAGAGATATGGTCGCCGTTGCCTGAGAATCCCCAACCTACAACCTCTGCGAGTATTGGTGCACCACGCTTTACTGCATGCTCATAGCTCTCAAGTATTACGGTAGCAGCGCCACCACCAGGAACGAGTCCGTCACGGTCTTTGTCGAATGGACGTGATGCCTTTGTAGGCTCATCCTCACGTGTAGAGAATGCCTGTATGCCATCGAATGATGCGATAGAGTACATGTTAGCCTCCTGTGCGCCACCACAGATTATGCAGTCCTGCAAACCGTTCTTAATCAGCAGGTATGCATTGCCTATAGCGAGAGAACTTGAAGCACAAGCTGCAGATGACGTGAGGTTGATGCCACGTAATTTGAACAGGCAGGCAAGGTTCATAGTCACGGTAGAGTTCATTGACTGGAAGATAGCACCAGAGCCACATGCGCTGGTATCCTTGAACTCACGGAACTTATCAAGGGCTTTCATTGTTGCCTCGGCAACAGAGTCATTACCGTAGATGATACCTACCTCATGGCTGTCAAGGAAGTCCTGGTCTATCTTGGCTGCCTCAAGGGCGTCTTTTGTTGCCATATATGCGTACTGAGCCTCTTCTGGCATGAACTGACGCATGTTGCGTGCTACGAAAGGTTTTAGGTTAGGCATAGGCACATTGGCGCAGAGTGCAGAACGAAAACCTGCGTCTTTGCGCTCCTGTGAGAATATTATTCCACTCTTGCCCTCAAAAAGAGACTGGCGGACATCATCAAGTGTCTGTCCAAGGCATGACCAGATGCCCATTCCTGTTATTACTACTCTGTTCATATTCTTGATTATGAATTAATGCTTGTTAATTATGCATCATGAATTTCCTTCACCCAGCACCTGCGACGTTTTACAGTCTTAGGGTTAAGGGGTTTCCATTGTGAAAGTTCGCGTATGTTGGTGTCAAGCTGCGGGTTGGTCTCACACCACTTTATGCCTTTCTTGTTGTATATCGGTATCAGGTGAGCAAACATAGCCGCATTGACACCCATACCCTGCATCTCTGGTTTTACGGCTATTATCATCAGCTGAGCCTTGTCCTGATGCCCGAACTTAAGGGCCTTGAGCAGGTGGAACCAACCGAATGGCAACAGTTTGCCTTTGCTCTTCTTTATTCCGTCAGAGATGTCGCGGCATGTTACGGCAATGCCTACCAGCTGTCCTTTGTCATCCTCCATTATCGGAACCATGTCCATATCTACGAGTGGCAGGAAGGTGTGTAACACATCATCAGCCTGCTCTGGTGAGAATGGCGCAAAGCCGTAAAGAGGAGTGTATGCCTCGTTAAGCAGTTGGAATATCTTCTGCCCGTAGCTCTCATACACCTCTTTCTTCGTAATTTCTATGTGGTGTACTCCAAACTCTTGCTTGCTGTAGTCAGCGACGCGCTGAAAGCGTGGCGGTACTTTTTCCGGAACCTGGAAACGTATCTGCAGCCAGTCAGCGGCTTTCGTAAATCCCAGACGCTCCATGTGGTCTTTGTAGTATGGAGGGTTCCAGAACTCCATGAAACAGCCGTCAAGGTCAAAGTCTTCTATAAGCATACCCTCCTTGTCAAAGTCGGTGATACCCATAGGTCCCTGTATCTCTGTCATGCCTAAGGCCGCTCCCCATGAGCTGACAGCATCAAGTAACGCCTCTGATACCTCCCAGTCATCGATGAACTCAATATGGGTGAAGCGTACTATCTTTTTCTGCCAGCTTTCGTTGGATTTATGACTGACAATGCCAGTGATGCGCCCTACGCATTTGCCGTCCTTGTAAGCTACAAACGGTTGCACGTCTGCATACGGCAGACTGCGGTTCTTCTTGGGGTTAAAGAAGTCACGAATATCGGTATCCATGTCAGGCACATATTGGCTACAACCCTTGTACAACGTTCGTGGCAGTTGCACAAAATCGTTCATCATTTGTTTGTTGTCAGCCTTTTTTATTTCTATACTCATGCGTACGTGTCTTCTTTTATAATGCAAAGGTAAAAAAATTTCTTTATATCAACAAGTTTTCTTAAGTATATTTTTTAGTATTGATAAATAATAATATGAAAAATTATTTGTAACTTTGTTTTTCAGTACAGATAATTATTTTTGTGATGGAACAAGATATTATAATAAAAGTTATAGAATTGTTGGGCACATTTGCTTTTGCAATTTCAGGAATACGACATGCTGCAGCAAAGCATTATGATTGGTTTGGCGGGTATGTGTGTGGTATCGCTGTTGCTATAGGTGGTGGTACTATACGTGACTTGATGCTATCTACCACACCTTTTTGGATGACCACTCCTGTCTATATGATATGCACTGCCGTGGCGCTTTTTACGGTTGTGTGGTTCGGACATTGGATGGAACCTCTGAAAAATGCTTGGTTTGTGTTTGACACTCTGGGTTTGGCGCTGTTCACTATAGCCGGAATACAGAAAAGCCTGCTGTTTGGTCAGCCGTTCTGGGTTGCCGTTATCATGGGATGCATTACAGGTGCGGCTGGTGGTGTGATACGTGATGTCTTGCTTAATAACGAACCTGTGATTTTCCACAAGGAGATATATGCCATGGCTTCGGTTATCGGCGGAGTGGTGTATTGGGGAGTAGAGTCCCTTGCTCTGCCTGTAGGATGGAGCGCGGTGCTCAGTTTTATCGTGACATGTCTTATCAGGTTCCTGGCTGTGAAGTATCATATCTCGCTGCCAGTGTTGAAAGAGAGGCTTTAGGGGATAAGGAAATAAGTAGGAAACAAATAGGAAGCAAATAAGAAATGGAACATAGAACGGCAGAAGCCATCTATGTTCCATTTCTTTTATAGTTTAGTTAAAACGTTTTCTTATCCCTGTACAGCAGCTACGCCTGGAAGAACCTTGCCCTCGATAGCCTCGAGCAGAGCACCACCACCGGTAGAGATGTAAGAAACCTTGTCAGCAAGACCAAACTTGTTTACACAAGCTACAGAGTCGCCACCACCGATGAGTGAGAAAGCACCCTCAGCAGTAGCCTCTGCGATAGCGTTGCCGATGGCACGTGAGCCGTCGCAGAAGTTGTCGAACTCGAATACGCCTGCAGGACCGTTCCAGAGGATTGTCTTGCAGCCCTTGATGGCATCAGCAAACTTCTTCTGAGCCTCAGGACCAGCGTCAAGTCCCTCGAGGTCTGCTGGAATCTGATCTGCTGGGCAAACAGTCTGAGGAGCGTCGTTGCTGAACTCAGGAGCGCAGATAGCGTCAGGAGCCATAACGAGCTCTACACCGTTCTTCTTAGCGAGCTCCTCAACACCGAGAGCTACGTCAAGCTTGTCGAGCTCGCAGATAGACTTACCTACCTCGCCGCCGTGAGCCTTAGCGAATGTATATGTCATACCACCGCAGAGGATGAGTTTGTCAACCTTACCGAGAAGGTTCTCGATGATACCTATCTTAGAAGATACCTTAGAACCACCCATGATAGCGATGAATGGACGCTTGATGTTAGAGAGCACGTTGTCAACAGCCTGCACCTCTTTCTCCATCAGCAGACCGAGCATCTTGTTGTCAGCGTCGAAGTAGTCAGCGATGACAGCGGTAGAAGCGTGCTTACGGTGAGCTGTACCGAATGCGTCCATTACCCAGCAGTCAGCGTAAGAAGCGAGCTTCTTGGCAAACTCCTTCTGGCTTGCCTTCATAGCCTTCTTAGCCTCCTCGTATGCAGGGTCTTCCTTATCTATACCTACTGGCTTACCCTCCTCTTCAGAATAGTAACGCAGGTTCTCAAGCAGTAATACCTCACCTGGCTTCAGTGCAGCAGCCTCGGCGTCAGCCTTCTGGCAGTCAGCTACGAACTTTACAGGTGTGCCGAGAGCAGCAGCCACAGCGTCAGTAATCTGACCGAGTGACAGCTCAGGCTTAACCTTGCCTTTTGGCTTGCCCATGTGAGACATGATTATGAGTGAACCACCCTTCTCCAAGATGAGTTTGAGGGTTGGCAGAGCACCCTTGATACGGGTGTCATCAGTAATCTTACCGTCCTGAAGAGGTACGTTAAAGTCAACACGCACAATGGCTTTCTTGCCGGCAAAGTTGTAATCGTTGATTTTCATTGTTTTATTTGTTGTTATTAGTTTGTTAGTCGCAAATTTGGGCACAAAGTTAATAAAAAATTCGTACATAACCACTTGGCGCATGAAACTTTTTACCCTTGCGCGGAATATTTCTGTTTTGTGCTAACTCCACTTTGCATTTCGTTTTTAGAGTCATGTGGTATTTGCTTGTGTGTCTAAAAATATAGGTTAGATGTTAGTATTACAGAATTTTTTATTAACTTTGCACTATAGAAATATAGGTTACTCAAACATGATAAATTACGATTTAACTAAAATCACCACCATTATCTTTGATGTTGACGGAGTGCTCTCGGCCGCTACGATAGGCATGAGTGCAGCTGGCGAACCACTGCGCACGGTGAACATCAAGGATGGTTATGCGATACAGCTCGCTGTGAAGATGGGGTTGCGCCTGTGTATTATCACAGGAGGCAAGGATGCTGCTCTGCCGTTACGTTATGGCAAGTTGGGCATGACGGATATCTTCATGGGCTGTGGCGTGAAGATTGACGTGTATCATAAGTATCTGGCAGACAATAATCTGACAAATGAAGAGGTGATATATATAGGTGATGATATACCCGACTATGAGATTATGCGTGAGGTGGGTTGCCCGTGTTGTCCGAAGGACGCCTGCACTGACATACGGGAGATAAGTCTGTATGTCAGTCCGTATGAAGGCGGTCGTGGCTGTGCCCGCGATGTGTTGGAACAGGTGATGCGCGCCAAGGGCATGTGGCTCAGCCATGCTAAGGCGTTCGGGTGGTGAAATTAACAATAAGCATAGTAAAATATGAACTATTTACATGAGCACCGTGACAAGGTGCGTGATTATGAGTGTGATCTCCAGGGTATTGTGAATAATGCCAATTACCAGCATTATGTGGAGCATGCCCGCCATGAGTTTTTGTTGTCAAGGAATATCAGGTTTGCTGATTTGCATGAGCAGGGCATAGACTGTGTGGTGTCAGGCATTGAGATGCGTTTCAAGGTTCCTTTGAAGAGCAGGGACGAGTATGTGGTGCGTACCAACGTGAAGAAGGAGGGCATACGCTATATCTTCCTGCAGGATATCTATCGTCTCAGCGATGAAAAGCTTTGTCTGAAGGCAAAGGTGGAGGCTGTGTGTGTCGTTAACGGAAAACTGGGTGACAGTAATCTGTTGATGGAGGCGATTATAAATTCATAATTCATAATTTATAATGAATAATGAATAATGAATAAAGGGTAATGGGTAATGAATAATGAATAATGAATAATGAATAAAGAATCGCTCGGCATACAGTGACGCTTGCAATGCAAGCATTTATGCTTAAGCTGTGCTTAAAACTCATAACTCATAACTTGAAACCATAGCTTGCGAAGCAATATGCAAGAATTAAAAGAACTATATAAGGAATGGTGCGGCAAGGAACCTGTGCAGGCAGAACGTCTGCCAGGTGCCGGCAGTAATCGAGAGTATTATCGTATGACGGGTGAGGATGGTCATACCGTTATAGGGTGCAAGGGCACATCGCGTGAGGAAAACCATGCTTTCGTGTGTCTTGCCAAGCATTTCATGAAGAGAAAACTGCCTGTGCCGCGTGTGCTCGCTGTCAGCAATGACGAGATGCGTTATCTGCAGGATGACCTTGGTGACCGCTCTCTCTTTGACGCCATAAAGGGAGGACGTGATGCAGGCGGCAGATATACGGTGAAGGAGCGTGAACTGTTGAGAAGAACAATACGCGAGTTGCCTAACATACAGATACGTGGTGCGCGTGGATTGGATTTCTCTGTGTGCTATCCGCAGCCGGAGTTTGACCAGGAGGGCGTACTCTTTGACCTCAACTACTTCAAGTATTGTTTCCTGAAAGCCACAGGCCTCGACTTCCATGAGTTGAAGTTAGAGGCAAGTTTCCGTATGTTGGCGAAGGACCTTGTGAGTGGTGAAGGAGCGCAGGGATTTCTCTACCGTGACTTCCAGGCACGCAATGTGATGCTGGACAAGGATGGTAATCCCTACTTTATAGACTTCCAGGGAGGCCGTCGCGGTCCTTATTATTATGATGTGGCTTCATTCCTGTGGCAGGCGTCAGCCCGTTATAGCAGCACACTGCGTGAGGAGTTGGTGCAGGAGTATTACAACGCATTGAAGCAATATACAGAGGTGCCAGCATACAAGGCATTCTGTGACCGTCTGCAGCTCTTTGTGCTTTTCCGCACGTTGCAGGTGCTCGGCGCATACGGGTTCCGTGGATATTTTGAGCGTAAGGCACACTTCATAGAGAGCATACCGCCGGCCATACAGAATCTGCGTGAGCTGTTGGATAAGAACGACTTCCCTTATCCTTACCTCATAGAGATGCTCCGCCGTTTGACGGAGATGCCGCAGTTTAAGGTTAAGCCAGAGCAACCGGCAGAGCGTAAGGATGGCTACAAGACCACAGACCGTAACCCTTATGCAGCCAATCCGAGTGACGGTAAGGCTACGTTCTCTAAGTATGACGGCAAGGGACCGTTGGTGGTAAGGGTATTCTCCTTCTCGTTCCACAAGGGCATACCTGAGGATGAGAGCGGCAACGGCGGCGGCTATGTGTTTGACTGTCGTTCCACGCATAACCCAGGACGCTATGAGCCTTATAAGAAACTGACGGGACTTGACGAGCCGGTGATACGTTTCCTTGAGGATGACGGTGAGATACTTACGTTCCTTGAGTCAGTATATAAGTTGGCTGATGCTCATGTGAAACGATACATACAGCGTGGTTTCACCTCGCTCATGTTCTCCTTCGGATGCACCGGCGGTCAGCATCGCAGTGTGTACAGCGCACAGCATCTGGCCGAGCATATACATGAGAAGTTCGGTGTGGAGGTAAGACTGCTGCACAGAGAGCAGAATATAAGTCAGGTGTTTACAAAGAAATAAAACAACTCAGCTTCCTTTGGGTAGTCAGTAGTTAGGTAGTCAGTAGTTAAGTAGTCAGTAGTTAGGTAGTCAGTAGTTATGTAGTCAGTAGTTATGTAGTCAGTAGTTAAGTAGTCAGTAGTTAAGTAGTCAATAGTTAAGTAGTCAGTAGTTATGTAGTCAGTAGTTAAGACATTACGTTCTTTCTTTATAAGGTCGCGCCCCATTTGTCTTAACTCCTTAACTCCTTAACATCTTAACATCTTAACTCCTTAACTTCTTAACTCCTTAACTCCTGATAACTCAATACGTTGAATGAAACTTTAGTAAGATAAATTGAGAATAATACAATTTCTAAAAAACTGGACGCTCCCTATATCCATGACATTTGGAGCGTTGGCATATTTCATTGGTAGTGCCATGCCTCTTAGCGCGGAGGCCAAGGCTGGCGTGCTGGGCTTTATAGAGTGGCTGCAGCCGGTGCTGCTGTTCATAATGTTGTTTGTGGCATTTTGCAAGGTCAGTCCCAAGGCATTGAAACCACGCCGTTGGCACTTGTGGCTGCTCCTTACCCAGACGGGACTGTTCTCCCTGTGCTGTTGGGTGTTGTGGATGTTTCCGCAGACTTCTGCCCGACTGGTGCTTGAGGGCTTTATGCTTGCCGTCATCTGTCCTACGGCTACCGCTTGTGCGGTGGTGACTCAGAAACTTGGGGGCGACTCTGCCACCACTACGGCATATACCATACTCGTAAACCTCACTGTGGCAGTGGTGATACCATTGCTGTTGCCGTTGGCCCATCCCCATGCCGGACTGACATTCCTGCCTGCCTTCATGACCATAATAAAGAAAGTGTTCCCGCTGCTTATCATGCCCTTGCTGTTGGCATGGTTCGTCAGGTATTGCATGCCGCGGTTGCATCGTGCGATACTCTCTACGCGCGACCTGGCTTTCTATCTCTGGGCAGTGGCGCTGTCGCTTGCTATCGCTATCACCGTGCGTGCGTTGGTTCACAGCCATGAGTCACTGTGGCATGTAGCGGCTATTGCCGGAGCCACGTTAGTAGCCTGCGTCTTTCAGTTTGCCTTTGGCAAGTGGGTTGGCGGCAAGTACGGTTTCAGACTGGAGGGCGGACAGGCCCTGGGACAGAAGAATACCATCTTCGTCATCTGGCTGGGCTATACCTTCCTTTCGCCTATCACGGCAACGGCGGGCGGTTTCTATTCGGTATGGCACAATGTGGTGAACTCCTGGCAGTTGTATAAGTATAGAAAATCAGGTAAATAATGCGTTACTTCATACATTTATCATACGACGGCACACGTTATCACGGTTGGCAGATACAGCCTAACGGGATAAGCGTTGAGGGTGAGATAGAGCGTTGTCTGTCCACACTGCTGCGCACCCCCATAGACATTGTGGGGGCAGGGCGCACCGATGCCGGCGTTCATGCCCGTCACATGGTGGCACATTTTGATTACGAAGACGAAAACGAAGACGAAAACGAAAACGGAAACGGAAACGAAGACGGGAACGGAAACGAGAACAGGAACGAAGACGAAAATAAGGCTAAGGACTTTTGCAAGCAGTTGACATATAAGCTCAACCGTATGCTGCCGCCTGACATCGCCATATACCGTGTGGAGCAAGTGGCTGATGACATGCACGCGCGTTTCTCAGCCACCGTGCGTACATATCATTATTATGTGAGCATGGGGCGCAGTCCCTTCAACCGTCACTATATGTGGCAGACACACTTCGCTCTTGACTTCGCGTTGATGAATGAGGCAGCGGCCATACTTATGGAGTATGAGGATTTCGCCTGCTTCTCAAAGTCACACACCGATGTTAAGACTACGCTGTGTAACGTGACGGAAGCGAGATGGATACAGACATCAGAGACAGAATGGTATTTCCGCATCAGGGCCAACCGCTTCTTGCGTAACATGGTGCGCGCCGTCGTTGGCACACTCGTGGAGGTAGGCAGACACCGCCTGTCACTTGACGGTTTCCGTAAGGTGATAGAGAGCGGACAGCGTACTAAGGCAGGAGAGTCCGTACCAGGACATGCCCTCTTCCTTGAGAAAGTGGAGTATTGATGTCGTGGCACTGTATTTGTATGTATGGTGCATTGTAAAATATAGGTAGTTATAAAACAAGATAAACACAATGGAAGTAAAAGAAATCCCCGTGTTGCTGCTCACGGGTTATTTGGGCAGCGGAAAGACAACTCTTCTTAACCGTATATTAAATAATGAGAGGGGCATAAAGTTCGCCGTCATCGTCAATGACATAGGCGAGGTGAACATTGACGCCGACCTGATACAGAAGGGTGGGGTGGTTGACCAGAAAGACGACTCGCTCGTATCATTGCAGAACGGTTGTATCTGCTGCACGCTGAAGATGGACTTGGTGCAACAGCTCAGCGACATCGCCAAGATGGGTAAGTTTGACTACATCGTCATAGAGGCAAGCGGTATCTGTGAGCCTGCACCGATAGCCCAGACCATCTGCTCCATACCTCAGATGGGTGCCCAGTATAATGAGAACGGCACACCGCGCCTTGACTGCATAGTTACCGTGGTTGACGCATTGAGAATGAGGGATGAGTTTGGCTGTGGCAAGTCTCTCCTTGGTGCCAAGCGTGACGAGGAGGATATAGAGAACCTCGTGATACAGCAGATAGAGTTCTGTAACATCATACTGCTTAACAAGGCCTCAGAGGTAGCGCCGGAGGAGTTGGAGAGGGTGCGCCAGATAGTACGTGCCATACAGCCAAAGGCAGAGATTATAGACTGCGACTATGGTGATGTGGACTTTGAGAAGATACTTGGAACAGGTCGCTTCGACTTTGATGATGTGGCAACATCCGCTGCGTGGATAGGCGAGATAGAGAGCCATACCAACGATAATGACATAGAGGATGAGGATCACCGTCATCATCATGAGCATGAGCATGAGCACGACCATGAGCATCATGAGCATTGTCATGAACACGACCATCATCATGAGCATGAGCATTGTCATCATGACCACGATGACGACTGCGAGTCAAATCATGGTGGAGAATGTACCTGTCACCATCATCATGGTGAGGGCGAGGCAGAGGAGTATGGCATAGGCACATTCGTGTATTATGCACGTCGTCCGTTTGACATATCTTTGTTTGACGACTTCGTAGCCCGTCGCTGGCCAAAGAGCGTCATACGTGCCAAGGGAATGTGCTGGTTTGAGGACCAGCCCCACCTCTGTTATGTTTTTGAGCAGGCAGGCCGTCAGGTGCAGTTGCAGAACGCCGGACAGTGGTATGCCACCATGCCGCCGGCAGAGCTGGAGCAGTTCCGTAAGGACAATCCTGGGGTAAACCGTGACTGGGATGAGCGTTACGGCGACCGTCAGCAGAAACTGGTGTTCATAGGTCAGCATCTGGACCGTGACGCCATAACCGAGGAACTGGATAAATGCCTCGTTGACTGGAAAGGAGAGTAGTATTTTTACATCTGGTAGAAATAGGACATTTTTGTCATTTCGCCTTTTCAATTTTGTCAACGAAAAAACGCAAACCAGGAGAAAATAAGGTCCGAAAAACGAGAAAAAGACACCTTTTTTGCTCATTCCACCTCTTTTTTTCCGTGAAAGCATAGCTTTTACCATGTAAAGTGATAGCTTTCACGATGAGAAACGATAGCTTTTACACCATGAAAGCATAGCTTTTGCAACGCAAAAGCTATGCTTTTTTTATACTTTTTCATAACCCGTCACTGATTATCAACGAGTTACAACCTTCCGTAGATTTCGCTGTACGCGGCCAGCAGGAAATAATTTTGAAATATCTCAAGCATAAGGCGTTAACGGAAGGCCCCAAATAGGACATTTTTGTCATTGGTTAACATAAATCAAGCCTAATTCAACACTGTATTCATATATTTCTTTGAACATGAATTGCCATAAATTGACCATAAATTAACGTCAGTTCGACGAAAATACTACAAACTTAATATTGTTATTTTATTGACGACAATTCTGACAATTCTTGACAATTATTTGAATATCGTAATCTAAAATTGTCCGAAATTGTTAATATTCTTGTCAAGTATTATGACCGCTCGGCATGCAGTGACGCCTACCTTGGCAAGAATTATTGACAATGGGTATTGATATAATGCATAATAAATTGTCAAAATTGTTATAATTGTTGTTCTGTCCACTTTTTTATTAACATCGTTTGTTTTCATCAAATTCACGTTAAATTATTCATAAATAAAGCATTGAAGAATAATTCATTCGAGCTATTAGTGTTCGAAAAAATAGTCAGTGTTGAAAATAAAATTAATGACAAATTCGCGGATAATTACATGAAAATTATATGTTCTTTCTTTCAACATATAATTGCCATGAATTGACCACGCGCTCGGCACTTCTTTGTCAGGCAAAGCATCACATAGTGCTGAGCGGTGACACTTTCTTGCGCTCCATAGGTGCTCAGGCACTTCGTGGAGGTCTTGCAAAGAATTATCATAAAATATTATAGAAAAAAGATTAATGAAAAATTAATGGGCATTAATGGTAATTCATGTTATAAAACACATTATTTCTTGAATACGAATCTCACTATAATCGGAGAATTCGACAATTCGGGAAAAATGGACGAACACAAATCAATCGAATAGAACGAATCTTTTATTTGCCCTTACGGGCAGAAATCCAATAAGAATCTTTTTTATAATCTCAGGCTCTTTGAACCAGAAATATTTCTGCCCCGACAGGCTCCAAAGATTGTTCTGATGATTTCCTCTGATTTCTGCTCCGCAGGAGCAAAACAGACACAAATACTAATGTTCAATTCTTGCGTCCCTACGGTGGCCGCTCGAACTTCCATGAATATTTTTGTCTTAGTTTTTTCGTATTCACCACCGCCATAGTCATGATGGTTTGCAAATGGCTCAACAGGTTTTAATCATCAAATGTTTCCAAAATGGTTTGTCGGTCTCATTTTGGGAACAATTAACCCACTGACAATCGGCATTGATGCTGAAAGTCAGTGGGTTCGTTCGTTTCGTTGTCAATCTTGAAAAGATGAACAATGGTAAATGTGACAAGAGATTAGTTTAGCATCTTCAATTTCTTGAAATTGGGGGGACTTTATCCTCTGATTCGCAAAATGAATCAAAGTGTACTTTATGAACACTATCAGTCATTAGCAATCCACTTACTATCAAACCACTGGCGGCGTTTCTGCCATTGTTCTGCTGCTTGCAATGCATGGGATTTGAAAATTTCGAAATCCATTGAAAGTGGGTATATACGCTTGTTTATCTCTTTAACCGACAATACATACATACCATGCCAACCGTTCTCTCGAAATTCCTCTGAACCGCCATTTATCATGCTAACGAACTTCGGCAAACGAAGAAAATCACCATCAAGAACAAACACTACACTCCAAAAGAACGACTGCATTGCATGAATTGATGGTTCGCGGTCGCGAGTTACTCGGTCGCGAATACTTGTTTTTGCTTGCACACAACCAAAGCAATATTTCTTGTCATCAATCGTCAGAATGCCATACAAATCGAAGATATTAGCTTTTATTTGCTCTTTGAGCCAACTAATATCACGGGGCTCATTGGCCAATTCGTTGGCTTTGATTAGAGTATTCAAGTCGCGCTGCAAAATGATTTCAACACCTGTACCATAAAGAGCGAGAGATGCCAACTCCTTGACCATTTCTTCAAAGGCGTGGCCGCTTGATTTTTTCCAGCTTTGGTCAGCACTAATGACTTTATTGATTGTTTCAAGATCAGATATGCCGGATTTACGGAACAGATGTGCACGATAAATGGCACTCCACAATTCAGCAACAGGTTCGTCAGGATATTTACGCAAGGCCTTGGTAATGGCTATACGGATAGCAGATTTTTGAGCCTCACGGTCAAACTCTTCTGCAAGTTTGTCAGAGGCGTTACCTTTATGCTCCGCTTTCAATGCGTCAAAGCATCGTGAATACTCGCTCTGATAGGTATTCAGACAGTATTTGCTTTCTATGTTAAATTCCAAATATTTTGACCATTATTTTTAATATTATG
>CAMEWL010000005.1:0-98103 GCA_945941025.1 uncultured Prevotellaceae bacterium
TTAATTAGTAAGATTGTCAAAGAACTCTTTGGCTGGCAGCGCAAAGCCGCTTAACTAGATATGTTAATTTTTAACGAACTATTGTTATTAGGTATAATGACAAAAAAAGTTATATATAGCAAATTTGACAAGAAGAAGATTCCGACTTTATCAAGAGTGATATTTCCTGGGCGCATTATTGTAGTGCTAAATGAAAGGGAGGCAGACAAGGCTGTGGACTACCTGCTTAATGCTGAGCTTTTAGGGTTTGACACTGAGACCAAGCCGTCATTCAGGAAAGGACATCAGAACACTGTCGCTTTGCTGCAAGTTAGTACTAACGATACCTGCTTCCTTTTTCGTTTGCATCGTACAGGACTGTGTCCTTCGATAAAGAAACTGTTAGAGACTACCATAGTGCGGAAAATAGGTCTGTCCTGGCATGATGACATATTGTCATTAAAGAAGTGTGGGGAGTTTCAGCCGAAAGGGTTTATAGACCTTCAAGACCACATGAAGGAGTTAGGCATAGAAGACACTGGGTTGGCAAAGCTATATGCGAATATCTTCGGACAGCGGATATCAAAAAGAGAGCAGCTGAGCAATTGGGAAGCAGACGTGCTTAGCGAGAAGCAGAAAACTTATGCGGCTACTGATGCCTGGGCTTGTGTAATGCTCTATAAGGAGTATCTGAGATTAAAAGAGACCAATGACTACGAACTGGTAGTAGTGCCGGAGGAGAATCCAATAATGAATAATATAGAAGAAAATGAAAATATATCTGAAGAAAAATAAAGAAGAAAGTCTTAAGCGCTTACATCCATGGATATTCTCTGGTGCTATCTTGAAAATGGACGAAGGCATCGCAGAGGGTGATGTGGTGGAGGTAGTAGGGTATAATGGCGAGTTCATAGGAAAAGGCCACTACCAGATAGGCAGTATAGCTGTCAGGATGCTTACCTTCTCAGAAGAAGAGATAGATGCGGCTTTTTGGCAGAAGAGATTGTTGTCAGCCTTGCAGATGCGTATAGCTATAGGTGTGGCTGACAACAAGAACAATGATACCTACAGGTTGGTTCATGGAGAAGGCGATAACATGCCGGGACTTGTTGTGGACTGCTATGGCAAGACAGCCGTGATACAGGCTCACAGCGTAGGTGTACACTATCAACGTAATATGATAGCCAAAGCACTCAAGAGTGTGTTAGGTGACAGGGTTGAGAATGTCTATTACAAAAGTGAGACGACATTACCTTTCAAGGCGGACCTGGGACAAGAAAATGAGTTCTTGTTCGGTAATACGGATGAAAATATCGCTTTGGAAAACGGATTGAAATTTCATGTGGATCTGTTGCGTGGACAGAAGACGGGATTCTTTGTTGACCAGCGTGATAACAGAATGTTGTTGGAAAAGTATTCCGTAGGCAAGAAGGTGCTGAATATGTTCTGTTATACCGGTGGATTCTCGTTTTATGCGATGCGTGGCGGAGCGACATTAGTTCATTCTGTTGATTCCTCTGCAAAGGCTATAGAGTTGACTAAGGCGAATGTGGAATTGAATTTCCCTGGTGATGCCCGACATCAGGCATATTGTGAAGATGCTTTCCGTTTTCTGGACAAGATGGGGGAAAACTACGATTTAATCGTCTTGGACCCTCCGGCTTTTGCAAAACACAAAGGTGCTTTGCGTAATGCTCTGAAAGGCTATACCCGTCTGAATATGAAGGCCTTTGAGAAAATAAAGCGTGGCGGTATATTGTTTACTTTCTCATGCTCACAAGTCGTTACAAAGGACAATTTCAGGAACGCTGTGTTTACAGCTGCTTTGCAAGCTAAGCGTAAGGTGAGAATACTGCATCAATTACATCAGCCTGCCGACCATCCTATAAATATATACCATCCAGAAGGGGAATATCTTAAAGGCTTAGTATTGTATGTTGAATAGAGTAAAGGAATTTATATTAAGATATAATCTTCTTGACAAAAAATCTCTGTATATAGTAGCCCTTTCCGGGGGTGCTGATTCCGTATGTCTGCTCGTCTTGATGAAGAGACTCAATTATAATGTCCATGCAGCACATTGTAATTTCAACCTGAGAGGAGCAGAGAGTGAGCGTGATGAGATTTTCTGCAGGGAGCTATGTCGGAAATATGACATACCTTTTCATTTTACTCATTTTGATACAAGGACTTATGCTGAACTCCATAAGATAAGTATAGAGATGGCAGCCCGTGACCTGAGGTACTCGTATTTTGAACAGTTGAGGGTTTCCATAGGTGCGAGCGGTGTTATCGTAGCCCATCATAAGAATGACAGGGTAGAGACCTTTCTTATGAATATGCTGCGCGGTACAGGGATAAAGGGTTTGGAGTCGATAAAACCAATAAATGGTAATATTATACGTCCGCTGTTATGCGTTAACCGGCATGACATAGAAAATTTTCTTAGTGAAATAGGACAAGAATATGTGACAGACAGCTCCAATCTCGTAGATGATGTGCTGAGAAACAAGATAAGGCTTAATCTTGTCCCGATGTTAGAGGAAATATATCCGAAAGCATCAGAAAATATATGCCGTACCATAGAGAATGTGTCAGAAAGTGTGAAGATAGTAGAAGACTCTTTGGCTGGCAGCATAAAGCAGTGTACGGAGATAGAGGGGAAAGAATACAAGATTGACATTAATGAATTAATAAAACAGCCATCACCAGAGACTGTCCTTTATACAATCTTGACGGAATTGGGATTTACGCCATCTGTAATAAAAAGTATTTACAGCAATATCCATGCACAGTCAGGCAAGAAATGGTATTCGAATAACTATATCTTAGCAAAGGACCGTGATTATTTCAAGGCTTTCCCTGTAAAAGAGTCGGAGAAGTTAAGTAATATCGACATAACAATCCCGGAGGAAGGAAAGTATGAAGTATTACAGGGGTGTTATGTTGATATAAGGAAGAAAGACAAGGAAAAGGACTTTGTTCCAAGTAAAGACAGATTCTATGTTACGATAGATGCAGACAAAGTAACATATCCACTGACGTTAAGGAATTACAAGCCAGGAGAACGTTTCCAACCTTATGGAATGAAAGGCAAGATACTGGTTAGTGACTATCTGACAAATAAGAAAAGAGACTTCTTCCATAGGATGCACCAGTTAGTGTTGTCAGACAGTAAAGGAAACATACTGTGGTTAGTTGGGGAGAGAATATCAGAACGTTGTGCTTGCACCGAAAGCACAATAAAGATATTAGAAATACGTTATTCTAATAATGAAGAATAATATTGCTCGGTACATAATAGGTGTTATATTAACTACATTTATTGTCAGTTGTTCAGATGATGATACATTCTCTGTATCGTATGAAAACTGTTTGACGTTTGAGACGGATACTCTGACGTTAGATACTTGTTTTTCTACCATTCCTACGCCTCATAAGAAACTGATGATATATAACAAGTCCAATGATGGAATAAGAATAAGTGACATCAGGTTGGAGAATCTGAACCAGACAGGGTACAGGGTAAACGTAAATGGAATAAATCTTAATGACCTGAATGGCTTTTGTGTAAAGGATGTAGAGCTCAGCAAGGGTGATTCTTTACGCATCTTCGTAGAGCTGACATCTAAAATCAACAATGCTTCAGAACCTGTAGAGGTGTCAGATAACTTGATATTCAGATTGGAGAGTGGACGAATACAAAAAGTCAACCTGAATGCATGGTCTTGGGATGCAACGATATTAGGTAATTATATAATAGGAGGAGAGGGTACTACTGTATTGCAAAACGAGAATGGAAAACCAATTGTCATATATGGTAACCTGTTTGTCGATTCTTTGGCGACTTTAGAGGTGTTGCCAGGCACTACATTATATTTCCACAGCAATGCAGGTATAGATGTAAAAGGTACGTTGAGGCTGGCAGGAGAGAAAGATAATGAGATTACCTTGAGATGTGACAGGTTTGACTGGATGGTATCTAATTTGTCATACGATAACAATCCGGGACAATGGAATGGCATCAGGTTCTATTCTAAGTCATATAATAATGAGATATCCTATGCCGACATACACGGAGGAACAAATGCTATTGTCTGTGATTCTGCATTCAGTGCCGACACTCCAAAACTACATATAAAGAATACGACTATTCACAATATGCGTGGTGATGGAATTTCCGCAGTCAACGGAAATATAACTATAGAAAACACCCAAATAAGCAATACCTTAGGGGATTGCGTGTCAGTCTTAGGAGGAAATATCGATATAAACAATTGTACCATCGTTCAGTATTATCCATTCAGCATGTTCCGTAAGAACGCTATGACGTTTGCTAATGGTAATAATGGTATTTCCTATCCGTTGACTATGAATGTGAGAAATACTATAATAAAAGGATATGCAGATGATGTCGTGATGTGGTCGCACGGTGGAACCGAGAATTCTTTGGATGTTACGTTCTCACATTGTGTGGTAAGAACTACTCCGGGAGAGGACTATGAATATATGTTTAAGGACTGTTACATAGAGGATAATCCGGAGGATACCCTGACATCAGGCCGTAACAGTTTTGTGTTATTTGATACGAATAACTTTTTCTATGATTTCACTCCAAAGGACAATACTACTGCCATCGGTAATGCTGACGTAACGACATCTTTGCCCATAGATAGGAAAGGAAATCCTAGGAAAACAGATAAACCGGACATAGGTTGCTATGAAGTAATTAAAGAAGAACAATGAATATGAGCGACAAGGATATGTGCCAATATAAGATAGAGGAAGTCTCTGCTGATGACAGACACTTGATAGAGCAAGCAAGAGAAGCGACGAATTTGTCATATTCACCATATAGCAGGTTTGCTGTAGGAGCAGCTGTGCTGTTGAGTAATGGACAAATAGTAAAAGGCGCTAATCAGGAAAATGCGTCATATCCTGTTGGTATATGTGCAGAACGCTCAGCACTTTGTACGGCTCAGAATCTTTTTCCCGGAATATCCGTGGAAGCAATAGCTCTTGCGGCAAGAAACGACAAGGGGGAATATACTGAGAAAATAATAACCCCTTGTGGAATGTGCAGACAAGCGTTGTCAGAGTTGGAAATGCGATATGACAAAGAAATACGTATATTAATGAGCTCTGCTGACGAGGCTCTGGTTGTCAGGTCTGTAAAAGCACTCTTACCTTTTAGTTTTCAGTAAAAGTGTGATTCAAATTGATAACATATAGTTCAATTTCAAGAAAATACACATAAAATAGACAAAAAAGTTAAAATTATTTTTATAACAGAAAGTTTTTTTGTAACTTTGCGGTTGAAAAAAAAAACACATATATAATAAGTACAAAAAAATGACAAAAGCTGATATTATAGCAGAGATAGTATCCTCTACAGGTGTAGCAAAGAAAGACGTAGCAGTAACTATTGAAGCTTTTATGAATGTGATAAGGGATAACATGGTAGATGGGGAAAATATCTATCTTAGAGGTTTCGGAACATTTGTTGTTAAAAAGCGTGCAGAGAAGACAGCGCGTAACATTTCAAAGAATACGACAATAACAATTCCTGCTCATAACTTCCCTGGATTTAAGCCAGCAAAGAGCTTCTTGCAGAGAATGATGGGCGAGGAGGTTACATCTGAAGATTAAAGAAGAATAGAACATTTATAATTATAAAATTTACAATTATGCCAAACGGAAAGAAGAAGAAGGGCCACAAAATGGCTACCCACAAGCGTAAAAAAAGATTAAGAAAGAATCGTCATAAGAGCAAATAAGATGTGACTGCTTTCTTATTGAAGTGTAGAGGGTGAGTGGAATTGTAATGATTCTCTTGCCCTCTATTTTTTTTCTTAACAACAGAACAAATTAAATACCCACCTATATACCGTGACAAGTGAAGTAATCATAAACGTAAATGAGAAGGATGTAGCAATAGCAATCCTGGAAGATAAGAATTTGGTTGAATATCAGACGGCACCAAGAGAAGCTTCGTTTTCTGTTGGTAACATATATTTGGCCAAAGTGAAAAAGATCATGCCAGGACTAAATGCTTCTTTCGTAGATGTAGGATATGAGCGTGACGCATTTCTTCACTATCTGGATTTAGGATTGCAATATCCGTCCTTTGACAAGTATCTGAAGCAGGTAGAAGGCAATAAAAAAGCATTGTATCCTTTTGAAAAGGCTCAGAGATTGCCCGATTTACCGAAGGATGGGAGTATAGCTAAGACAGTAAAACAGGGTTCTGAAATACTGGTACAGATTGTAAAAGAGCCCATTTCTACGAAAGGACCACGTTTGACAAGCGACCTTTCTTTCGCAGGTCGTTATCTTGTCCTGTTGCCTTTTGGTGAAAAAGTAAATGTTTCCTCAAAAATAAAGAATGGAGAGGAAAGGGCAAGACTCAAACAGTTAGTATATAACATAAAGCCTAAAAACTGCGGCGTCATCGTACGAACTGTAGCAGAAGGCTTGCGTATGGAAGACTTGCAGTCAGAACTGAAAGTCTTGGTTAAGCGTTGGGAGGACACGCTGAAAAAGGTGCAGAAAGTCCAGCATTGCCCAACATTGGTTTTTGAGGAGACAAGCCGTACGGTAGCATTGTTACGAGACTTGTTTAACTCTACATACGAGAGTATATATATTAATGATAAGGATATATACGAAGAAGTAAGGGACTATATACAGCTTATAGCTCCGGACCGTGTCGGTATTGTTAAACTATATACTGGGACGCTGCCTATATTTGATAACTTCGGAGTTACCAAGCAGTTGAAGTCAGGATTCGGTAAAACCGTTAATTTCAAGCATGGAGCGTATCTGATTATAGAGCATACGGAGGCGATGCATGTTGTCGATGTCAATAGTGGCAACAGGTCTCGTGGTATAGATAATCAGGAAGAGAATGCTTTGGATTGTAATCTTAATGCGGCGGATGAATTAGCTCGTCAGCTGAGATTACGTGATATGGGAGGAATAATAATTGTCGATTTTATCGACATGAATCTGGCAGAAGACAGGCAGATGTTATATGAACGTATGTGTAAAAACATGCAAAATGACCGTGCCAGACATAACATACTTCCATTGTCGAAGTTTGGATTGATGCAGATTACACGCCAGCGTGTGCGTCCTGCTATTGATGTAAATGTTGAGGAAACGTGTCCTACCTGTTATGGAAAAGGAACGATAAAGTCGAGCATTCTGTTTACTGACGCGTTAGAGAACAAGATTGCACATCTTGTAAAGAATATAGGTATAAAGAAAATAAGACTGTATGTCCACCCTTATGTGGCAGCATATATAAATAAAGGTATATGGAGCCTGAAACGTAAATGGCAAATGCGATATAGCTTCCATATCTCAGTCATTCCTTCTCAAGAGATGGCCTTCTTGGAATATAAATTCTACAATCACAAGGGGGAATTCATTGATATGAAGGAAAACTCCGATATATTCTGATAAATCAGGAAATAATTATAGAGTAACAATTCCAAGGGATAAGACACTTGTCTTTATTCCTTGGATTTTTTGTAATACTCTACAACACTCTATTGTCGTAGCACCGGTAGTTATTACGTCGTCAACGAGAAGTACATGCTTGTTGCTTGCAGACATATATTTGCTGTCCAGTTTGAAAGCACCATTTATGTTCTCTTGTCTCTGTATTTGGTTAAGTGTAGTTTGGGAGGATTGAAAACTTGTTCTTTTTATGACCTTGTTAAGGACGGGAATCTTTGTCACGTGGCTTATTCCTTTTGAAAGTTCCATGCTCTGGTTGTAGCCTCTTTTGTGTTCTCTGTGTTTTGTAATAGGAACAGGTATTATATAGTCAATATCCTTGAAAAATCCGGATTCAACGAGTTCCTTCCCTATAGTCAAGCCCAAGTAGTACGCTATATGTGGCTTGTCGTGATACTTGAACTCGTACACTAACTTGGCAGAGTCAGATTTTGGCGAGAATTTCATAAAACTCATAGCCTTTTCTATGGTTATGCGCCCATAGAATTTCTTTGCCAAAACATTATCTGTAAATAAATTCTCCTTCTTCTTTGGCTCGTTTGCAAAAAGAGTCTCCCTGTCTTCTATCTCATGAAAGATGTTGTCGTCATCTTTATACTTCTCTTTTGTATAATCTATGTTCAGCCACCATTTTGTTCGTGGCAATGCCTTATAGCAATTTTGGCATATTACGTCATCGTCCACTTCAAGTCTTTCATTGCACATCTCGCAATAACGTGGAAAGAGGAAGTCAATTATAGCTTTGACAAACATTAAATATCTTCTTTAATTATAGAATCTATGTGGTTCAATATCTGCTCCATAGTGAAACCACGTTGTAGTGCAAATCTCAAGAGTTTTGTCTTCGCTTCGTAAGCGGAATTGTATTTTATGAGTTTTAGTTTCTTTCTCAACAGAGGCAGTAAGATGTCTTCATATTTGTCATCGCTGATATCGTCAAGAAAGGCACCGTATATTTCTTTCGGAATATGCTTAAAGCGTAAAGCCTGCTCTATTTTGTATCGTCCCCACTTGTTGTACTCTACTTTGTTTCTTATAAAAGCCTCAGCGTATCTGTGCTCGTTTATGTAATTTTCCTTTTTCAGATAGCTGATAATCTTTACCTGCGTGTCTTCGTCAACCTCCCATTTTTTCATTTTCTTTTGCAGGTCAAATGGGCACTGCTCACTTTTGGCACAGATAGATGTGAGTTTGTTTAGAATATCTTGTTCGTTCATGTTCAGGAGAATATTATTAGGAATAAGTAAAGCAAAGTTACAACAAATTATGTGATGCCACAAAAGTTTTGACAAATTAGTTTGTGATTATCAAAAAAACTTTGTAACTTTGCAAACTGAAGTAAAATGAAAAGACCATAATGAAAAAGTTGCTTTTTATATTGCCCGTGTTTATGTATGTCGTTACTTTTACAAGTTGTGTAATGACGAAACAAGTGGCATATTTTCAGAATATGGACAGCGTGGACTTGTCAGGCGTTAAATCTATGCCGGAAATAAGAATAAAGCCAAATGATGAGTTGGTTATATTGATATCTTCGCTTAATCCGGAAGCTGCTCGTCCTTTTAACATGACAATGACAAGTACAGGTGGCAATACTATGTCAACCAACTCTGCAGCGAGCAAAACGATGTATTCGTACATCGTTGATGGCGAAGGAAATATTAATTTCCCTGTTGTCGGAAAGATTAACATCCTGGGATTGACCCGTCCACAGGCAGAGGAGAAAATAGCAGAAGTGATAAAGCCTTATTTCGCTGCGGATGAAAATCCTATAGTAAAGGTTCGCTATTCAGGTTTTAAGGTTACAGTTATTGGTGAAGTTTCAGGATCAAGAGTCCTGACAGTAGATAACGAACGATTGAGTATCATTGAGGCATTGGCTCAATGTGGTGATTTGTCAGTATATGGCAAAAGGCCTAATATCTTACTTGTAAGAGAAAATGCAGAAGGAGAAAAGACTACTGTGCGATTCAATTTGAACGATGCAAACTTGTTTAACTCTCCGTATTACTATCTTCAGCAAAATGATATCATATATGTAGAGCCTCACAAGGCAAGGGCGCGCAGTGCGGATGTCAGTTCTTATACATTCTGGACTCCAATAGCCAGTGTATTGATTTCATTAGCAACATTCACTATTAGTATAACAAAATAACAAATAATAAAGTTAATATGAAGAGCCTAACACTCCTCGTATTAACTTTTTTTCTAAATTAATATAACCTCATGTGTGGTATAGTTGGATACATAGGAACAAAGCAGGCTTATCCTATCCTTATTAAGGGGCTGAAACGATTGGAGTACCGTGGATATGACTCCGCTGGCTGTGCTCTTCTTTCTGATGACGGGAATAAGCTTAACGTATATAAGGCAAAAGGAAAGGTGTCAGACCTTGAGGCTGCGGCAAAGGGTCAGGATATAACAGGAACCATTGGCATAGCCCATACAAGGTGGGCTACTCACGGCGTACCGAGCGAGGTTAATGCACACCCACATGTAAGCCAATCTGGTAACCTTACGTTGGTACACAATGGTATAATAGAGAACTATGCCACACTGCGTGACCAGTTGCGTGAGCGTGGGTATGATTTCAAGAGTGAGACCGATACCGAGGTATTGGTACAGTTGATAGATTATGTCATGACCACCAATAATGTGGATCTCGCTACAGCGGTAAGAGGTGCGCTCAACCAAGTGTTTGGTGCATACGCCATTGCTGTGATAGACAGCCGTCATCCGGAAGTCCTCGTGGCAGCAAGGAAATCATCACCACTGGCAGTTGGCGTGACAGAAGGCAATGCTGAGTTTTTCCTTGCCTCTGATGCTTCTCCTATAGCAGAGTACACCAAGCAGATAGTATATCTGAACGACGAGGAGATGGCAGTGATAGAGCGTGGCAAGTCTTTGCAGGTGTATAACCTTAACGGAGAGATTGCCGATGCAGAAGTGAAGGAGGTTAACGTAGATCTCTCAATGCTCGACCATGACGGCTATCCTCATTTCATGTTGAAGGAAATCTTTGACCAGCCAAACGTGTTGAAGGACTGCATGAGAGGCCGTATAGTAGATTCTCCATATTCTGGCCCGCAGGTGATACTGTCAGCAGTGATCAATAACAGACGCCAGCTTCTCAATGCAAAGAGAATCGTCATCGTGTCATGTGGCACATCATGGCATGCCGGACTGATAGGTAAGCAACTGATAGAGCACTTCTGCAGAATACCAGTGGAGGTGGCATACGCAAGTGAGTTCCGCTATTCTGACCCCGTCATAGGTTCTGAGGATGTGGTGATGGCAATATCACAGTCTGGCGAGACCGCCGACACACTCGCTGCCATACAGCTTGCCAAGGAACGTGGCGCATTGATATTCGGAATCGTCAACGGTGTAGGCTCATCCATAGCACGAGAGTCTGACACCGGAACATATATACACGTAGGACCGGAGATCGGTGTGGCATCAACAAAGGCGTTCACAGGTCAGGTGGTAGTCCTTACCATGCTTGCCCTCGCACTGGGTATGGCCAAGGGAACCGTAGGACAGGAAGAATATGAAGAGACGATAAAGGAACTTCTTGTTATTCCTGACAAGATAAAGAAGATTCTGGAGCAGAATGACAAGATACAGAAGCTTGCAACAACCTTCACCTATGCCCATAACTTCCTGTACCTCGGCAGAGGATGGAACTACCCTGTGGCACTTGAGGGAGCACTGAAGCTGAAGGAGATAAGCTACATCCATGCGGAAGGATATCCTGCAGCAGAGATGAAGCATGGTCCTATAGCATTGGTTGACAATGAGATGCCAGTGGTGTTCATCGCTACACACCACAAACTGTATCAGAAGATAATATCAAACATGCAGGAAGTCATCTCACGCCATGGCAGGATAATAGCCATTGTGACAGAAGGTGACGAGCAGGTAAAGGACATGGTGTCAGACATCATCGAGATACCCCAGACTCTGGCATGCCTTGCACCGTTGCTCAGCGTAATACCTTTGCAGTTGCTCTCATATCACGTAGCGGTGGTGAAGGGCCTTGACGTGGACCAACCACGAAACCTCGCTAAGTCGGTGACAGTAGAGTAGTGTAAACACTTATTGTGATGATGCAAACACTTAATACATACATTAAATAATGTGTAGGCATGTGAAGTGCTGCACAAGATAAAAGTTAGAAGGATATAGACAGACAAAAGATAATGAAAAAAGTTACATTATTACTACAAGATGGAACGAAGTTCCACGGAGAGTCTTTCGGCTATGACAAACCTGTTGCCGGCGAGGTAGTTTTCAATACGGCCATGATGGGTTATCCAGAGAGCCTTACCGACCCCTCTTATGCTGGTCAGCTGATGGTATTAACCTATCCACTCGTGGGTAACTATGGTGTGCCTCCATTCTCTATCGAGGCCAACGGCATACCTACATTCATGGAGAGCGACAAGATATACGCCTCTGCCATAATCGTAGCAGACTACAGTGAGAAGTACAGCCACTGGAATGCAAAGGAGAGTCTGGCTGACTGGCTGAAGCGTGAGCAGGTGCCAGGCATTACGGGTATTGATACCCGAGAGTTGACCAAGGTGCTCAGGGAACACGGAGTAATGATGGGCAAGATACTCTTTGACGACGAGCCAAACAATATACCAGAGGCAGACTATGAAGGAGTGAACTTTGTAGATAAGGTATCATGTAAGGAAATCATACGCTACAATGAGGGAGCTGCAAAGAAGGTGGTGCTCGTGGATTGCGGCGTTAAGGCTAACATTATCCGTTGTCTTATCAACCGTGGCTGCGAGGTGATACGTGTGCCATGGAACTACGACTATACCGACATGGAGTTTGATGGTCTGTTCCTTGCCAACGGTCCTGGTGACCCGGATATGTGTGAGGATGCCGTTAAGATAATCCAGAAGCAGATGGCAAAGAGCGACAAGCCTATATGCGGTATCTGCATGGGTAACCAGTTGCTTTCTAAGGCAGCAGGTGCCAAGATATACAAGCTGAAGTACGGTCACCGTTCACACAACCAGCCAGTACGCATGGTAGGTACCGATAAGTGCTTCGTTACATCTCAGAACCACGGCTATGCAGTAGATGCCTCAACACTGGGCGCAGACTGGGAAGAGTTGTTCGTAAACATGAACGACGGTTCCAACGAGGGCATCCGTCACAAGACAAAGCCTTGGTTCTCAAGCCAGTTCCATCCAGAGGCATGCTCCGGACCAGTGGATACAGAGTTCATGTTCGACAAGTTCGTTGAGACTCTTTAACCACATTATATTATAGATAACGAAAACTCAATACTCATAAAACCATAACTTTCAGTAAAGATGAAAGACGAAAACATAAAGAAAGTCCTATTGCTCGGTTCAGGCGCATTGAAAATCGGAGAGGCAGGCGAGTTCGACTACTCTGGTTCACAGGCGCTGAAGGCACTCCGTGAGGAGGGTGTGGAGACCGTTCTCATAAATCCAAACATTGCCACCGTGCAGACGTCGGAGGGTGTGGCAGACAAGATATACTTCCTGCCTGTACAGCCATATTTCGTAGAGCGCGTAATACAGCAGGAGAAGCCAGACGGCATACTGCTCGCATTCGGTGGACAGACAGCCCTCAACTGCGGTGTGGAACTGTATCAGTCTGGTGTGCTTGAGAAGTACAACGTAAAGGTTCTCGGTACTCCGGTGCAGGCTATCATGGACACAGAGGACAGAGAACTCTTCGTGCAGAAACTTGATGAGATAAATGTAAAGACCATCAAGTCGCATGCTTGTGAGAATATCGAGGAAGCACGCAAGGCTGCCGCTGAGTTGGGTTACCCTGTCATCATCCGTGCGGCATACGCCCTTGGGGGCCTCGGTTCAGGCTTCTGCGACAATGAGGAAGAACTCGATAAACTTGCCGAGAAGGCATTCTCATTCTCACCACAGGTGTTGGTGGAGAAGTCACTGAAGGGATGGAAGGAAATAGAGTATGAGGTAGTTCGCGACCGTTACGACAACTGTATCACGGTCTGCAACATGGAGAACTTCGACCCGTTGGGCATACATACCGGTGAGTCTATCGTCATAGCACCGTCACAGACACTCACAAACTCTGAGTATCATAAGCTGCGTGCCCTCGCCATCAAGATTATACGCCACATAGGCATTGTCGGCGAGTGTAACGTGCAGTATGCCTTCGACCCACAGTCAGAAGACTACCGTGTCATCGAAGTCAACGCACGTCTGAGCCGTTCTTCTGCCCTTGCATCAAAGGCTACGGGATATCCTCTCGCCTTCGTTGCGGCAAAGCTGGGCATGGGCTACGGACTCTTCGAACTGAAGAACTCTGTAACCAAGACCACCAGCGCATTCTTTGAGCCAGCCCTCGACTATGTGGTATGTAAGATACCACGCTGGGACCTCTCTAAGTTCCGTGGCGTTGACAAGGAACTCGGTTCTTCCATGAAGTCTGTGGGTGAGGTAATGGCAATAGGCCGTAACTTCGAGGAAGCTATACAGAAGGGCCTGCGTATGATAGGTCAGGGCATGCATGGCTTCGTAGAGAACAAGGTATTGCAGATTGACGACATCGAAGGCGCATTGAAGGCACCAACCGACAAGCGTATCTTCGTCATCGCCAAGGCACTGAAGCGCAAGATCTACACCGTGGACCAGATTCACGAGATGACGAAGATAGACAAGTGGTTCCTTGAGAAACTGCAGCACATCGTCGACATTGACGACGAGATGGACAAGTGCAAGTCTATCAACGCCATGGACAAGGAACTTATGCGTAAGGCAAAGGTATATGGCTTCACCGACTTCCAGATAGCACGTGCCGTAGGTCTTGACAAGGAACTGGGCAACATGCACAAGGCCATTCTCCTCGTTCGTGAGATAAGAAAGAGCCACGGCATCGTACCTGTAGTGAAGCAGATAGACACCCTCGCTGCAGAGTATCCTGCACAGACCAACTACCTGTATGTCACCTATGCCGGAGTGGCAAGCGATATAAAGTATGAGAACGACAAGAAGTCTATCGTCGTGCTTGGTTCAGGTGCTTATCGTATTGGTTCATCTGTAGAGTTCGACTGGTGTGGTGTTCAGGCACTTAACACTATCCGTAAGAACGGCTATCGCTCGGTTATGATAAACTATAACCCTGAGACCGTGTCAACCGACTACGATATGTGTGACCGCCTTTACTTCGACGAGCTTACCTTTGAGCGCGTCATGGATATCCTCGACCTTGAGAATCCTCACGGCGTGATATTATCTACCGGCGGACAGATTCCTAACAACCTCGCCATGAAGCTCGACGCACAGAATGTGCCTATCCTCGGAACATCAGCCAAGGACATCGACAACTGTGAGGACAGAGCGCTCTTCTCTTCTATGCTCAACCGCATAGGCGTTGACCAGCCAGACTGGGCTGCGCTGACCTCAATGGCAGACATCGACGCCTTCATCGAGAAGGTGGGATTCCCTGTCCTCGTGCGTCCGTCATACGTACTGTCTGGAGCAGCCATGAACGTATGTTCTAACCGCGAGGAGCTTGAGAAGTTCCTGCAGCTTGCAGCCAACATCAGTTCTGAGCACCCAGTCGTAGTCAGCAAGTTCATAGAGCATGCCAAGGAGATAGACTTCGACGGCGTGGCAAAGGACGGCGAGGTCATAGCATACGCTATCTCCGAGCACGTAGAGTTTGCCGGCGTACACTCTGGCGACGCCACACTGCAGTTCCCACCACAGAAGTTGTATGTGGAGACCGTAAGACGCATCAAGCGTATTTCCAAGCAGATAGCCAAGGAACTGCATATCTCGGGTCCGTTCAACTGCCAGTACATGGCGAAGGACAACGACATACTTGTCATAGAGACCAACCTCAGGGCATCACGCTCATTCCCATTCGTGTCAAAGGTGCTGAAGCTCAACCTTATAGACCTTGCCACGAAGATAATGCTCGATGTGCCTTTCGAGAAGCCTGACAAGAACCTCTTCGACCTCGACTACGTAGGTATTAAGGCAAGCCAGTTCTCATTCAACCGCCTGCAGAAGGCGGACCCTGTGCTCGGTGTCGATATGGCATCTACCGGTGAGGTCGGCTGTATAGGTAACGACACCTCTTGCGCATTGCTGAAGGCTATGCTCTCAGTAGGTCATCGCATACCTAAGAAGAACATACTGCTCTCTACAGGTTCTACCAAGCAGAAAGCAGAAATGCTCGACGCAGCCAAGATGCTTGTAGAACACGGATACCAGCTCTATGCTACGGGCGGAACATACAAGTTCCTTTGCGACAACGACATCCCAAGCATCGAGGTGTTCTGGCCATCTGACGAGGGCAAGACGCCGCAGGCTCTCGATATGCTCCACAACAAGGAGATTGACATGGTCGTCAACATACCAAAGAACCTTACCGCAAGAGAGCTTGACAACGGCTACAAGATACGCCGTGCGGCGATAGACCTCAACATACCGTTGATAACCAACAGCCGACTGGCGAGTGCGTTCATCAATGCCTTCTGCACTATGCCGCTTGACAAGATAATGATTAAGCCTTGGCAGGAATATTAATAAGTAAATAATAAAGAATATAACTATGCAAAATATATTTCGTGGCTTAGGAATAGCCCTTGTGACACCTTTCTGTGAGGATGGCAGTGTGGATTATGACACACTCGCCTCTGTCATTGACTATCAGTTGGCTAACGGTGCCGACTTCCTCTGCATCCTCGCCACCACTGGCGAGACTCCATGTCTCTCTGCAGACGAGCACTACAAGGTTAAGCAGTTTATCGTCAAGCAGGTGGCTGGCCGTGTGCCGTTGCTCATGGGATGTGGCGGCAACAACACCGCTGCCGTTGTTGAGATGTGCAAGACCTACGACATGAGCGGAATAGATGGTCTGCTCTCCGTATGCCCATACTATAACAAGCCATCTCAGGAAGGCCTCTATCAGCATTTCAAGGCCATCGCAAATGCCACGAAACTGCCGGTAGTGCTCTATAACGTACCTGGTCGCACAGGCATAAACCTCAAGCCGGAGACCACATGCCGATTGGCTAACGACTGCGAGAACATCGTAGCCATCAAGGAAGCCAGCGGCAGTATAGAGCAGGTTGACGAGATTATCAAGAATAAGCCAGAAGGCTTTGAGGTACTCTCTGGCGACGATGCCATCACCTTCCACATGATAGCCACAGGCGCCGTAGGTGTAATCTCTGTCATCGGCAATGCCTTGCCAAAGGAGTTCTCACGCATGATACGCCTTGAGTTCAACGGCGAGTATGCAGCGGCTCAGAAGATACACCATAAGTTCACTGAGCTCTACAGCCTGCTCTTCGTTGACGGCAACCCAGCAGGTGTCAAGGCACTGATGAGCGAGATGGGACTGCTGAAGAACGTGCTGCGCCTGCCGCTCGTTCCTACCCGCGTCACCACACGCCAGAAGATAGCTCAGGTACTGAAGGACCTGAAACTGTAGTGTAATTTCAGACAAACAGATTATTTGATAATACAGAGTCAACCCGTGAATGCAACGATAGTGTTGTGTTTATGGGTTGACTCTTTTTTGAATGTGTAGGATGTATATATTCAAATAAAGTCTTGAAAAAGTTTGTTCGTTACAAAATTTAATTGTAACTTTGTGAAAGGCTCAGATAGCCCGTCAGGGCTGGAGGGTCATATATCTTATTGGAAAAGGACGTTACGAACGTTATCTTCTACATTCGAATTCTCGCAAAATTCTAGTACAAGAAGATTACGCAACCGGAGCGTCCACTAAGGGTGTATTGTATGCAATACTTCCACTTGTGCCGTTGTCACAGGTGGCGTTTGCTTTTACAATATCACACGGCGTGGGCTATCTCGAGTTGCTTATCCTTGTACGAGGCAATGCGAGAAGCCTGAATGTGGGATAAGCGCGAAGTAGAGCAACCCACGTCTTTCCGTTTATACACTTCTTGTTAACCGCTGATTCTGGGTTGCTGTAGGCAATAACATATTGCATACGCAAATGGACCTGCCCAAACAATTCGACAATATCACCCAAAGGGTCGTTGATGACCTGAAGATTACATTACGGCGAGGCTCTAAGGTGTCAATGGCTGCAGCTTCATTCTCTATCTATGCCTTTGAGGCTTTGCAGAAAGAATTGGAGCAGGTTGATGAACTGCGTTTTATTTTTACATCTCCAACATTTAATAAAGAACGGGCAAGGAAACAAAAGAGAGAATTCTATATTCCCAAACTTAATCGTGAGCGTACACTCTATGGCTCAGACTTTGAGATTAAACTGCGTAACAATCTTACGCAACGAGCCATCGCTAAGGAATGTGCAGACTGGATTCGTCAGAAGGTACGTTTCAAGACCAATGTGTCTCAGATGCAGATGCCGGGATTTCTGAATGTACAGAATGTAGAAGGCTTAAACACTTATATACCGTTCAATGAGTTCACAACAACAGAGTTAGGTTGTGAACGTGGCAACAATATCTTTCAGCTCATACAGCGTATGCCTTCGCCAATGTCGGATGCATACCTCAAAAACTTCAATGACTTCTGGCAAGATAAGGAAAACTTTGCAGATGTCACTGATGCCATTATAGAGAACATCGAAAATGTCTATCGTGAGAACGCACCAGACTTTATATATTTTGTCACATTATATAATATCTTCAACGAGTTCCTTGAAGATATTTCAGAGGACGTGCTGCCTAATGAGGCAACAGGTTTCAAGTCTTCGCAGATTTGGAACAAACTCTATAACTTCCAAAAGGATGCTGCCCTCGCCATCATCAATAAACTTGAAACATACAACGGCTGTATATTGGCAGACAGTGTAGGTTTAGGTAAGACCTTTACAGCAATTTCTGTCATTAAGTATTATGAGAACCGTAACAAGTCTGTATTGGTACTTTGTCCGAAGAAATTATACGATAACTGGAATACTTACAAAAGCAACTATAAGAACAATCCTCTTGAGAAAGACCGTCTGCGCTATGATGTGCTCTTTCATACCGACCTCTCCAGGGAGCATGGACTGAGCAACGGCTTGGATTTGGCTTTGCTGAACTGGGGCAACTATGACCTGATTGTTATTGACGAAAGCCATAACTTCCGCAATGGCGGCAAGGTTACAACAGACGAGGACGACGCGAATCCACGCGAAAACCGTTACCTCCGTCTGATGAACAAAGTGATACGTGCTGGTGTGCGTACAAAAGTGCTTATGCTTTCAGCTACACCTGTAAACAACCGTTTCAATGACCTGAAGAACCAACTCCAGTTAGCATACGAGGGTAGGCAGGAACTTATCAATGACAAACTGGACGTTGACCGTCCGATAGAAGATATTTTCCGCTCAGCACAGGCGCAGTATAACCAATGGGCACACATTGACGACCCGCAAGAACGCACAACAGAACGATTGTTGGAAATGCTGTCGTTTGATTTCTTCCAAGTATTGGATGCAGTCACCATAGCACGCTCCCGTAAGCACATTGAGAAATACTATGATACAGCAGATATCGGAAAGTTCCCGACACGTCTGCGCCCCATATCCAAACGTCCAAAACTGACAGATCTCAATGAGGCTATAACATATAAGGAGATATCAGGCTCACTTGATGAACTGAACTTAGGCATCTATGCGCCCTCAGACTATATCCTGCCATCCAAGCGTGACAAATATGAAATCGACCGTGATGGAGAAGGGTCATATCTCGGCATGTCAGGACGTGAGAAGGGATTGAAGAAACTCATGGCCATCAATCTGCTCAAACGCTTGGAATCATCTGTTAACTCTTTCCGCCTGACTGTGGAACGTATGAAGACGCAGATTGATGACACCATTAAGGCTATAGACCTCTTTATGGAGAATCGCCAAAATGCCATACTGGATGTTAAGACGCTGGAGTCTATGCTTGACAGTGACGACAGCGAGAATGACTTCCTCGTAGGCGGAAAGAAGACAAAGGTAGCTCTTGCCGATATGGACTGCCGTTCATGGCGACGTGACTTGAAATCAGACCAGGAGATTTTAGGACTGTTGCTCATAATGCTGAAGGACATTACACCTGAGCATGACAGTAAACTGCAGATGCTTATTGAAAATCTTCGGGAAAAGTTTGCACATCCTATCAATGGCGAAAACAAAAAGGTGCTCGTATTCACAGCATTCTCAGACACGGCGGAGTATCTCTATAATAACCTTGCACCTGCTATTACAGAGAAAGCGCACCTGCATACAGGTCTTATTACTGGTGAATGTACAAGGTCAACCATCAAAGGCATCAAGGCTGACTTCAATAATGTACTGACACTGTTTTCGCCTATATCAAAGGAGGCGGAAAAACTTCTGCCTCACATTCATGAACAGATTGACGTACTGATTGCTACTGACTGTATTTCAGAAGGACAGAACCTCCAAGATTGTGACTATCTGATAAACTATGACATTCACTGGAATCCTGTTCGCATCATACAGCGTTTCGGACGTGTGGACCGTATCGGTTCACGGAACGATGTCATTCAACTCGTCAACTACTGGCCCGATATAGAACTCGATGACTACCTTCGTCTTAAAGGTCGTGTGGAGGCACGAATGGCAGGTATGGACATTACTGGCGCAGGTAGCGGAAATGTGTTGCTCTCTAACGAGGAACAGGCTGACCTTGACTATCGCAAGCAACAGTTAGAACGCTTGCAGGAGGAAGTGGTGGACATCGAGGATATGGATACGGGCATTAATATCATGGACCTGGGACTGAATGAGTTCCGTCTCGATTTGCTCGCCTATATGAAGGATAATCCCGACATTGAACATACCCCATACGGCATGAGCACTGTAGTGCCTGCCACAGATGTTGCAAAGCCTGGTGTTATCTTTATTCTGAAGAATAGGAACAATGCGGTGAACATTAACCATCAAAATCTGCTACATCCCTTCTACATGGTGTACCTTTCAGATGAAGGAGAAACTATCATCAACCACCTTTCACCCAAGCGGTTGCTTGACATCATGCGTCTTACCAGCAAAGGCAAAACAGAGCCAATCCTTGACCTTTGCCATGTTTTCAATAAAGAAACGAAAGACGGCAAGCAGATGCTGCACTATAGCGAACTGCTTCAAAAGGCTGTTGCTACCATCGTAGCTCATAAGGAGGAAGGCGACCTCGAAAGCCTGTTCTCTTTTGGAGAGACGACAGCACTTGTGGGGGATATCGCAGGATTAGATGACTTTGAACTGATTTGTTTCTTGGTAATAAAGGAGGGTGGCGATGGAGAATCTGCTTAATTATCCAAAGAGTGCTGTTGTCAATCGTGTAGTGCCTAAGGCGATGTTCTACAAGTTCATGGAAGTTAACCCTCGCATGAAGACACATTTCGTGAACGATGTGGTGAACATCACCTGGCTCTACAAACTTTCGGCTGGCACACTGAATGTCATGGATGCAGAGAATCTTATAGAAATAGAGGTGTTCGTGGCACAACTCAAGCAGCCGGACTGTCCAACAGACTTGTTTTCGTTCATCGACGCTAATATGCCGCATCATATCGTTTTCATCCTGACACATGAAGACAATGCCATGTTGCTGATTAACTACAAGGACTGGGCAGACAGTACACATACGCGCTTTAAGATAACGCAGACATTCTCTTCGCCTTGGGTAGCCATCTCAGACCTATCCCTTTATGTACAGGGACAATCGCTGCAGAGAATCTATGACAATTTCGTGGCACAGATAAGCGGAATTGGCGAACATAAGGCTGGCACAATGGCTGAGATTGTGAGCCTAAGGCAAATCATCGCAAAAGCGGAAGCGGAGCTGTTTGCCCTACAGAAAAAGATGCGACGTGAGCCACAGTTTGATATTCAAATGCAGATGAATAAGCAAGTGAAGGCGAAGCGCAAGGAATTAACTGAATTGAAAGATAAACTGGAACAATTAAAATAACTATACATGGAACATCCAAAACATATTGACAAGCAAACATCTGACGGTGTACAAATCAATCTTGATGCGCTTTATAAGATTGCGCCTTCGTGTTTCACAGAAGCAAAGGACGAGGACGGCAATATTCGTAAGGTTGTGGATTTTACGAAACTGCGCCTACTCCTCGGTGATGATACAGTAGAGGACGCTCCCGAAGTGTATGATTTCACTTGGGTGGGCAAACGTGCAGCTTTACATGAGGCTGCTGCGCCCATTCGCAAGACACTTCGTCCTTACAAGGAAGAGTCAGTTGATTGGGACACCACGCAGAACCTATATATCGAGGGCGACAACCTCGAAGTTCTGAAATTGATCCAGAACTCATATATGGGAAAGGTTAAGATGATTTATATTGACCCACCATATAATACTGGGAATGATTTTGTATATCATGATGACTTTACACAGAGTGCAGTGGAATACGATGAAGCAAATCGAGATGAAGAAGGCAATCGCTATCGTAGGAATACAGATAGCAATGGTCGCTTTCACTCCGATTGGTGTTCAATGATTTATGCAAGACTGATGGTGGCGAGAAGTTTGCTAACTGATGATGGCGTTATCTTTATTTCGATAGATGATAATGAACAGAGAAATCTTAGGAATATATGTGATGAAGTTTTCGGTGAGTCAAATTACATCGCAACATTCCCTCGTTTAACTACAAAAAGTGGAAAGACTCCGCTTACATATATGATTAGTCATGACTATATACTTTGCTATGTAAAAAATTCAAAGGACATTTTTGCAGGCAAGGCATATGAAGATGATAGTTATAAATATGAAGATGAATATGTAGGTGAAAGAGGAAAATACAATCTAAAGCAACCACTTGATTGTAATTCCATTAGCTATTCAAAATCTTTAGATTATCCTATAGAACATGAAGGAATTATCTATTACCCTGGAGGTGATTATAATAATTACATTGAAAGAAAACAAGGTAATTTCCAAAAAAAAGATTACGCTTGGAGATGGTCTAAAGACCTATTTGAATTTGGTCTAAAAAATGGTTTCATTGTTTTCCAAAATGGTAGAATCTACACCAAGGGGTATCTAAATGCAACAATAGAGAAAAACGGAGATGGCACTTATTCTGTTGTTAGTAGGGAGAAAACAAGAAAACTCTCTACAATAGATTTTGTAAAAAATGAGTTTTCTAATGATATTGCTAAAAAACAAGTTGCAACGTATAAAATCCCTGCAAAATTTGATTATCCTAAACCATATAATCTGATGTACGATCTTATGGAATCTTATTCAGATAAAGAAGCAATAGTCTTAGACTTTTTTAGTGGTTCAAGTTCCACTGCAGACGCCGTAATGAGACTTAACGCAGCGGATAAAGGGAAAAGGAAATTTATGATGATTCAATTGCAAGAAACAGTTGAAGGAAATGATGAATATAAAAATATCTGTGATATAGCCAAAGAGCGTATTCGTCGAGCAGGCAAGAAAATCAAGGAAGAAAGCCCGCTGACGACACAAGACCTTGATACCGGTTTCCGTGTATTCAAGTGTGAAGACAGCAACTATAAGGAAATTGCTTTTGCACCGAAAGAATACACTCAGGATATGCTTGCAGGATTGCTTGACAATATCAAAGAAGAGCGCAACGACCTTGACTTGCTCTTTGACTGCATGCTTCGCTGGGGCGTTGAACTTTCCTTGCCTCTCAGTACATCGAAGGTGGATGGCTGCACAATTCACAATGTAAACGAAGGTGACCTCGTGGGTTGTTTTGATGGTGTAGTTACGGAAAAAGTCATTGATGCTATCGCTGCGATGGATCCAGTTCGCGTAGTCTTCCGTGACAGTAGCTTTACGGAGGCTGCCAACAAAATGAATCTCTTTGAACTGTTCAAGCAGAAGTGCAGTTGGACAGACGAAGAGGTAAAGAAGAATATTCGTGTAATTTAGCATATATAAAAAGGAATTATATATTATTCTATCTAATTGTTATAATGTTAGTTTTGATAAATAATTATGGCTTACAGGAATAATGACAGTGGATGCGGATGTGTAATAGCAATTTTAGTTGTAATGACTATTATAGCTGGTGTCAAAAATTGCACAATGATGTTAATCAATGGCGAAATAAAATTACCCAAATTGGGGTCAGGTCATGTCAGTGGTGGTTCTGGTGAGTATGGAACATCGAATGGAGATAACGTAAAATATAATCAAACCACATCACCTAACTATAATAGTAGTTCAAGAGATTATACACATACAAATAGTCAACCCACTGAATATCGTGAAGGAACGAATCTGCAACATTCAAAAACGAATGCTATAGACAATGCTTCTTCATATTCTTCAAATAGTAATAGTTCCTCTTCTATTTCAGGTTCTGTATATTCCTCTTCCATTAATACAAGTTCTACAAATAGTAATACACAGAAGCCTAAAACCTATTACAAAATTTGTACTACATGTGATGGAACAGGTAAAAGGCATACATTTTATTGGTTTAATAAAAATGTTATGGGATCCTCTTGTTCTGAGTGCGGACGCACTGATTCACACCGCCATGATGAAATTGTCACATGTGAGTCTTGTTCAGGAAAAGGCAGAATACTAATGGAAAAAGTAAATGGTCCATTAGGTGAAATAGAGAGTCGCCATGTTGATTGGTAAAGAAATTAAGAAAAGAAATGAAGTTAAAATTCAAGAACCAGCAGTTCCAGACTGATGCTGCCCGTGCGGTGACAGATGTATTTCGAGGACAACGCAACCAAGCAATGGTTGAGTTTACTCAGGATATGGGACAGAGTGCCGATGGTGCTCAGGACCTTTTTGAAGTGGTGGGCTTTCGCAACCAGCCGCTGACTGTTCCTGTTAACGCATTGCTGGAAAATATAAGGGCGATTCAGATGCCTGCACAGCTGAAACCTTCTGAAACGATTGATGTAAGAGACCTGCGCCTGACCATTGAAATGGAAACGGGTACAGGTAAGACATACACATACATTAAAACGATGTTTGAACTGAATAAACTCTATGGGTGGAGCAAGTTCATCATCGTTGTGCCGAGTATTGCCATCCGTGAAGGTGTGAAGCGCAGTTTCGAGATTATGAGCGAACATTTCGCATCTGAATATGGTAAGCGCATTCAATCCTTTATCTATGACAGCAAGCAACTGACAAAGATAGACCAGTTTGCAAGCGACTCCGGACTACATGTAATGATTATCAATACACAGGCTTTCGCGGCTCGTGGCGAGGATGCACGTCGTATATATATGAAACTGGACTCGTTTCGCTCACGTAAGCCTATAGACGTGATTGCAGCAACACGTCCAATTGTGATTATCGATGAACCACAATCCGTTCTTGGTGCAGACAAGAAAAATGCCACTCGCGAAAAGCTGAAGGAATTTAATGCACTGTTTACATTACTCTATAGCGCTACGCACCGTGCGGAGGACATCGTAAACATGGTGTATCGCCTTGATGCGATGGATGCCTATAACAAGAAACTTGTGAAGAAAATATTCGTCAAAGGCGTGGAGCAGAAGGGCAGCACTGCCACAAATGGCTATCTCTGCCTAGAGGCAATTGAACTATCCGCAGGTAATCCTCGTGCACGTATCCGCTTTGAGCAGAAAACGAAGTCGGGCATAAGGCAGGTGGTGAAGACAGTTGACGAGAAGTTTGATATCTATGCCAACTCTGGGGAGTTGGAAGAATATAGCAATGGCTATCGCATTGAGCGTATTGATGGCTTCCGTCGTGTAATACGTCTGTTGAATGGACAGGAACTGGCAGAGAACGATATGGTGGGGGCTGTGAACACTGCCTTAGTTCGTCGTACTCAGATACGCGAGACAATCCTTTCGCATATTGAAAAGGAACGTCAACTATTCAAACGTGGTATCAAGTGCCTTTCACTGTTCTTCATAGACCATGTGGATAACTACCGTATCTACAATGCTGGTGGTGGAACATCGAAAGGTGAGTTTGCACAAATCTTTGAGGAAGAATACAATAACATCGTGGGTAGTCTGCAACTGGAGTTTGCGGATGATCCTGAGTATATCGTCTATCTCAGACGCTTTACGGCAGAACAAGTACACAATGGCTACTTCTCAAAAGATAAGAAAGGTCACTATGTTCAGCCAAAGGCGAAAGAACTAAAAGATGGTAGTAATGATGCAGAAGCATACGACCTGATTATGCGTGACAAGGAGCGCCTACTTTCATTTGATGAACCTACTCGCTTTATATTCTCGCACTCAGCCCTGAAAGAAGGTTGGGATAACCCTAATGTATTCCAGATTTGTACGTTAAAGGATTCCGACAATACCACGAAGAAACGTCAAGAGGTAGGACGTGGTATGCGTCTGTGTGTGAACAAGGAGGGTGAGCGACAAGATGAAAGCGTACTGCATGGTGGCGTGTTTGAAGTAAACTCACTGACAATCATTGCCAGTGAGTCGTACTCGAATTTCGCAGGCAAACTCCAGACAGAGATAGCGGATGCTGTTGGTGACCGTCCTAAAAAAGTTACCCAGTCGCTCTTCGAGGGATTGTTTGTTACAAACGCTCGTGGAGAGCAGAAGAAACTCAACGAAGACGATGCACAAGACTTACTCTTCACGCTTCGCATGAAGAACTATATTAATAAGCAGGGACAACTCACACAACTGTATCACGATGCCAAAATGCAAGGCACTCTTGATTTTGAAGAATATAACGAATACAGAAGTATTATAGAAAAACGTCTCGATGCTGTATTTAATCCTGATGCTGTCAAGCCAGAGAATGCTCGCCAGGCAAAGGAGGCGCACTTTGACAAAAAGAAATTCTCGTCAAAGCAGTTTCAGAATATGTGGAAGAAAATCAACCAACAGACATATTACACAGTTGATTTCAAGACAGACAAGTTAATAGAGGAAGCCACTGTTGCGCTTGACCAACACCTTGTGGTATCAGAGGTACGCATAGAAGTGGTAGAGGGTACGCTGGGTGATGAAATAAAGAATAAGGAGAAACTACAGCAAGGCGAAGCCATGAAGATAAAGGGGACACATACGCAGAATGTACGTGAGCTTATCGGCAGCCGTGTGAAATATGACCTTGTCGGTAAATTGGTGGAGAATACAGGTTTAACGCGCCGCGCCATCGTTACCATCTTGCAGAAGATAAAGCCTAATACATTCTATCAGTTCCAAAGTAACCCGGAAGAGTTTATCATCAAGGCTGGCAATATCATCAATGAATGTAAGGCCATCGCAGTTATTGAACATGTGAAATATCACAAACTCAATCAGGAGTTTGACAGCGACATATTCAGTGCATCAGCTCTGAAAGGTCGTTTGGGTGTGAACGCTATGGAATCTCACAAGTCCCTCTACGACCTTGTAGTGGTTGACTCTAAAGGCATAGAGATGGACTTCGCTAACCAGTTGGAATCTCGTAATGAGGTGGCTGTCTATACGAAACTGCCAAATGGCTTCTATATAAACACGCCAGTAGGACACTATAACCCTGATTGGGCTGTGGTATTTAATGAGGGTAGCGACATAAAGCACATCTATTTTGTGGCAGAAACAAAGGGATATGATAAGGACAGCCTGAAGGATTACCGTCGAGCAGAAAGCGTGAAAATAGAATGTGCCAGTCGTCACTTCGCCGCTATCTCCAATAGCAATGTAAAATATGATGTGGTAAAGAACTACGACGAGTTGTGGGACGTTATCACAAAGCAATAAGAACCAAAATCATATAGCTTTATTTCGGGCGGGAACAGCAATGTTTTGTGAGTTTTCGCCCGAGTTTTTTTATTATATAAGGGAAAATTACTTAAAAGTATAGCCAAACAAACAGATTTACGCTTTGTTTTCAAGAAAAATGAGTATCTTTGTATTATAATTATTACAAAAAGGACAAATAGTTTCGTAATATGGAGCAAGTTTCTCTTGACTTGATGGAGTTCGTGGAGCGTAATATACTCAAAAGGTATAACGCTTTTGATGCGGCACATAACATTAACCATGCACAAAGGGTGATACGTGGCTCCATAAAACTGGCTCAAAGGATGGGAGCAGACATCAACATGGCATACGTGGTGGCGGCATACCATGATCTGGGGCTGGAGGTGGAACGTGCCACTCACCACATAGAGAGTGGTAAGATACTGAAGGCTGACAGACGTTTGGATAAATGGTTCTCTGCTCAGCAGATTGAGATAATGCGTCAGGCAGTGGAAGACCACCGTGCCAGTGCCTCGCGTGCCCCTCGCAACATCTACGGAAAGATTGTGGCAGAGGCAGACCGCGACCTCGAACCGATGTCTGTGATACGCCGTACTATACAGTTCGGCTTGGCGCACTACCCGGAGAAGACCAAGGAGGAGCACTGGGACCGTTTCGTTGAGCACTTGCAACAGAAGTATTCCTCTGCCGGATACATCAAACTCTGGATTGCAGGGTCAGACAATGAACAGAACCTGCGAGAGCTGCGCCGCATCATCAATGACCGCCAGCAACTGCGACAGATATTTGAACAAATATTCGTGTCGTTATAACTCAACCACAGATAGCACGGGTTTTTTACGAAAACTACACAGTAAACCTCTTTTTCGACCACAGATTGCACAGATGAATGCTCCAAAACAGTAAATCTCTTTTTGACCACAGATTGCACGGATGACACGGATTTTAGCTCCGCACGAACATTGCTATTACATGGATTGAAGAGGATTTCACAGAGATTAAACAAACAACGGATTAAGACTGATTGCACGGATTGGACGAATTAAAAATTAGAATAATTAGTTTCAATCCGTTGTCAAGAAAAAACACGAATATCCGTGAATTGTCCATGAATTTATCCATGAATATTTACAAAAAGGTATTAATGACAAATTCGTGAGCATTAATGATAATTCGCTTAGAATATATCAGCAACAACGGATAAAGACTGATTGCACGGATTGCACAAATTAAAAATTAGAATAATCCGTATAATTAGTTTTAATTAGTTGTAGAAAAGAAATGTCAGTGGTGAACAAACATTCGTGTCATTCGAGTGATTTGTGTTCAAAAATATTTCAGTAACAATGGATTAAGACGGATTACACAGATTGCACTCTAAGTCGAAAGATAAAAAGATTTGGTAGATCTGAATAGATTTGTAGGATTTCTGCCCGACAGGGCACTTTATAATTCAACCACAGATGACACCACGGGCAGGACGTGGAGGAGCTGGAGGAAGGCGCAAAAATAATGAAAATGATGTTGAGGGCAGAACCCCGAATGACGATTTTGTCCTATTTTGGCACCTGTCTCAACCCCATTTTCCTGGCGATATTTCAAAACTTTTTACAACTGATTTCGTACAGCCGATTCTACAGCGGTTTGTAACTTGCTGATAATCAGTGAAGGCTTGCAAAAAGGTACTGAAAAACGATAGCTTTTACGACGTAAAAGCTATCGTTTTAGCATGTAAAAGCTATGCTTTCAGGGTGTGAAAGCTATCGAATGACGATGTAAAAGCTATCACTTTACCACTCGAAAGCCATTTTTTCACCCCTCAAGTGCCATTTTTCTCTAAATAAATACCTTTTTCTCTTCTAGTTTGCATTTTTTCGTGAACATTTTTTTGACCCCCAAATCACCAAAATGTCCTATTTTGCACAATATTGAGAAAGAATATTATTATCATTTCAAAAGCAGTGATGAGTTGTGTGTTTTTTTACTTGGCTGGCGGCCAATAAAAGGGGGTAAGACATAGGATAGGAGCCCGATTCGTGTACTCATGTTGTTAAAGTTTGTCAAACACCAGTGGGGGCATACTATTTTTTTGTAACTTTGCACGAGGAAAAGGGAGGTAGAGAGGACGTTAAAGGGAAATGAAGGATAATAGCAGGTAAGGCTTGCAAAACTCAAGTAACTGTAAATAGGATAATGACAGTAGTAAACATCAACATGAAAAGAAACTCTGCGAAAGCATGGGTTCTGGCATCAAGGCCAAAGACGCTTACGGGTGCGGCGGTGCCGGTGATGCTGGGTGGTGCGTACGCTTGGTACCAGGTACAAGATGTAAGTTTGATAGAGTGGGGGGCGCTGGTGCTGTGTTTCCTCTTTGCCTTCATAATGCAGATAGACGCTAACTTCATCAATGACTACTATGACTGCAAGAAAGGACGTGACAACGAGGAACGCCTCGGACCGCCAAGGGCTTGCCAGCAAGGGTGGGTGACAATGCCTGCTATGCGTATTGCTATATGTGTGACGACGGCGCTTGCTTGCCTAGTGGGATTGCCGCTGGCATGGTATGGCGGAGGGGAGATGATTGCCGTAGGCGCAGCATGCGTGGTGTTCTGCTTCCTCTATACGGTGTGCCTGGCACAGTTGGGACTGGGCGATGTGCTTGTGGTGGTGTTCTTCGGCATAGTGCCGTGCTGCTGCACGTACTATGTGGTGGTGCCGCCGGAATACCAGTCACTGCAGATGATGCCGTGGCTCCTGGGGCTTGCCAACGGACTGATGACAGACACGCTGCTGATAGTCAATAACTACCGTGACATAGACAATGACCGCAATGCTGGGAAAAAGACATTGGTAGTGTTGATAGGCAAGGAGCGCACGGAATGGCTGTATATGTTCCTCGTGCCGGTGGCGCTGTGCATAGTGCTTTTCGAGTTCGGCTGGACCAACCTTAATATAATAATGTGTTTCGGCGTGTATTTCTTTCATACCTCAACATGGAACGAGATGCGCCGAATAGGGAAAGGCAAGGCACTCAATCAAACCTTAGGCAAAACGGCACGCAATATCTTTATTTTTGGAATATTGATAAGTCTGCTTGTCATTTTAGCGAAATAATGTAAGCAAAAATAAGATTATTCGCACAAAATGCCAAAAATGTGCAAGTATTTTTGTCTTTTTCATAAAAAATATGTACCTTTGCAGTCTAAAAACATAAAATAGACACAATAAGTCATTTTAGAAAATAACAATTCAAATGAAGAAGTACAATTTTAATGCAGGTCCATCAATTCTCCCACGTGAGGTGATTGAGCAGACAGCTGCAGCTTGTCTTGACTTTGACAACTCAGGACTTTCACTTATGGAGATCAGCCACCGCGCTAAGAATTTCCAGCCAGTAGTAGATGAGGCAGAGGCTTTGATGAAGGAGCTTCTCGACATTCCAGAGGGTTACAAGGTATTGTTCCTCGGTGGTGGTGCATCGCTTGAGTTCTGTATGGTTCCTTACAACTTCCTTGAGAAGAAGGCTGCATACCTTAACACTGGCGTGTGGGCTACAAAGGCCATGAAGGAGGCTAAGCTCTTTGGTGAGGTTGTAGAGATTGCTTCATCAGCAGACAAGAACTTCACATACATCCCTAAGAACTACACAATTCCTACAGACGCAGACTACCTGCATATCACTTCTAACAACACCATCTATGGTACAGAGATGCGTTATGACATCGACTCTCCAGTGCCATTGATAGCAGATATGTCTTCTGACTTCCTTTCACGTCCTATCGACGTAAGCAAGTACACCATGATTTACGGTGGTGCTCAGAAGAACCTCGCTATGGCAGGTGTTACATTCGTAATCGTTAAGGAGGACGCTCTCGGTAAGGTGTCACGTCAGATTCCTACAATGCTTGACTACCGCACACACGTGAAGAAGGGCTCTATGTTCAATACTCCTCCTGTTGTGCCTATCTACTCTGCACTGATGAACCTCCGTTACATCAAGGCTCACGGCGGTGTAGTAGCAATGGACAAGCTCGCTAAGCAGCGCGCAGAGATCGTTTACGGTGAGATAGACCGCAACAAGCTCTTCGTAGGTACTGCAGAGGAGGACAGCCGCTCACTGATGAACCTCACCTTCGTATTGAAGCCAGAGTATCAGGACCTGCAGGATGAGTTCCTCGCCTTCGCTACAGAGAAGGGTATGGTAGGTGTTAAGGGTCACCGTGACGTTGGTGGCTTCCGCGCTTCTTGCTACAACGCAATGTCAATCGAGGGTTGTGAGGCACTCGTAGCTTGCATGAAGGAATTTGAGGCTAAGCACTAATTAATTCATATAGAATATTTGGAATTGAAAAACTGAGGTGTCATTCATCTTTTTAGTGAAACTTCAGTTTTTCAATTCTTCAATTTATAAACTTTTAATTTTTTTATTTAAGGTAAGACTATGGCAAAAGTTTTGATTGCAACAGAGAAGCCATTTGCAGCTCCTGCCGTTGCCGGAATTAAGGAAATCATTGAGAAGGCTGGTTTTGAACTCGCCCTGCTCGAGAAATATACAGAGAAGTCACAGCTCCTCGCAGCAGTAGCAGACGTTGACGCTATCATCATCCGCTCTGACAAGATAGACGCAGAGGTGATGGACGCTGCTAAGAACCTGAAGATTGTTGTTCGTGCTGGTGCTGGTTACGACAATGTTGACCTTGCGGCTGCTACTGCACGTAACATCGTGGTTATGAACACTCCAGGACAGAACGCTAACGCTGTGGCTGAGCTCGTACTCGGTCTCCTCGTTTACTGCGTACGTAACTTCTACAATGGTAAGGCTGGTTCAGAGCTGATGGGTAAGAAGCTCGGTATCCTCGCCTTCGGTAACGTAGGTCGTAACGTGGCACGCATCGCTAAGGGCTTCGGCATGGAGGTTTGCGCATACGACGCATTCTGCCCAGCTGACGTTATCGAGGCTGCCGGCGTAAAGGCTATGGCATCTCAGGCAGACCTCTTCAAGGAGGCTGACATCGTTTCTCTCCACATCCCAGCAACAGCTGAGACAAAGCAGTCTATCAACTATGACCTGTGCAACACAATGAAGAAGGGGGCTATCCTTATCAACTCTGCACGTAAGGAGGTTATCGACGAGGCTGGTCTGCTGAAGTTGATGGCTGAGCGTGAGGACCTGAAGTACATCACTGACATCAAGCCTGACGCTGACGCTGACTTCGCTAAGTTTGAGGGTCGCTACTTCTCTACTCCTAAGAAGATGGGTGCACAGACTGCAGAGGCAAACACCAACGCAGGTCTTGCAGCAGCAAACCAGATTGTAGGTTTCATCAAGGACGGTATTACTAAGTTCCAGGTGAACAAGTAAAAGACGATTAAAAGTTTTGAAAATAAAATCGGGTCGTAAGTCTGTTGCTTACGACCCGATTTTTATTTTTTCATTACAAACATATATAAGTAACATATTTCAATAGCGAATAAAGGAAAAAAAACTTACAAATATTTGTTCGTTAGGAAATAATTTCTTAATTTTGTTGTGTGCAGTTATATAAACCAAAAACTAATCACCATTAATATGGATGGATCTACTTTTGCTGCATGTTTTATGGTAGTTGGAACATTGCTGACAGAATGTTCCTCGCTTGGACATACACAGCCTCTGGTAAACGTTGGCTGAAACATTTATAATTTCAACAGTAGTCATTAACCTTTATAAACAAATTATAATACGAAACAGACAGTGATATAACTAATTTAGTGCAGACGCACGCCGAGGAAATAATCCTCTTTGTTTGATTAACAAGAATCATTAACCCCGGCGTTGCTGCTCTTTTCTACATATATATACATGGACTAACAGTCCTTGTTCTCGACACTACGAAACCGCCAATTTCAAAACATCTGAGAACAAGCGATTAACAAGTTCACGTACCTGTACAGGGCGTGAACTGCTTACGCTTTTCAAGATGTGCGGTGCTTGGCGGTACCAGTAGTGCGGAAAAGCAAATGAGCAGTTCCGCCTTTTTTATTTTTTACCATTATGAAAAACTTATACATTAAGTTATGCCTTTTGGCATTATCAGCATTTTTTGCTCAAAGCCTCCATGCCTACAATTTTGCAGTCGACGGAATATACTATAGCATTACATCATCAACAGATAAAACTGTGGAAGTGACATATAAAAACACAAGTTATAATTCCTATTCTGGTAGTATAAGTATACCATCAACTGTGTATTATTCAGGTGCAACATATACAGTTGCCTCAATCGGCGACGCTGCGTTCTGGGCCTGCGGGGGACTGACGAATGTCACAATCCCGTCAAGCGTCACCTCTATCGGCTCTGTAGCTTTCGGTGGATGCACGGGACTGACGAGCATCACAATCCCGTCTAGCGTCAAATCAATTGGCTCTGATGCGTTCTACGGTTGCACGGGACTGACTGCTCCTGTTTTCAATTCCTCAATATTCGCATACCTGCCTCGAAACTTTTCTGGAGAATATAGCATACCAGAAGGTATCAAACAAATAGTAGGTTCTGCGTTTAGTGATTGCACGGGACTGACGAGCATCACCATCCCTTCAAGTGTCACCTCAATCGGCAATTCTGCGTTCTATGGCTGCTCGGGGCTGACAAGCATCACCATTCCTTCAAGCGTCACCTCTATCGACAATGGTGCTTTTTGGGGCTGCAAGGGGCTAACGAGTATTTCCATCCCTTCAAGCGTCACCTCAATCGGCTCTGGTGCGTTCAGATACTGCACAGGGCTGACAAGTGTCACCATTCCATCAAGTGTCACCTCAATCGGCTCTGATGCGTTCTATGGCTGCACTGGTCTTACGAGCATCACCATCCCGTCAAGCGTCACCTCAATCGGCTCTTATGCGTTCTATGGCTGCACAAGTCTAAAAGATGTAATAATTTACGGAAAACCTAACATTGGTAGCGCATCAACTTTCGAGAATACGCCATGGTTTAAAGATTGGTATAGCATACAGCCTGCCGGTATGGTGTATTTTTATAATATCGCGTACAAATACAAGGGAAGTATGCCCTCTAACACCTCATTAACGATAAAAGAAGGTACCACACAAATAGCATATGAGGCTTTTAAGGATTGTACAGGTCTGAAGAACATTTCCATCCCGTCAAGCGTCACCTCAATCGGCTCTTATGCGTTCAGGAGGTGCACTGGGCTGACGAGCATCACCATCCCTTCAAGTGTCACCTCAATCGGCAATTCTGCGTTCTATGACTGCACGGGGTTGACCAGCATCACCATCCCTTCAAGCGTCACCTCAATCGGCTCTTATGCGTTCAGCTACTGCACAGGGCTGACAAGTGTCACCATTCCATCAAGTGTCACCTCAATCGGCTCTGGTGCGTTCAGCTACTGCACAGGGCTGACAAGTGTCACCATTCCATCAAGCGTCACCTCAATCGGCTCTGGTGCGTTCAAGGGTTGCACGGGGCTGACGAGTGTCACCATTCCATCAAGCGTCACATCAATCGACAGTTATGCGTTCTATGGTTGCTCGGGACTGACATCTATAATAATTCCAGCAAGTGTGGAAAGCATAAACGACCGTGCTTTTTGTGGTTCTGGATTATGGAATGTGACAATACAAGGAGATCCTTATATAGATGAAACTGCGTTTGAGAATACGCCATGGGGCGATCCTGACAATTGGATAAAGGAACACCCCGAATATGTAGGTTTGCTATATAAAGACAATGTGGCATACAAGTATGTAGGGACAATGCCAGCCAATACTTCTATAATTATAAAAGAAGGAACCACCAAAATAGCGAAAGAAGTATTTAAGGGTTGTACAGGACTTGTATCTATAGTACTTCCATCAAGCATTTCAGAAATTGACACCTCAGCTTTTGAAGGCTGTACAAAATTAAAAAAGATCAATATACCGTCAAGTGTAACAACCATCGGTCTGTCTGCATTCTCTGGATGTACAAATCTTACGTATGTAGAAATCAACAGTAATAACATTGTGTCGCAGAATCGCCCATCAACATCATCACTGAAAAGTGTATTTGGAGAGCAAGTTTCAGAGTATGTCTTGGGTGAAAGCATAGTAGATATCGGAAAACTTGCGTTCTATGGTTGTTCAAAATTGATTAGAATTACAATTCCGTCAAGTGTGAATACCATAGGTGCCGACGCACTTTCCGCCTGTTCAAATCTATCTAGAATTTATACCAATAATGAAAGCCATCGATTATTCTATATATGGAACAAGATACCCAATGCCACCATATATGATATTGAGACACGGAAAGAATTGCCAAAACCAACTGTAGTAATAGCAGCAAATACGGCGACCTCTCTTGTTTTGAAAGTAAACTGTTGTACGGAAATAAAGACTACAATATTGGGACTGGTGGATGATTTTGGAGAAACACATCTTAAAGAAGGAAATACAATAGCGTTTACAGGATTGAGACCAAACGCAGGATACAGGGCATATATGAAGATTGTAAATGAATACAATGATGAATATATTACATCAAGTAGATTCTACACTTCATCACTTACCCTCACCACCGCCCAGCCAAAGGTTATCTCTGCCGGCAATGTGCTTGTGAGTGCGGAGACGAATATTGACCCTGCGGAGACTAACGTGGGTTTTGAGTGGAGACGCACGGACTGGACGGATGACTTCGCCTCTAACACTGGCAAGGGTTATGTGAACGGAGAGTCGATGGAGGGAAAGATAAAGAACCTCTATACGGAGAAACTGTGGAAATATCGTCCGTACTACCAATCCAGTGACAGCACTTACTACTACGGCGACTGGGTGGGCATTGATCCTACGAATACCTCATGGTTTGAGCCTACGGTACATACATACGCCGACTTCTCCGTTGACGGCAATACAGTTCTGCTGAAAGGCTATACCCTCAGCGGAACGGACAACGTGACGGAGCAGGGATTCAAGTACTGGAAGAGCGGTGATGCGGCTGCCAAGGGCAACAGTGCAGGAGTTACTGTTGATGCCGCAAGCGTGCCTGCCGATGCGCAGACGGTGGCGGCTGCGGGCGAGCTGATGAGCGCGGAGCTGACAGGTCTGGATTACAACTCGGTATATTACTATGCGGCATACGTGAAGACATCCACGGGCGAGACATTCTATGGCGAGCAGCGCAGCTTCACCATTGGTGATAATCCTACGGGCATAATAGTTGTAAAGCAAGACATAGAGGAGGAGAGCCAGACCTTGAGTACAAGACCTGTAATGGCGGGATGGTTCACGCTTGACGGACGGAAACTGCAGTCTGCTCCTACTCGCAGCGGAATATACATTCACAACGGTAGGAAGGTTTCTGTGAAGTAGGCAATTCTGGCAAAAGTTGTATTATGACAATATAAACCTGCTAAATGACAAAAAGAAAGCTATCACTTTACGAGGTAAGGTGATAGCTTTTGTCTTGTCTATATGCAGCGTTCGTGTGGAGGAAAGACATCCTTCACGATGTCGCTGCTCTGCCTGTGTTACGAATTAAATATTTCCCATGTAGCCTCAGCCTGCAAAAGGAGCATCTCCAGACCGTTCTTGGTCTTTGCTCCCTGCTGGCGGCCTTTCTTCAGGAATAGAGTCTCATCAGGATTATAGATAAGGTCGTAGAGCAGATGCTTGCTTGTCAAGGCCTCGTATGGTAAAGCCGGACACTCGTCAAAATGAGGTGACATGCCACATGGGGTGCAGTTTACGATAACAGTATAGTCATCCAGGAGTTCCTTAGTGACCTGCTCATATTGTATAGTGTCGTTCTTTTGTGACCTGCTGACAAACAGAGTCTCCAGTCCCATCTGCTGCAGTGCATAGTTAATGGCCTTGGAGGCACCGCCAGTACCTAATATAAGAGCCTTTTTATTATGGGGCATAAGTAGTGGGCGTAGGGAACGTCCAAATCCCAGGACATCACTGTTAAATCCCTCCAGGTATGCCTTGCCGTTTTCTTTGTGGGATACCCTCACTACATTAACCGCTCCGATGGCACGTGCCTCCGTAGATATGGTGTCAAGATAAGACATGACCTTTTCCTTGTATGGTATGGTGACATTGAAGCCGCACAGGTCAGGGGTGTAGTCTAAGATGGCCTGCAGATCTGTAATGATAGGTATCTCAAACTTCTCATACACAGCATCAATATTCTCATTCTTAAACTTCTCGTTGAAAAATCCCGGAGAGAATGAGTGTCCTAAGGGATAGCCTATAATACCGTATTTCTTCATTTTGTTGCAGTATAAAGTGTACAAATACCAAATGTCAGTCTCTTGAACTCGTAATGGGTAAACCCTATCTTCTTCAAGATGTCCATCATCACCTCGCCCTGAGGGAAGGCTTCTATGGATTTAGACAAGTAAGAGTATGCCGAGGTGTCTCTGCTTATCATCCTGCCGTATATGGGCAACACTGTTTTATTATACAAATGAAACAGTTGGCGTATAGGGAACTTGACAGGCATGGTAAGCTCCAGGACACAGAAGCGGCCGCCGGGCTTCAATATACGCCACATCTCCTCCAGGCCTTTCTCCAGGTTCTGGAAGTTTCTTATTCCGAAGGCAGCCGTGACAGCATCAAAAGTGTTGTCGGCGTATGAGAGTGACGTGCAATCCTGTCGCTCAAAGTGAATGATATCTGACAGATTTCTTTCATTTACCTTTTCCTGACCTATGCGCATCATTCCCTCAGCAATGTCCGTGGCAGTAATGCTCTCAGGCTTCAGCATCTCTGCTGCAAGAATGGCGAAATCTCCGGTACCCGTTGCTATATCCAGTATGTGTTGAGGATGATGTGCAATAAGGTCCTTTATCGCTTTCTTGCGCCAGTAGCGGTCTATCTGCCATGACAAGCGGTGATTGAGAGTGTCATATTTAGGGGCGATGTTGTTAAACATCGCCTCTACTTGTGTCTCCTTGTCACCTTTATTGCTGTAAGGTTTTATTTCCTCTTGCTTGTATTGTGTCATTTAACAGAAGCCAGATAAGCTTTCACGTTGTTTTCTATACGGGCATTGATGTTGCTCTGGTCGGTAGAGCGGTCAAATTTCTCACCCGTAATGTGCTCATAAAGCTCAATGTATCGCTCTGAAACAGAGTTCGCGTACTCGTCTGTAATCTCTGGCATTACCTGGCCAGGCTCATTCATGAAGTTGTGCTCGATAAGCCACTGACGAACGAACTCCTTAGACAGCTGCTTCTGTGGCTCGCCCTTAGCGAACTTCTCCTCGTAGCCGTCTGCATAGAAATATCTTGAAGAGTCAGGAGTGTGAATCTCGTCGATAAGATAAACCTTACCGTCACGCTTGCCAAACTCATACTTTGTGTCAACGAGTATCAAGCCGTGCTTGGCAGCAATTTCCTGACCACGTGCAAACAGCTTGCGTGTGTAGTCCTCCATTACTGCATAGTCCTCAGCAGATACGATGCCCTGTGCAATGATTTCTTCCTTGGAGATGTTCAGGTCATGTCCCTCGTCTGCTTTTGTGGTTGGGGTGATGATTGGCTCTGGGAAACGCTCGTTCTCCCTCATGCCATCAGGCAGCTTTACACCACAGATTTCCCTGCATCCCTTCTGGTAGTCACGCCATGCAGAACCGGTAAGGATACCACGGATAATCATCTCAACCCTGAAACCTTCACACTTCAAGCCTACAGTTACCTGTGGGTCTGGGGTAGCTAACTTCCAGTTCGGGCAGATGTCCTTTGTGTCATCAAGGAACTTGGCAGCTATCTGGTTCAGCACCTGGCCTTTGAAAGGAATACCTTTAGGCAGGATAACATCAAATGCTGATATTCTGTCTGTTGCTACCATTACCATCAAGTCGTCATTGATGGTGTACACATCACGAACCTTGCCGTGATAAACTGCTGTTTGACCTTCAAACTTAAACTCAGTCTTTGTCAGTGCGTTGTTCATCTTTTCTATCTTTTTTTTCAAATGCGTTAACAATCTTCGTTACTAACTTATGACGTACGATGTCATTGTCTGTCATGTGGATTATACCGATGTCGTCAATGTCCTTTAAGGTCTCAACGGCATCCCTTAATCCGCTCTTCTGGCCACGGGGCAAATCTACCTGTGTGAGATCGCCTGTTATTATCATCTTGGTGTTCCATCCCATACGCGTCAGGAACATACGTATCTGTGCGCTGGTGGTGTTTTGTGCCTCGTCAAGAATAACGATTGCATCGCTAAGAGTCCTGCCACGCATAAACGCCAGAGGAGCAATCTGTATTACGTTCTTGTCTATCATGTCTTGCAGCTTAACCGTCGGTATCATGTCTTCCAAGGCATCATACAGAGGCTGCAGATATGGGTCTATCTTGTCTTTCATGTCACCGGGCAGGAAACCAAGCTTTTCTCCTGCCTCAACGGCGGGACGTGAAAGTATAATCTTCCTTATGTTCTTCTCCTTCAATGAGCGTACCGCCAAGGCTATGGACAGATATGTCTTGCCTGTTCCAGCAGGTCCGATAGCAAAAGTCATGTCTTTCTGATAAAAAGAATCCACTAACTTCTGCTGGTTAGCCGAACGGCTTTTGATGGGCTTGCCAGATATGCTATATACTATGACGTCATCTCTCGTGTCTGCTTTGTTGTATCCATCCTTGATGATACTGACGATGTCCTCGTCTGTTATCACGTTATATCTTAGTATATGGCTTTGTATCTTTTGTATCTTTTCCTCAAAAGCACACATATCCTCCTCATCTCCCAATACACGGATAACATTGTCACGTGCCATAATGCGCAACTTGGGGAAGAGTGAGCGTATCACCTGTAAATGTGCATTATTTATACCATATAGGGTTAAGGGGTCTATGTCTTCCAGTACTATATGTTTCTCTATCACTTCTGTTTCTTGGTTCTTTGAATTTATGGTGGGAATTAATAGAACCCACCTTATAAAATACAAAGGTAATATATTTTTTTCAATTATATTCTTTTTACACTAAAAAAGGTAGTCATTTTTTGAATGACAACAAAAAAAACAGGATGTGCCTGAGCAGACACATCCTGTTAACTATGTTTCATTTCTATTTCTTACATGATGTTTTTACATCATGCCGCCCATGCCTGGAGCTCCGCCCATTGGCATTGCAGGCTCTTTCTCTGGCTTGTCGCAAACAACAGACTCAGTTGTGAGGAACAGTCCGGCGATAGAAGCGGCGTTCTCCAATGCAATACGTGATACCTTGGCAGGGTCAATGATACCGGCTTTCTTCAGGTCCTCGTAGTTCTCTGTACGAGCGTTGTAACCGAAGTCGCCGCTGCCCTCGAGCACCTTGTTGACAACCACGGCACCCTCAACACCAGCGTTGAAGCATATCTGGCGCAATGGCTCCTCGATAGCACGCTTGACGATGTTGATACCTGTCTGCTCGTCAGCATTGTCACCCTTGATGTTATCAAGAGCAGAGAGTGAGCGGATATATGTTGTGCCACCACCGGCAACTACGCCTTCCTCAATAGCGGCGCGTGTAGCGCAGAGAGCATCGTCAACACGGTCCTTCTTCTCTTTCATCTCAACCTCAGAGTTTGCACCGATGTAAAGAACAGCTACGCCACCTGCAAGCTTTGCCAGGCGCTCCTGCAGCTTTTCCTTGTCATAAGAAGAGGTTGAATTCTCAATCTCTTTCTTGATTGCGATAACACGGTCGGCGATAGCGTCCTTAGAACCTGCACCGCCAGCGATGATGGTATCATCCTTGGATATTGTAACCTTGTCACATGTGCCGCACATCTCAAGTGTAGCCTGCTCAAGCTTCAGACCCTTCTCCTCAGAGATTACCATGCCACCTGTAAGAATTGCGATATCCTCAAGCATAGCCTTGCGACGGTCGCCGAAGCCAGGAGCCTTGACAGCGCATATCTTCAAGCCGCCACGCAGACGGTTTACAACGAGAGTGGTCAGAGCCTCAGAGTCAACGTCTTCAGCAATGATGAGGAAGCCGCGTCCGCTTTCTGCTGCAGGCTGCAATACTGGCAGGAGCTCCTTGAGGTTTGATATCTTCTTGTCATAGATAAGGATGTAAGGATTCTCCATTACGCACTCCAACTTCTCGGTGTCGGTAACGAAGTAGCCAGAAAGGTAACCGCGGTCAAACTGCATACCCTCAACAACTCCTATAGAAGTGTCACGGCTCTTAGACTCCTCAATGGTTATCACACCGTCCTTAGAAACCTTGCGCATTGCATCAGCGATGAGCTTACCTATCTCAGGGTCGTTGTTGGCAGACACTGTAGCTACCTGCTCAATCTTGTCATAGTCATCACCAACGAGCTCAGCGTTGTCCTTGATAAACTCAACGACAGCCTTGACAGCCTTGTCAATACCACGCTTCAAATCCATAGGGTTTGCTCCGGCGGTGACATTCTTCAGTCCCTCGTTAACGATAGCCTGTGTCAGGATGGTGGCTGTTGTTGTACCGTCACCAGCGTCATCACCAGTCTTTGATGCTACGCTCTTTACAAGTTGTGCACCAGTGTTCTCGAACTTATCCTCCAACTCTATTTCTTTTGCTACAGAGACACCATCCTTGGTTATCTGCGGAGCACCAAACTTCTTCTCTATAACTACGTTACGTCCTTTTGGACCCAGTGTTACTTTAACAGCGTTAGCCAGCTGGTCAACACCATTCTTCAAGGCCTCACGAGCCTCTGTATTGAATTTTATATCTTTTGCCATAATTGTTTTAATTGTTTTGAAGAGTTATTATACGATTACTTGTTCTCAATATTACTTGATAACAGCAAGAACGTCTGACTGACGCATGATGAGATATTTCTCTCCGTCAAGCTCCAGCTCTGTGCCAGAGTATTTACCGTATAAAACAGTGTCGTTAACCTGAAGGACCATTTCCTCGTCCTTAGTACCTTTTCCTACTGCTAACACCTCACCCTTAAGTGGTTTTTCCTTTGCGGTATCAGGAATGATGATACCACCAATCTTCTCTTCTGCTGCGGCTGGCTTAATCAGCACGCGGTCTGCTAATGGTTGAATGTTCATAGTTTAATATTGTATTTAGAAATTATAGTTCTAATGAAAACCACTTCTTTTATTGTAAAAAATGTGCCACATGTGTTTTTTGTCATATATGGCACACTTAGACTGACATAATTGTCAGTTTACCATCCCATATCGTGCCATCCTAATGCTCTTGTCCATTCAAAGTCAAACATTGTCTTGTTAAGAGACTTGCGGGGAGGGACTCTTATCTCCGTTTTGTCATAAGGGGCGTAGGGGAAGAAGAAGCTCATACAGCCACATGTTGTCTCTGAGACAGTGAAAGATTTGAAGTCAACACCCATATATGAGGAGCCGCAGACGCTATGCCATGGTTTGTCTGCGATGGGAACATATTTTGCAACAACAGTTTTGTTGTATTGTACCAGCCATTGCTGGTATCTTTCCGTATTGAGGTTGTTCAACATGATGTTCTGAAAATCATATAGAACAGGTGTGTCGTTGGACTCGTCACCTCTGTAGTAGTATATACAATTATCGCATTTCAACTCCCAACTGCCACTTGTATAGAGTTCGTGCAGGGCATCTCGTGTGATATTTAATAAAGACTCCATCTCGTCAGTCTTGACGGCAGAGATGGCAATGCCTCCGGTGCCATCCCATGATGTGCCACTTATATACTTATTTATAATAGATGCACCCACAATGCTTTTGTCATCTCCCAAAACGGGGACAATGGATTTATATGGAGCGCCCTTTCCAGGTACCTCAGAGGCTGCGGCAATGATATAGTCTGTATATTTGCGAAGTTCGTAAGCTGTTTCAGCTGTCTGCATACAGCAACAGTCAAAGAATATATACTCAAAGTGCAGCCTGTTGCCATCTCTTGTGGTAAGGTTGCTGAATACGGTGGCTAAGGATGGGATGTTTATCCACTTCCCATTGTATTCATTATATGTTTTGTCCTTGTCTTTTGCATCCCATCCGTATGCGTAAAGACGTATATAAGAGGAATAGGCAACAGTGTCCTCAATAATGAGAGAGCCTGTGCCGTGTCCGCTCATTATCAAAGCGTATTCATCAGAGGGATATGTGTCAACAATCCACTGCATGGCATTCTTCATCTCTGTGACGGATGTAGAGAGCATCTCGCTTTCGTATTGATACACAACCTTTTCCTCTCCGTTTTTAATCTCTGCTATATACGGATTAGAATTCTTACAGTCGGAGAAAATCACAAGACGGCAATCAGATGGCAGGTTTGCTGATCCGGAAATCATCTCTTTTATGTCTCCAAGGAGGTTGGAACTTATATTGTTATCGCCGGTGATATATGCAATAACAGTACGCTTGATATGCACTTCTTCTTCTAACTCATCATCTGAGCAAGAACTGATAGTTGATAATCCGACGAAGATTACAAGCATTATGTGGAATATGTGTTTTGTCATTCTTTATTCGTTTATGGTGTTACAATATGGGCATCGTCCTAATGACTCAATCCTCTTGCCGCATTTGCCGCAAATATATTTCTTCTGAGAGTTCTTTCTGTATATAGCTATGGCAAACCATGTATAGATGAGTAACAAAGGGTAGCCGATGTAGTATAATGTACTAATAGAGAATACAATATACAAAATGGCGCAAGCACCACATAAGCCTGCAATATAGAGCACCATGTCATTGAAACTCAAATGGTGACGTATATCCTCTATCGCTGCAATGCCAATGATGAGCATCACCCAAACAGACAAAATGAACACGCCTAAGATTTTAGGCAGGCTAAAGGGATTGAGTGATGGATGGTAATAGAAGTATTGCCATGTGTCAGGGTCAAACATCTGTAAAGACGCATATAGCGTGGCTGCGTATGCAACGGTAATACAAAGCAGAGTGGGGTAGAAAGACGGTATGTCCCTGAAATGGATTATTGGTGCCTTTCGCTTCTGGATGATTCTTACAAGATATGCCGCAATAATGATTGTCAGTATTATTAGTGCAATGATAAAATGGGTATCACTGAAAAACATTATAAACTGAGATATAGGGTCTGTAGGCATTACCTTGCTCAACATCTCAGACTCATGGTTCCAGCCTATATTGCCATTGTCGGTTATTATCTGTACCCATACGGAGTCGATGCTGTCTTGAGGTATGATACGTATGTCACTGACGGCAACCTGCTGGTTGTGTTTTACCACGAATGTGTCGGTGACTAATTGGGAAACATATTCCTCCGGCTGCTGTGATATGAGGAGCAGAGAATCAGTCTTTACTATAAAGTTGTATCCTATGCCGTAATGGTGTGTCTGATAAAAAGTAAGAGCATCACTTATCTGCACACTGTCATTGCCGACAGTGCTGTTGGTGGATTGTAAATTGTTGTTCTTATAGCATGCTGACAATGAAGCCAACATGTTGAGGAACAATAATATCTTTATTACTTTTATGCCCATATCTCCATCTGGCAGTTTTTGCAATTAAATACTATGTCAAAGCTTTGTCCGTCGTCAAGTGAGAGCCTTAAAGGTTCACGCCACGGTGTCTTGTTCTTTAATTTGCTGCAGTAGCCCATTTCATGTTTTAAGCAGAAGCGGCATTGCATGAGAAGTTTTCTTTCTGGGGCGTTAGTCTCAAAGGAGTCTGCATCTATATTATATTTGCTATAAAATGATTTAGACTTCTCATTTGACGCATTGTAAAGACATGCTTGTGAATATTGGGGTGGGAGAGTCTCTTTGACTGGAGAAGAGGCTGCTTCTTTTATCCTGGTTGTATTGTCGCTGCTTTCTAATAAGTCACGTCGCAGTTTTGCTAATGTGCTGTTAGGTATGAAAGGCTTGTCGCAATTATATTCTATATCTATGTCTTTGCAAATGTAAGGGGTGTTACCCAGTTTCGTTAATTGCTTACAGATATTCTCGTCTTGTTGCTTAATTGATGGTGTGTACACATACGGTTCGGAAATCTTTCGTGTTGCACCGCTTTCGTCTGTCATCTGTAACGTGAGGGTATCTGTGTCAACAATAAGTGACAAAGAAATATCTATTTTCCTTACAGATGAAGGCTTGCTAATTAAGGTGTGGAACGATTGGTCATGGTTCCTGTATATAGATATTCCTTTCCGTATGTCTGCAGACATCTTTAATGGGAAAACCTTGTTGCCTTCAACCCTGTTTACCCTGAATCCTACCAAACTGTTTGTCGTATTGACAAAGCACAAGCCGTCTCCATTATGAAGGCTCTTCTCTGTTGATATGATAAAACAGTTGGGACGCACATCTTTTACCTTCCCTATGTATTCTCCTATAGACTTGGGTGTCTCTGGTGATGACATGTCGGGTTGTCTGCCATCAATAAAATATGTAGTATATCCACGGTTGAAAGTCTTGTAAATGTCAGGCTTGAACGTATAGGTGCATTTACCCATAGAGGCACGTTTGTACTTGTCAGGATATCTTTTGCATAATTCATTCAGCCGTTCACTGTATGCGGCTGTAATGTTCTTTACGTAATCAATGTTTTTCAATCTGCCTTCTATCTTGAAACTGCAGGCCCCAGCTTCTGCTAACTGCTCTATATTTTGCAGTAAAGCCAAGTCTTTAAGGGACAATAGATGGGATGAGGTGGTTATAACTTTATTATCCGCATCTTTCAGGGTAAAGGGCATACGACAGAATTGTGCACATTCACCCCTGTTGGCAGAACGTTTGAAACAATGTTGTGAGGCATAACACTGTCCGCTGTAACTGACGCAGAGTGCTCCATGGACAAACACCTCTAATTCCACATCCGGCACCTGTTGGTGTATTTCCTCTATCTCTTTTAATGATAGCTCTCTTGCTAAAACGACTCTCTTGAAACCTAAACCAGCCAGCCATCTTACTTTCTCTATTGTCCTGTTGTCTGTCTGGGTGCTGGCGTGTAACTGTATACTCAAATTAGAAGATAGGTATGAGAATAGTCCCATATCCTGAATGAGTATGGCGTCAACACCTATATCTTGCAGTTGTCGGCAGAGGTCTATTGTAGTGTCTATCTCATTATTATATATGATAGTGTTTACCGTTACATACACTTTTGCATTGTATGTATGTGCATAGCGGCATAATACACTGATGTCTTCCAAGCTATTGCCCGCAGCAGCTCTTGCACCAAATTTGTCAGCGCCTATATAAACTGCATCCGCGCCATGGTCTATAGCACAGATACCACTTTCCAAGTTCTTTGCCGGTGATAATAGTTCGAGTGTTTGCACGTTTTGGTATAATCTGTTATACGATATTTATCTAACGACTCAGATGGCACATCATTACAGCACTTAACGCCGCTGTTTCTGTGCGTAGCCTTGCTTGGCCCAAGGATACGGATTTATATCCTTTACTTATAGCATATTTTATTTCTTCTAATGAGAAGTCTCCCTCGGGGCCTATAAGAATATGAATCTTGCTGTCACAGGGGATGTGTTTTAGATTCTCAAATAGGTCTTCTCGCTCAATTTCATTGTAGCAATGACATATATAGCATTCGCCATCAGAATTGTCGTTTATGTAATTCTTGAACTTTATAATCTCATCAACAGAGGTCTTCCATGCATTATGGCTCTGCTTCATTGCTGCTATAGTTATATTGTCAATACGGTCTATGCGTATTTTGTGGCGTTCAGAGTATGCACAGTCAACAAAGGAGACGTGGTCCACTCCGATTTCTGTTGCTTTCTCTACCATCCACTCCATGCGTTCCATCATTTTTGTGGGAGCAATGGCTATATGTATGTCCCTTTGCCAGTATTTATCCTGGTGAGTCTGGTCTATAATGCTATATTGACAACGTTTATTTGTTATATCTGTTATCTCCGCTCTGAAAATATCACCTCTTCCGTCAAGAAGGAATATCTCGTCATTCTCTCTTAAACGTAAGACTCGTGTAGCATGTTGTGCCTCTTTGTCTGGTAATTCATTTACCTCTGAAGCATTAGGCACATAAAAATAGCGTTGCTCCTTCATGTCTATGATCCTCTTCTTTCCAATTCTTTCTTTAACTGTTCTGCTATCTCGTATTTCTCGTCATCAATACATTTTTGCATTGCATCTTTCAGCATCTCTGTGGTAAGAGTATTTAATGGCAAGGATATTCCACGGGCGTTTTCCCCCATATATTTGGTACTCTGGTTTTTCCATAGCGTTTCTTCTATATATAAAGGAATGTGTGGGTCTGCATAAGCCAATAAGATGCCGTCGCTTATTCGTATAGGGAATGTGGTTCCTGTCTTTTGGTCTTCCAATATGGCTTTATACTCTCCATCAAAGATATTGACAATAATTACAGACAACTCTAATTGTGTCATGTATTTTATTATAGAACAAAGAGTTTCTGGCAACATGAGACTAAGCATTTCTGTGGCGTTCTTACGTTGGACGTCATTACCCACATATTTACCTCGTCTTAATGCGAACTCATGGCGCATGCTCGGATCAACCATAATGGCCATCTGGCGCTCTTCTTTAATATCGGTAACGATAAGTAAAGAAAACATGTTTTCAGAATTTACATCTGTAACCCCTTGTATCTTTAATGGTACACGCATATTTCTACGGTTGCTTGTTAAAAAATAAAAAGTGAAAAGTTTCCTTTCCACTTTTTACCTATAATGTTAGTTTTTGGTTTTAAGCCTCTGCTGGTGCCTCTTCCTGAGTCTCCTCTGTAGCAGCCTCAGCCTCTGCGGCATTCTGAGCAGCCTCAGCAGCAGCCTTCTTTTCTGCGATAGCCTTAGCTTTAGCCTCATTGGCCTTCTTCTCAGCTAACAAGAGAGCGTCTTTTGCTGCTTTCTTGTTCTTCTCCTGATCAGCCTTTATAGCCTCAAAGTTGTTCTGCTTCTGCTGTTTCCATGCATCGAACTTAGATTGTGCAGCAGCCTCATCAAAAGCGCCCTTCTTGACACCACCTCTGAGATGCTTCATGAGAAGAACACCTTCCTGAGAGAGAATGTTACGCACTGTGTCTGTTGGTTGTGCACCAACCTCTAACCAATACAGAGCTCTGTCAAAGTTCAAATCTACAGTAGCAGGATTTGTGTTAGGGTTGTAAGTACCAATTTTCTCTGTAAACTTACCATCACGTGGAGCTCTTACGTCAGCTACAACGATGCTGTAAAAAGCATAGCTTTTACGACCGCCGCGCTGCAAACGGATTTTTGTTGCCATTCGTTTTTTTTTGTTTAATTAAATTAGAAATATAATGCTATCAACTCGTGAAAGCGAGTGCAAAGTTACTCTTTTTTTTCTAAATAAATATTGTTGACGCCTTTTTTTTGTGTTTTATTAACAAATTTTATGTATATAGGAAGCGCTTGATACTCTTCTTTGGCGTTTTTTCGAATTCCTCATTGCATATTTCAATATGAGAGATTCTGCAATATGGAGGTTGGGTAGAGTTCAGTTGCTCTAAATTCTTTTTCATTAAATCTTCCACGTCGTCGCTGCTCATGTTTAGCGCTGAGCATGCATCCATATCAGGGTGGACGAGCGCTACAAGTTTTGTGTCACGCTGTACCACGATACTTTCATTTACCATTGGCAATGAATTGAGTGCATCCTCGATTTCTTCCGGGAATATATTCTGGCCGCTTGGACCTAATATCATATTTTTAGAGCGTCCTTTTATGAATACGTTTCCTTTTCGGTCCATTATACCGAGGTCGCCTGTATGATACCAGCCGTTACTGTCGATGGCTTGTCTGGTAGCCTCTTCGTTCTTGTAGTATCCTAACATTACATTTAGGCCACGAGCAAGAATCTCACCAGGCTCACGGTGTGGATGTTTGCTGTCAATCTTTACTTCCATGTGGACTACCTGGCGACCACATGAACCTGTCTTGTGGGTTTTCCAGTCTGCATACGTGATAATTGGTGCACATTCTGTTGCACCATATCCAACTGTTACAGGGAACTTTATGTCTTTTAGGAAGTTCTCCACTTCTTGGTTGAGAGCCGCTCCGCCTATTATAATCTCATACAGCCTGCCACCAAATGCGTCATAGACTTGTTTCTTGATACGCTCCTTAATCTTTGCACCAATTACAGGAGTCTTCATGAGAACCTTTATCGATGGTGTTATCTTCGGGAATACCTTCTTGCGGATTATTTTTTCTATTACAAGTGGGACTGCAATAATGATAATAGGCTTCACATCTTTGAATGCCTGGGCTACTACTGCAGGTGAAGGTATGCGGGTCAGGTAGTATATATGACAGCCTGTCATAAACTCTTTTATAAACTCAAAAGCCATACCATACATGTGTGCCATAGGCAGGATGGATATGGTATTGTCACCAGGATGTAATTCTTTGTCCAGAACTTGAGATGCGAAATCCAAATTAGACCACATGGCCCTGTATGGTATCATCACACCCTTTGAGAAGCCTGTGGTTCCAGATGTGTAATTGATTATACACAATTCGTTAGGGTCTTCCTCTTTGTAATAGTTGATGAATTCCTTACGGAAGAATTTAGGGTATTTTTCTCCGAAGAATCTATTAAGATTCTCGCGGGCATTGGTGAGGGCTTCAGAGCGTGAAATCATAAGGGAATAATCTAGTATGTTTATTATTCCTTCAAGCGCTGGCATTTTATCTGGGTCAACCTGTTTGGCCACTACGTCACCGACAAATAGGAGTTTTGCTTCAGAGTGATTTACAATGTGATGTATTTGCTCTGCGGTAAACTCGTGCAGTATAGGTACTGCTACAGCACCATAAGTTAAGGTCGCAAGGAAAGCAACAGCCCAATTGCTCATATTTCTGCCGCAAAGAGCTATCTTGTCTCCCTTTACGACTCCACTGTTCTCAAACAGGATATGTAACTTCTCTATTTTCCTCGCAACGTCTTGATACTGCAAAGTGGCGCCCTTATAGTCAGTAAGGGCATCCAAGTCCCAATAGTTTTTAATGCTCGCTTCTATTTGGGCATTAAAGCTTGATATTTTTTCCATGTATTAGCTATGCAATATTGTTTTTTTGATGCACATTTTGTTTTACAATGTGCAAAGTTAACTTTTTTTTTGCACACTAACAAATAAATGTGTGCAATTATTTTGATAAACATTAAAATTATACATAATTATATATACAATACACGTTTTTTTTCGTAACTTTGTAAGCAAATAGTCAAAAAAAACAAATAAATGGGATTCTTCGGACTTTTTAGTAAAAATAATAAAGATACTCTCGATAAGGGATTGGAGAAAACAAAACAGAGTTTCTTTGGCAAATTGTCACGTGCTATTGCCGGCAAAGACAAAATAGATGATGATGTTTTAGATAACCTGGAAGAGATTCTGGTTACAAGTGATGTCGGCGTTGACACGACACTTAAAATCATAGAAAGGATAGAGGAGCGTGTTGCGAGAGACAAGTATGTCTCAACTGCAGAATTGAACGAAATCCTAAGAGATGAAATCGTAAAGCTTCTTACCGAAAACAACGCAGAAGATACTGATTTGTGGAGTTTGCCTAAGGATAAACATCCTTATGTGATACTTGTTGTCGGAGTAAATGGAGTAGGCAAGACTACAACAATCGGAAAGTTGGCATGGCAATTCAAGGAAGCAGGGAAGAAGGTGTACCTTGGAGCTGCTGATACTTTCCGTGCTGCTGCTGTGGAACAATTAGTGATATGGGGCGAACGAGTCGGTGTGCCGGTAATAAAGCAACAGATGGGGGCAGACCCGGCAAGTGTTGCATTTGACACTTTGTCTTCTGCTAAAGCAAACGATGCTGATGTCGTAATAATAGACACAGCCGGCAGATTACACAACAAAGTGAATCTGATGAATGAGTTGAAGAAGATTAAGGATGTAATGAAAAAGGTAATACCTGATGCTCCTGATGAGATATTGTTGGTTTTAGATGGTTCTACCGGTCAAAACGCATTTGAACAGGCAAAACAATTCTCTTCTGTTACACAGATTAGTAGTCTGGCTGTCACGAAATTAGATGGTACAGCTAAAGGTGGAGTTGTGATAGGAATTAGTGACCAGCTAAAGGTTCCTGTGAAATATATTGGTTTAGGAGAGGGAATGAATGACCTACAATTGTTTAATAGGAAAGAATTTGTAGATTCTTTGTTTGGATGATAAATAACAGAATTGATATAATAACTTTAGGATGTTCAAAAAATCTTGTTGACAGTGAATCTTTAGGAAGACTTTTTGAGCAGAACGGCTATTACACTGTTCTTGATGCAGAGACTGTTCAAGGTAATATAGTCGTTATCAATACTTGTGGATTCATCGAGGACGCCAAGCAAGAAAGTATTGATACAATACTGCAATTTGTTGATGCAAAAGAACGAGGGGATATATCATATCTTTATGTAATGGGGTGTTTGTCGCAACGTTACAAAGAAGAATTGGAAGAAGAAATTCCTCAAGTAGATAAATATTACGGTAAGTTTGACTACAAAGGATTGCTGAATGACATTAAGCTGATAGCTAAAACTGAAGAAGGGAAAAACGACTCCAAAAAGAAAAGACATTATTGTTACATCAAGATATCAGAGGGGTGTGACAGGAAATGTGCATATTGTGCAATTCCGATAATTACAGGAAAACATAAAAGCAGACCTATAGAAGATATTCTTCAGGAAATAAGGGAACGTGTAAAAGAGGGCGTTACGGAATTTCAGATTATTGCACAAGAATTAACTTATTATGGCCTTGATCTCTATGGAGAAAGGAAATTGGCAGAACTGTTGGAAAAGATGTCGGATATTGATGGCGTGAAATGGATTAGGTTGCACTACGCTTACCCGGATAAATTCCCAATGGATGTACTTCGTGTCATGCGTAGCAAAAAGAATATATGCAAGTATCTGGATGTGGCACTCCAGCATATATCCACACCTGTATTAAAGAGAATGCACCGCAATATAACAAAAGAAGAGACCATAGAGTTTATAAATAAAATAAGAGAGGAGGTACCAGGTATAACTCTTAGAACAACTATGATGGTCGGTTTTCCTGGTGAGACAGAAGAAGACTTTCAGGAGCTGATAGATTTTGTGAAATGGGCAAAATTTGAAAGGCTTGGAGCTTTCTATTATTCAGAAGAGGACGGGACATATAGTGCCACTCATTATAAAGATGATGTTCCACAAGAAATAAAGCAAGTGCGTTTAGATAAATTAATGCGCGTTCAACAGAATATCTCTTTGGATTTCCAGAATAAACAGATTGGGGAGGAGTTTGTTGTCGTAATAGATCGTAAAGAAGGTGATTGGTATATAGCTCGCTCTGAATACTCTTCTCCTGATATAGACCCAGAAATACTCATTCCTGTTAAAGAGAAAAAATTACAAATAGGCAATTACTACAATGTGAGAGTCACTGGAGCTGAGGAGTTTGACTTATATGCTACTTGTTTATAAATATTAAATATGGAGTTATGAATAACAAGGAATTTATTACAGCTTTGGCGCGCAAATCGGGCTACAAAGTAGAGGATACGCAAAATATGGTTAGGTCTGTCGTTTATAATATAACAGACAGGTTGACAGAGGGGGAGCAGATTAACTTTGCCGGTCTCGGTACATTTGAGGTGAAAAAACGTATGGAACGTATAATTACTAATCCCGGAACCGGGCAAAAAATGTTAGTGCCGCCAAAATTGGTTGTTAATTTCAAACCAGTATCTTCGTTAAAAGAAAAAATAAAATAAAAACTTATTAATAATATTATTATGACTACGATAAAAGATTTAGCTAAGATATTAGTATCACAGCATAAATTAAGGACGGAGGATGCAGAGGCTTTTATTAGTCAAATAACAGAAGTTATTAATGAGGGACTGATAAATGACAGGCAGGTAAAAATTAAAGGTTTCGGAACCTTTAAGCTACAAACTGTGAAAGAACGTAGCAGTATAAATGTCAATACAGGTGAGAGAGTCATTATCGGTGAACATGATAAGGTTACATTTACGCCTGATAGTGTAATGCGTGACCTCGTGAACAAACCTTTTTCTCAATTTGACACTGTAATAATTAACGATGAAACCTTGATAGAGGAAGAATTGAATGATTCTGAAAATATGGAGGAAGAGTCATCGGAGACTGTAGAAGCTGAGGATAATCTGGTGGAATCAGGAAACAAGATGGCAGGATTGATGGAAGTTGCATCAGAGGAAAGTGATGGTAATGTGGATGATGTAAATCTTGTGGCATCTGAGATAAAAGAAGAGATCGTAACAGATGAGAATACGGAAACGGAAGAGACCGTGAAAGAGGAAATAGATACCGAAGATAATAATGAGGAGGAAAAAGAAGTAGAGTCAGCAGTACAACAAGAGGTAGAGAAGGTAGAGGAAGAAGAAAAGGAGGAAGTGGATGATAAGGAGGAAATAGAAGAGAAAGAAGAGAAAGAGAAAGAGGAGAAAGAGGAGAAAGAAGAGGAAGAAGATGATGATGATGAGTATGACGAGGAGCATTCTCCGATGTACTATTATTCTATAGGCGGTATCATCTGTGGCATATTATTCTTTATGATAGGATATTTTGCCGGAATGAACGGATGGTTTAAACAATGGATAGGACCAAAAGAACAACCGCAAACAGAAGTAGTAGATTCAGTATCTAAATCTCAAAATGCTGAACCTCTGGCATCAGACACGATTAACAAACCTTCTGAAAGCAACAATGGAAATGATGTTCAGGAAAAAAAGAACGAACAAGCAAGTGACATCATTGATAATGAAGAATATAGTAAGAAGGATGTTCGTGTACGAACTGGTGCATGGGCAATAGTCGGTACAGAAACAGAAGTGACCGTTAGAGAAGGCCAGACATTGAAATCTATATCCAAGGCTTATTTAGGACCAGATATGGAATGCTATGTGGAGGTCTATAATGATAAGAAAACGGTGAAAGCGGGTGATGTTATAAAAATACCGAAGTTGAAGCCGAAGAAACAAATTAGGAAATAGGATAACACTGATAAAACCTTTATGGATATATTCAAAGAATTAATGTCTCATCAAGGTGTGGACATTCATTTATTTACAGAAATAGAAGGAGACTCAAATAATATTAATAAAGATATACAGGATGCAGATATGCCGGTGCTCATAACGAGGAATATGGTTAATTTCCCCGGAGTATTGGCAACTGTTACTATTGCGCGTGACACAACGCGTCAGTTGGTAAAATATATAGAAAAACATCCGCAAGAACCCTTTGCGATGTTTTGTCAGAAAGACGTTAATATAGAAGAACCAGACGCAAGTGATTTGTGTGAATATGGGGTTATAGCACACTTCTTGAAAGTATTCGAAATGCCAGGACAGCAAAACAGATATGCTTTCATTGCACAATCTCTGACTCGTTGTAAAATAGACCATGTCGTATCAGAAGAGCCATTTCTTCGAGCACACATAGTATCTTCTCCGGAAGAAATTCCAGATGAAAAAGACATAGAATATAATACGATATTAACAGATTTACGCAAGCGTGTCGCTGAATATATGAATAAGAGTGACACGATACCTTTTGAGCTACAGTTGTCATTACATAGTGTTGATAGTAATGAGACTTTCCTCAATATGGTTTCGTATTATATGCCGCTGAAATTGTCAGAAAAGATGATGTTGTTATCATGTGGTGATTTCAAAAGAAGAGCATTTGAGCTGTTGCAGATTCTAAACAGGGAAATACAATATGCCAATCTTCGTCTTGACATCCAAAACAGGACACAACATGTTATCAGCGATGAACAAAAGCAATACTTCTTACGTCAGCAACTTAAGAGTATAAATAAAGAATTAGGACAACAAGAAGGAGAGCCTGAGAAAACAAAGCTAAAAGAGCAGGCACGGAACAAGCATTGGTCTGACAAAGTCAAAGAAACATTTGAGAAAGAATTGTCACGTCTGGATCAGATGCATCCACAGAGTGCGGATTACAACACGCAATTGACATACCTTCAGCAAATTCTCGATTTACCATGGGAAGAATACACGAAAGACAATTTAGACCTCAAACGTGCTGAGAGGACTCTTAATAAAAATCATTATGGTATGGAAAAAGTGAAAGAACGAATATTGGAATACATAGCAGTTCTTTCACTGAAAGGTGACTTGAAATCTCCTATACTGTGTCTCTTTGGCCCCCCAGGGGTAGGAAAGACTAGTCTTGGTAAAAGTATAGCAGAAGCATTACAAAGAAAATATGTCCGTGTAAGTTTAGGTGGCCTGCATGATGAAGCCGAGATACGAGGTCACAGAAGAACTTACGTTGGGGCAATGCCTGGAAGGATAATCAAAAGTCTGGAAAAAGCAGGTAGCAGTAATCCTGTCTTTATCTTAGATGAGATAGATAAGGTCACCAATGGTACTCATAATGGTGATCCAGCCTCAGCTTTGTTGGAGGTGTTAGATCCTGAACAGAATAACACTTTTCATGACAACTACCTTGATATTGACTATGATTTGTCAAAGGTGATGTTTATTGCGACTGCTAATGACCTTTCAACCATACCTGGACCATTACGTGATCGTATGGAGATAATAGAAGTCAGTGGATATACTACTGAAGAAAAGATTGAAATAGCTAAACGCCATCTCCTTGCACGTGAGAAAGAAAATACAGGCTTGACGACAGAGAAAAAGCTGTCATTTAACAAGGCTACATTAGAAAAAATTATAGAAAGATATACAAGGGAAAGTGGTGTAAGACAACTTGAGAAACAGATAAATAAAGTTTTACGCAAGCTGGCATACTTCAAGACTCGTGACGGAATACTACCATATGAGAAAGTTACTGTTGATAATTTAGAGGACTTAATAGGAAAACCTCCATTTTATCGTGACATTTACCAAGGTAATTCCTATGCCGGCGTAGTTACTGGTTTGGCATGGACCAGTGTGGGTGGGGAGATCCTGTTTATTGAGACAAGTCTGTCAAAAGGCAAGAGTGGAAAACTTACATTAACAGGAAATCTTGGTGATGTGATGAAAGAAAGTGCTACTATTGCTTTAGAGTATGTTAAAGCACATGCTGATTATCTGAACATAGACCCACGTGTATTTGATAATTGGAACATACACATACACGTACCAGAGGGGGCGACTCCCAAGGACGGTCCTTCTGCAGGAATAACTATCGCTACATCAATAGCGTCAGCTCTTACTCAGCGTAAGGTTAGAAAAAATACAGCGATGACTGGTGAGATAACATTACGTGGAAAAGTGTTGCCTGTGGGTGGAATAAAAGAAAAGATACTTGCTGCCAAACGTGCGGGTATCACAGATATAGTGTTGTGTAAGTCTAACATAAAGGACATAGAGGATATTTCGCAAGACTATCTTAAAGGTGTAAACTTTCATTATGTAGAAAATGTAAGAGATGTATGGGAGTTCGCTTTGACCGATGAAATCGTAGATAATCCCATAAACTTTACTATAGACGCATGAAATTTGAATTACAATATACAGACGCCTGCAGTTCTGCACGTGCTGGCAAAATAACCACAGCGCATGGTGAGATAGAAACGCCTATCTTTATGCCTGTTGGTACTGTCGGTAGTGTGAAAGCTGTACACTTTGAGGAATTACGCAGACAGGTAAAGGCCCAAATAATTTTGGGTAACACATATCATCTGTATTTACGTCCGGGATTAGATATTATTCGAAAAGCTGGTGGCCTGCATAAGTTTATAGGATGGGAGCGCCCGATATTGACAGATTCCGGCGGTTTTCAAGTATTTTCTCTAACAGGTATTCGAAAACTAAAGGAGGAAGGATGTGAATTTCGCAGCCATATTGATGGCTCAAAGCATTTCTTTACGCCGGAGAATGTCATAGACACAGAACGTGTTATCGGTGCTGATATCATTATGGCTTTCGATGAATGCCCTCCTGGCAAAAGTGATTGGCAATACGCACGTGACAGCTTGTCATTAACTCATCGATGGCTAGACAGATGTGTAAAAAGATTCAAAGAAACAGAACCATTATACGGTTATGAGCAAAGTCTTTTTCCTATAGTACAAGGATGCACATATAAAGATTTGCGTATCGAGTCTGCCAAATACATATCAGACAAGAACTGTGACGGAAATGCCATAGGAGGATTAGCTGTGGGAGAACCTACAGAAACCATGTATGAAATGGTAGAGGTTGTCACGGATATATTACCTAAGGATAAGCCACGCTATTTAATGGGAGTCGGAACGCCTTGGAATATACTGGAAAACATAGAACGAGGCGTTGATATGTTTGACTGCGTAATGCCCACACGTAACGGAAGAAATGCTTTGTTGTTTACCTATGATGGTACAATGAATATGAAAAACAAGAAATGGGAAGATGACTTTACACCTGTTGATTCCGATGGTTGTGATATAGATCTTATTACGAGTAAAGCATACCTTCATCACTTGTTTAAGGCGCAAGAATATCTGGCATTACAGATAGCAAGTATACACAATTTGTCATTTTATTTACGATTAGTAAAAGACGCACGAGAACATATAATAAAAGGTGATTACGTACAATGGAAAAAATCCATTATAGAAAATATGCAAAGGAGATTATAGCAAAGGCATACAAATGTATGCTTTATGCAAGATATCTAAATCCTTTTTTGTACATAAAACGTCTTGACAGATATATAATAGGGAAATTTATAGGCACGTATTTTTTTGCTATTCTTCTTATTATAGGTCTGGCTATAGTCTTTGACTTTAATGAGAATCTGTCGAAATTTACGACATATCATGCTCCGTGGAAAGCAATAGTCTTTGACTATTATATGAACTTCGTGCCATATTTTGCCAATTTGTTTTCACCGCTATTTGTCTTTATTGCTGTCATTTTCTTTACATCGAAAATGGCAGGAAATTCAGAGATAATCTCAATATTGGCAGCAGGCATCAGTTTTAAGCGCCTATTGCGTCCTTATATGATATCATGCGTGTTTATCTCTACCATGTCATTTGTTTTGGCAGCATATGTTATACCACATGGAACCGTTATCCGACAAAATTTTGAGTCTCTTTATAAAAACAATAAGAAGAACACTTCTGCGGAGAATGTTCAGTTGCAAGTAGATAAGGGTGTTATAGCATATATCCAACACTACGATAACCGAATGAAACGTGGTTATGGCTTTTGCCTTGATAAATTTGAAAATAAGAAACTCGTATCACATATGACTGCATCAGAGATACAGTATGATACAATATCTGAATCCAAGTATCATTGGAAAGTGCAAAACTGGAAAATTCGTGAAATGCGTGGCATGAAGGAAACCATCATAAGTGGTATTCAACGTGACACGGTAATACAAATGGAGCCTATCGATTTAGTATATTCCAAAGGCCAGCAAGAGACATTCACATCTCCAGAATTGTCTGATTATATCTCGAAACAAATAAACAGAGGTTCAAGCAATGTCGTAAGATATCAGGTCGAATACCACAAAAGAATAGCTACAAGTTTTGCTTCTTTTATACTGACCATAATCGGGGCTTCGCTATCATCAAGAAAGAGGAAGGGAGGAATGGGCATGTATTTAGGATTAGGATTAGCACTGAGTTTCCTATATATTATGCTACAAACCATCTCTGCTACATTTGCGATCAATGCCGGTACACCTCCGATACTTGCAGCATGGGTTCCCAATATATTGTTTGCTATTGTAGCATGGTTTTGTTACAGACAAGCACCTAATTAAAAGAAAAGAATATGACTGATAATATAAAATATTTTGAAGATACCCTTTTAAGTGACAGGATATTAGATGCATTATATGATATGCATTTTGATACATGCACTCCAATTCAGGCAGCATGTATTGATCCTATAATTGAAGGGCATGATATTATGGGCGTGGCCCAAACTGGAACAGGTAAAACTGCAGCATACCTACTACCAGTATTGTCTTTGTTAGACGAGGATGATTATCCCGAGGAATCTGTAAACTGTCTTATCATGGCACCGACACGTGAATTGGCTCAGCAGATAGACCAGGCGATGCAAGGATTTGGATATTACCTTGATGACATCAGTTCTGCCGCTGTTTACGGTGGTAATGACGGTAATCGTTATGATCAAGAACTGGCAGCTTTGCGCCGTGGAGCGTCGGTAATAATAGCTACGCCTGGCAGGCTTATCTCTCACATGCAAATGGGAAATCTTGATTTGTCCAAGTTGTCCTTCTTTATTTTAGATGAGGCAGATAGAATGCTTGACATGGGCTTCTCTGATGATATATTGAAAATAGCAAAGGGGATACCCCATACTTGTCAAACGATAATGTTTTCTGCTACGATGCCTGATAAGATAGAGCAATTGGCAAAGACATTATTACATAATCCGCTGACAATTAAAATAGCCGTCAGCAAACCTGCTGAGAAAATACAACAATCAGCCTTTGTTTGCTATCCACCACAAAAGATAAAAATACTGAAACATATATTTAAGCACGGATTTGTGCCAGAGAATGCATCACCTGATGATACACCGCTTAAATTAGAACGAGTTATTATCTTCTCAGGTAAAAAGCAACGTGTAAAAGAAGTGTCCCGTTCTCTTAAGCAAATGAAAATCAACTGTGGTGAGATGCACTCCGATTTGTCACAAGCAGAACGTGATAATATAATGTTTAAGTTCAAGTCTGGAGAAATCGGGGTGTTGGTAGCTACAGATATCGTTGCACGTGGCATTGATATTGATGATATAGCAATGGTTATCAACTATGATGTTCCGCATGATGTGGAAGATTATGTCCATAGAATAGGACGAACAGCACGTGCAGCACGTGACGGTGTGGCTATTACCTTCGTTTCTGATGATGAAATATATCTCTTTAAGAAGATTGAGAATTTCTTGGAAAAGGATGTCCTTAAAAATCCTCTGCCACAAGAAATAGGTGAAGCTCCTGATTATAACTCGACAAACAAGAAGAAAGAGTGGAAGAGTGACACCAAGAAAAACAGCGACAGAAGAAGACATAGTAATAAAAAAGGAAAATCATATAATAATACACATAACAATAACAAAAAAAAATCTACTAATAATGACAGAAAATCAGAACGTGTGCGGACTCCGAAGAAAGGATTTTCGCACGACAGTAAACGGTAAGCAGACAGACTTGTATATCCTTCGTAATTCTAAGGGCTACGAGGTCGCTATTACCAATTATGGTGGTGCTATAGTTGCAATTATGGTACCAGACAAGCAAGGTCAATTGGCTAATGTTATCCAAGGACATGACAACATAGAAGACGTCATAAACTCTCCAGAGCCATATCTGTCCACTTTAATAGGCAGATATGGTAACAGAATAGCCAAGGGACGTTTTACATTAGGTGGTAAGGAATATAGTCTGGCTATCAATAATGGTGTCAATTCCTTACATGGAGGCCCTACAGGTTACCATGCTCGTGTATGGGATGCCATTCAGATGAACGAACAGACATTGGCTTTGTCACTTCTTGACCCATACGGTCATGAAGGTTTTTCTGGAGAGGTGCGTATAAACGTAGAATATACCTGGACAGATGACAACGAACTAAAAATAGACTACTTGGCTCAGACAAATAAAAAGACTATAATAAACCTTACGCATCATGCCTTTTTCTCTTTGACAGGTATAGCTAATCCTACACCAACCATTGATGATTTGCTATGTGAGGTTAATGCTGATTTCTATTGCCCTATTGACAATACAAGTATCCCAACAGGAGAAATTCTAAAGGTAGCAGGTACGCCTTTTGATTTCCGTAGCGAGAAACGTGTAGGTCAGGATATAGATGCAGATGATGAGCAAATAAAGAATGGTGCGGGATATGACCATTGTTGGGTGCTAAACAAAAAAGAAGCCGGAGAATTGTCATTCGCAGCCCGTATTACAGAACCAGTCAGTGGACGTACAATGGAATGTTGGACTACAGAACCTGGTGTCCAAATATATACAGACAACTGGGCTGATGGTTATAAAATACAGCATGGCAACACTGCACCACGCCGTTCTGCTATCTGTTTTGAAGCGCAACATTTCCCAGATTCGCCAAATAGAGCCTATTTCCCACCAGTTGTACTTTCACCTGGCGAGCGTTACAGACAAACAACAATATATAAGTTTGGAGTGAACTAAACGTATATATATGTATATATAAGGTGATAAGGTCTTATACCTTATCACCTTTTTTAACATCCGAAGGCAATATACCAAACTCGTTTTTGAATATCTCACGGAAATGTGCCATGTGATTAAATCCCGTCAGCATTGCTGCTTCTGTCACATTATAATCTCCGCTTTCAAGCATCTCGTAACAGTGATGCAGTCTTGACTTACGTATATACTCCTTAGCTGTCATACCTGTCAAAGCTTTCACCTTGCGATAAAAAGTACTATGACTCATTGCCATTTGGCTGGTAACGAATGGCAAGTCTAGGTCATTACTTTTTAGATTGTTGCTAATGACATCGTCAAGACGCTGCAGGAAATCGCGATCAAGTTTGCTCAGCGTTTCTTTTATGTTGTTATCAGAGCCAATAGCATTATCTGTACTTTCAACATTCTTAGGCTTTATGCCATTTCCATATTTTTCTCTTATTTGTTCAGCCAACCTTCTTTGCGCATTGAGTAGATTATGTATGCGGCTTCCCAGTAATTTGGCAGTAAACGGTTTCGTCAGGTAAGAGTTGGCACCACATTCATATCCTTCCTCTTTGTCATCATCTGTATCTTTTGCAGTAAGCAGGATAATAGGAATATGACTTGTACGAATGTCCTCCTTTAATATACGTGTCATATCTATACCATTCATTTTTGGCATCATTATGTCACTTACTATAATGTCAGGTATATTACTTATAGCACATTGTAATCCTTCCTCACCGTTGACCGCTTGTAGAATCCGGAAATCTTCGGAGAAGGAATCAGCTATATACTCGCGTATATCAGAATTATCCTCAACAATAAGCAGGGTAGGGATGAGGTCATCCTCTATTTGCTCGTTATCATTAATCTCTTTTATCTCTTTATTCAAATCATGTATAATGTCTTCTTTGTGTAGGGCTGTAGGATATGTGTTTCCTGTTTCAAAAGCCAAAGTAAAAGTACTACCTTTTCCTTCGCTGCTTTCTACGCTGAGTGTTGCATTGTGCAAGTCTGCCAAGGCTTTAACTAATGCCAGACCGATACCAGTTCCAGAGGCTTGATGCTTTCCATCTGCCTGGTAATATCTATCAAAGATATGAGGTAGTGCTTCCTTACTTATGCCATACCCTGTATCTTGTACAGCAATTAATATCTTATTGTTATCTTGCCATACTTTAGTCTGTATCGTTCCTTGTTCTGTATATTTTATAGCATTTGACAGGAAATTATAAAGAATGGTAGTTACAACCTCTGAGTCAAAATATATTTTCTGTAAAGGTTGTTCAATACTATAAGTAAACAGAACCTTAGGGTTATTATAAAGTTCTTTGTAGTTCAGGCAGATCTCTTTGACAAACGCTCCGATATCTCCGCGAGCAACGGTAAGTTTGCGGTTCTGTGTCTCGGTTTTCCTGAATTCAAGAATTCCGTTAATAAGATCCTTCAGCCTTTCTGCATTCTTGTGTATCATGGTCACCTTCCTTTTGCTTTGTTGTGTCAGATGACTGTCGCTTAATAGATCTTCAAGCGGACCAAGAATTAAGGTCAGCGGAGTACGTAGCTCATGAGTGATATTGGTAAAGAAATGCAATCGCTCTTCATTCAGTTGTTGGCGGTGTAAATTCTCCCGTTTCTCTAAATCCAAAGAATTTCGCAATGCTAGTCTGCGTTTATATGAACGTATGGATATAATCACTATTGTGACAAATAACAATGCATAAAGTATATAAGCCCACCATGTCTGCCAGAAAGGAGGTTTTATATAGATGTTCATCTGGGTAATAGAAGCATTCTCCCAGTCTTGGCTTTTTAGTTTTGCACGTAATACAAAGGTGTAATGTCCAGGGCGTAAGCCGCGGAATACTACGTCGTTATCATCACCTATATAATACCATTTGTTGTCCATTCCCTTCATCATATATGAATACTCCACGCTGTTTTCCTGTGCGTAGTTTCGTACACAGAATGTAAATCTCAACGTATTCTGTTTATATGATGTGGTGACAAAGCCGTTTTTACCTTGCAGCAACGGTGAAATCCTTGTGTCATCGTTGCCAACAGGAGAATATGCTTCGCATGATATTATCTGTGCAGGCGATGCTTTTTGGTTCCCGGTGAATGTCATCGGATTAAAGCGCATCATTCCTGAAGCTGTACAAAAATAGAAATAGCCATCATTACATTTAGAAGGCCTGGTAATAAAAGCGCATGGATGCCCAGTGTCTTTGTGGTTGTAATTGGATATGCGTCCTGTAGAACTGTCAAGACATGCTACTCCAGAATAAGTACCGACCCACACTCTGCCAATTTTGTCAGTCATTACTGATGTCGTATGGTTGTCAGCCAACCCGTTATCTATGTTATATACAGTAAGTCCCTTTAGTGTCAACGCGTTAGCTACATGTACCAGTCCTTCATGGGTGGCGAGCCACAATCCCCCCTTACCATCTGCGGTTGCACTGCTCACACGGTCTGAAGGTAATCCGTCTTTTATGCGTATGCTTTTCCAAGCGCCAGTAGTTAGGTTGATAACATAGGCTCCCAAACCATGTGTGCTGATAAACATTACATTGTCTTTCAACCACAGAAAAGACGTGACGATAGCGTTACCTGTTAACTTGTTTACTAATTTCTCGTTTCTTACACCTTCCCCCTGTTTGTATGAATATACCCCAAACTCGCTGCCTATCCATACACGTCCGTCTTTGTCTTCCGCAAAAGAATGGATGTCACAATCCTTATAGCCTATTTCTATATCTTTGAACGTCTCTGTAGAAGGGTTAAACAATACCACTCCTTTATCATCAACGCCAATCCATACACATCCAGTTCTGTCAGACATTATGCAACGTGGAAAAGAGTATCGTCTTCTTACTTTATCCCTGCTTACATATCTCTTTTTAACATTGCCATCCTGCCATAGTGCCAATTCTGTATCACCGGCAATCCATAATCCTCCGCTCTTGGCTGGTGTTATGGAATATATAACATTGTTGTCCCACAATCCGCCAGGCTTATTAAATATGCTGAAGTCAGATTTCCTGGCACTAATAAAATCTATGCCGGTGCTATGATTGCCTATCCATATATTCCCGTATTCATCTTGAGCTATAGCACGTGCGTTTATTGAAGACAAGACGACCTTTGTGTCATTATAGTATAATACATTTTTACTATAATCTTGTTTAGGGTTTAAAACCTTTATTCCTCCCATATCGTTGGCAATCCATAACATACCATTGTGCATCTGATGGATATCATACACATTGCAGTCATAATTGTCACTATGAGACAGAACTTTTACGAAAGTCCCCTTTTTTACATTAAACAAAGCTAAACCATGGTCGGTACCTACCCATATACGTCCGGCAGAATCTTTCATGATTTTTCTTACATTGTCACCGGGTAAGCTTCCGGGTTCATTATCGTTATGCGTATAATGTTTTGAAATCCCGCTTTTTATGTCAATTACACTGATGCCGCGCTTGTTATGACCAATTATTAACTGGCCATTACCGTTATCTATACCACAATTAGCATTGATATTCTGTTTTAAAGGAATCTCCTTTAGGGTATATTTGTTACAATCAAGATGCTGCACCTTGCCATTGCCGAATATTAGCCATACGCCGTTGTCTTTACATAATACAATGTCTTCTATGCTTGATGGCACTAATCCGTCACGGAAAGACACGTATTTCATGAAACCGTGTTTGCAGTCATAAACTACCAGTCCCAATTCAGTGCCTATCAACATGCAGTCAGTCAACTTGTAGTATCTCAGTGCTGTAATCTTCAGTCCCCATTTATTCCTCTCTTCTTGTCCTGGCAACAAGCGTGTGTTATCCATCATCGTGAGAAAATTATCCTTGGGCGGCCAGTCTGTTACATGGAACATCTGGTAGCTATTACCACTTATTCTGCTTACGCCGGCCTCTGTGGCTATCCATATATATCCATATCCGTCAATATCCACTTCTGTCACGAAGTCATTTGACAAACCGTCGGCAGAACTTATTCTCCTGCTGACCGAATAGTCAAAAGCAGATACTATTAAAGACGATACTATAGCTATGAATAATAAGAATATCCTAATCATTACGTTTTGTTTAGATTTACGGTTTCTAATGCAAATATATATAAATTTAATAAGGTATTAAAGACTTTTGTCGTCTTTTTATTGCGTTTGACAGAAAAAAGTATGCCTTTTGACGAATAAACGCACTTACTGTTCCTCTGGAAATATGTAATTTTGCAATTGGAAAAAAGATAAATAATTAGAGGATTTTTCTTTTGTTTCATACAGGTAATATGTATTAAGTTAGTTGATTTATCTCACAAGGTATTTAGTTGTTTTGTTTAATTAAGGTAATTAGATTGTATTTATTCAGGATAATAAAAAGAACTAGGAACTAAGAAAACACATTTTCAATAGGAAAACTACAATTATATTTTTTTTTACTAATTAACCAAATTAACAACAAGCAAAATGCAAAAGAAAAAAACTAACCTGAAGAGGTGCCATGTTATATGGCAACGACTTATTCTGCTTGTCGTCGTAGCGGTATCATCTACCGTAGCAATGGCACAGAGCAAAGTACAAGGTAAGGTTGTTGACGCTACTGGTGAGCCTATCATCGGTGCAAGCGTAAAGGTAAAAGGCACTGCCACCGGCACGGTCACAGACCTTGACGGTAACTTTACTCTCAACAATGTAGCCGGCAATTCTAAGTTGGAAATCTCTTACGTAGGTTTCTACACCCAGACTGTCAATGCCGGTAGCAATGTCAACATCACCCTTGAGGAAGACAAACAGCTCCTTGATGAAGTCGTAGTCGTAGGTTACGGCGTACAGCGCAAGAGCGATGTTACAGGTGCTTTGACACGTGTAGGAGAGGAGCAGTTGAATAACCGTCCTGTCACAAGTGCTATTGAGGCTCTGCAAGGCAAGGCTGCCGGTGTTGATATCACCTCAAGCGAGCGTCCTGGTACCATAGGAAATATCCGTATTCGCGGTCAGCGTTCCATTACAGGTGGCTCGGAACCACTTTACGTTGTTGATGGAATACCTCTTAAGTCTGGTGGTATTGAGTCTATCAATCCACGTGACATAGAGTCTATCGACATCTTGAAGGATGCGTCTGCAACTGCAGTTTACGGTGCAAACGGTGCTAATGGTGTAGTACTTGTTACTACAAAGCGTGGTAAGGAAGGAAAGACTCAGCTGAGCTATAACGGTTCTTTTACTTTTGAGAAAATAATAGACAAGAGTCCTGCAATGTCAGCAAGCGATTATATCACATGGCGCCGCTGGGCATACTACAATTCAAATTCAAGTCTTTATCCAAGAGGTGATGAACCTACATATGAAAACGATAAGAAAATCTTTAACGGAGATGATGTGGCTTGGAAAAATGTTGAGCGTGGTTGGTCCAATGGCGTATGGAACCCTTCTCAGGTGATTGATACAGACTGGACAGACTTCGTTACTCAGACGGGTGTTACAAGTGAACACTCAATACGTGTACAAGGTGGTACCAAGGATATACAGTCAAGTGCCTCTTTCGGATACCTTAATAATAAAGGTACTCAGAAAGGTCAGGAATACAGACGTTACAATTTAAGCCTTACTTCTGACATTCAAGCTACCAAATGGTTTAAGATGGGTGGTTCAATAAATACATCTTGGAGTGAACAAGAGTATGGTTTCTCTCGTACAGGACAGTCTTCAAGTTCTGGTCCAACTGACATATATAGTGCAGCAAAGGCTATTTTGCGCTATACAATGCCATACGATGAGAATGGTCAGATTATCACTATGCCTGGTGGAACAACTACCAATACATACACGGTAATAGACGAATGGAACAAGTCTAATGATAATCGCCAGACTCTCCGTGCCCTGGGTAGTTTCTATGGTCTTGTTGACTTCGGCAAGATATGGGAGCCTCTGCAGGGATTGCAGTACAAGATTCAGTTTGGTCCTGATTTCCGTTATTATCGTACAGGTATCTTCCTAGATTCTTCTTCTGCAACTCGCGTTGGTGGAAACAACTACATTTCACGTTCTGACGGTCGTCAGCTCACATGGACACTTGACAATATGTTGCTATACAACAGAACATTCGGTGAACATACTTTTGGCTTGACATTGCTGCAGAGTGCCACAAAGATGAATCTGGAAACCAGCAGTCTGAGCGAAGTGGCTAATCCATTCCCCACATTCTTGTGGAACAACATGGGCACTGGTATAGATGTAAGCAATTCTGATTACAAAGTTGGAATTGGTACAGGCTTGACAGAAAATGCAACGGCTTCATATATGGCTCGTATTAATTACTCATATAAGGAACGCTATCTTCTGACTGCCAGCGTGCGTTGGGATGGAGCATCTGTTCTCGCTAAAGGTAACAAGTGGGCTTCGTTCCCATCTCTTGCACTGGGATGGCGCATGGAACAGGAAGATTTCATGAAAGACATCAAATGGATTGATCAGTTGAAACTTCGTGTCGGTGTCGGTACATCAGGTAACTCTACTGTAAGTCCATATGGTACTTTAGGTGTTATAAGCGGTTACTGGATGCCGTTCAGCATAGGCAACAGTTTCATTCTCGTTACCAATGAACCATACTATTCTTCAGGTTCAAACAAAATGCCAAACAAAAATCTTGGCTGGGAAAGAACAACACAATGGAACTTCGGTGTTGACTTTAGTTTCCTGAAGGGACGCATTGGGGGTACTTTGGATATCTATACATCACATACAAAAGATTTACTGCTTGCAAGAACTCTGTCTTCTCTGAGCGGATATCCAGCAATGATAGACAATGTCGGTGAAACAAAGAATAAAGGTGTTGAGTTGACATTGAATGCCATTCCTGTTAAGATAAAGGATTTCGAGTGGTTCTCTAATTTCAACGTTGCATGGCAGAAAGACGAAATCGTAGAACTGGCAAATGGTAAAGAGGACGATATCGCCAATGGATGGTTTATCGGTGAGTCAATAGGTATTTACTATGGTTATCAGGCCAATGGACTGTGGCAGGATAGCGATGCGGAAGAAATGGCAAAGTTCAATGCCAACGGTGAGAAATTCACCGCAGGTAACGTTCGTCCTGTTGATCAGAACGGTGATTACAAGATTGACGGTAAAGACCGTGTAATAATCGGTACTCAGAATCCACGCTGGACACTTGGTTGGAGTAATACCTTCTCATGGAAGGGACTGGAACTGACCATCGACCTCATGGGACGTTTCAAGTACATGGTTAGCACCGGCGGTGAAGGACAGCTCGGTATGTATCAGCAGCGCGAAATAGACTACTGGACACCTAACAACACTGGTGCAGAGTGGCAGAAGCCTATTTACAGCACAGCAGGCGGTGACCCTTATTCTGGTCTTCTCGGTTTCAAGGACGCATCATTTATAAAGATTCGCAACCTCTCACTGGGTTACAACCTGAGCAAGAGCGTATGCAACACTCTCGGCATAAGCGGTGCGAAAGTGTATGTGCAGGGCAAGAACCTTGGCATGCTCTACTCTTCTGTTGACTTTATGGATCTCGACACTGGTGCTACTTACTATAACAGAGGCTTTACACTTGGTGTACAGATTGACTTCTAAAACAACTATTCAATAATAAGAAAATAATATTCGATATGAAATCTAAATATATAAATAAGATAATGATGGCAGCCATGTTCGGCATGGTTATTGGAGGAACAACCTCCTGCTCTGATAGCTTTCTTGAAGAAGAATCAGGCCACATGCTGACCGACAATTTGCTTGAGACTCCTGATGGAGCCTTGGCTATGGCTGCTGGTTTATATTCCAACCTGCGCTGGCACTTCGGCTATGAATGGGCATACGGTATTACGCTTTATGGTACTGATGAGTTTACAAATGGTGCGGATCTTACCTCTGAGTGCTGGAATACATACGATAGTCGTCTGAATCCGTTGGACTTGACACCGGCATTAGGTGCAGCTAACAAGAACTGTCCGGCTGTGTCTGCATTGTGGGATGAGATGTACTATGGTATATCTACAGCAAATCTTGTCATCTCACGCATCGACATGGTTACAGATGCAGCAAAGCGCGACCAGGCAAAGGGTGAGGCACATTTCCTACGCGGATACAACTACTACCGCCTGTTTGCACAATACGGCGGCGTGGTTGTGCAGACAGAGCCTGTTGCTAAAGTCTATGCGGATTATGAGCGTGCTACAGAGGAGCAGACACTGAATCAGATTATCTCTGACTTTGAGAAAGCATACGAGCTGCTTCCTACAAAGAAAGTGCGTGGCAATGGCACCTGGACCCGCTACACTGCGGCTCACTTCCTTGCAAAGGCACTGCTCTATCGTCAGTCAGAGCGTTGCGCTTCTTGGAACAGCAGCTATAACAAGGCGGAAGATCTGAATAAGGTGATAGAACTCTGTGATGAGGTCATTGCCGCTTGTCCGCTGGCTTCTGACTATCGTTCACTCTATGCTGACTGGACAGGTGTGAATTGTGCGAATGAGGGTTTGGATGAAATCTTGATGGCAGCCGAGCACAATGGCGACGATGCCACTACTAAAGGTCGCTTTGGCAACCGTACATATAACTACTTCAACCCACAGTTCTCCAACTTCTCTGGTGGTTGGACACAGCGCGGCCAGTACATCGGCGGTATGGACTTCCAGCGTTGCCGTCCTACGGAGTATGCGTATGAGATTTTCGACAATGTGAATGACTCTCGTATGTGGAAGACGTTCAAGACTGTCTATGGTCTTAACAACATTCCAAAGGGCAAAACACCAGCAGTCGTAGCTGCAGAGAATGGCATTCAGGAATCTGAGGTACCAGGTCTTGGTGACAATGGCATACTGTTCATCCTCAACAAGAAGGATGACCCACGTTTCCAGGATGAGACAACATACGGTACATTTGGACGTGGTGCAGTGCCACACACATTCGTTCATCCAGAGACCGGCAAGTGGGTACCAAATGTATTCCCTGTATATCTTGGCGGAAAGTATGTGCTTAACACATACGGTGTAAACGGCAACCCTGCACAGTCTAACGTATTCTGTGGTATCAATAAGACTGATGATGGTACACGTACAGGAGAAAAGGCTGACTCACACCGTGATGTCATCATGGCACGCACCGGCGAGACTTACCTCGTCAAGGCAGAGGCTCAGGTACGTATGGGTGATTATCAGGATGCCATCGAGACGGTGAACGTGCTCCGTGCCCGTGCACAGTGGAAGGACAAGGAAGACCGCGAGTATTACTCTGACGGTACTCAGGCATTCATAACAAATTCAACTGCTGGTGCGGTTCTCGGTAAATGCTATCCAAATTCAGATAACAATAAAACGGAACGCTTGAATAATATGCAGGCTTTTGAGGCTTCCTATCTTACCAAGAGTACCTACTATCTCTCTACTGGCATAGAGAAGACTACCGCCGCATCTGACCTGCAGATTGCCAGCTACACGCAGTTGCCTGCTGAAGACGAGGCAATCCTCGAAGCCATCGGTGCAACAGGTGACTATGAACGTATGCTCAACTTCATCTTCAACGAGCGTACTCGTGAGCTCCTTGGTGAGTGGAATCGTTGGGAAGAACTCTCACGCACGAACCTCCTTGTGAAGCGTGCCAAAGCGTTTAACCCAGAGGCTGCACCTAACGTCCAGTCACGCCATAACTACCGTCCAATTCCACAGAAGTTCATCGATACTCTGCAGAATCCAGACGGCACCAACCTTTCTGATGACCAGAAGAAAGCTTGGCAGAACCCAGGATATTAAAAGGGAAAACATTATAACTAACTATTGTTCTATACAAAATGAGGGTGTGTCACATGTGACACACCCTCTATTTTTATTCTTTATGACAGCAACATGAGTGGGACTCTTCCTCATGATTATGGCAGCAACAATCGTGAGTGACATCTTTTTCGCTATGACAACAACAATGTTTCTCTTCATGCGCATTGTCATGACAGTGGCAACTACTATGACCTGTCATATAATGCCGGCATAAAGCATTTAGCAATAATATTGCGAGAATGATGGTGCAAGCGATGTTAAACCAAGAGATGCTCTCAGTTTCACAACAGTCTGCTGTTCTCATCAGCGTGGGCATAAACCACTCTGTGGGCAGCTGGTCTATAATGACTCCTGCAGCTACAGCGCCAAGGATAATTGATAAGAGATAGAGTAGGAGAGTCCTACGACCGAGGAACTTGTTTATTACCAGCAAACTGGCAACATTACATGCCGGTCCAGCCATCAACAATACCAATGCGGCACCAGGTGTCAGTCCTTTCATTATAAGTGCCACAGCAATAGGAATACTTCCCGTAGCACATATATACATAGGTATGGCGATACACAGGACAAGCAACATACTCAACAGTGTATTATCCTTGAATATCTCAAAGAATTCGTCAGGCACAAACACTGTTATCAGTCCCGCTACAAGCAGACCAACCACAAGCCACTTGCCTATATCCTCCATCATGTCAACAAAGGCATAGCGTAATGCTTCTTTTATCTTGCCCACAAAAGACAACTCGCTCGTATCGGTATCATGATGGCAGTGGCAATGTGGTTCGTCGGTCTCTTTGACACTGTATGGCGTTTCTTCTTTGTCAAAAGAGTTTATCACCGTTCCTGCGAAAAGTGATGTCATAAACGCAGTTATTGGTCTCACAATAGCGAATGGAAGTCCCATAAGCGAGTAGGTGGCTGCAATAGAGTCTACGCCTGTCTCTGGCGTGGCGATAAGGAATGACACTGTAGCACCCTTTGAGGCCCCCTCCTTACGCAGTCCCATAGCTGTGGGTAACACGCCACAAGAGCACAAGGGTAGGGGGACGCCAAACAGTGCTGCATAAAACACTGAGCGGAAGCTGTGTCCTGACAGGTAGCGGCTATACACCATGCTCGGGACAAAGACATGCAGGATTCCAGCAAAAAGGAAACCTAAAAGCAAAAACGGTGACATTTCATTCACCAAAGCGAAAATCTGTTCCATAGACTTATATTTTTTTACTGTTTTTATTTTCTGATTGCAAAATTAATCATATATTGTTGCAATCAGATTGCAAACAGAACTCAGAATCAAAATGTAAGTAAATAATTGAATTTTGTGACATTTTGCAAAGAAAATGTGTTAAATGTGAAGCATCAAATCTTAACAAGTCTTAAATTGTCTGGGTTGTCCTGAAAGCTATCGAATGACATCGTGAAAGCATAGCTTTTACAACCTGAAAGCTATGCTTTGATACTGTAAAAGCTATGCTTTCATTTTGTCATTTACGTGATTAGTGAATTATCATAGTATTTTTACTAAAAATAAGGCATAATTGTACATATATTCAAATGTGTACTATTATAAACAGAATCGGCATTATGTTAAATAGGAAACGAGGAGATGTCTCGTTTATTATCTATTCTATTAGATATTCTATTTGAAAACAAATAATAGAAAATAAGGAGATATCCATTTGCTAAATAGTCTGTTTGAAAAGAATACAAAGGTTTTTCTGACGAGTGAAATCAGAAAGGAAGTCCAACTGCAAAATGCAAAGCATAGTCGCGCTTGAAATTTGGATTAGATATTGGATAATGCTCTTCTGTTGTTGTATAATAAGGACTTATAGCTTTCATTCCTAAATCCAGACGAAGAATAAAATAGTCGAAATTAAGACGCAATCCAACACCGTATGCCACGGCAATTTCCTTATACAGACTGCTTAATGTAAACAAGCCTCCAGGCTGGTCGGCATATTGGCGGACAGTCCAGATGTTTCCTGCATCTATAAAGATAGCACCTTGGAACTTCCAAAAAAGACTGGAACGTAACTCTGCATTTAAGTCCAGTCGCAAATCGCCAGTCTGGTTAATAAAATCAATTCTTCCGTCTTTGCCGTGGTAACAACCAGGTCCAAGTTCCCTGACACTCCAGCCTCTCACGCTATTGGCACCTCCACTGAAATATCTTTTCTCGTATGGTAATATGGTGCTGTTTCCATACGGCATGGCAATGCCTATTCTGCTGTGCAATGCTAATGTGTTGCGCTCATCAATCCTATAATTATATGTATAGTCAACGTCTGCCTTTGCATATTGCGCATACGCTACTTTGAGGAATTCATATTGCCCCATGTCATTTGTCTTAAACTTCAGAGGCTTAGACAGTGCTTTTAGCAAATTGCCAGCAGACTCCATACTGACTTTCAAATAATGAATACCATCATTATAATTAAAAGAGAAGCCCAGTTTCATTATGAGCAGGTTCTCATAATTATAACGCAGTATGGCATTCCTGTTATCTTGAGAGTCTAAATAGTCTCTTTTGAAAGTGTCTGAAATCCAAGGCATTGAAACATAATCTACATTGATAAAATCAAGGGTGTACCCTACCCTGTTTGTAGAACTGCTCCATCTGTATCGCCATTTTCCACTAAATACCCTGCGGTCAAATTCCGGTCTGTTTTGCTTGTTATAACTAAGCAGAAATTCTGTTGTGCTTTTGTGTCTGCGACGATAGTCCTCTGATATGTTAGGACATAGAAACTCAGGAAATGACAGTTTAGCCTCAATTCCGTACTCCTCATAGTTGTTGTTGGCATAGCCCTCAAGTCCTTTTATCGCCTCAAAAGCTCCACGGGCACTTAAACTAAATAATTCGCTGCCATGAAACACGTTCCTGTTCTCATACGTCAAAGACAATGCCGCTCCCAGATCTCCAGCAGTATTTGTACCCTCGGGTTGTAAGGTAACATTATGAGTGTTATGCTGTGATATGGATATTACAGCGTCAAGTAAGCCGTTGTCGTCTTGGCTGTTACTGTCATTTACTTCAACAAAAGAAATGTTGGTGGAACGCACTATGCCCAAATCCGCAAAACGACGATATGTTTTTTGTATCTTAGACTCATCATACAGTTCCCCTTCCCTGAATACAGTGTTTACATTTAATACGCTGGGTCTTATTCGTAATTTCTGTTCCTGCGGGCTGGTGTATCTTATGTTTCTTATGTGATAATATGGATGAGAAGTGTAATTCTCATTGTTGTTTCGTCTAAACAAATCAATATGTAATGATACATCAACATAATGCTCTGCCTTACAACTATCTACGTGGTATGAAATAAACTCTTTGTTAAAATATCTGTATCCGTTATTGTTAAGCCATGTGGAAATCCTCTTTCGCTCTGAAGACAGACCTGTAACAGAGAAGTATTCGCCAGCCTTCAGTCCCCCACCCTCCAATACATTATTAGCACGTAGCAGTGAGTCTATCCTGTTGTCATGAATGTTGTACGAAACACTTCTTATGACGTATTGTTGCTTTGGGAAAAGAATATAATTTACTTTTACACGACGTTTCCTCGCATGCTGTTCTACTTCCACCCCTGCATCCAAGAATCCTTGGTTAAACAATATCTGACGCAGGTTTTCCTGTGATGCTGCCACTTTTGTTGTGTCCAAACATACGGGAGCTTCACCCCATTTCTGTAAAATGCGGTTTATTGTTTTTGTGGTATCTCTGCCAGAGAGCGTGTATATTCCCAATGGTACTTTTAGCGTTGAAAACCATTTTGTGTTTGGTTTCTGCACAATATAGTCGTATAGACTGCTGACATTATAATCTTTATCAGTGGAAACAATTCTGTTGGATACAAGGAGACTTTCACCCTCTGCAAGATGTTTTGTTCCATCACAAGAAGAAATGGCAAAAGACAAAAAAGTGGAGAGGATGAAAAGCGGTATATAATGTCTTATCTGTTTCATTTTGATGCTGCGAAGTTACGAATTTTTTCTATTCCTAACAAGTTTTTTTTTCATAATTTGGAAGAACAGATGTTTTTTTGTATCTTTGCAAGAAAACAACAGGTTAGAATTATTTCTATTCCCGTTTATTCCATGAAACAGTGAAGTTAAGCAAAAGAAGCATACTGAAATACATTTTTGTAACATTAGTAAGCCCTATATGCTTGCTAATTCTTTTATCCATTGCCCTCTACCTCCCTCCTATACAGAATTGGGCCGTGAGGGTGGTGAGCGAATATGCTTCCGAGAAAACAGGCATGCAGATAAGCGTAAAGAAAGTGTTATTGGCTTTCCCGCTGGATTTGTCACTGGAAGGAGTAGAGTGCTTGCGTATGGATAGTCTGACCAACAGGTATGACACCATAATGTCTGTGGATAAGGCTGTAGTAAGTGTGCGTTTGATTCCCCTTTTCAATAATGACGTAGAAGTGGCAGAGTTGGAACTGAACAACTCTATAATGAATACCGTTGACCTCATTCCTCAGGCAAGGATAAAAGGTCATGTCGGCAGGCTCTTTATGACGGGAGGCTCGCCTGTGGGGAAAATTTCATTAAACGCCTCTACTGCTGACCTGCAAAAGATATTGATAGATAATGCCCAATTGGATATTGCACTGAAAGATACTGTTATAGAAGACACTACTTCTTCGCCAATACCATGGTGTGTAAATGCGAAGGAATTAGCTATATCAAACTCTAACCTCCTTCTACATGTGCCTAATGACAGTATGCAGATAGGAGCAAGAATCGGTGAGGTTAAAGCTGGGGGGATATCAGCTAACCTGATGAAGAACGAATATGGCGTTAATTCTTTGGTTGCGGAAAACACTTTCATAATATATGACAATGTATATGAGAAGAAAATGCCAAAAGGCTTAGACCTTAACCATATTGCATTTGATATAAGCAGATTGAAAGTGGATTCTATCAGTTTCCTGGATTCGGATTTGAACTTAAAGATAAAAGAATGCTGTATAAAGGAACGGTGTGGCTTTGAGATATCTTCTATGGCAGCAGACATTTCGCTGAAGTCAAATAAATTGTTCGTAAAAGGAGCCTTAAACACTCCGTCAAGCAAACTATATACAGACACAGAACTTGACTTGAGTTCCTTTGATGGTAATGACAATGGGAAATTCCATGTTGTTATAGATGCTTCTGTTAGTAATGCTGACATGATGATGATAGCAGAGAATATGCTGTCTTCTGATATTAAAAGGACTGTTCCTATGCTCCCTTTGAAAGTAAAAGGAGAGGCATTGGGAAATATGCAGAATGTCAATATTCCCAGTCTGTTAATAGAGATGCCTACGGCTTTCTCCATCAACACCTCAGGAAGCATCCAGGGAATGAAATATCTGACGTCAGATCCTTATTCAGAGAAATTCAATGCCAACCTGCACTTGGATGCCAAAATGAAAAACATGGCATTTGTAAAGTTGTTCTTGGACCGCAGTACGGCAAAGATGATAAACATTCCTCCTGTTGACGCAATTGCTGACATTGATATCCATGGAGCAGATTACATGGTTAAGCTAAAGGCGTATGAAGGAAAAGGCTCTGTTACTGCAAACACAAGAATAGACGTAAGGCAGATGAAATACCTTGTAGATGTCAAAGCTAATAACCTGCATCTCAACCATTTCGTAAAGGGAATGGGATTAGGAACATTTACGGGAACCATAAATGCCAAAGGAAAAGGATTTGATTTTACAGATAAATCAACGCTCACGGATGTAAAGGCAGATATAAAACGTTTTCAGTATGACAGAAATAATCTGACCAATATGAAAGCTAATGTGCACTTGGCCAATGGAATAGCTGACGCCACAATAAAGTCAGCTAACCAATTGGTTAATGGCGATATAAAACTGTCTGCTCTCCTAAACAAAAAGAATATAGATGCTACAATAGCAACAGAACTTTCAAACCTTGATTTATACAAACTCCATTTTGTTGATGTACCGTTAAGGTTGTCTCTCTGTGGTCATATAGACTTTGAGAGTGACTTGGACCAGTTCTATAAAGTTAACGGATTAGTCAGTGATATACGGATAACAGATTCTGTAGAGACGCGTCATCTGGACGATATAGTGCTTGACGTGTTTACCAGGAAAGATACCACTGCTGCACATATATACTGCGGTGATTTTGAAACCAAGTTGAATGCCCAGGGCGGGTATAAATGGTTGTTGGGATGTTCTGACAGGCTAATGGCGGTAGTAGATAAACAAATAAAGAATCGCACTATTGACCAGCAGGAATTACGTAATGCCTTGCCTAAGATGCAGTTGTATATGCGATGCGGAAAAGACAACCCTGTACACAATTCCATAACGTATTGGGGAATAGATTTCAATGACGCTTATGCAAATATTAACATATCCAAGGAAGACGGCATAAACGGGGATATGCATTTGTTCGGACTGAAGAGCCAAGGATATCAGCTAGATACTATCACCGTTGGTTTGTCAAGCACTAATGACCCATTAAACATAGCATATAAAGCACATATACAAAATGAGAAGCCTAATGATTATGTGTTTGATGTCTTTGTTGATGGCAAGGTGCTTGACCATGGTATATCAATGAACGGATCTTTCTATGACGAGAACGATGTGTTGGGACTGAAAATTGGAGCAGAGGCAACAATGGAAGCAGAAGGCATTAAACTGCACCTGACTCCAAATGACCCAATTATAGCATACGAGGCATTTGACATAAACGATAATAATTATATACTTATCGGAGAGAATAATCGTGTTTTTGCAGATGTTAAGATGAGAGCACAAGATGGTACAGGAATACAGATATACAGTACGGATGATGACTCCGACTATCTGCAAGATATAACATTGTCTCTCAACAGGCTTAACCTTGGAAAACTACTTGCAGCCATACCTTATGCACCAAAGGTTGAGGGACAACTTGACGGTGACTATCACTTCATACAAAGCACAGACAAATCGTTTTCTGTGTCAACAGACATGGTGGTGCACAATATGATATATGAAGGTTGTTCTATAGGAAACCTTGGCACCCAATTGGTTTATATGCCAAAGGATGATGGTTCACACTATGTTGACGGACATATATTGTTAGAGGAAGAGGAGGTAGGAACAATCACAGGCTCTTACAATTTTGATACTGACGCAATAGATGCAAAACTGGCCTTCATGCGTTTCCCATTAGCCTTGGTTAACGGTTTTATACCAGACCAGATAGTAGGATTAGAAGGATATGCGGAAGGAGAACTGACTGTAAACGGAACAAAAGGAAAACCTAATGTGGAAGGTGAACTGTTTTTGGAATCAGCTGCTCTTATAAGCATACCCTATGGCATAAGAATGCGTTTTGATGATGACCCGGTAAGAATTGTCAATTCTAAGCTTCTGTTGGAAAACTTCCAGATGTATGCTTCAAATAACAGTCCTCTTATAGCACAAGGAGAGATTGACTTCTCAAATACAGAGCATATAAATCTAAATTTAAGAATAAAAGCAGAGAACTTTTTGCTTATTGATGCAAAAGAAAACAAGAAATCAGAAGCCTATGGTAAGGCTTTCGTGAATTTCTATTGTTTTATTAGAGGAGAATTAGACAAATTACGTGTAAGAGGAAAATTAGATGTGCTGTCTTCGACAAATCTATTCTATATACTGCGTGACTCTCCTATCAACACTGACAACAGGTTAAAAGAACTTGTCACATTCACAGATTTTACCAGCGAAGAGCCGGTCACAATTGTTCGGCCTACTATTGACGGCATAGACATGGATTTGTCAATAGAAGTAAATGACGGTGCGCACATAAAATGCTGGCTTAATACTGACCACTCTAACTATCTGGACCTCATTGGCGGTGGCTCACTGAGGATGAAATACAAGAACGAGGACATAGACTTAAGAGGCAGATATACTATTAATGAGGGAGAGATGAAGTATTCTCTTCCTATCATTCCACTAAAGACGTTCACCATATCACCAGACTCTTATGTGGAATTTAACGGTGATATGATGAATCCGAAACTGAATATCACTGCCACGGAGAGGACTAAGGCTTCATGTAATATTGACGGGGTAAACAGACTGGTGGCGTTTGACTGCGGAGTGGTCATAACGAAAACGCTTAACGATATGGGATTGCAATTTACTATAGAAGCACCAGAGGAGCAAACGATAAAAGACCAATTAGCAATGATGTCTGTAGAAGACCGAGGGAAAATAGCCGTCACAATGTTAACTACAGGTATGTATCTGGCTGATGGTAATACTTCTAATTTCTCTATGAACTCAGCTCTGAACTCTTTCTTGCAATCAGAAATAAACCAAATAGCCGGAAATGCATTGAAGACATTGGATGTGTCTTTCGGACTGGATAATTCTACGGAAGAGGACGGAACAAGACATACTGATTACACATTCAAATTCGCAAAACGTTTCTGGAACAACAAATTGGCCATATCTGTCGGTGGTAAGATTTCATCCGGCCCTGACGTCTCTGGCCAAAATAAATCATTCTTTGATAATGTAGAAGCTCAATATAGATTCTCTGAAACTTCTAACCAATATATGAACCTCTTTTACAAGCGTTCTGTGTATGACTTCCTTGAAGGTTATGTAGGACAATATGGAGCTGGTTATATGTATAAGAAGAAGTTGCAGCGCCTCAGTGAATTGTTTAAGAAAACACAAAGTACTATTCCTGGTCCAGTTCTAAGACAAGAACGTAAAGACAGTACCATAAGCAACAAATGAATATTTATATAAAAAATATATTACTCTTTATAGTTGCAGTCATATTGCTTTATGGCTGTTCTACGACTTCTTCCTTGCAAGATGACGAAGTGTTGTACACCGGGCTCATATCAACGGACTATAACAATTATGAATCCAATAGCCATCAACGTGTTGTAGAAGAAGAGGTGGAGGCTGCACTTGCCACCGCCCCAAATGGCGCACTGTTTGGCTCCAGCTATTACAGAACTCCTTTTCCATATGGTTTATGGATATGGAACGCATTGTCAGAGAAAGAAGGTGCTATATCAAAATGGATTGTAAATTCTTTTGGCAAAGAGCCGGTGTTGCTGAGTAATGTAAACCCAGTATTAAGAGCGCAGGTGGCTGAGAATGTCCTGCAAAACAATGGATATTTTAACGGCGACGTGACCTATGATATTGTTCCAGGCAAGCCGCAAACAACAAGGAATGACACGGTAAAAAGACCTAGGACTGCAAAAATACAATATCATGTAAACTTCGGAACTTTATATACTCTGGATTCTATCAGCTATATGAATTTCTTACCTGACATATATAATAAGATAGCATCAGGTGAGACTTTGTTGAAAAAGAACGATCCTTTCTCTGTCTCTGTGCTGGAACAAGAACGCAACAGAATCTATAATCTGTTAAGAGAAAAAGGATATTATTACTACCAGCCGACATATATCACTTATCTTGCTGATACATTCATGATTCCAAACAAAGTGCAACTGCGTGTGCAACAGATGGACTCATTACCAGAGAATGCGACAAAGAAATGGGTTATAGGAAAAACTAACGTACAAATAAAAAGAGAATTTAGAGAACAACTTACGGACAGCGTACAAAGACGTTTCCTGTCTATATTCTTCAATGGTAAGAAACCACCTATACGACCAAGAATAATACTTGCTGACACGAAGTTAAGACCGGGTATGTTGTTTTCACAGGAGAAATACATAGAATCATTAAATAACCTTACTTCAAAGGGCGTATTCTCTTCTGTAGAAATAACTTTCACGCCAAGGATTTTGCCAGATGGTACTTATCATACAATACAAGATACTATTAGTGCCAGAGACGGAGAAGAACGGAAAGGCGCCAGGATTCTAGACATGACAATAAATGCTACATTAGACAAACCATACGACTTTATTTTCGAGGCTAATGCTATGGGAAAGACTTCTGGACGCATAGGCCCGGGAGTAAGCATTGGACTGACGAAACGTAATGCCTTCCGTGGTGGTGAAATACTTAGTTTTAGTGCAGGAGCAAACTATGAATTTCAAGTAGGTGGAGAGCAAGACATGGGAAATTCTTATGATTTCTCTCTGAATGCGAACCTTAATCTTCCAAGATTACTATTGCCTAAATTGTGGAGGAAGCGTAAGCGTTGGTACACAACACCTTCAACAATGATTAATATATCCGGCGAGGTAATAAGACGAGCGAGCTTCTTCAATCGTGAAATAGTATCCGCAGAATACACATATTTATTCCAACCATCAGAATGTGTCGTCCATAAGCTTTCACCACTTATTATTACATTTGGAAGAACATCTAACATATCTGATGCTTATCTGGACAAAATACAAAACTCTGCTACATCAAAAATTGCATTGAGAGATGAGCTAACACCAAAAATAAGATACACATATACATATAGTTCCCCAAAGATAAGTATTAATCCTGTATTCTGGCAGGTTACTCTCTCCGAGGCCGGCAATATAACTAACGCTTTATATTCTGCGTTTTCTGAAAAGAAGTTTAATGAAAAAGAAAAGAAGATTTTCGCTACTCCTTTTTCACAGTTCGTTAAACTGGAAGCTGAATTCAGGAAATCGTGGGATTTGGGAAATAAAAGCTCGTTTGTGTTCCATTTTTATGGTGGAATTATGTCTGCATACGGAAATAACTATACAGCGCCATTCTCAGAACAATTCTATGTTGGTGGAGCTAATGACCTAAGAGGCTTCTCCATGCGTAGCATTGGTCCTGGTGAAGTCCATTTTAATGAAACGAATTTCGCGTACCTCTACCATACAGGTGATACAAAACTTGTAATCAACGCTGAATATCGTCCGCATTTGTTCGGCTCTCTGTATGCTGCCTTGTTTGCAGATATCGGTAACGTTTGGAGTTTAAGGCATAGCGTAAGAGAAGACTTCAAGGAACAAGGCTATGGTGACCCAGCAAAGAAAGATGTCGGTATTGATGTTGGCGTAGGAATTAGATATGATTTGGATTTCTTTGTGCTACGTCTGGATTGGGGATTTGCAATACACAACCCCTACTCCACCGGATTTATAAATTGTGGCAGATTCGGTAAGGCACAAGTTCTAAACTTCGCTATAGGTTATCCATTTTAAAAACATTTTAATTTATATATATTATGAAACTTAACGGAAGAAGAGAAAGTAGTAATGTTGATGACCGTCGAAGATCAGGTCTGTCAACAGCTGGTGGTATAGGAATAGGTGGAATAATAGTTGCAGCACTTCTGACGTGGGTAATGGGAGGAAATCCTCTTGATGCTATACAGCAAGCAGCTGAGCAACAGATGAATGTTTCTACTCAAATAGAAGGTAACAGGGAATTTACTGAAGAGGAAGAAGAATTGGCGAAGTTCTCCAGACAGATACTTGCTGGCACAGAGGATGTGTGGACAGAAGTGTTCAGACAAATGGGACGTGAATATGTACCTCCTCGTATGGTTCTATATACAGGAGCCGTGAAAACTGCATGTGGTAATGGCTCTGCATCAATGGGACCTTTCTATTGTTCTGGAGACCAGTGCCTTTATATAGACTTGTCATTCTTTACATCAATGAAGAAACAACTTGGTGCAGATGGTGATTTCGCTTACGCATACGTCATAGCGCATGAGGTAGGACACCATGTGGAGTATCTGCTCGGAACATTGACCAAAGCACACAATCAGATGAACAGGATGTCACAGGTCGACGCTAACAGAATAAGCGTCAGATTAGAGTTGTTAGCAGATTTCTATGCAGGAATATGGGCTTATCATGATAATAAGATGTTTTCTTCTATTGAGGACGGAGACATTGAGGAGGCTATAAAATGTGCAGAAGTTATTGGAGATAATTATTTACAAGAAAAAGCACGTGGATATTCTCAGCCAGAATCATTTACGCATGGAACATCTAAACAACGTATGAAATGGTTAAAGTTAGGACTAACAACAGGTGATATGAGTAAGGGTAATACTTTCGCCCTTTCCGATCAGGATTTGTAAATATATAAACAAGAGGATGTGTTGACACATCCTCTTGTTGTTTTTTGTTGATATATATAATCCTTAACTTATTTTGTTTTGTATATATTGGTTAATGGTCTTCACTTGTTTCATTGGATGTGCTATACCATCCACAATCTCATTACGCATAGCATTCAGCTCATTGAATAAGAGAGAGAATGCAGATTGTGCGGCATTTGGTTGCCTGCGTTTCTTGTCTGCCATAGGATTAACTACTACTTTAATAGCCTGATGGCACAAGTGAATATTTAACACGCTATCCGTTTCAAGCGGATCACCGTCATAATGGATTACCCCCCTATCCTGTCTTTTGACAATAATGTCTTTGGCCTTAAAACACTTGATCTTTGAAGAATTATTCAGCGTCTTGTTCATTAAATCCAATCCCACTTGTGGAGCCTCCAATATATCAAAAGGTTCCATAATAACTACATCAAGGAATCCATCTTTCATCGACGCTTGTGGGGCGATGTATGCATCGTTTCCATATTGAGATGCATTAGCTATAGATATCAAAAATGCTTTGTATGGCTTGGATTCATTTCCATCTAATGTTAATTCATAAGTCTCAGGTTTATATTTTAATCCTTCTTTTAGTACATTCTCTATATATGTCATTGGACCACGTTTTCCTGTCTCTGCAAACTTCTTAGATATAAAGGCGTCAAAGCCCATTCCACAGGTGCAGAAAAAAGCATGGTCGTTTATTATGCCGTAGTCCAAGTCATGTATTATACCAGTATTTATTATATCCAGTGCTCCTTTTATATTCATAGGAAGCATTAAATGCCGTGCAAGTCCATTACCTGAGCCACATGGTATGATGCCTAATGCTGTGTTAGAATGTGTCAACTCTCGTGCGACCTCATTCACTGTTCCATCACCTCCTACGGCAACAGCAATAAATACTCCATCTGTTACACATTGACTTGCTATCTCAGACGCATGCCCTGCATATTCTGTAAAAATACATTTTACGTCATATATAGAGCTATCTATATGCTTCTCTATGAGAGAAGGAATAACATCTTTGTTAGAAGTTCCTGATTTGGGATTTATGATAAATACTATTTGTTTTTTATCCATTTACCTCATCAAAATATTATTTTACCTCACAAAATTACAAAATAACATATAATACATAAGAAAATATATCTGTTTTTTAAGAAAAGAAAGGTTTTGTTAATAAAAAAACGTTGTATATCATTTTTTTTTAGTAACTTTGCAAATTATATTAAGAGATTATATTATCCCTTATAGAAAAAAAGAAAAGACTACATTTATAAAATAATGGGACAGTTATCAGAAAAATTCAAAAGTTATCGTTTACCCCAGAAATTCATGGAAGCGGGTGTTTATCCTTACTTCCGTGAGATTACAGGAAAACAAGGTACCGAAGTTTCAATGGGGGGACACGAGGTGCTCATGTTTGGCTCTAATGCCTATACAGGCTTAGTAGGAGATCTTCGTATCTGTGAAGCAGCCAAAGAGGCCATTGACAAATATGGCACAGGATGTGCAGGAAGTCGTTTCCTTAATGGCACACTTGACATACATGTTAAATTAGAAAAAGATTTAGCAGAGTTTGTTCATAAAGATGATGCACTTTGTTTCTCTACAGGTTTCTCAGTCAATGCCGGTGTTATCGCTATGGTATGCGGCAGAGAGGACTATATCATCTGTGATGACCGTGATCATGCGTCTATTGTAGATGGCCGACGTCTTTCATTTGCACGTCAGCTGAAATACAAGCATAATGACATGGAGGACTTGGAGAATATTCTGAAGAAACTTCCTTATGAGGCAGTAAAACTTATTGTCGTTGACGGCGTGTTCTCTATGGAGGGTGATTTGGCGAAATTGCCTGAGATCGTGGAACTGAAGCACAAGTATAATTGCTCAATAATGGTAGACGAAGCACACGGTCTTGGTGTATTTGGCGATCATGGTCGTGGCGTGTGTGATCACTTCGGACTTACTGATGAGGTTGACTTGATAATGGGAACATTCTCTAAGTCTTTGGCTTCAATTGGTGGATTTATCGCTGGTGATTGGGATACAATAAACTTCCTTCGTCATTCTGCACGTACATATATATTCTCTGCCTCTAACACTCCTGCAGCAACAGCCGCTGCGCAGAAGGCTCTTGATATTCTGAAGGCAGAACCAGAGATTATAGAGAAATTATGGGATGTAACCAACTATGCGCTGCAGAGATTTAAGGAAGAGGGTTTTGAAATAGGTGACACCGAGTCTCCTATCATACCGCTTTACATCCGTGATGTTGATAAGACATTCCTCATAACATCACTGGCCTTTGAGCGTGGTGTGTTTATCAATCCTGTGGTACCTCCTGCATGTGCACCGACAGACACACTGGTTCGTTATGCACTTATGGCTACACACACGAAGGAGCAGGTTGACCGTTCTGTTGAGATTCTCAAGGGTATCTTTGTTGAGCAGGGAGTGATAAAATAAAGGTAAATACATATAACATATTAGGAATATACAAATAAAAACATCCGGACTTTGATATTAAGTTCGGATGTTTTTTATTATGTTTTTTATTAATCACCAGTCTTTATGCCTGTTATTAATCCTCGTGATTAATCCTCGGCGTCAAGTCTGTCACTCCATAGATATTTGTTTGTCTCAGAAACCAGAACCTTACTTAACAACAGCAAAGCGATAAGGTTTGGTATAGCCATCAATGCATTAAAGATGTCTGCAAATGTCCACACTACCTTTAGCTCTATTATAGCACCGATAAACACTGACGCGAGGAAGAAATAAGTATATAATTTTACCATTTTGTATCCACCTAAATACTCAACGGCTCTTTGCGCATATATGCTCCATCCCAATATAGTGGAGAAAGCAAATGTAAACAGACCGAACATCAGCATAAAACTGCCCACAACTGGTATTCTACAGAACGCGACCTTTGTTAATATGCCTCCATCCAAGTTTGGTAATAGCATATTGATATTGTCTGAAAAGATTTTTCCCAGTGCATCATGACTCAACAGAGAAACATCGGAATAGCTCAACACGCTGCTCACCACGACAATGCCGGTTATAGCACATATCACCACTGTGTCCCAGAATGTTCCGCTCGCGCTCACCAAGGCCTGCCTGACAGGATTTTTTGTCTTTGCCGCTGCTGCTACCAAAGGTGCGGAGCCAAGGCCAGACTCATTAGAGAACAGACCTCTTGCTATACCGTATCTTGCCGCCATCATCACACCACCTCCTATCATTCCGCCTCCTAATGCATCAGGTGTGAATGCGGCAGATACTATAAGTTGTAAGGCAGGGTAAATATAGGCACTGTTGACAATCAATATATATATACATCCAATTATATAAATAAATGCCATAAAAGGTACCAAAGCCGTACATACGCGTGCTATGCTCTTGATTCCCCCAATCAATACCAGTGCTGTCAATAATGTCAGTACACAAGCCGCATATACAGGATTAATACCCAACACCTCTTTCGCCAAGGTGGAGATAGCATTAGCCTGCACGGTACAGCCAATGCCGAACGCAGCCAATGCTGTAAACACCGCGAACAGTATTCCGGCCCATTTCGCTTTAAGTCCGTATTCCAAGGCATACATCGGACCGCCAAGCATGTGTCCCTTTGGTGATTTCTGGCGGTATTTCACCGCTAATAAGCCCTCACTGTATTTGGTGGCAATACCAAATACACCTGTCAGCCAGCACCACAACACTGCACCTGGTCCGCCAAGGGCGACAGCGGTACCTACACCTATTATGTTTCCCGTGCCTATGGTCGCTGCCAAGGCAGTGGCCAAGGCTCCAAACTGACTCACGTCTCCACTTCCTTCTTTGTCCTTGGTCAACGAGAGTTTGATGGCTGTCAAAATCTTTCGCTGCGGAAACTTGAGTATTATTGTTAGATACAGGTGCGTTCCGATTAAGAGGACTATCATAGGTAATCCCCACAACTGGTCACTTAAATATTGTAATATCTGATAAAATGATGTCATAACAGATACAAAGATAGTATAAAATCCGCAATTATACAAATATAAGATAAAAGTCTGGCAAATAACTTGCCAGACTTTTATCTTATATTGCTCTATATTGTACCACTTACTTTGTCTCTTCCAGCGGAACAGAGAAGTATTCTTTCTTTCCAGACGGGTACAGTCCCTTTATGTAAAGAACAGGATCCTTACTCTTGTTTGCGGCCTTAACAACCTCGTTCAGGTCAGACAAGGTCTTCATTGTCTCCTCGTTCACCGTCTGTATGACAAAGCCTACAGGTATGCCACGCTCACGGAACTTACCGCTGTTAACCTTTGTCACTTTCAGTCCGTACTTGATATCCAAATCTGCCTTCTCACTCTCGTTTACCTCGCGTATTACAGCACCAAGTACATCTAAATCCGCATCCTTCACCACCTTCGTATTGCCCTGCTCATTTTTAAGAACAACAGAAGTTGTCTTCTTAGACTTCTTATGCAGGTAGCTAAGTGTAACCTTGTCTCCCGGACGCTTTGTGGCAAGTATCTCTTGCAGCTCTGCCATCTTCGTCACCTTCTGTCCGTCAACGGCGGTAATCACATCGCCCTCCTCTATACCAGCATCAGCAGCCGCACCGTCTTCTACAACCTTGGCAACATATATACCCTCATTAGTACCTAAGTCAATCTCCTTGCCCTGCTCTTTCTGAGAGTCTATATACGAGCGTGCGTCCTGTCCCTGTATGCCAATCAGTCCACGCTGCACCGTGCCATATTCCTTCAGGTCAGCAACGACTTTGTTCATGATTGTAGTAGGAATAGCAAATCCGTATCCGATGTTGCTGCCTGTAGGCGATGTAAGCATAGCGTTAATACCTATCAGTTCTCCATTAGCGTTTACCAGAGCACCACCAGAGTTACCTTGGTTGATAGCCGCGTCAGTTTGTATAAAAGCCTCCACACCGTTCGCACCTAACGAACGTGCCTTGGCACTTACTATACCTGCTGTTACGGTAGCACGCAGATTCAGGGGATGACCGATAGCAAGTACCCACTCTCCTACCTTTATGTCATCACTTGAAATAACCTTTATAGCTGGCAATCCTGTAGCATTAACCTTTATCAGTGCCAGGTCAGTGTTCTTATCTGTTCCTATTATACGGGCAGAGAACTCACGGTTGTCATTAAGTGTCACAGTCAACTCATCCGCTCCCTCTACCACATGATTGTTTGTGACAATATATCCGTCAGAACTTATCAGCACACCAGAGCCGGTAGCCTCTTTCTTCGGAGTCTGCACCTTTCTCTTTTGTGGAGTCTGCTGTCTCTGCCCAAAGAATCCAAATGGATCAAACATATCTCCGAAAGGATCGCTCTGTACCTCAACTTCCCTTACCTTCGAGTTCTGCAAATATTTAATATGCACCACGCATGGCAAAGCTTTTTCAGCCGCCACGGTGAGATCTATCGGTTGTCCGGCTACGGCAGCTGGAGAAGCCGCCATAGCTTTCTCTACTGTGCAAAAAGTGAAAGATGTGCCGAGAGCGAGTGCCACCACACCCACGGCAGATAAAATGTTTTTCGTAATTTTCTTCATTATTTCAGTCATTTTTATATAAAATCTATCTTATGTTTACGTCTGCAAAATTAAAAACAATAAAATTAACATACAAATTTTTATCCTCTCATTTGATATTTTTTAATCTTTCCGCATATTATCTTAACTTGTCTTTATCATTCCTTTTATTGCTTTTACAGTTTTTTACGCAAAAAGCGTACCAAAGTGTTCACACACTCTGGTACGCACAAATTACAATACAAATTTATAGTATATATTACTTATACATCTTTCTTATTGTTCCGTCGCTCATCTTTATGATGTTCAGACCGTCCTGTGGGGCATCCAGTTGTTTACCGTCTGGCGAGTACACAGCTATCTCCTCTGGCTGCTCCACCTCAACGAAAGCAGCTTTAGCTGAAGTGGTGTTGCTTATCTCTGCGGAAAAATTGTCTATACAGAAATATGCCGGAGTATTCATACCCCATTGTCCTACATCTGTGCTGTTCATAGAGAAACGTATCTCATCCACCTCTCCGAGGTCAGACAGGTCTATCGTCTTCCATGTGAATAACATCATGCCACCCTCAGCCAATGATACAGTGACAGAAGTGCCTGTAGGTTCTCCTGACTTATATCCGATGAATGTCAGTGTAAAGTTGTCCTCTTCTGTAAACACCTTTGAGGAATTGTTTCCAAAGCGCATATTGTTAAATGCGTATGCTGCGTTTGTCAGAGCCACGCTCTGTGGCGTGAACAGCTTTCCCTCACCATTCTTTATAGCTATAGGTGTCGTAGTATTCCACGCGCTATAGTATCCTACAGCATACGTCTCTGACTTTGATGCTCCGTTTCCCACACATGAATTATACTGCTGTGTATAGAAAGATTCATCTTCAAACGCAGTAGATGTTGACTTTGATATAGCGAAGCCATCCCATGAGCCATACTGAGTATTATAGGTGTTAATGAAGTCAAAACCACCAGAAGTGAACTTTCCGCCAGCTGATACTCCGTTGTCATAAATGTTTTCACCGAGGTCAATGTCCTCAAAATTCACTGTGACAGTCTCAGCCACAGACATACCGCCACAGAACATAGCTGCGGCAATGAGAGTGTAGAATTTTCTCATACGCTTTTTTGTTTGTGTAAAATAAATTAAATGTCCTCCACAATGCCTAACCCACGAGCGCAACTGTAGATTTTCTGATGATATTGGCAGGTCTTCTGACTTCCTCAAGCTTACCATCACCTTCCCGCAATGCCCACAAGGGCAGAACAGTGGTTTTGTCTGATGGTGCTATAACAGAGGTTACAGCAGCGGGACTGTTCAGGACTCTCACCTGATTCCCTTTTAATCCCTACCCTCTTCGGCAGGGAACCAAATCCAAATGCAAAATTAATATTTTTTTCTTAATTCACAAAATTTATTTTATTTCTCTGTCTCTCTACTTCACATGCAAATCCTGTGCACCACATATCTCCGTGGAGGTTTCGCCCAGCCAGCCCGCTTTCTGGTTCATGGCTGTGTAAACCCTTACAAAGTCCACGTAGTCAAGATGGACGGGTGTGCGGCTCTCTGGCTCCACTGCCCATCCTATGTCAAAAGAGTTTCCTGTCGTGTCATTATTAGGGAGGTTGTCAACATATCCATAACGTAACGCCGGGAGCACCCATGCATTACCCTTTCCCGACTTGTCGTATGCGTTATTTGGTAATAATGTACCCTTGAACGTCAATATACTCTGACGACCAAACTGCGTCTGTACCAACCATAATGGGTAATACTCTTGACTGTGGAATGTATTTCTGTTCACCGTTCCACTGCCAGACATATTGTCCGTCCATGGTATGTCGTTCATTTCATTGTAAGTATATGTAATCTCATAGCCATACTTCACCTTGCCTATGCTGTCCACATCTGCAGAGCCGCTCAGCTCATACCAGTCATCGTCTGGCAGTCCGTTGCCGTTTGTGTCTTTAGATACCATGACGATACCAGGCTCACTGCTATTAACCATGGCATTACCTTTTATATATATATCACGCTCGCCATCCACATTTTTCACCGAATGATCAAAGTGGAACGTGATGTAACCACCATAACCGCCAAGCGAAACCATACCACCGTTGTTATTGGCTATGGCCTCCGTGCACTTGCGTGCCATTGCTGCGGCATCATCGCCTTCCTCATATAGTGGCAGGATGTTTACAAATTGTCCCGGCGCAGGCACATACTCATCCACAGCAGCTATATACGGGCTGGTGCCTCCTATTGACGGTTTGTAATCCGTTTCCGTAGGATTATATATGCTGCTTACGAATACAGCCCTTGAAGGTATGTCACCGGTATTCGCACTCCACAAAAAGTTTCCATCTGCATCAAAATGCAGTAACTTTCCACTTGAAACATAATCCTTTGCGTCAAACAAGTAGAAGTCTTTGTTTATCGGATGTACTATTATGCCATACGGCAGTGTCATTCCTTTTGCTGCTGTAGAATTGAATATCGTGGTCTGGATCTTCTCATGCGTACGCACGTTTACAAGTCCCATCTCTTTCATATTACTGTTTGTAAGATTGCTCCATGATGTTCCTATATAATATAAGGTGTCACCTACTATGCACATCTCGCTCACCGGCACGTCCACGCTACCGCCATACTGCATATTCCCATTTGCATCTTTCGTAAGGTAATGCAATTTGGAATGGTTTTCATAATAGTCACCACGACTGCTCACCCACACCTGTCCGTATTTGTCTGCATGCAGACGATGCAGGTTCACGTCAACGTCTATCTTTCTCTCTTCCTTGAATGTAGCAAGGTTTATCACGCTCACCGTCCTGTCATAGTCAGGCACGCGGTAGCCGCCAGAGTTTGCCACATACAACTTATTGTCAACTACAGCGAGCTCCTCTGGCTGATAGCCTACAGTAACGGAATCTACCTTCTCCAGCGTAAGCGTATCTACTTTATACACTCTGCCTATCTGCGCATTAGCGTCAACATTTACCGGTCCTACGTAGGATGACACATAAGCATAGCCGTTACTAAACGTAACATATCGGCAATTCGGAATATTTACCTGTCCGATGCGCTTGAGTGAGTCTGCCGTACAAACCTCCACCTTGTTTGAGCAGTTGACGACGAGCCACAGCCTTGAGCCATAACACTGTATGTCATTTCCCACATCGCCCAGTTCAAGTACGGTGTTAGGATTGCGCTGTGCATATATGTTGCGCATGTAGTGCACCATCCCGTCTGTTGACGAGAGGTCAAGGTAATCCACCGTACATTTGTTTGAACCCATGTTGCCCTCACAAATCACATACATTCCGTTCATTACCTTGTCCGTCTCTGCCTCCTCAATAACATTGTCTATCACTACCGGTACGAAGTTATCATCACGGCAAGAGGTTATCGAGAGAGCAACAAGTATTGCATATAAGACAAATAGTTTATTTCGCATCCTCTGAGATTTTTGCAAAGTCTTTCCAATATTTTCCTAAGAGATAATTTTTCTTACAGTTATACGGTACATGCAGGTGTGCCTTTGCATAGTTAGAGAACGTATGCCGTGTTATGGCCTTTGGTTTCTCTATAAGGCATATCACCTCTGTAAGTTTAGAACACTTGTCAAACGCAGCCGTGCCTATGCTCTCCACGCTGATAGGTATCCTCACCTTGACTAAGTTTTCACAGCCTGTATATGCCAAATCGCCTATCTCCTCCACTCCATTAGGCAATATGACATTTATCAGCGACGTACAGTTGCCAAAAGCAGCGTCACCTATAACCTTCAATCCCTCCGGCAATTCCACGGTTGTCAGATTGTCACAATAGGCAAAGGCATAGCTCCCTATAGACTCCAGATTATCAGGCAGTCTTACTTTCGTCAAACTGCTGCAATAGCCGAAAGCCTTTTCTGATATTGTATTGAGTTTGTTTGGCAAAGCAATACTTCTCAAAGACTTGCATCCGTAGAATGCCTCCGAGCCTATGCTGTCAATACTCATAGGGATGACAACATCAAGCAGTGCCTCACAGTGATAAAAAGCGTCCGCCTTGATATTCTTTATTGTTCCCGGCAAGCCGATGCGCTTCAGCTTCAAACAACCGGCAAATGCGCCATAGCCTATCACTTCCATGCCTCTTGGCAGTGTGACGTTTGTCAGACTGGCACAGTCACCAAACACGTCATCTGCCAATTCTTTTACTCCGTTTGGAATGTTAATAGTCTCAAGTGACACGCATCCCTGAAAGGCAGACGCGCCGATGCTGTTTATCGTTGCAGGCAACTCTATGTCTGTAGTGTTTACACAACCGTAAAAAGCATTTTCGCCAATCCTTGTCACCTTGTAGGTCGTACTGTCACATACGGCATATTCCCCCACCTTGACAGAGTCAGCGGTGTAAGGCTCGTCAAGATATTCTTTTCCATTGAATGTAACCTCACACTCTAATCTGTCTTCAGATATCACGTTGTACTTTAGACCACCAAATCTGAAGTCACGTGCGCTAAGTGAGTCAACCATCATCACCAGCGCCAAGACTGCATATAGTTTCTTTTTCTTCATTTTCCTTTACAGTTTTATGTCAACTGCCACGGCATACGACCTGCGTGGCATCGGATAGTTCAGTATTACGTCATAGTCTTGTGCAAAGAGATTGTTCACTTCAAACGTGGCTCTAACGTCACACTTTCTCACCTTGAACCTGTATGCCAAAGAGATGTCTGACGTGTACCACGGCTCCAGGTGGTTATACACTATGTTCTCCTGCTGGCTGTATCTCTCGCCTGTATATATGAATGAGTAGTTGAAAGAGAGGTCTTTCCAGTCAAAGTTAAATATGGCAGAACCGCTATGCTCTGGTATATACGGTATCTGGTGACGATAATATGAGTCCTGCTCATTCGTTACGTCTATAGCTTTCTGCCAAGTGTACTGCAGTCTCAGCGAGGCACGCAGATTCTGCGTAAAGGCATACGACGCCCCTGTTTCCAGGTCAAGTCCGGTGATATGCACATGCCCGAGGTTTAGCATCGTCCACCTGAACTGCTGCCCCTTGGGATAGGCTATTATCTTGTCTGTCACATTATTGAAATAGAAGTCTGCCTGTGCTGACACCATCAGTCTCCTTACGTCATACTGTCCGTCAGCCAATCTCCTTGATGTCGGGGTGTACTTCACTCCTATATCATACTGTGTAGCCTTCTCAGGGCGCAGCATTGAGTTTCCCACCTCTGCATAATACAAGTCATTGAACGTAGGCATGCGGAAGGAATTCTTTATGTATCCACGCAATGACAGCGACTTGTCGCGGAGGAGGTAATAGTTCAGGAACAAAGCAGGTGTCAGGTTGCTTGCCTGCATTGAGACTGCAGCGGTGGAAACCATGTTTCCGTCCTTATCTCTGTGCGTTGCGTCTCCCTTGTCTCTCACATGATTATACAACAGCGAACCTTGTGCACTGAAGCGCCTGAGGTTTACGGCAACGGCAAGGCTTAGCATGTTGTTCCACCTGTCTGGCTCCGGACATGTATATACGTCTGACGAAAGCGTTGACCAACGTAGGTCGTAAGCCATGCTGGCTGCCAGCCACGACAACAGCTGCAGACTGTGTGTCGTACTCACGTATGCTTCCTGCTGCCTGTAGCGATTGTCCACTATCATCACCGTAGTGTCACGGTTCTGGTAATGGGTATAGTAGTTGGCATACTTGCCTAACACCCTGAAGGAATACACATCCGTAACGTCTTGCTGCCAAGAGCCTTGAAAGAAAGTGTTAGAGTCAACCTGCCGTTCTTCCCTGCGCCATACATTGTTTACTATTGCTCCGGGTATTCCGCGGTTAGACTGGTATGTATATGCCTTGAAATTCCACGAACCACGCTGCAGCAGTCCGTTAAGGTTTCCTTCTATCCTCAATGTCTGCACATCGCCGTTCTGCCTTATCGCCGTAGTGTCATAAGCCACCGTGCCGTCGGTATTCTTTCGCATATAGCGGAACTTGTATTTTCCGTCGGACGTCAGTGTGCCAAGCGTGACGGAGAGGTTCAGCTTGTCCGTAAACTGCCGTTCATATACCGCCGACAGCAACAGCATGTTACTTGAGCCATACTTCACCTTTGCCCGGAGGTTGTCTTTCTTCCCCGTAGTGAAGTGCGGTATGCGCGTACGTATATATATACTGCCTGCATTGCCATAGTCTGATGCCGTCTGCATCAGCGAACTCTTCTGTCCGTTATACAGCGTCACTGCCTCTACGTTGTCAAGCGAGAACTGCCCCAGGTCTATCTGTCCGTTCTGTGCGTTGCCAAGCTCTATGCCGTCATAATACACCCCAAGGTGCTGACTGCCCATCGAACGTATGTTTACGGTCTTTATGCCCCCCACTCCGCCATAGTCCTTTACCTGCAGACCAGAAAAATATCTCAGGGCATCAGCCACATTGAGCGAGTTAAGGCGTTCCAATTGTTTGGCATTAAGAGTCTGCGACGGTATCACATCTGAGAACGTATGCCTTGACACCACCTCCACCCCTTCAAGGGTTGTAGAAGAGTCTTGCGCCCGTGTCGTACCGCATAAGCCATGCAGCAACAGCATTAAGAGAATAAAATATATAATCCCTGTCTCTTTTCTTTTTACGTTCATACTATATATACCTATTGTGAGAAGGAATTAACTATCGAGCCTCTTCTATTATATACTTATCTATCGTACGGGTATCATTAGAGAAATTCATGCCTATCATATAGGTCTTTTTACTATCCAGGGTAAACGGTAACAGATAGTTCTTATCCTTAATCTGCTGCAGAGCCTGTTCTGCAGAGCCGTCGAGTTTAAATTCCATGACGTAACGATAGTCGGCAGTCTCTATCAACAGGTCTATACGACCGTCTGAGGTCTTATATTCTGCCTGACTGTAGAATCCCATCATGGTGAACACCACCCACACCACGTTGCGATAGTTGCCCTCCCACGTCATCTGTGTATCGTAAGGTGCACTGGCAAGAAGCGACTGCAGGCGCTTGCAGAACTGTTCCGGCATACCTCCGCGTACGTCTTCTGTAAATCTCTCCACGTCAAACGCTGTACCTTTTTCCTTGTTTGACAAGTAAGTCGGCGCAAGGAATTTCACAAAGCCCCTCTTCACCTCTTCGTTAGGAAAGCCAAGTATATATTTATCAAACTCCTCCTTGTAGCCCTTTATCGTCAGGTATCCACTCTGGTATATCACAGGTATGGGATTGGTAGAACTTGAGTCAATAAGGTTGAGCACGTCTGTGGCAATCTCTGCCTTCGGCATTTCCTCAAGGTTGTAGTGGTGTCTGCGTAATAGCGTGACAAGATATGTGGGCGTACCGGTCTCAAACCAGTAGCTCGCAAATTTCTTTCTGTCCAGTGTGTTGAGTACGCTGAACGGGTTATACATGCCGGGGGCATTTTCTTCAAAATGATAACCGTCATACATCTTGCGCATCTTGTCGATGCACTCTTCACGCGTCAGTCCGTTTGCCTCCGCAAGGTCGTTGATGTAATCATGGAAGTTACGCAGCAGTTCTTCTTCCGATATGCCGCAGATGTCATAATACGCGCCATACATTGAGATATCATTAAGGTTGTTGAGGTCGCTGAATACACTGACCTTTCCGAATTTCGTTACGCCCGTAAGCATAGCAAACTTTATGCAGGCATCCATCGACTTCAGTGCTCCGTAGAAACCTTTAAGGGTGTTACGAAATTCATCCTGCAATTCGGGGTTGTCAATAGCCTGCAGCATCGGTTTGTCATATTCATCAACGAGGATTACCACGCGATATCCAGTCTTTTCATACGCACGCCTGATTACGCCTTCAAAGCGCGAACCTAAAGAACGCTCTTTCTCATCTTTGCCATACAGTTTCTCCTGTTGACTGAGAAACAAATCGAGTTTATTGCTTAATGTTTCCGGCGAGTCATACTTCTCTGTGTTCAAGTCTAGATACAGCACTGGGTGCTCAGCCCATTCAATGTCGTCCTTGCCGTCAATGGCAAGTCCCTTGAACAATTCACGCTTACCGAGAAAGAATGCTTTTATCGTTGACAGCAACAGCGACTTGCCAAAGCGGCGCGGGCGTGACAGAAAAAAATATCTGCCACGATCTACAAGCCTATAGATGTGTTCCGTCTTATCTATGTAAAGATAGTCATCCTTTCGAAGACTCTCAAAGTCCTGTATGCCTATCGGCAGTCGTTGTAGTTTTCTTGCCATAAAACACTTGTTTAGGTGGGTTCTATTAATTCGCTTTGTTATATTTTCGAGTTTAACACGAAACGAAGACTAAACGTCAACCCACGTTTAAAGTTTATCAAATGCAAAGATATAAATAAAATCTGATATTACAATATCTTTTGGATGCGATTTGTTCAAAGGTTCGTCAAATCCCGGGTGTTCGTGTTTGGAAAGGCATATAATAAGTGGCATGCCACTCTGCTTTACATTTTGATAGTTCGAAGGTATGTTTGGCTTACAAAATGTCAAATTAAAAAGTGCCGTCATAAAACTCAAAATAGAGTTTCCGGCGGCACTTTTATTGGTGTGTTTTCTGCCAAATAATGGTGTTGGAATGTCAAAGCATAGCTTTTACCATGTTAAAGCATAGCTTTTAGCTCATGAAAGCTATGCTTTGGCAGTGTGAAACGATAGCTTTCTTGGGCTGATTTGATAGCTTTTGTAATATGGAAAATTAGCCTTAGAAATTAAGGTGCTAACTATCAAGAGGTTGTAATTTTCGGAAATTTCGGCTATATGAAACCGGATGGGAAATATTTTCAAATACTGCAAGGAAATTGAGGTTGTAAAAATCAAAGTGCAAGCAAAAAGACAAAAACAGTGACATTGTGCTTTTGTTATGACATGAATTGCCAGGAATTATCCATAAATTTTCAGAAAAGCATCTCGACAATTTACAATTCCTGATTAACTCAACTTTCGCTTGTCCTGATTTCCTGATATTGAGTGTCACTTCGTGACAGAAGGTTTAGCTCGACGGCCGAAGGGAAAGTCAAATCTCAGAAATCTGTTCAAATCTTACTCTAACTTTTAGCACTGTGCCCCATAGGCTGGCATCATCATAGACAAAGTGAACTTGTTATAAAAGATTTGTTTGATTTGAAAAGATTTGATAGATTTCTCGCCGTAGGCGACTCCTAACAGGTAATTTGACTTTCCCTTCGGCCGTCGAGCTAAACCTTCTCGCGAAGCGACTCCTGACAGGAAACTTCACATTCAGCACACTGATATATAGTGCCCTACGGGCAGAAAT
>CAMEWL010000006.1:0-83492 GCA_945941025.1 uncultured Prevotellaceae bacterium
TGATCATCACTTTTCATTCCCTTTGACGAGCCGAAGGCCTCATGTACGTTTCATAGTGTATTATATGTTCATATATTTCTTCAGTGTCATTGGGATGAAACCAAGTCATCTCAGTGTCTTTCTTATACCATGTTAGTTGTTTTCTTGCATACTCTCTTGTGTGGCTCTGTATTTGTCTTACGGCTTCCTCAAATGTTATGTCTCCGTCAAAATAGCTGAACATCTCCTTGTAACCCACTGTGTTCAGCGCATTCTCCTTGCGGTGGCACATCATCTTCTCAGCCTCCTTCACAAGACCGTCGTCAACCATTGTCAGTACACGCTGGTTGATACGTTCATACAGTTCGCTGTGGTCATAGATAGGTTGTCCTCTCTTTATCTTTGCTATGTGTGAGCGTGTCAGTCCTATCTTGATTATGTCAAACGGCCTTTTCTTTTTCTCCCCAGTGCGAAAGGTGGAGTAGGGCATCCCCGTCTGATGGCACACTTCCAATGCGTGCACTATACGTCGTGGGTTATTCTTGTCCACCAGTTCCCAGTGTTGTGGGTCCAGTCTCCGTAATTCCTCAGTAAGAGCCTCAAGTCCCTCCGTCTCTAAACGTTGTCTCATTCTCTCTCTGATGTCATCCCTTATCGTGGGGATGTCATCAATACCCTTGCATACAGCGTCAATATACATCATAGAGCCGCCGCATAGCAGAGCCGTGTCGCCCTTCCATTCATTCAGCAGTGCCATCACTTCCTGCTCATACATAGCAGCAGAGTAATAGTCAGTTATGCTCTTTGTTGCCACGAAATGGTGTCTTACCCTTTTCATCTGCTCCTCTGTCGGTGCAGCGGTGCCTATAGGTATATCACGGTATATCTGCCTTGAGTCGGCATTGATGATGTCAGTACCCAACCGCTCTGCCATCGACAGGCACAACTCTGTCTTGCCCACGCCGGTAGGTCCTGTTATGACAATCAGTGTCATCTTATTATACCGCGCTCGGCTTTCTCTATAAAGTCAAGTACATAGTTTATCTCTGGAGTCAGCTCCATCTTGTTGCGTACCTCCTCGATACCCTCCTTGATGATACCCTTAGAGTATATAGTGTTGTAAGCCTCGCGTATGGCGAGAATCGTCTCGTTGGCGAAACCGCGGCGACGCAGACCAATGAGGTTGAGTCCTGCGAAGCGTATAGGCTCCTTGCCTGCAATGATGTAAGGCGGAATGTCCTGTGATGTGCGGCATCCTCCCTGTACCATAACGTATCCGCCGATATGCACAAATTGGTGTACCAATACGTTGGCAGATATAATGGCGCAGTCGTCCACCACCACCTCTCCGGCAAACTTCGTGGAGTTGCCTATGATGCAGTTGTTACCTATCACGCAGTCATGTGCAATGTGCATGCTCTCCATCAGCAGGTTGTTAGAGCCTACCACTGTCTTTCCTTTGGAGAATGTGCCGCGACTTATTGTCACGTTCTCGCGTATGGAGTTATTGTCACCTATCTCACAGGTTGTCACCTCTCCGTGGAACTTCAGGTCTTGTGGTTTCGTGCTCAGGCTTGCCCCGGGCATTATCTCGTTGTTAGAGCCCATACGTAGTCCCTGGTGCAGTGTTACGCTGTTCTGCATTATATTGTTGTCACCGATTACCACGTCGGCGTCAATGTAGCAAAAAGGTCCTATTACGTTACCGTCACCGAGTTTGGCGTCGGGATGTACGTATGCCATCGGACTAATCTGGTTTGCCATAGTAGCTTCGTAAGTTTTGAGTTATGAGTTTTGAGTTATGAGTTTTGAGTTATGAGTTGTTAGTTGTTGGCCTTGTAACTCATAATTCATCACTTATTCTTTATTATCTGTCCTGTGAATTTAGCTTCAGCCACGAGGGCGTCACCCACGAAGATGTAACCCTGCATAGACGATATGCCGTGGCGTACCGGTGCAAGCAGTTCTACCTTGAATATAAGAGTGTCGCCAGGCACCACCTTCTTCCTGTACTTCACGTCATCAATCTTGAGGAAGTAGGTAGAGTATCTCTCTGGGTCATCAAGGGTGTTGAGCACAAGCAGACCGCCACACTGTGACATCGCCTCCACCATCAGTACACCAGGCATCACTGGCTCCTCAGGGAAGTGTCCCTGGAAGAAAGGCTCGTTGGATGTTACGTTCTTTATACCCACGATGGTAGTGCCGCTGATGCTTATCACTTTGTCCACCAACTGCATTGGATAGCGGTGTGGTAGCAGCTTGCGTATGCGGTTCACGTCGAGTATAGGCTCTTGGTTCGGGTCATAGATAGGAGCCTGTATCTCGTGTTTGCGTATTTCCTGACGCATCAGTCTTGCAAACTTGTTGTTGATGGTGTGTCCGGGGCGTGTGGCAATGATACGTCCTTTCAGCGGCTTGCCTATCAGGGCCATGTCGCCAATGATGTCAAGCAACTTATGGCGCGTACACTCGTTCTCCCAAGTCAGTGGCTTGTGCTGCAGGTAACCCAGCTTTGTGGCGTCCATGCGTGGTACACCGAGATAGTCGCACAGTTTGTCGATGTTCTCCTGTGGCTGCTCGTTCTCGTATATTACGATGGCATTGTCCATGTCGCCACCCTTTATCAGTCCGGCCTTGAGCAGTGGCACGATGTCTCTTACGAATACGAAGGTACGTGCTGAGGCTATCTCAGTAGGGAACGTCTCCATGTTCTCTATTGTGGCAAACTGAGAGTTGATGAATTTAGACTCAAACGAACACATAGCCGTAATAGAGAACTCCTCATCAGGCAGTATGGTGATGCATGAGCCGGTCTCCTCGTCCTTTACCTCAATTTTCTTGCGTATGATGTAGTAGTCCTTTGGAGCATTCTGCTCTTGTATTCCTACCTCGTTAATCTTCTCCACATATTGTATGGCAGAGCCGTCAAGTATAGGGAACTCAGGACCGTTAACCTGTATCAGACAGTTGTCGATGCCCATGGCATAGAGAGCAGACAATCCATGCTCAACTGTGCTCACACGCACGTCATCTCCCTTGCCCAGTACGGTGCCGCGCTGTGTGTCAACAACCTTCTCAGCCACAGCGTCTATTATTGGCATGCCCTCAAGGTCTATGCGTTGTATCTTGTAGCCGGTGTTCTCGGCTGCGGGGTTAAAAGTCACGGTTAGGTTAAGACCAGTGTGCAGGCCCTTGCCGCAAAGAGAGAAACTTCCCTTTAACGTATTCTGTTTATTCATTATATAGTTGTTTTGTCGTTTAGTCGTTTATAAGATTGGTCGTCAGGGGACAGCTTGTGTTTTCTTATTCCCCCAGTTTCTTTTTCAGTTCGTCTATGGTCTTTTGCATCTCGTTTATCTGTCGATAGATATCCGGCAGACGTTTAAACACCGCGTGTGAACGGAAATAGTTTGTCATAGGAAGTGGTGGCGTGCCTATAAGGCTTACACCATCTGGCAGACTGCCTGGCACACCAGACTGAGCGCCCAGTTGTACCTTGTTGCCTATCTTGATATGTCCGGCAATGCCCACCTGACCGCCGAACATACACCATTCGCCTACCTTTGTAGAACCGGCAATGCCCACTTGTGAAGACATCACTGTGTTTGCACCGATGTCGGTGTTGTGTGCTATCTGCACGAGGTTGTCGAGTTTCACGCCTTTCCTTACGTATGTGCTGCCCATGGTTGAGCGGTCGATACAGGTGTTGGCTCCCACCTCCACATTGTCCTCTATGGTAACGATGCCGAGCTGTGGTATCTTGTCATATCCGTCAGCGGCAGGGGCGAAGCCGAAGCCGTCGGCTCCTATCACACATCCTGCGTGGAGTATGCAGTTGTTGCCTACCTTACAGTCGTGATATACCACGGCATTGCTGTATATCTCGGTATTTGTTCCGATGGTGGCGTTCTCGCCTACGGTTACGTGTGGATGCAATACGCAACCGTCGCCGATTGTCACATTAGGACCGATAGCTACAAACGGACCGATGTAGCAGTCCTTGCCAATCTTTGCAGTAGGTGCTATGAAAGCCAGGGAGTCGATGCCTTTCTTCTTGGGCTTCAGTGAAGCATACATCTGCATCAGTTTGGCTACCGCCTCGTATGCGTTCTTCACGCGTATGAGTGTAGCTTTCACGGGACGCTCCAGCTGCAGGCTCTCATCAACGAGCACTACGCTTGACTCAGTCTCGTATAAGTAGTTCAGATACTTCTGGTTTGAGAGAAATGATATAGCGCCAGGCTTGCCCTCTTCAATCTTTGCGAATGAGGTTATTTTAGCCTGACTGTCACCCTCTATTCGTCCTTGTATCAGTTGCGCTATTTGTTCGGCGGTAAATTCCATCTTTGTTTTTGTTTATTGTTAAATAATCAATAATTAATGTTCCTGAGTGTTATTAACCGTCTCCTTATTAGTTATTAATTATTTTGTTCAGCTCCTTCTCCATCTGCTGCTGCAGTTCCTTAGCCTTCTCACCAGCCACTTCTGCAAATTTCTCGGTATTGTCTGCGAAGATGATGCCGCGGCTTGAGTTTACGAGCAGTCCGCAGTCTTTTGTCATGCCATAGCGGCATACCTCCTCAAGTGAGCCGCCTTGTGCTCCTACACCCGGTACGAGTAGGAAATGCTCTGGTGCCACCTTGCGTATGTCCTTGAACATCTCGCCGCGTGTGGCTCCCACTACATACATCAGGTTGTCCGGGGTACCCCATTCCTGACTCTTCATTATCACCTGCTCAAACAGACGGTTGCCCTCCTGGTTGGTGGTCTGCTGGAAATCAAACGAACCCTTGTTTGATGTCAGTGCCAACAGTATCACCCATGGAGTCTTCTCTGCCTCGTATGTAAGGAAGGGCACTACGCTGTCCTCACCCATATATGGTGCTACGGTCAGGGCGTCCACCTTATACTCACCGAAGAAAGTCTTTGCATACATCTTTGACGTGTTGCCTATGTCGCCGCGTTTAGCATCAGCGATGATAAACTGGTCTGGGTAGTTCTGCTGTATGTAGCTTACTGTCTTTTCAAACGCCGCCAAGCCTTTCACACCATACGCCTCATAGAAGGCGAGGTTTGGCTTGTATGCCACGCAGTAGTCAGCTGTAGCGTCTATTATCTGCTTGTTGAAAGCGAATATAGGGTCCTCCTCTTTCAGCAGGTGCTGAGGCACCTTGGCGAGGTCAACGTCAAGTCCTACACAGAGGAATGACTTCTTGTTGAATATATTTTGTATAAGTTCCTGTCTTGTCATGATGGATACTCAAGTGTTGTTAGACCCACCCCAACCCTCAATGGTCTTTACACCCCCTCCGCTTCGCTTCTCCCCCGTTTCGCGGGGGAGGGCAACCCTGTGAGGGAGGGAGCGTGAGTTAGGGGGAGTGGAGATTAATTATTAATTATTAATTATTAGTTATGAACTGTGAACTGCCCTACAGTTCCGCCTCCTTCATCTTCTCTGCGTTCTCAGCCACGGTGAGTGCGTCAATCATCTGCTGAATGTCGCCTCCGAGGAAACCGCTGAGGTCATGCGTGGTGAAACCAATGCGGTGGTCGGTCACGCGTCCCTGTGGGAAGTTGTAGGTGCGAATCTTTGCAGAGCGGTCGCCGGTTGAGACGAGGGTCTTTCTGCGGCTTGCTATGTCGTCCATGTACTTCTGGTGCTCGCGGTCATATATATATGTACGCAAGCGCGAGAGCGCACGTTCCTTATTCTTTGGTTGGTCACGTGTCTCAGTACACTCTATCAGTATCTCCTCTGTTTCGCCAGTGTTAGGGTTCTTCCACATATAGCGTGCGCGCACACCAGACTCCACCTTGTTCACGTTCTGACCGCCGGCACCAGAAGAGCGGAAGGTGTCCCACTTTATCTCGCCCTCGTTGATTTGCACGTCGAAAGGCTCAGCCTCAGGCAATACAGCCACGGTTGCGGCTGATGTCTGCATTCTGCCGTTTGACTCTGTCACTGGCACACGCTGTACGCGGTGCACGCCAGACTCATATTTCAGTATGCCATACACACCGTCGCCGCTCACGGCGAAGTCTATCTCCTTGAAGCCGCCCACGGCGCCTTCGTTGGCGTCGGTGACGCTCAGGGACCATCCCTTGGAGTCGCAGAAACGCTTATACATATTGAAGAGGTCGCCTGCGAAGAGACAAGCCTCGTCACCACCTGTGCCGGCGCGTATCTCCATCTGCACGTTCTTGGCATCCTCCGGGTCCTTCGGCACGAGGGCTATCTTCACCTCCTCCTCCAGTCCGGGCAGCGCAGCCTCATTCTCGCTGAGCTGCTCGCGCGCCATCTCCTTTATCTCAGGGTCTGTCTCGTTTATCAGCAGGTCCTTGGCCTCTTTTATGGCCTCCAGGCAACTTATATAGCGTTTGCGTATCGCCATGATGTCACCCAGGTCCTTGTATTCCCTTGTCAACTTGACGAAACGCTGTTGGTCGGCTATCACTGAGGGGTCGGTGATAAGTGTCGTCACCTCCTCGTAGCGAGCCTCCAGTCCGTCAAGCTTCTGTAATATGCTATTCATCTTTTGAGTTGTGAGTTTTGAGTTGTGAATTATGAGTTGCGACCTGCAAGTCGTGGCTTTATACTCAGTTTTTGAATTTCAGGACACTCATAACTCATAACTTATAATTCATAACTTGTTAATATTCAAATACACCATGCTCGCTCTTTATTGTCAGCGACTTCTGTCCCTCCTCTATGCGTCCTATCACCTGTGCGTCGATGTTGAAGCTCTTGCTTATCTCGATAACCTTCTCCGCCTGCTCAGGACTAACGTATATCTCCATACGGTGTCCCATGTTGAACACCTTGTACATCTCCTTCCAGTCAGTGCCGCTCTGGTCGTGTATCAGCTTGAACAGTGGTGGCACAGGGAACATATTGTCCTTTATCACGCGGCAGTTGTCGTTGACGAAGTGCAGCACTTTTGTCTGTGCACCGCCGGTGCAGTGTACCATACCGTGTATCTCAGGGCGCATCTCGTCAAGTATGCGCTTGATGACAGGTGCATAGGTACGTGTCGGCGACAGTACCAGCTTGCCGGCGTTCACCGGAGCACCCTCTACTTTGTCCTCAAAGCGGCAGCCGCCAGAATATACCAGTTCCTCAGGCACTGCATGGTCATAGCTCTCAGGGTATTTCTCGGCGTAGTACTTTGCGAACACGTCGTGGCGTGCAGATGTCAGTCCGTTGCTGCCCATGCCGCCGTTGTACTCCTTCTCGTATGTAGCCTGTCCGAAACTTGCCAACCCCACAATCACGTCGCCCGGACGTATGTTGGCGTTGTCTATCACGTCGCTGCGCTTCATGCGGCAGGTTACGGTAGAGTCAACGATGATGGTGCGTGTCAGGTCGCCCACGTCAGCTGTCTCGCCGCCGGTGGCATAGATGCCGACACCCATCTCGCGCATCTCGCTCAGCAACTCGTCAGTGCCGTTGATGATGGCGCTGATAACCTCGCCCGGTACCAGCATCTTGTTTCTGCCGATGGTAGAGCTTACGAGAATGTTGTCCACCGCGCCCACGCAGAGCAGGTCGTCGGTGTTCATGATGAGGGCGTCCTGTGCTATGCCTTTCCATACAGACAGGTCGCCGGTCTCTTTCCAATACATGTAGGCGAGGCTTGACTTTGTGCCTGCACCGTCAGCATGCATGATGTTACAATACTCCTCATCACCACCGAGAATGTCAGGTATAATCTTGCAGAAAGCCTGTGGATAGATACCCTTGTCAATGTTCTTGATGGCGTTGTGTACGTCTTCTTTGGCGGCACTTACGCCGCGCAGCATATATCTGTTGTCCATTTTGGATGGTTTTTCTTCGCTTATGTTTTTTTTCTTCGTTTAAGGATATTATACGATACAAAATTATAAAAAAAATCTATAATACACAAGTTTGAAACCTTTTTTTTCTGTGTGCCATATAGCATCTGGTTGACAAAGTGTCATGATAATCCGTGTTTTTCTTTCATTGTGATATTTTCTGACTTGCGGCCTGTAAGTTTAATCTGGAGAATGATTTGGTGTCAGATGTCTGTAAGTCGCCACAAAAATTCCTGTTGGTGACGTTTTTTGTTGCGAAAGCTATCACTTTACGGTGTGATTCGATAGCTTTCATATCCTGAAAGCATAGCTTTTACACTGTGAAAGCTATGCTTTTATGGTGCTTTTTGTGTCGTTATGCTAATGGAAGGTTTGACGGTATTTTTGTAACTTATTGATTTTTAAGTGTGTGTAAAATTCGTAAAAAGTGGGTGCTTTTTTGCCCTGTTGTCGGTTTCTTTGTAAATTCGCCAAGCATTCTGTGTCATGGAAAATCAGAGTGTCAGTAAAATCAATAAATAGTTAGCAAAATGTCATATTCTTTGCTTTTGTGTACCGTGCGAAAGTTATCATTATTTAATAGACATAAATTTTGTGCTATACAAAAAAATTACTACCTTTGCGTTTGATTAACCAAAAAAGCGAGGGGCACGCCCCCCGATACCATAAGCAATATTCAATAATAAAATGTACAGAAGAGAACTGCCTGACTGGAAGTCAGAATATCTTGATCCGGAGTTAGAGACCATGTCCCGTGAGGAGATAGAGAAGTTGCAGGTGGAGCGCCTTAAGGCTACGGTGGCTCACTGCATGAATAATCCTGTCTATAAGAAGCGCCTTGAGGAGGCTGGGGTGACACCAGAGAGCATAACAAAGGTAAGTGACATTCGCCGCATACCGTTCACCACCAAGCAAGACCTGCGCGAGAACTATCCGTTCGGACTGGCGTCTGTACCGCTTACGGAGTGTGTCAGGCTGCACTCGTCATCAGGCACCACAGGTAATCCTACTGTCATACTGCATACGCAGAAAGACCTTGACGAATGGGCTAACCAGGTGGCGCGTAACCTTTGGATGGTGGGATTGCGTCCTAACGATGTGTTCCAGAACTCATCAGGCTACGGAATGTTCACCGGTGGACTGGGTTTCCAGTATGGTGCGGAGCGTCTCGGTATGCTCACCATACCGGCTGCGGCAGGCAACTCTTTGCGTCAGATAAAGTTCATGAAGGATTTCGGCACTACCGCCGTTCACGCTGTGCCGTCATACGTGACACGCCTCTACGAGGTGATGCAGGAGACGGGCGTGGATCCACGCAAGGATACCAAGCTGAAGGTTCTCGCCATTGGTGCGGAGCCTCACTCAGAGGAGCAGCGCAAGCGTATCGAGCAGATGCTGGGTGTTAAGGCGTATAACTCTTTTGGCATGAGTGAGATGTGCGGTCCTGGTGTGGGCTTTGAGTGTAAGGAGCAGAACGGTCTGCACTTCTGGGAGGACTATTACATCGTTGAGATAGTTAATCCTGAGACCCTTGAGCCTGTGCCTGACGGCGAGATAGGCGAGCTGGTGCTCACCAGCATCAACCGTGAGGCTATGCCGCTGCTGCGCTATCGCACGCGTGACCTTACCCGTGTGCTCGGACGCACTTGTAAGTGCGGCCGTAACCATGTGCGCCTCGACCGTATGAAGGGACGCTCTGACGATATGATGGTACTGAGGGGTGTCAACATTTTCCCGATACAGATAGAGAAGATACTGATGCAGTACAAGGAACTGGCAAGCAACTACCTTATCACTCTCACCACAGACGAGAACAACGACAATATGACCGTAGAGGTAGAGTTGGAAGACCAGTTCATCGACGACTACCCACTTCTCGCTAAGTTGCAGAAAGATGTAACGCGTGCCTTGAAAGACGAGATACTGCTTACTCCGATTGTCAAGCTCGTGCCTAAGGGTACGCTGCCTGTAAGCGAGGGCAAGGCCGTCAGGGTGGTTGACAAGAGAACGGTATATCAATAAACAGATCAGGGAATTATATTGACAAGGAAGATAGGCAAGGGAGAATACTTTATCTTCTGATTCATCCTGTAGCAGTCAATGATATTGGCGTGTAGAAGAAAACTTCTTAAGTATATATGGTCGGTAAATTAGTGTGTTTGCTTTAACGCACTCGGGTGTTGTGAAACTTATTTTAGTAAAACTAGTAAATATGGACATTGTATCATTATTCAGTGGAGCAGGAGGGCTTGATCTTGGCCTGATTCAAGCTGGCAATAATATTGTATGGGCAAATGATGTCGATGTTGATGCAGTGTCAACTTACAAACACAACATAAGTAGCCGCATTGTGTGTGGGGATATTCGGAATATACCTATCAGTCAGATACCTGATTCGGATGTGGTGGTCGGAGGTTTTCCCTGTCAAGGTTTTTCTATGGCAAATACGCGTCGTGATGTTAATGACGAGCGCAATGTCCTTTATAAGTTCTTTTATAATGTTGTAGTTCAAAAGCAACCGAAATTTTTTGTCGCAGAAAATGTAAAGGGAATCCTAAGCCTTGGTGGTGGAAGTATTGTAAGGCAAATCGTGCAAGATTTTGAGGAAGCAGGCTATATCGTAGAGATTCATAATGTAAATATGGCCGATTATGGAGTCCCACAACATCGGGAAAGGGTTATTTTTATTGGCCAGAGAAGAGATGTTTCCAGTAAAATGAAATTCCGTTTTCCTCAACCGACGAATTCAAGTAAAGGAATTCTTCCTAGATGGGTTTCAATTAGGGAGGCTATTGGTGATTTGCCTGAGGCGGGTAATACTGAAAAAGATCCAAATAATTATGGTTCAAAATATAAATTTGTAGCACGAAATTTTACGGCACACCGGGTTACTAATCCCGATAAACCGTCACCTACGATTCTCGCAAGAGGAAATGGAAAGGGGGGAGTTTGTGCAATACCGCATTATAATGGTGAACGGCGTCTAACTATCAGAGAAAGTGCCGTGGTTCAGACTTTTCCGAGAGATTTCATTTTTATAGGTGGTATGGGAAGTTGTTATCGTCAAATTGGTAACGCTGTTCCAGTTTTGTTTGCTCGTATGTTGGGACAGGAATTAAAAAGGTTAGAGAGTGCTGGTTAGTATGAAAGTGGTATCATTGTTTAGTGGGGCCGGTGGCCTGGATTTAGGTTTTATTAGAGCTGGACATGAGATTGTGTGGGCGAATGATTTGTATGCTGATGCGGTTAAGACATATAAGCATAATATCGGTGGTCATATTGTTGAGCGTGATATTAGGGACATACTGTCCGAGGAAATACCAGACTGTGATATCGTTATAGGAGGTTTCCCCTGTCAAGGGTTTTCTGTGGCGAACGTCAAACGGAATACATCCGATGAAAGAAACACGTTGTACAAGGAATTGATTCGTGTTATAAACGACAAGCGTCCTATGTTTTTTGTTGCTGAAAATGTGAAGGGTATATTGTCGCTTGGTAAAGGTGGTGTGTTCAAGATGATAATGAGAGATTTTTCAAATTTGGGCTATAAAGTAAAGTATAAATTGCTGAATGCCGCAGACTATGGAGTTCCGCAGACCAGACAGAGAGTTATTATTGTCGGTGTAAGGGAAGATGTGGAATTTGAGTATGTTTATCCAGAACCAACACATTCTAAGGACGGAACAGATGGAAAAAGGAAATGGGTGGCTATTGGTGAAGCGCTTTCAGTATTTCCAGATCCTGATGAATATAATGATGTTATTAACCACACCTATTCAAAATACAAACTGAATATAAATGGTTATATTGGCCACAGATTACTTGATCCGTTGAAACCCGCACCAACGGTTACAGCAAGAGGAGATAATCGTGGTGGTGTTGTCATATTGCCGCATCCTAATGGAAGACGTAGAATGACGTGCCGCGAACTTGCTACGGTACAGAGTTTCCCGGAGAATTATTTTTTTCATGGAACGAACTCCTCTGTATATAGACAGATAGGCAATGCTGTGCCAGTACAACTCGCATTTCATATAGCTAACCAATTTAATTTATACACCCCTAAAAGATGAATATTAAAGAAATACCTTCAGTACCGTTTGAGGGTTTCAAATGGAAGTGGGCAAGTCTGCAATGTACAGAAGGATTGAATGATCCTGTGGTATTGCTTGGAGTTTTGTTCCGGATGGCAAAATTGGAAGGACGTTTCAAATATAGTTCCAGTGAATTCGCAAAAGAACTTGTCGGTCTGGCTGATGATTTGGAAGGTACAGGTGTAAATGTGAATATAAGGGATAGAATAGGAGAGCGTAATTTGATCCGCAATTCTGGACAATATTGGCGTGCTCTTAATCTGATATCTCCTTATAGTAAAAATGGTATGATAGAGCTCACAGACTTTGGTCGGAAAGTTGCTAATCATGATGTGTCCCAAACGGAGTTCTCTGCGTATACTATAATAAGCTTCCAACTGCCAAATCGTAACACACAGACAGTTGAGGAATGTGAGCGATGGAAAAAAGCGGGAGTCAGACTGTATCCTTTGAAATTGTTGTTACTATTGGTACGTGAGCTTGGTGCGGGAGGAGCAACAATAGAAAACGCATATATCACAAATGAGGAGTTGACAAGGATTGTGATTCCCATGTCAGCGAATCCAGGAAGGACTATCAAGGAATATGTAGAAGCTATTAATTTATACCGCAATAGCGAATTAGATTTAACAAAATGGCCTGATTGTTGTCCAGCATCTAATGATAAGAGAATTGCAAGAGAGTTTCTGCTTTTCCTTTCTTATTATGGATATTTGAATAGGATGGAAGAAGGTAAAAGTCGTGATACTGAGAGATTTTCTTATAATTACGGTCTTGATTCAGAAATAGAAGCTATCTTGAAATCTGTTACTACAATATCAGAAGATATAGTGACTGATGCTGAGAGAAAAATTGTCGAAAGACAAACTTCGCGTAGTGCAAGCAGACCTAATCAGGCACGTTTCCGACGTAGTGTGCTTGCTGCATATGGCAGATGTGTAATTACAGATGTAGATATGCCAGAGGTACTAGAGGCGGCGCATATAAAGCCTTACCAATATCATGGTGCAGATACGGTTGATAATGGTTTTATGATGCGTATGGATATACATTATTTGTTTGATGCTGGTCATCTGAGAATATCAGATGTAGGGGAGGTGTTTTTGAGTAACAAGGCCAGACTGTCATATGGAAATACAATACCTCATAGAATATTTATTCCTGATCATGTTAATCGTGAATATCTAAAATGGAGATGGGATAATTACAATGGACTATAAAGCATTAGAATATAAAATGGATTGTAACGAGATTGAGCCAGGACAGAGTGGGTTCAGAACCTTGACAAGACAGCAGTCAGGACTGTTGGCTGTTGGGGCACTGATGATGGTGCTCGGTGTGGGAGGAGTGATTTTCGGTGGTAGCATGGGACTCACGTTCGTGAAAGTATGTACGATAGTGTTTGCTGTGGGTGCGGTGACTTTCGCCCTGATGCAGATGATGCAGACGTATAATGGTAATGACATGACGTTGCGCAGGTTGAGGCAGATAATGATTATAGGGAATGTGTGCTTTATCCTCGCCGCACTGCTGATGGTGGAGAGCAACTTCCAGATATTGTTCCCATACGTGGCTACCACGATAGACGGTTATAACGGATGGGTACACTATGTATATAACAACTGGGTGGTAGCACTGCTCATAGCCGCCATACTCCAGATGTATACCACACACAGAATAGCGAGCGAACTGAAAAAGAGAGAGGAGGGAAGAGGGTAAAGTATAAAGAGTAAAGAGTAAGGAGTAAAGAGTAAAGAGTAAAGAGTAATGTGAAAAGTATAGAGAAACACCGTGGATATGGCGTCCGCGGTGTTTCTTTTTGTTTACAAATCATAAAGGAAACGGTGCAGATATTAAAAAAATCTTAATCCGTATTCAGTTTAATTAATAAGAACTAAAAAAATTTATCAGTTCAGTATTTATTCTTACTTTTGCAGTGCAAAAACAATATTATGAAAAAATACTACACTATAATAAGTATCTTCTCGTTAATGCTTATTACTTCATGTACAAAGTATAACGTTACGGGTACGTCCAGTTTGCAGAACATGGACGGACACATGTTGTATCTGAAGGGAATAGTCAATGACGAGTTGTGTAATATAGACTCTTGTGAGGTGGTGCACGGGAAGTTTACGTTCTCGGGTACGCTCGACTCTGTGCAGGTTGTGACACTGTGTATCGATGATTCACCTATTATGCCTCTGGTACTTGAGGACGGTGATGTGACGGTGGAACTGAATGAGCAGCGCCTGCAGTGTAAGGGCACACCGCTTAACGATACCCTCTCTGCTTTCAACAAGAGATATGAGACGCTGATGGCGCAGTTTGATGACCTGACACACCAACAGAGTCAGGCGATAATGAACGGTGAGGATATGGACGTGGTGAACCAGCGTCTGGAGAGTATACATAACAAACTGGTGATGCAGGAGGATAGGATGCTCTCAGCTTTCATAGCCGATAACTTTGACAACTGCCTTGGTCCTTATGTCTTCCAGATAGCAACAAGCGGATACCAGTATCCTGTGTTGACACCATGGATAGAGGCACTGATGACCAAAGCATCGGAGAACTTCAAGAACTCACCGTATGTGAAGGAGTATATGCAGTTGGCAAAGCAGAATCAGGACATCATGACGGGAGTGGCAGAGGTGCCTCAGCAACCTCAGCAACCGCCGATGTTGCCACAGAATGCGGATGGAAGATTTGACGGTCCGCCTACTCCAAACGAAATGGCTAAACCTGTAGAGTAAATTGTAATGAAGACACTGATAAGAAAAGGAACGCTGGTTAATGAGGGACATGTTGTTAAGGCTGATGTCCTTATCGTTGACGACAGAATAGAAGATATCATACAAGGAGGAATTGACACCCAGTGTGCCAATTCCTTTGATGTTATAATTGATGCCGAGGATGCGTATGTGTTGCCGGGAGTGATAGACTCGCATGTGCATTTCCGTGAGCCGGGACTGACGCATAAGGCAGATATGGAGACAGAGAGCCGCGCTGCGGCATACGGTGGTGTGACCACGGTGTTTGATATGCCTAACACTAAGCCGCAGACAACGACACTCGCCGCATTGGCAGAGAAGATGGCTGTAGCCAGGGAGAAGATGCACGTGAACTATGCTTTCTTCCCTGGGGCTACCAATGATAATATAGATGAGCTGCGACGCCTTAATGTGCATGAGGTACCGGGCATCAAACTCTTTATGGGGTCGTCAACGGGTAATATGCTCGTGGATAAGGAGCAGGCTCTTGATGAGGTGTTTGCCTTGGCTAAGGAGATGGGGCTGCCGCTGATGGCACATTGTGAGGATACGGAGACTATCAACGCCAATATGGCGTACTATAAGCATTTGACGGGAAAAGAAGACCCCGATATACAGCTACATCCATTGATAAGGAGTGAGGAGGCGTGTGTGAAGTCTTCCGAGCTGGGTGTAAGGCTGGCGCGTAAGCATGGCACACAGTTTCATATAGCGCATGTTACAACAGAGAAGGAACTGGCTCTGCTTGGTGACAATATCACTGGTGAGGCCACTGTGGCGCACCTGATGTTCTCTGCTCCGGACTATGACATTCTCGGTGCACTGATAAAGTGTAACCCTGCGGTGAAGATGACGAAAGACAGGGAGGCACTGCGTCGCGCGCTGACTGCTGCCAGCAACGCTATACTTACGGTATCTACAGACCATGCACCACATGCTCTGGAAGAAAAGCAGGGTGGGGCAGCACGTGCCATGTCGGGAATGCCGATGGTGCAGTTCTCGCTGATAAGTATGTTGTCGTTAGTTGACGAGAAGGTACTGGGTATAGAGAGGGTTGTTGACCTGATGTGCCATAACCAGGCAAGGCTGTTTTCTGTGCGTGAGCGTGGATTCCTGCGTAAGGGGTATAAGGCGGATGTCGCCGTGGTGCGCAGGAGTGATACACCGTGGACGCTGACTAAGGATGTCATACAGAGTAAGTGTGGATGGAGCCCGATGGAAGGCAGACGGTTTAACTGGCAGGTATGCCAGACTATGGTTGATGGCAGGTTGGTATATGACAACGGCTGCTTTAATGGAGAGGTGCATGGTGAGCAGGTGGCTTTTAGATAGTATATATAAGGTGTACCAGGTTGTGGTGCTATGTCCCGTCATCTGCATTATGAGTGTATGGGCTGGTACCACGATGGCTGTGATGTGTCCGTTGACGGGTAAGCACGGTGACTGGTGGGGCTCGTTTGCCTCACGCTGGTGGGCGCGCATTATAATATGGGCATCGCTGATACCTGTCACTGTGGAGGGTAGGGAGAATATAGACAAGGGAACATCTTATGTCTTCGTGGCCAACCATCAGGGCGCGTATGATATTTTCCTCGTATGTGGATTTCTCGGTATGGAGATACGCTGGATGCTGAAACGCTCACTTGAGAAGATACCTTTCCTTGGTATAGCCTGCCGTAAAGCTGGTTATATATATGTGGACAAAGGTAATCCCGGAGCAGTGCGTGCCACATACCGCCATGCAGAGAAGGTGTTGCAGGACGGCGCCTCGCTGATGGTGTTCCCCGAGGGCTCGCGTACAAAGACTGGACAGCTGAACCGTTTCAAGAAGGGCGCTTTCGCCTTGGCTGATGAACTGCAGTTGCCCATAGTGCCGATGACTATCAACGGCTCGTATGACATACTGCCGCCACAACGTGACGGAAGCTTCATACACTGGCATCCGCTGAGGCTTACCATACATGAGCCGATATACCCGGAGGCGAGGGGAGAAGAGAATGTACGGAGGATGATGGAAGAGAGTTTCGAGAAGATACAGAGTGGGTTAGATAGATGAATTTCAGGACTTTAGGATTTTTTAACGCTGCAAAGTTACTTGTTTGGAAATAAAAAAGTAACTTTGTAGCGAGCTTTCTATAGACATATTACTTGTATTCATATATTTATTTACTAATTTATTTTCAACTAACCCACCAAACAAATGAAAGCGTTAAAGGTATTAGTAATGTCGTGCCTTTTCTGCATGGGTATTCATGTGCAGGCACAGACAACACCTACCTCGCAAATGGAAAATCTCTCGCGAGGCTTAGTAGTAATCCCATCAAACAGTGGTAGCGGAGAGTTCGTCAGTTGGCGACTGCTCGGCACCGACAATGCCAGTACGACTACGTTTGACGTAATTCGTAACGGCACCACAATTGCAAAGAATCTGAAGAATGTGACAAGCTATCTTGATACAGGCGGCTCCTCAAGCAGCAAGTATCAGGTGGCAAAGCGTGTCAATGGCATCATCACCGAGACTACGGACGCTGTTACTCCTTGGTCTAACATCTACAAGACTTTGAAACTAAGCCGTCCGAAGGCTGGTTACTCTCCTAATGACTGCAGCGTGGCAGACGTGGACGGCGACGGTGAGTATGAGCTTATCGTGAAATGGGACCCTTCAACCTCTAAGGACAACAGCCAGAGCGGTAAGACTGATGCCGTATATATAGACTGCTATGAGTTTACTGGTACGAGGTTGTGGCGCATCGACCTTGGCTATAACATCCGTGCCGGTGCCCACTATACACAGTTCCTTGTATATGACTTTGACGGCGATGGCAAGGCAGAACTGATGTGTAAGACTGCTCCGCTCAGTAAGGATGGCAAGGGCAACTATGTTACGGCAGCGGCTACTGACAGCAACATCAAGAACGCAAGTCAGACAAACTATCGCAACAGCAGTGGATATATATTGTCAGGTCCGGAGTATCTCACAGTGTTCAATGGTCAGACAGGTGCCGCTATACATACAGTGTGGTATAACCCAAACCGTGCCGGTGGTTATGGCGAGGCTGCCGACCATCCTTCCAAGTCTTTCTGGGGTGACAACTACGGCAACCGTTGCGACCGCTACCTTGCCTGTGTGGCATACCTTGACGGCGCAAGTTCTACACCAAGTGCCGTTTTCTGCCGTGGATATTATACACGCGCCTATCTATGGGCTGTGAAGTTCAACGGCTCTACCATCAGCACAAAGTGGCTGAGTGCACATACCTCTACTTCCAGCGTTACCGTAACAAACAGCAGCGGTTCATCCACTACCAAAACATATTCTTCAAGCACATCGGGTAGCGGCTCTGCCACTCTCTATGGCAACGGCAACCACAACCTTTCTGTAGCCGATGTTGACGGCGACGGCAAGGATGAGATTCTTTATGGCTCAGGTGCTGTTGATAATGACGGTAACCTGCTCTATGCTACAGGTTATGGTCATGGCGATGCCATACATGTCAGTGACTTTGCACCAGACCGCAGCGGACTTGAGGTGTTCCAAGTTCATGAGGAGAGCCCATACGGATGGGACCTGCACGATGCCGCAACAGGTAAGATTCTCTACTCTTCAACTGGTAGCAGTGACAACGGTCGCGGCATAGCTGGCTGTTTCCTGTCAAGTGCACGCGGTGGACAGATGGCTTCAAGCAATGACCGCCAGTTGCGCAGCTGTGTAAACAACAGCGTATTGTCAACAAAGTCAACATCAGTAAACTTCCGTATATACTGGGACGGCAGCCTCTATGACCAGTTCTTTGACACATCGATAACAAAGTCAAACGGCACAAGCGTCTCAACACTTTTCTCACCGGCTAACTACAACAATTCTTCAACCTGCAACAGCACCAAGGCTACGCCGTGCTTGCAGGCAGATATCTTCGGCGACTGGCGTGAGGAGATTATCATGTGGAACTCATCAGACAGTTGCACACTCAATATCTTCTCTACTACGGAAGAGACATCGTATCGTGTGCCGACACTCATGCACGACCATGTATATCGTATGGGCATAGCATGGCAGAACGTGGCTTATAACCAGCCACCTCATCTCGGCTATTACCTGCCAGACTATGCTACGTCATTCAATGCCAACAGTTCTATAACCGCGGTTGACTCATCGTCAAGTTCTTCGTCAGGCTCTTCTTCGTCATCATCATCTGACTATGAAGGTTATGTATACTGGGACCTCGGCAGCGGCGGCACAAGCCAGTCGGCAACTATATCATCAGATTGGAAGGGCTATGTTACTGCATCTATCAGCACAGGCTCAGCAGTTTCACTCAGCGGCACAAAGGCTCTCAGCGACCACACAGCTTCGCTGGCTAACGTGTCATCTAAGCAGACATCGGCTAACAGCACCAATGCGTTTAACTTCATCATTACACCTGCAAGCGGATGTAAGTTCCGTCCTACAAGTGTTACATTCAGCGCAAGTCGTGTAGGCACTGACGGTGGTGCTCTTGATGTGGCATGGGGAAGCACTACACTGGCTAAGGCTGTGACACCTAACCGTGCAACAAGCTACAGCTCATACACCTATACTGTATCTGTATCATCAAGTGAGCAGGCACAGTCACTGATGCTTTACCTCTATAACCTCGCAACAAACAAGCAGTACACCTTCTCTCGTGTAAAGATAAATGGTGTGCTCACAAAACCATCAACAGAGGTTAGCGGTTCTGTACAGTGGACATACAGTGGTGGCACACTTAGTCAGAGTGCTACCTATAACGGATTGAGTGGATATGTGACAGCTTCAGTGTCTAAGGGCAGCGGACTTACCGTAAGTGGTACAAAGACCGCAGGCTCTCTCACTGAGACTATGTTGAGCGTAAGCAATAACAATGCATCTTCAGCTAACAGTGCCGATGCTCTTTCATTCACTGTTACTCCTAACAGCGGCTATACGTTCAAGGCCACAAAGGTAGAGTTCACAGCAACACGTTTCGGTACTGACGGCGGTAAGCTTGACGTGCTCTTTGGAGGTTCTACGCTCGCATCTGGCATCACCCCTTGCCGTAATAGCGTCTCTCCATACTACACTACATACACCTATACCTTGAGTGGTAGCGCAAGCAGTTCGGCGCAGGCACTTGTGTTGTATCTCTATTCTCTTGCTACAACTAAGCAGTATGGTATATGTAATATAAAGATATATGGTACGGTGAAGTCTGGTTCTGCTTCAGCTAAGGCTGCTTCATTCATAGAGGAAGAAGAGGAAGCAGAGGAGGCAACTGCTGTCCAGGAAGTACAGTCAGCTTCGGCGACTGTGACAGATGATGCTTATTATACATTGTCTGGTACACGTGTTCGCAAGTCTGACCTGCGTCCGGGAACAATATATCTGCATAAGGGAAGAAAGTTTGTAATGAGATAAGACTTTAGTTAGTAGTCTTTGATATTCCGAGTCCCCTGAGGTAAGTGTAAACCCCTCAGGGGACATTTTTGTTGTGACAAGGAAATAAAAAAACGGTCAGACTATTTGGGTAGTCTGACCGCTCTTTAATTGTCTTGTGTTATATGTGTAAATTATAACTGTGCTAATTCTATAACTTTGTCAACGGCAGCCTTTAGTCCGTCGGCGTTCTTACCACCTGCTGTGGCGAAGTGTGGCTGACCGCCGCCACCACCTTGGATGAGCTTGCCAGCCTCACGCACAATCTGTCCGGCATTCTTGCCGTCCTTTACAAGGTCATCAGAAAGCGCTACTGTAAGTGTTGGCTTGCCGCCAACCGCACATCCGATGGCTACCAGGAGATTCTCTGGGAATTGTGTACGCAACTGGAATGCTATGTCTTTGGCGTTCTGTGGCTCTATTGGCAGTACGCCTGCCACAACCTTCACTCCGTTTACCTCACGTGCGTTCTTTACAAGCTCTTCCTTAAACTGTGCGGCCTTCTGGGCCTTGAACTCGTCAAGCTGTGCCTGCAGTTCCTTGTTCTCGCTGATGGCGCGTGTGATAGTCTCCACCAGGTTAGGCGCATTGTTGAAGAGGGCGCGAAGGTCAGTCTGAAGGTCTTGAGCCATATCCATGAGTTTCTCAACGGCAGCACCTGTCACAGCCTCTATACGGCGTACGCCGGCTGCTACACTGCTCTCTGATGTGATGCGCACCATGCCTATCTGACCTGTGGCCTTAGCATGACAACCACCACAGAATTCAACGGATGAGCCGAACTTAACCACGCGTACCTTGTCGCCATATTTCTCACCGAAGAGGGCGATGGCACCGAGCTGCTTAGCCTCCTCGATAGGAGTATCGCGGAATTCCTCAAGAGGAAGGTTCTCACGGATGCGGGCATTTACAATATGCTCTACCTCGCGCAACTGCTCAGGTGTAACCTTCTCAAAGTGTGAGAAGTCAAAACGCAGGTATTCTGCTGTTACGAGTGAGCCTTTCTGCTCCACGTGCTCACCGAGAACCTTGCGGAGGGCTTGGTCAAGCAGGTGGGTGCAGGTGTGGTTGCTCTCAATGGTACGACGACGCTCCACGTCAACACATGCCATGAACTCAGCCTCTGGCTGTGCCGGTATCTTGTTGACGATGTGTATTGCTACACCGTTCTCTTTCTTTGTGTCAATGACCTGTATCTCCTCATTCTCTGAGACGAGTACGCCGCTGTCGCCGACCTCACCGCCCATCTCGCCATAGAAAGGTGTCTGGTCGAGAATCATCTCGTATGCGGTGCCTTTCTTCTGCTTCACCTCACGGTACTTCACAATGTGACATGGGTACTCAGTGTAGTCATAGCCTACGAACTCTGACTCAGCGTCCTTCACCATTACCCAGTCGCCCAGCTTTACCTCGGCGGCGTTACGTGCGCGGTTCTTTTGCTCTTGCATGCAAACGTCAAAGCCTTTCTCATCGACGGTCATACCCTGCTCGCGACAAATCAACTCAGTGAGGTCGAGAGGGAAACCAAAGGTGTCGAAGAGTGTGAATGCCTCTTTGCCGGCTATCTCAGACTTGCCTGCGGCTTTTGTGTCGTCTATCACACCCTGAAGCAAACGGATTCCGTTCTCCAAAGTGCGCAGGAAAGAAGTCTCCTCTTCCTGTATTACCTTCATGATAAGCTTCTGCTGTGCTGGCAACTCAGGGAAAGCGTCGCCCATCTCCTCTACCAATACTGGTATGAGCTTATAGATGAACGCCTCCTTCTGGTCAAGGAACGTATAGCCGTAGCGCACAGCACGGCGCAGTATGCGACGGATAACGTATCCGGCCTTTGCGTTGGATGGCAGCTGACCGTCGGCAATAGCAAATGCTATGGCACGTACATGGTCAACAATAACGCGCAGCGCAATGTCTTTCTTCTCATCATCACCATACTGACAACCAGCCATACCAGCCATAGCCTTGATGAGCGGCTGGAACACGTCGGTGTCATAGTTTGATGTCTTACCCTGCAGGGTGCGAACAAGTCGCTCAAAGCCCATACCAGTGTCAATAACCTTTGCAGGCAGTCCCTCAAGAGAACCGTCAGCCTTACGGTTATACTGCATGAACACGAGGTTCCATATCTCGATGACCTGTGGATGGTCTTTGTTTACCAGCTCGCGTCCAGGAGTCTTAGCCTTCTCCTCCTCAGAGCGGCTGTCAATATGTATCTCAGAGCATGGACCACACGGACCTGTGTCACCCATCTCCCAGAAGTTGTCGTGCTTGTTACCATTGATGATATGGTCTTTAGGCAGGAACTGTTCCCAGATGGCAGCAGCCTCGTCGTCGCGCTGCAGACCCTCCTCAGGCGAACCCTCAAACACAGTGGCGTAGAGGTCTTTAGGGTCAATCTTCAGTACGTCAACGATGTACTCCCACGCCCATGATATAGCCTCCTTCTTGAAGTAGTCACCGAAAGACCAGTTGCCAAGCATCTCAAACATGGTGTGGTGATAGGTGTCATGTCCTACCTCCTCAAGGTCGTTATGCTTGCCTGAGACACGCAGACACTTCTGCGTGTCAGCCTGTCGGCGACACTTAGGTGTGGCATTACCCAGTATGATATCCTTAAACTGGTTCATGCCAGCGTTAGTAAACATCAGCGTAGGATCATCCTTCACCACCATAGGTGCGGATGGCACGATAAGGTGCTCTTTGCTCTCAAAGAATTTCTTGAAAGACTCGCGTATTTCTTTTGCTGTCATCTGTTATATATTTTTTTGTTTTTGTTTTCGTTACAGTTTTATGTTACAATCTGCAAAGTTACGAAAAACAGGGCGAAAAGCCAAATATTTATATTTGAATATGCAAATATCAGGTAGTTTTTTGCATTTTGAAATATATAAAAGTGTGTGATTTATGTATTTTCAAATGTAAAACGTCATAGAGAACAGATGGTAAGTCTACGTAAAAAATGAAGGGAGAAATGTTAGGGTTCAGCGTGTTGCATGGCGCGGAGCATGTTCTCCGTTTGCTTGAGGCGTGCCGCCTGTTGCTGGGTGGCAGTGGCGGTGTTGTCTTTGTATGTCTGCAGCGCATCGCTGAAGAGTTGTTTTACGGTATCTGTTACCCCTTCAGTGAGATAGTGTGCGAAAGCGTTGTGGAAGAGAATGTCCGCACGGTTGTTGCCGTTGGTCAGCGGAAGTGCCATGTTGTAATAGGTTATGGCCTCATGGTATTTCTCCATATAGAAAAAACTCTCTGCACATGAATAGGTATATACGGCGCGCTCATACGGTGAGTAAGCCTCCAGCTCAGGGAGCGATGCCTTCAGGTACTTGGCAGCTTCCTCGTATTGGTTTTCCTTGAAATAACTCATGCCGAGGTATGCTATGAAGCGGGCGTTGAGCTTGTACCTGCTGTTGAGCCGTTCAAATGCGAGGATGCTCTCATGGTATTTGCCCCCCTGATAGTATTCTATGGCTTTGCCGAGAAGGTCGGCATCTGATGTCTTGTTTTGCTCTTGAAAAGAGGATGCGTAGGAGAAACTGTGTGAGAAAGCAACGGCTATAAGGATGACAACAACACGCATGGTGTATCTCAATAATCTTTTTATATAGTGACGCTCCCAGTCGTCTTCATGACGTTTATCGTTGTTGTAGCGAAGGATATCAAGGTCCATCATTACTTTCCCGAGTTTCCTCTGTTCCGCACTGTCGCCCATCTCCTGTTCCAGTTGTTTCAGTCGTGTCACCAGGTCCTGCTCTGGTAATTCAGTCTTCAGTTCCGCCAGCATGTTGGAGTACACGCCATCCCCTGGACATGCAGGAGATGTCAGGGAACGTGTGAAATGTATGTCAGGAAATATCCCGGAAAGGCACTTGCGTACCTTCTTTATCTGTTTGTCACGATTGATGTTGCAACCGATAGATATGAGTACAGTGTTCTTATTACTTTTCGTCACGCTTTAATAACTTGTCTATATCGGCAATCATACGTTGGTATGGGGCGGACTGCGTATAGCCTTGGTTTTTCTTTAACATGGATGATATGTCACTCTGCGCCTTGGTATAAGCAGACAACTCATTCTGCATCTGCAGGGAATGCAAAGCCTTGGATTTGATTTCCCGTTCCCTCTCTCTTCTCAACTCGTCGCAAACGCTCTGCATGGTGGGAGCCACCACGTTGTCAAACAGGTGATGTCCCTGCATATAGAAATATGTGGTATCAGGGGTGACACCGAGGGCGAGCAGACTGTCCTTTGTCTTCAGATACTCCTCTTTCCTTCCCGGGAGCTTGCGTTGCAATTCCTTAACCTTGACAAAAGCCTTGTGGCGTACCTTGTCAACCGCCTCGCCCATCTGGCTCATGCGCATGTGCTTGATGGTTGCGACAATGTTGAAGTCGGTGATGGTGAAATGGTGGTATTCGCCCTTGCGGTATAGCATTATACTCCACACAAAGAGGGGGAACAGCGCACGGCTGTATTCCGAGAGGAACTGGTTGAAGTCGAACAGTAGATGGTCATTGAGCGTTGCCATGACACAGACGTTGTGCAGGGAAGGTGCATAGCATTGGTAATTCTCTATGGCATAGACGTAAGTGTGAATGACATAGGGATTGTTGAGCATAAACTCAGACTGGTGTGTGTTACCTTGAATAAGGTAGTCATAGTCAGCGTCAACACAGGCTATCATGTCTTTTCCTGCCCCTTGTCGCATTAATGCGAGCAGTGCCTGCCTCTTACCCTTGTTCAGTGTGCTCTGTGTCGGGAGCATGACCTCGAAATATTGTTTCTCGTTCTCAAACTGAGACAAGACCATACGCCAAAAAAAGACATCATCGTAACTCTCTACATAGGCTACGATGCGTCTGCGGGCCTTCTTCCCTTGCAATTTGTTTGCGGCGCTGATATAATCAGAGGTTATGTATCTATTTAGATTCACTATTTTGTCTTACTTCTATCTCTCCTACTTCTGTTATGCAGTCAGTCCATCCGTCCATGATGACAGCCGGCGAGTGGGTGGTAAGAATAAGTTGTACGTTAGGGTTGATGTTCATGATGGACTTGATGAGAACCTTCTGCCATTCTATGTGGAGGCTCACTTCCGGTTCATCCATGAAGAGAACGTATGGCTGCTCATCCTCTACGAGGACAGTGAGCAATATCACGAGTATCTGCTTCTCTCCGCTTGACAGCTGGTAGGGTGTGAGTACCTCTCCCATCTGGTCAAAGCGTATCTCGTTCTCTGTGCGTATGATATGCTTGTTGGTGTCAGAGAACAACTTGTCAACAATCTTGTAGAACTTCTGTTTGCCGTCAGACAGCTTCTGAGCCTGCTGTGCAGCGTCGGGTGCACCGCTCTGTAACATCTGTATGATGCGGTTGCCAAGGTTCACCTGATAGTCCAGGTAGCGTCTCTGCAGGTTAAACAACTGCAGGTCAAGCTCTGTGGCTATCTTGAAGTCCAGTCTTGCCGTCATTTCGTGGTTAATCAGCGGACGGTCAAAAGAGCGTATGATGTCAAAGCGTATGGCATCGGCGTCCTCGGGCGACAGCAACAATGTCACCCCGTTGTCGTTTTGCGTTATGCCATGCGAGGTCATCAGTGGTGTCACCACCTTATTTAATATTGTGCTCTTTCCTACGCCGTTGACACCTGAGAGGATGTTGACATGGCGGTTAAGAGCCCATTTTATGTGTTTCCTGCCGCTCCATAGAGAATCTATTTCTATTTCGCGAATGTATTCTGCGTATTTCATCGTGAATAGTCCTTGGAATATCTCATCATCTGTGTGGTTAACGACTCTGTATAGTCAAGTGTGACATCGGCAATGTTATTGTCGGCATCATATATGGGTGTCATGCGTGGGTTGATAAATCCCTTGTATGGCGCAATGTTCAGATTGCGATAGCGCGTGAGCACTTCCTCATGCAGCTTTGCGTCTATCTTGACGGCGTATTGCTCCACCAACTTCTCTGCAGCGTCATAGTCGCCCTCGCTCTTTATGCGCTGTATCTCTGCCAGCAGGGTAGCGAAGAGTTTTCTCAGAGCCTCATAGTCATTAATGGCGATGTATGTCTTGCCGTTAATCTTCTTCTTCTCTATCACGTCCGTGGCAGATACAAGATGCTGGTTAGCATAGCACCAATTGGCAATCAGGGCTCTGTTACGCATGTGAGCCTCCTCGATGTCGTTGCCGAGTGTGATGCGCACGGTCTGTGTCATCATGCCGTTCATGATGTATGTGTAGTAGTGAGACTTGTAGGCTTCCATGTCTGGCGTCAAACCTAACTCTACCATTTTCTCATCTGCAATATAATACAATCCGAACAAATCGGCTCTTGCCTCCTCAATAGTGTTGCCGTAGGCCTTCAGCGCGTCAGGGTCGGTGCCCGGCAACAACTGTCCGCTGCCGTGACCGAGACATTCATGCAGGTCGGTATGCAGGTCATCGCATACATCGCCGTATTTCCTTATCATCGCTACGATGTCAGCGTCAATGGCAAACTCCTCGAGGAAACCGTTTCCTTTGGCTGCCTTGTTATAGGCAGAGGTGAAGTTGGTTATCGTGATGCTCTTGGAACCGTGCTCCGCACGTATCCAGTCAGCGTTAGGCAGATTGATGCCTATGGCAGTGGAAGGGTACTCCTCACCGCCGATCATTGCAGCGCAGATGGCATTAGCCACCACACCCTTTACTTTCGGCTTGCGGAAACGAGGGTCAACAGGTGAATGGTCTTCAAACCACTGTGCGTTATTGGATATTGTCTGCGTACGTTTACTTGCCTCGAGGTCACGGTATTCCACTATGCCCTCCCATGTGGCCTTGTATCCCAGAGGGTCTCCATACACCTCAATGAAACCGTTTATGAAGTCAATCCTGCCATCGGTCTCCTTCAGCCATTCTATGGAGTATTCATCAAAGGTGTGCAGGTCGCCGGTGGTGTAATAGTCAACGAGAAGTGATATTATCTTCTTCTGCCTGTCGTTCTCCGCATATTGCTTCGCCTTTGTCAGGTTCTCAATGATTTTCTCAATGATCTTACTGTATTTCCCACCTATGCGCCACACATCCTCGGTGAGCTTGCCGTCTTTCTTTACGAGGGTGGAGTTCAGTCCGAAGGACGGCGGTTGTGAACCAGCCTGGCTTTTCAGTGCCTTGTAGTACTCCTCCGCCTCTTGCTGCGTCACGCCTTGGTAGAAATTACATGCGGAAGTCTTTACGAGGTCCTCTCCGCTTGCCTTGTTAACCCGCTTAGGTAATATGTCGGGGTTGAATATTACAGGACAGATGGCGCCCAGGAGTTCGTCGGCAGCCATAGGCAGTTTGTCCGCAGGGATGCCGCGTACCAACTGCTCGAAGTATTCCTGTGTGAATCCCGGCTCGAACTTCTCGCAACCGTAGTGGTGGTATATGCCGTTGGAGAACCACACGCGCTTGAGATACTCTATCAGTTCAGGCTTGATGTCAGAGGTGTCATAACCTTCCTCTGTCTTCTTACCGTATGTGCATAGTATAGCCTCCAGAGTCTTTCGTATCAAGAGGTTGTAGCAGCCGTTTTGGTCGAATGTTATGTCACGTCCCCAGAGTGTAGCCTCAGAGAGATAGTATATGTATGCTTTTTGTCTTGCCGTGAGAGATTCAAAGTCAGGTAGCTGATACCTCAGCATCTGTATGTCGGCAAAACGCTCGTCATTATATTTGAAATCCATTGTCTTTTGATTTTCTTAGATACTCAGTTTTCTTTTGCCATCAGGAGTGATGTCAATGTTGACACGATAGTTGGTGTAAGAGTCTGGACGCACCAGTATGGCGACGAATCGCACACCGTCTTTTGTGGCTCCCTGTATCGTTATGTCAGACAGGATGGCGCTCTCCAGATAGGCCTGCGGAACCAACGAGGCGAAGTCTTTCTTCTGAATGTTCTTGCCGTAGATTCTCTTGCTGCCGTCATAGAGTGCTATGAAAACGATGTTGTCATAGAAGATGTTCTCGACGGTCATGCCGTCATCGTTCACTGTCTGCTGATACACCTTGTATGATGTGGGGTTTACTTGTGTATAGGCATGAAACCTTTTGTCGTTCCACATCACCACTGTGTCGTTCTTAATCTTCCTGCCTTGGTTGATGTCAATTATTCCCTTGTACTCTCCTTTGGCGACGGCCGGAGATTCGGAACTCTTCTGCAGCATCACCTCGTCACCGTTGCTGTTGATGAAGTACAGCTGGGTGGAGTTCAGACGGGTTATGAGATACCTCACCTCCTTGTGGCTGGCTATGATGAGCGAGTCGTTGCGTACATAGAAAGCCACTGGGGCATTTAGTGAGTCATTGTAGAATAAGGTATCTCCCTTGACGGAGAATACAGCATCTCCTTCAATCTCGTTGACCCACGTGCCCTGCATCTTCTGCTTGGCAGCCTTGTCCTCGTTGACAACGGGTGTTCCCTTGTCTTTGGATGTGCACGCAGAAAGTAGTGTGCACAAGAGGATTGTTATAAAGGTAAGAGTGTGTAAGATGTTGTTTTTCATTGTGTTAACAATTAATATATGGTAACAGACATCCTTGTTGCAGAAACGTCTGCACCTTTTTAATAATACAAAGTTACGACTTTTTGTTGAAAGTAGATGCATTATAAAGTTTTTTTATGTTAAAAAATGGTTTTATTTGTCTGAATGAAATAAAATGATTAACTTTGCGGTGATGAATGAACTATCTCGACATATAGAAATATTATTACTCAGCAATGATTGCGTCATAGTTCCGGGTTTTGGCGGATTTGTGGCGCATCATAAGGTTGCGGAGTATGATATGGAGGAAAAGACGTTCTATCCGCCGCAGCGTGTGTTGGGTTTCAATAGCCAGTTGGTATTGAACGACTCTCTGTTGGTGCAGTCTTACGCTGAGGCTTATGACCTTAGTTATCCTGAGGCGCTTCGCAAGATAGAAAATGAGGTGGAGGAGATAAAGCAACAGATTGAGATAGAGGGAGAATATAAGTTCCGCGGAATAGGTACGGTGAGCAAGACTGCAGAGGGCTATTACGATTTTGGGCCTTGTGTGGCTGGACTTGTCTCACCAGGTCTCTATGGTTTCACTTCATATATCATGGATGCTGTTAATGGCGTTGCAGACGCTGATGGTGCGTCGGACACAGAGGACAGCGCGGAGAAAAAACTGTTGTCGGCTGCTGGTGTCGTGACAGGTGAGACGGACGTGGATGTCAAGGATGACGCGGAGGATACAGAGGATGTGGAAGACGACGAGTTGGAAGATGAGGAAGAAGAGCGTGGCATATATGTAAGCTATAAGAAAATGTGGTATGCTGCTGCGGCTTCGTTAATTCTTCTCCTGTTGCCGTTGGCATATAACTCGCTTACCGTTGGACGCGGCAGTCAGAGCAGCAATGTCATAAGAGGCTCTGTAGGCGATACCGGCAAGGAAGTGGTAAGCAAGATAGGAGAGGGGATAGATACCTTTATGAAGGCAACAAGCTCAGCGAGTGTTCCTGCTGACACTGTGAATATAACAGAAAAGACAGTGAGGCAGGAGGCGGCTGTAGAAGCGGTTGCAGACACCAAGGTGCAGGCAGAAAAGACTGGCGAAGTCTCAAAAGAGACAGTAAAGGGTCAGTACTCCATCATCTTGGCAAGCCGTGTGAGCAAGAAGGGAGCTGAGGACTTCGTAAAGAGACTTAACAGGGCGGGCTACAAGGAGGCTTCTGTGTATGAGGACGGTAGCATGAGACGTGTGGTCTATGGCTCGTATGGCTCAGAGAGAGAGGCGGAGAGAGCCTTGGATGTGTTGAAAAAGAAGAATGAAACGTTTGCCGGCACTTGGGTGCAGAGATTATGAAAAGAGTAAGGTGTCCTAAGTGTGATAATTTTATAACGTTTGACGAGACACGTTATGAGGCTGGCCAGTCATTGGTGTTCCAATGTGACAGTTGCGGAAAGGAGTTTGGCATACGCATTGGTGTGTCAAAGTTACGCAACAGGCAGAAAGAAGAAAATCCTACAGTAGAGAATACAGACGAGGGAGTAGGGGCGATAGTCGTTATAGAGAATGTCTTTCACTACAAGCAGGTGTTGCCGTTGCGTATGGGCGACAATGTGATAGGACGTTATATGAAAGGCTCCAAATGTAATACGCCGATAGAGACTAACGACCCGTCTATAGATATGAACCATTGTGTCATAAATGTATCAAGGGGAAAGAACGGAAAACTGAAGTATGTGTTACGTGACGGTCCGAGCTATACAGGTACATTTGTGGATAATCAGATACTTGGAGACCGTGAGCGCAGAGTGATAGAAGATGGTACTTTGTTCACCATCGGGGCTACTTCCATCTTGTTGAAGGCCAAAGGTGATGTGTGTTGATAATAGTCAATAAATCACCACGTTAACGAAAAAACAGCAAAAACTGTTTGCGCACACAGTAGATTATTTGTAACTTTGCAGCAGAAAAGGTGAATTGTATGCCTTTGTGTATGGCATATTTCACTGAGTTATTAACTGGAAATCGGGAGATGTGCAATGTTGCACAACAGACCTGTCAGTCAGATACTCAAAATCGACTCTCAGCCATCTGTACATTGCCGCTTCACGAATCGCGTTCAGAACTGCTGCACGCTTGACATTGCTCCGCAATAAGCAGATGTCGTTCTGTTGATAAAAGTGTAAAGACCTTTAACAGGTTAGTTCTTTTGATTGACGGTTCTTGTGCAAGACTTATGGACGAGAGGGTACGGATTTCTGAAACCGTAACATTATGATTTTTTCAAAGATTGCAAAGGTAACAGTATTAACAACAGTATTAACCTTCGAGGCATTCGCAGTCCAGGGACGCGAAAATGGCTCAAAAAACTATGATTGGGATCCACTGATGGATGCAATCACACATGTAGAGAGTAGGGGAGACAGTCGTGCCGTGAGTGGCAGATCGTGTGGTGCTATGCAGATTACACCGATACTGGTGCAGCAGTGTAACATCATCTTAAAAGAAAGAGGCGACAAGAGGCGCTACACGCTTAATGACCGCTTCAGTGTAAAAAAGAGTCGTGAGATGTTCGTACTCATACAGAGCTACTACAATCCGACGAATAATGTGGAGAAGGCCATCCGTATATGGAACGGTGGTCCGCGCTACAAGGTAAGAAGCACACAGGGCTATTACAAACGTGTAATGAGAGCGTATAACAATTAAACACCCACCATCCTTTGCACCGACATGTTCGGAGATAATTGTTAAACGTGTGTTTCTGATTGGAATAGATTATTCTTAACATTGGTCATCGCATTGCTTTGGCTAATATTTGCAAAGAAGAAACGAATAGATTTAACCTCATACAGGTGTCTATGCGTTTCTTTTTTTTGTATGTGTTTTGCTGGGAGTAAACGGAAAATTAGTTTGTCAGGGCAGCTGTGAAAACTTAAAAATAGCAAATTGTCACCAAAAATAACTTTTTGGTGACAATTTGCTATTTTGGGGCGTGCTGTGCGGCGTGATGAAAGAGGATGGCAGATGTGAACGTTTGCCGATATATGGATGAATATATATGAGGAATTGGATAGCAAGAGAACGGAAAGTGGTTGGTTTTTGAGTCGGTTTGTGCTATGAAGTGATAGCTTTTACACTGTGAAGTGATAGCTTTCACATCGTCATTCGATAGCTTTCACAGTGTAAAGTGATAGCTTTCACGATGTGAAACGATAACTTTTATGCTGTGAAAGTTGTTGTATGTTTGTATAGTGTTGATTGTCAGGGAGGTGTAAAAAATGCGAATTTTGGGCGTTTTTCTGCCCGGAATAGAGTCGTAAAGGCTGTATCGCAAGCATTTTGAGTTATGAAATATCACATTGGCATCAATAACGGTAGTTTTATGACAATATGATATTAGTGGAAAATAAAAGACGAAAATACTTGTCTGTGCAACATAAATTTTGTAATTTCGCAAACTAAACCTACTTAAAATTAAAAGATGAAAAGATCGACTATTTGGATTATAGCGGTAATTATGGGTGTGTCGTTTGTCGGCCTGCTCTTTATTCAGATACTCTATATAGAGGAGATGACTAAGATGAAGAAAGAGCAGTTTGACGAGTCGGTTACCCGTGCCTTGTATCAGGCGGCGCATAACATGGAGCTGAACGAGACGCTGCACTATCTGGAGAAAGACGTGAACGAGACAGAGCGCAAGGCTTTTGTCAATGATTATATAACATCAGGAAACAAGGTGGGAGCACCGCTGCAGCAGTCGCACCAGTATTCCGTCGTGGGAGATGACGGCACCATATACTCGTCATTTGAGCTGCGCACCATAACACTGTCGCCACAGAAGATGAAGAAAGACCTTATGAGTCGTCAGGACAAGAATACCCTTGCTGAGGCCCAGAAGTCAATGCAGGAGATAGTGCGCAAGCGTTATGTATATCAGCGTTCGCTGCTTGACGAGGTGGTGTATGCCATACTTTACACTGCCAGTGACAAACCGCTGAAGGAGCGTGTCAACTTCAAGCAGTTAGACCGTGATATAAGGGTAGAGCTGCTGAATAACGGCATAGACATACCATATCACTTTACCGTTACTCAGAGTGACGGCAAGGAAGTGTACCGCTGTCCTGAATTCAGTGAGGAGGGCAGGGACAAGACCTATTCGCAGCCGTTGTTCCGTAATGACGCAACGTCACAGTCGGGTTATGTCAATGTACATTTCCCGGATATAAATGACTACATATTCTCAAGCATCCACTTCGTTATCCCCGCCCTGGTGTTTACTCTTGTGTTGCTGGTAACGTTTGTCTTCACCATCGTGATAATATTCCGTCAGAAGAGATACTCGGAGATGCGTAATGACTTTGTGAACAATATGACGCATGAGTTGAAGACACCTATCTCAAGCATATCACTGGCAGCTCAGATGCTCAATGATAAGAGCGTGGAGAAGTCAGAGTCCATGAGGGAACATCTGGGAAATATCATTAATGAGGAGACAAAGAGACTGCGTTACCTTGTGGAGAAAGTGTTGCAGATGTCAATGTTTGACAGGAAGAAAGGTATCTTCAAGATGAAAGAGGTTGACATCAACGAGATGATAGAGAACATAGCCAACTCCTTCTCTTTGCGTGTGGAGCATACAGGTGGAAAAATATATACAGAGGTGGAGGCCGTTGACTCGACAGTGTATGTGGAGGAGACACACTTCAGTAATGTCTTCTTTAATCTGATGGACAATGCCGTGAAGTACAGTAAGCCTGATTCTCCGCTAAATGTGTACCTGCGTACATGGAACGAGGGTAACAAGGTGAAGATATCCGTGCGTGACAGCGGAATGGGCATAAAGAAAGAAAACCTGAAAAAGATATTCGAGGAGTTCTACAGGGTACATACCGGCAACAGGCACGATGTGAAAGGTTTCGGACTCGGACTGGCATACGTTAAGAAGGTCATAGATATACACAAGGGCACTATCACCGTAGACTCGGAATATGGCAAAGGTACCACGTTTGTTATAACCATCGATACCATAAACGAAGATGATAAGTAACAAAACGAAGCTTGTATGATTAAGCATAATCAATTATAAACGCAAAATTTCGTTAATACTGTTAAAACGAAGAATATAAATCCCGAAAAAGTTTGCGCATAAATGTATTAATGATTATCTTTGCATCAGTAATAATTAAAAGAATAAAAAGATGGAAGAGAATCAGAAAATACTTCTTTGTGAAGACGACGAGAATCTGGGAATGTTGTTGCGTGAGTACTTACAGGCAAAAGGTTACGAGACAGACCTGTGCTCTGACGGCGAGGCTGGTTACCGCGCATTCCTGAAGACACCTTATAATATATGTGTGCTTGATGTGATGATGCCGAAGAAAGACGGTTTCCAGTTGGCTGCCGACATACGTCAGGCTAACGCTGAGATACCTATCATCTTCCTTACGGCTCGCCAGATGAAGGATGATATCCTTGAGGGCTTCAAGATTGGTGCAGACGACTATATTACCAAGCCGTTCTCTATGGAGGAGCTTGTGTTCAGAATAGAGGCTATCCTGCGTCGTGTGCATGGTAAGAAGACACGTGAGAGCACACAGTATCAGATAGGTAAGTTCTTGTTTGACTCACAGAAACAACTGCTGACCATAGGTGACAAGCAGACAAAGCTTACGACAAAGGAGAATGAGTTGCTGTCATTACTGTGCAGCCATTCTAATGAGATACTGCAGCGTGACTTCGCACTGAAGACCATCTGGATAGACGACAACTACTTCAACGCGCGTTCTATGGATGTGTATATCACTAAGTTGCGTAAGCATCTACGTGATGATGAGAATATCGAGATAATAAACATCCACGGTAAGGGATATAAGCTTATTATTCCAGACGCTACAGACGACGATAACAGCGCAGCCTAATGCAGACAATGCTTTTCGCGGCGGGAAAGGGTACCAGACTCAAACCGCTGACAGATATCATACCGAAGGCCTTGGTGCCTATAGCTGACAAACCGTTGTTGCAGATAGTGACAGAACGGTTGGCAGCTGCCGGAGCTGACAGCGTGGTGGTGAATGTTCACCACCACGCTGCTCAGATGTTTAATTTTATCAAGTTGTTGCGGTTGGCTTTGCCGCAGGTCACGATACAAGTGTCAGATGAGAGTGACGAACTGCTTGAGACGGGGGGTGCCATCAAGAAGGCTATTCCTCTGTTCAGACGTTCGGAACCAATACTGATACATAATTGTGATATTCTCTCAGACCTTGACCTGAAGGGGTTCTATAACGAGAGCCAGGAGTGTGACGCTGAAGCCTTATTGTTAGTGTCTGAGCGTACCACACAGCGTTACCTTGTCTTTTGTGATGACATGCGCCTCATAGGATGGACTAATATCCAGACGGGGGAGGTGCGTAGTCCTTATAAGGAGTTGGCAGCCTTCAACGGTAGGAAAGATATGGATTGGCGTAAGGAAGGATTGCGGCTATATGCGTTTGCGGGCATACACTGCTTCTCACCCGAGCTGTTCCCCCTGATGAAGGAATGGCCGGACAGGTTTCCTATCATGGATTTCTATCTGCATCATCTGGCAGAGCATAAGATAAAGGGCAGACTGGCGGAGAACCTGCATCTGCTTGATGTTGGCAAACTTGACACTTTGGCATCGGCGGAAAATTTCTTAAAGACATACGTGTGCTGATGAAATAAGTAAAAAATAAGTTTGAAAACAGACACAGACACAAAAAAGGTAAACTATAATTTTGTAAGCTAAAAAAAAAAACGTAACTTTGTAGTTCGTAATATATAAAAAACATAGAAATGAATTTCAATAGTATATTATCAGCACTATTTGGCAATAAGTCAACCAGGGATATAAAGAAAATACAGCCTCTCGTAGATAAGGTGAAGGAGGCTTATCCGGCAATACAGGCTCTGTCAAACGATGAGCTGCGTGCCAAGAGCAAGGAGATACAGCAGTATGTTCAGAACTCATGCGCCGAGCAGAAGAAACAGATAGCCGAACTTAAGGGCAGGATAGAGCAGACACCTATTGACGAGCGTGAGCCGATATTCAATCAGATAGATAAGTTAGAGAAAGAGTCTCTTGAGACTTTGGAGAAGGCACTGGATGAGGTTTATCCGGTAGCATTCTCTATCGTGAAGGATACAGCAAGACGTTTTACTGAGAATGAGGAGACAGTTGTTACTGCTACGGATTTTGACCGTGAGCTGGCGGCTGACCCGGAGAAAGACTTTGTTACTATAGACGGTGACAAGGCTATATACCACAACCATTGGACAGCTGGTGGCAATGACCTGAAGTGGGAGATGGTACATTATGACGTACAGCTCTTCGGTGGCACGGTGCTGCATCAGGGTAAGATTGCCGAGATGGCGACAGGTGAGGGTAAGACATTGGTGGCTACATGCCCGGTGTTCCTCAATGCCTTGACAGGTAACGGCGTACATGTGGTAACGGTGAATGACTACCTTGCCAAGCGTGACTCTGAATGGATGGGTCCGCTCTACATGTTCCACGGACTGTCTGTTGACTGTATAGACAAGCACAGACCAAACTCTGAGGAGCGTCGCAAGGCTTATCAGGCAGACATCACGTTTGGTACTAACAACGAGTTCGGCTTTGACTATCTGCGTGACAATATGGCGATGCACCCGGAAGACCTCGTGCAGCGCAAGCATAACTATGCCATAGTCGATGAGGTTGACTCTGTGCTTATCGATGATGCGCGTACACCGCTTATCATCTCTGGTCCGCAGCCAAAGGGAGACATTCAGATGTTTGAGGAGTACCAGCCGTTGGTGGAGAGACTGGTGGCTGCACAGCGCAAACTCGCTACGTCGCTGCTGGCAGAGGCTAAGCAGAAGATTGCCGATGGACAGAAGGCCAATAACAAGGATATGGTGGCAGAGGGCTTCCTCGCACTGTACCGCTCGTATAAGGCACTGCCTAAGAATACTCCGCTTGTGAAGTTCCTTTCAGAGGACGGCATCAAGTCTGGTATGCTCGCCACTGAGGAGATATACATGGAGAACAATAACCGCAAGATGCCTGAGGCTATAGCACCTCTGTATTTCGTGGTTGACGAGAAGATGCACTCGGCCGACCTTACCGACAAGGGTGTGGAGTGGCTGTCACAGCAGGTGAACGACAAGGAGTTGTTCGTTATTCCTGATATAACATCAGAGCTCTCTGCGCTTGAGGCTGACCAGTCATTGAGCAACGAGGAGCGTCTGGCAAAGAAGGATGAGCGTCTGAGTCATTTCTCTGAGCAGTCAGAGCGCGTGCATACCTTGCAGCAGCTGTTGAAGGCATACTCATTATATAATAAGGATGATGAGTATGTGGTTATTCCTAATAACGACGGTGCTCTTGAGGTGAAGATTGTGGATGAGCAGACAGGCCGTATCATGGAGGGTCGTCGCTGGTCTGACGGACTGCATCAGGCTATTGAGGCCAAGGAGCACGTGAAGGTGGAGGCCGCTACACAGACATACGCTACGATAACCCTGCAGAACTATTTCCGTATGTATCACAAGTTGTCTGGTATGACAGGTACGGCATCAACAGAGGCCGGTGAGTTCTGGGACATTTATAAGCTTGATGTGGTGGAGATACCTACCAACAAGCCTGTGCAGCGTAAGGATATGGATGACCGCGTGTATAAGACAGCACGTGAGAAATATAAGGCTGTGATAGATGAGATTGTTGAGATGCGCGACGCCGGACGTCCGGTGCTTGTGGGTACCACCTCAGTGGAGATATCAGAGCTTATCTCTCGTATGTTGAAGATGCGTGGCATACCTCACAATGTGCTTAATGCCAAGGAGCATGAGCGTGAGTCACAGATAGTGGCTGAGGCTGGTAGAAGTGTTGACGGCAAGGGTGCTGTGACTATTGCCACCAATATGGCGGGTCGTGGTACTGATATTAAGCTTACACCTGAGGTGAAGGCTGCCGGTGGTCTCGCTATTATCGGTACGGAGCGTCATGAGAGCCGTCGTGTGGACCGTCAGCTGCGTGGTCGTGCCGGCCGTCAGGGTGACCCGGGTTCTTCTGTATTCTATGTATCACTTGAGGATAAGTTGATGCGTCTCTTCGCATCTGAGCGTATAGCTAAGGTAATGGACCGTCTCGGCTTTGAGGAGGGTGAGCGTATTGAGTCTTCAATGATTACCAGTGCCATAGAGCGTGCACAGAAGAAGGTGGAGGAGAATAACTTCGGCATACGTAAGCGCTTGCTTGAGTATGACGATGTGATGAACAAGCAGCGTACCGTGATATACGAGAAGCGCCGTCACGCCTTGATGGGTGAGCGCATTGGCATGGATATCACCAATACGATATGGGACCGCGTATTGTCTATACTTGATAATAATGACTACAATGGTTGCAAGGAGCAGTTCCTGAAGCTCTTCTTCATGGAGCCACCGTTCACAGAGGATGAGTTCTTGTCTGTTGACAGAAACCAGTTAGAGGAGATTTCTTTCCAGAAGGTAATGGAGAACTTCAAGGCTCACGTGGACAAGATTGCAGAGGAGGCGGCTCCAGTCGTTAAGCAGATATATGAGGATCCAAACGTTAACTTTGAGCGCATACTCATTCCTCTTACCGACCAGCACATGATATATCGTATGTCGTTTGACCTCAAGGAGTGCTACGACACAGAGGCTAAGAATATCATGCGTGAGTTTGAGAAGATGATAATCCTTCATAACATTGATGATAACTGGAAGGAGAATCTTCGTCAGCTTGATGAGTTGCGTCATTCTTCACAGAATGCAAGCTATGAGCAGAAAGATCCGTTGCTTATCTTCAAACTGGAGTCTGTGAAACTGTGGGATGCAATGATTAACCAGATGAATGACAGCATCTGCTCTACGCTCTCACGCATACATATATATAAGGAGCAGGCACCTGAGCAGGCTCCAGTGGAGATGCCAAAGCAGGCACCACAGCCACAGTATAGCACAAACAAGCCAGAGTTGAATCCTGACGGAACACCTGCAGCTCCTGCTCAGCAACGTCGTATGATGCAACGTCCTGGTATGCCACCAATGCCTGATGGCATGAACCGTCCGGGTTACATTGACCCAACTGCGTCGCAGGGGCCTCGCATACCGATAGTAAATACTAAAGAACCTCGACCAAACGACCCATGTCCGTGCGGTTCAGGTAAGAAATACAAACAGTGTCATGGCAAACGATAAGACAAAACATCAAGTTCAGCGTTTCTTAAACAAGTTAGCCGAGAAGTATCCTTCAACGGATACACCGGAAGTGTTCACTGACATACATATCCGTGTCACACAGGAGACGGGTGATGTTATGGCGTTTGATGACGACGACAAGGAGATAACCCGTGTCGTCGTGGAGGAGTGGATTAACGCCTCGCTTGACACTGATGTGTTCTACAACGAGGTGGCTCAGTGTCTAAGGGCGCAGATAGAGCAGTTTGAACAGAAACCGGGTGCTCTGGGCATCATTGAACCGTATAACTACGTTCTTGAGAACGAGGCGGCGGAACATGTAGCTGAACTGTATGTTGTTGATGATGATGACACAATAATTATCGGACATGAATTGATGGATGGTCTGGACAAGGAACTGGATGACTTTATAGACAATCTGTTGAAGACAGAATAAGTAACGATATAAAACGTGAATAGTTGTGCGGATTACTACAAACATTGTAGTGTCCGCGCAATTTTTTTGTTTAGTGATATTTGTTCCCACGTCTTTGTGGTATTGTTTTCTGTGGTATTGTCTTTGTGGTGTTGTCTTTGTGGTATTGTCTTCTGTGATGTTGTCATCTGTGGTATTGTTTTCTGTTTTGGTGGGGTTTGTAAAGTGGAGTAGGGTATAGAGATTGTATGACAACAGAATTCAGCCTCACCGCTCAGTTGGGCGATGAGGCTGAATGTTTTATTCCTTTGGCTGTTATTTGTGACAAACAGCCATTCTCATCTTCTTATTTGAAGAACACCTTTCTTGTTGTGCCGTTGCTCATCTTCTGGATGTAGATGTTGCCACGGAGTGGGTTGTCAACAAGACGACCGTCAAGAGTGAAGTAACCGGTTACCACAGGAGCGGTTGTCTCTGTCGGAGCCTCCTCAATAGCGGTGGCTTCCTCCTCTTCTTCCTCGATGTCAAAGTTGGCAGACTTGGCATTGACAGATACAAGACTCCAGAGGCAGATGTTGTCGTAAGCCACGTGAGAATACCAGCGTCCTAGTACGTTCTTCAGGGACTGTACGGTAGCGAAGCTGCTGCTCAGTGTAGCGTTGTTGATTACGGTAGAACCGTTACGTGTTACAGTAAGCTTCACGCCGCTTGATGTACCAGATATCTTGAAGTGGTAGAACTGTGACGGATAATAGGTAGAAGAGATGGTAGCGTGTGAGCTCAGATATGGGCTGCAAGCTATGGTGCCTAATGTTGTCCCGCTGCCATTTGTCACGGTTGCAGTAGATGCGCTGCCTCCGAATGAGATGTTGCACAGTGTGCCGTTGCTACCTATTACAGAAATTGTAGATGTGTTAGAGTTACCGCTTACGAGCGCGAGGTCAAACTCGAATGAGTAGCTTATGGCTGTGGTGAAGTCACTGTTGTTGGCGAATGACAGGTTCACGGTGCGGTTATTATTAGAACCGAGGTAGAGATGGAAGAAGTGGTTGCCGTTGCTCTCGGCTACTCTGTCCATGTTAGCCACGTTACCTGCTGCTACCGCAAAGCCGTAGTTGTTAGAGCTTGTAGACTCGAAGTCAAGGTTGTAAACCTTATTGTAAGAAGTGCCTGTAACCTTAAGATAGAGCACGCCGCTCTCAAGAGACAGAGAAGCCTTTGATGTGCTTGCTATGTTAGCCTCTATGATGATGTTTGACAGGCTGCCGCTTGCTACAGAACCTACTGTGCCGAGCTCATACTTACCAGGAGCCAGTGTAGAAGAAGAGTTAATCTGGAACACAGGAGCGAGGTACTTAGGACCATACTGCCATGTCTGCTTGCGTACGTTGAGCGTAGTGATACCCAGTTTGTCGCCGCTTGCGTTGTTTGTTCCGTTGATGTCAAACACTACTCTTGAGCCTTCCTTCAGTGTCATGGTGCCCACGTTCATGTGGCCATAGCCATTGTTTGTAGTATATGGAGTGGTCTTAGAGTGGTCACAGATATACAGTGCGCTGCCATACTCCATCTCTACAGACTTGTAGTAGCTTGTAGAGCCGCTGAGTGCGCAACCGAGGAAGAGCTCAGTGAAGCGGTTAGCCCATACAGGACTGTTAGAGATGCTGCCGTAGCATATCAGTGCGCCCTGCCATACGTCGGTCTTACCGGTATGAGTATGTGTAACATAAGGCAGGTGTGCAGCAGATGAACCCTGCTTACATACGTTGGTGCTGCCAGAGAGAGCATTGCCGGTAAGGCGTATGCGGTCCCAAGTATGCTTAGTCTCAGTGTAGTTTACGCGGTCGCCACCCTCGATAGTGGTGCGAGAGTTAAGGTAAACAGTAGAAGGCTTAGCGCCGCTGGCGATAGCAACAGAATACTCAGAGCCATTGCCGTCAGGCCATACCAATACATCCTTATTATTATAAGAAGTGCTGATAGTGCCACCGTTACCGATGCCATAGCGGTTAGTCCATGTCATTGGAGGCGGAGCCTGTGTGAGTCCCTCCAACTCACCTACGAAGAAGCTTGGGTGAGGAGGCTGGTTGTAACCCTCAGTCTGCCATACCATAGCCTGACGATACTGGTGGTCATACCACAGTGAAGGCAAACGGTGTGTAGTAGGAGTTACGGTAGTGTAAACGCGGATGTATCTGTTGTCGGCAGAGCGCATCACTATTTCCTCACGCCAGTCACCGAGGATATCACCTGTAGCACATGGGTTCTTCTTTGTACCGTTGATGCAGGCAGTCTCATAGTTGCCGTGGCCTGTGTCATATATTCTTGAGCCGAGTTTGTCAACATACAGATAACTCTCGTTTGAGCCAGGACCGTTGATAGTCTCTGACAGCAGGTCGCCGTCCCAGTAAATACGCCAGTTCAGTGCCATAGGATATGGGGTCTGTGCGTTCCAGTTGTTTGACATACCGCTGATGTATGTTGGTGAAGTTGGTGAAGGCTGTATGTAGCTCAGAGGTATAATGCCTGAGCCTGTTGATGCGCCGATAGAACCAGGATATTCGTTGCTAAAGTTACCAGCCATGCATCGACCGTCGTCACTGCTGCCTACCGTGCGAGCATATATCTCACATGTAGCGGCGTTGCGGAAGTTGTTACATGGCTTCTCCTCGTTACAGGCAAAAGTCTCCAGCCATGGGCGGAATGGGTCGAGGTCACCAGTGTGTGATGCGTCGCCGTGTCCCAATGATGTAGAAGAACATCCGTGAATAGAGTTGTCACCAGTGTGGAAGTCCAGCACCATAGAGCCGTAGATAATCTCGTCGCTGCCGTCCTCGTCAACGTCGGCAATGGAGAAGTTGTGGTTGCCCTGTCCGTACCAGCCAGAGTTAGTATAGCTGTGCCAGGTGTTGCCTACCTTATACAATTTGTTTGTTGACTTGTTCACACGGTATGTGCAGGCATCAATCTTTGTGTAGATACCGCGGCCGAGGAAGATATAAGGATTAACGCCGTCAAGGTATGGAGCACCCATGAAGTACTTGCTTGAGCGGTGTCCGTAGCTGTCACCCCAGTCAGAGGCATTGCCGCGTGGCAGAGGATAAGATATCACGTCGTATGTGTAACCCGTCTTACCGTTTATATACATAAGCCACTCCGCGCCGGCATTGGTAAATGTCATGTTGGCGGTGTGTGTTATGCCAGAGCGGATATTCTCTGAGGTGTTGCCGATAGTCTCGGTAGAGCCGTCAGCGTGGTGTATCACGGTGTTGGCACCACCGCGGTAGAGTACCTCGCATGCGCCGTCCTCGTTCCAGTCAAACGCTACTGCGTCCCACTGCTCGTCAGGACCGTAGCAGATGTTAGGACCGCAGTCAATCCACCACAGACGACCATAGTTGATAGAAGATGCGTAGCACTCTATCTGGCAGAACATCTGATAGTTATTTGTTGGGAACAGGTTGTCCTGATCCGTCTGGTTCTTACGCTTTACTATGAAGTCAACCTTACCGTCGCCGTCCACGTCGCCGAGAGAAATGTCGTTGATGGTGTAGTTAGCCATAGCTGAGCTTGGGTCTCTCTGCTTCCATACTGTCACGCCGTTGCGTGCCTGCACGTTAGATACAGGAATCTCCAAGTACTGCTTAGCCCAAGGTGTTACTGAAGAGCACTGTGAGCCTACGATACCGTTCTTTACTGCTGCCACGGTGTATGTGCTTGACGCATTGCCGCCAGTGTCGGTGTAGTTAGACACTGCGAGGTTCTGTGCCACGAGCGCACCGTTACGATAGATGTTGTACTTCACGTCGTAGTACTCGTCAGCCTGTACGCGCCAACTGAGGAACACGCCAGAACTTTGGGTTACAGCCACCAAACCACGGTCAAGAGCATCTGTCTTGCGCTGGGCGTTAGCCGGCGAAACCGTTAACAGAGAGGCTACAGCAACAACGGCTATACCTCTCAGCCTACTTAAGGCTTCTTTCTTGCTTAGGAACATTTTGTTAAAATTAGTAATATTAGTTAGATTAGATTGATAAGAAAAGCTCTACACATCTTTGTTCTTTTCAGTCCACGCAAAATCAGCCTGCGTACAGGCATTCTCTTGTGTGTCAAGTGTTTGGTGGTATCAAATCTTTTTAAGGAAAAAGACCTGTTGGTCGGTTAGTCGGTGGTAAAATTACATCTTTTTTTTTATATTTGCAAATATTTGTTCGATTTTTTTGTGTCAATGGATTTTTTTTTGTAACTTTGCGTCTCAAATCGGAAATATGTCTTTATCTTCATGCAGATTTCACTTCCGTATGATGTTGACACTCCCCCGTGATGGTCTCGTAGCTCAGCTGGATAGAGCAACAGCCTTCTAAGCTGTGGGTCCGGGGTTCGAATCCCCGCGGGATCACTTGGAGCAAAGGCAAGCACTTAGTTATTAGGTGCTTGCCTTTTTTCGTTATGCTGCCAGCAGCGGCTGTATGCTTAGGGAAAGGGAGAAGAGGTCGCTGTAATACAGCGACAAACAGAACAGGAAATAACGGGGGAGAACTGAAGAGAACAGAGAGGACGGAAGAGGAAGGGGGGGGACGGAAAGGACGGGAGAGGAACAGGAAATAATGGGGGAGAACGGAGAGGACGGGAGAGAAAGAAGAGTAAGGAAGAGGCAAGGAGAGGAAGGAAGATGGAGAAAAGGACAGAGAGAACCGGAGAAAGAGAAAAAGAGAAAAGAGAAAACTGCATGAGTTAAGCGCCCCGCTCTGATTAGAGCGGGGCGCTTAATGTTATATACCAGTTTGTTCTTTCTTGAAAGTAATCGATGACGCTTGGTTATTCTGACTTTAAGAATAAGGAGTGTCAATATTCAAACATACTGCCGCCAAGGAACTCGCGCAGCAGACTGGTGGGGGGGATCTGGCTCTCGGGGATAGGCTTGATGTATCGCAGGAAGTGGAGCAGACGGTGCGCCTCGGTATATTCGTCACAGTTCTCGGGCACCTGCTCCAGCAGAGGCACTGCCTGCGTCTTGATGACCGACAGCTCAAAGAGCATGGCGGTGTTGAACATCATGTCGGCGTTCTCCTGATACGGGAAAATCCACTTGTCCTCGCCCGCCCTTACCGACTGCCACCGCTTTAGGGTCTGCTGTGCGGTGTTGTTGCGGTACTTGTAGTCGCGTATGATGCGTCGCAGCAGTCGGTTGTCGGTGGTAGGTATGTAGTTATGGTCATCCATGGTGATGGTGGTGAGTGCTGAGGCATAGATGCGGTAAATCTGGTGTTGTGGTATCTGTGCCGTCAGTTCGGGGTTAAGGGCGTGTATGCCCTCGATTACCAGCACCTCGTTTTCATGCAGCTGCAGCTTTTTGCCGCTCATGCCACTCTTGCCCGTCATGAAGTCATATTTAGGCAGCTCCACCTCCTCGCCGTTAATAAGGGCGTTGAGCTGCTGGTTGAACAACTCGAGGTTGAGGGCATAGAGCGACTCGTAGTCGTATTCGCCGTTCTCGTCGCGTGGGGTGTTCTCACGGTCAACGAAGTAGTCGTCAAGGGAAATGCCGATAGGACGAATGCCGTTGGTCACCAGCTGTATGGAGAGGCGTTTGCAGGTGGTGGTCTTACCACTGCTTGACGGTCCGGCTATCAGTATGACCTTCACCCCGTGGCGGCTGGCTATGTCGTCGGCAATGCGTGAGAGCTTCTTCTCCTGCAATGCCTCAAACACCATTATCATGTCTTTGCCGCGTCCGGCGATGATGGCCTTGTTGAGGCGGCCCACGGTGCTTATGCGCATAGTGTCCTGCCACTGGTGGTACTCCTCAAAGATGTCGAATATCTTGTCCTGACGTATAAACTGCCCGAGCTTGTCGGGGTCGCTGCGCTGAGGTATGCGCAGCAGCAGCCCGTCATAATACATCTCCAGTCCATAGGTCTTTATCTCCTGCGTGTTGCAGAGCACAGGACCGTAGAACGAGTCGTTGTAGTCGTCTATGGAACAGTAGGAGGAATACATACGCCCCTGGGTCTCCAGCAGTTCCACCTTAGACTCGTCACCCTCTTTCCTGAACAACTCTATTACTTCCTCGGCAGGTCTGTGATGACGCTTAATGGGGGTGGCAGACGCTATGATGGAATCCATCTGCGCGCGCAGGGCGTGTACATCGTCGGGTGTGACGTCGCGCCCGATGCTGAGCAGACAGTAGTAGCCGTTGCTCACGGGGAACTCAATCCTTATCTTCCCGTCAGGGAAGAGGTCGTGTACGGCCTTGCAGAGGAGGAAGAACAAGGTGCGCGTATATATTTTCAGCCCCAGCGGGTTGGTGATGTCGATAAACTCCACCGTCTTGTTGGTGTATATGCGATAGTTCAGGCTCATCAACTCATTGTTGACCTTAGCCGCCATCGGCGGCAAAGGCATATCAACGTCGAGCATGAAGAAAATCTCGCTGAGCGTGCTGCCCACCTCACATTTCGCGGTGTGTCCGTTGTTCTTACATCTTATCTCTACTGTTTTCATAGTTGTTTAAGGTAGATAATTATGGTTTATAGTGTTCAGTTATGTACCAGGGTTCCGATTTCCTCGCCCTCGAGTACCTTCTTCAGGTTGCCCACCACGTCCATGTTAAACACATAGATAGGCAGGTTGTTCTGCATGCACATGGCAGTGGCTGTGATGTCCATCACCTTCAGTCCCTTGGCTATCACGTCCTGATATGTGATGTCGTGGAACTTTGTTGCCGTAGGGTCTTTCTCCGGGTCGGCGGTGTAGATGCCGTCCACGCGTGTGCCTTTGAGCATCACGTCTGCCTCAATCTCTATGCCGCGCAGTGAAGAACCTGTATCGGTGGTGAAATAAGGATTGCCCGTACCAGCCGACATGATGACCACCTCGCCCTGCTTCATTGCATCGATGGCCTTCCACTTGGTATAGAACTCGCCGATAGGCTCCATGCGTATGGCAGTGAGCACGCGGTTCTTCTGTCCGGCAGCGTCGAGTGCTGATGACAGCGCCAGTGAGTTGATAACCGTAGCGCACATACCCATCTGGTCGCCCTTCACGCGGTCGAAGCCCTTGCCGGCGCCAGAGAGTCCGCGGAAGATGTTGCCACCTCCAATAACGATGCCAATCTCCACGCCCATGTCGGCTATCTCCTTTATCTGTCGTGCGTAGTCGTTCAGTCTCTCGGTGTCAATACCATGTCCTTGCTTGCCTTGCAGGCTCTCACCAGAGAGCTTTAGTAATATTCTTTTGAATTTCATTGTAGTATTGTTACTTGTTTAATTTATATTTGCTTGTTTTCTGTTGATTATTCAGGTTTCTTCAGAGCAGAAGCTGTTTCGTTAAATTCCTTTGTGATATTAAAGAAGTGTGACGTTTACTTTCTTTCCTTTTTGTAAGAACTCAGTCTCTATCTCTTGTTTCCACTCCTGTTTATGTTTAATCATATCTTTTATGAACGTCAGAGCATCTTTTTTGTCTTTCATAATTATGCTTATTTATGTTTCTTATTCAGCAAAGTTACAAAGTTTTTGCGACATTACAAAAAATACTTATTTATATTTTATCACTGACGTTGCAATGTCAGGACATTTTGTCAGGGAAAGCAGTGTTTTGGGTTACAAAGTGTAAAGTCGGGAAAAGACAAACGGAGATGCCGAAATAGAGCGGCATCTCCGTTTTCTGTATGGTTTGTGTGGTGGAAAAACATCCAAAAACACACCCTGAAGTGTCATTCGATAGCTTTCACACTGTCATTCGATAGCTTTCACCTCGTCATTCGATAGCTTTCACACTGTAAAGTGATAGCTTTTACACCGTGATTTGATAGCTTTTACAAGGCTATGACGACCCCCTGCTTTTGTCGCACGCTGATATTCAGACAGTTATATAAAAGCTGAAAAATCGCGTCAAATCAACCACGGATATTTGATTTTCAAATATCACAAGGAAATGGCGGTAGGGAAAACCAAAGTGTAAGCATAAAAGCCTTTTTTGTAACAAAATGTCAGTCTTGATTACAGGTTACTTGGCACCAGGTGCGGCATCGTTACCCTGTCCGCCATCAGCGGCAGCCTTGGCCTTAGGAGCGCCGGCCCTACCGGCGAGCGCCTCCTTCAGCGCCTTGCCCTTGACAGCATCCTTAGGCAGGAACTCACGGTGCAGCTGGTCAACGACAGGCTCAGCCAGTCCGCGCAACGAAGCCTTGGCAGGCCCGGTGATGTCGAGAACCACAATCCTGTTCTTGCCTTTCTTGAGCCAGCAGCCAGGCAGGAAGAGCGTCTGCTGTGGTCCTACGTTCCAGAAGCGTCCCAGGCAGTGGCCGTTAACCCATACAAGGCCCTTGCCCCATGAGCTCATGTCAAGATAGGTGTCGCCCGTCTTCTTCAGAGAGAACGAAGCCTTGTAGTATGCAGGGGTGCCGGCAGAACCGGTGCCCGGTATGGCGCTCATGTTGTCGGCGAGACTGTCGATAGAGGCAGCGTCGTCATATATGGGGAAGCGATAGACCTTCCAGTCCTTGAGGTTGTAAGTCACCTCGTCCTTGCCGTTAGAGGTAAGCAGTTCCACGCTGCGTGTTATGCCCTTAGGGTCATTGATGAGCTTAGAGTAGTTGATGCGTCCCATTGCCTCGATGAAAATGTCGAGAGAACTGCCTTCAGCCACATCCTCAGGGAGGCGCAGCGTCGTCTCATAACCGTTGCCACGGTAGAGCTCGCCCACCTTCTTGTCGTTGACATACACTATGGCATAGTCGCACATGTCGTTAATCTGCAACAAGGTGCCTGCCTTTACCGCAGGCATGGTGGTAGAGTAGAGTATGCTGCCGTAGCCAAAGTCGTACTGCTCCATAGGCATCACGTCGTGTGAAGATACAGGCTCAGGCATGTTGCCAGCCCTCAGCAGAGGCATCATGTGGTCAAACCTCACCTCAGGAATCTGTATTATTGGCATCGGCTTGGGCACGTCGGGCAGTTTGGTGTCAGAGTAGCCCTGCAGCAGCTCGCGCAGCTTGTAATACTTCTCAGTGGCGGCACCCTGCTCGTTGATAGGAGCGTCATAGTCGTAGCTGGTGCAGTCAGGGGCGAAGCCCTTGTTGTTGGCACCCGCCCACTGTGCGAATGACGTACCTCCGTGAGCCATATACAGAGAGAAAGAGATATTGTTGTCGAGCATAGTCTTGATGCCCTTGACCATGGCGTCATAAGGACGAGTCTGGTGAGCCGTGCCCCATCCGTCAAACCATCCGCTCCAGTACTCAGAGCACATCAGCGGCTGATCAGGGCGCAGTTGCTTCACGCGCTTGAACTGGTCGAGCACCTTGGCACCGGTGCCGAAGTTCATGGTCCAGAGAAGGTCAGGCAGGGCATTCATCTCGAAATTGCTTGACCAGTCGCACTGGAAGAGCACCGTCTTGTCGAAGCCTACGGAACGCAGTATGTCGCGCACCTCACTGACGTAAGGCTTGTTCTCGGCGTAGGAGCCGTACTCGTTCTCCACCTGCATCATGATGATAGGCCCGCCGTTCTCTATGGTAAGTGGAGCCAGCTGCTTGCCCACCTCGGTCTCAAAGCGCTTCACGCACTCAAGGAAGTAAGGGTCGCAGTCGCGCAGCGATATGTCACGCTTCTTGAGCAGCCACCAAGGCAGTCCGCCCATCTCCCACTCAGCACATACATAAGGTCCGGGACGCACTATGACGTACATGCCGTTCTTCTGACACAGACGGCAGAAAGCCGCAATGTCACAGTCGTCACTCCAGTTGAACACGCCCTCGCGCTGCTCGTGCTTGTTCCAGAAGATGTATATACAGATGGTGTTCATGCCCAGCGCCTTGCACATCTTGATGCGATGCTCCCAGTAGGGACGAGGAATACGGGCATAATGCAACTCGGCAGCCTTTACCGTAAATGGCTTGCCGTTAAGCAGAAACGTACCTTTCCCTGCCTCGAACGAACCAGCGTGTGCGGTGCATAGGAAAGAAGATAAAGCAAGTAATGCTATTGTCAAAAAATGTCTCATTATAGCAGAATATTGATTAGATGACTGCAAAGGTACAAAAAATAAATAAAAAATATGTTTTTTTAAGACTTTACTTTTTCCTGTTAGCGTTTTTTTTATTAATTTTGTAAATGTAATATTATGCGCAAAATGCGACAGAGGGCGTTTTAGGCCCCTTCTCGGGCATTTTTGTGAAAAAGGGTAGAGATGAGCAGAATAAGTGTAAAAAGAAGAAAGAAGTTAAAATAACGTATAAATAAAATAAATGGATGAGACACAGACGTACGATTACGACCGCATCAGAAAGATAAACATCGAGGATGAGATGAAGTCAAGCTACATTGACTATTCAATGTCCGTAATCGTGGCCCGCGCACTGCCTGATGTGCGTGACGGCTTCAAGCCGGTACACCGCCGCATACTCTATGGTATGCTCGGCATTAACAATACCAGCAACCAGCCGTACAAGAAGTGTGCGCGTGTAGTAGGTGAGGTGCTGGGTAAGTATCACCCACACGGCGACTCTTCAGTATATGGCGCCCTGGTGCGCCTGGCACAGGATTGGAATATGCGCTATACGCTCGTGGACGGTCAGGGTAACTTCGGTTCGGTTGACGGCGACTCTGCGGCAGCCATGCGTTACACCGAGTGCCGACTGAGCAAGATGGGTGAGCACATCATGGACGACCTGGAGAAAGAGACGGTTGACATGATGAACAACTTTGACGACTCGCTGCAGGAGCCTACAGTGATGCCTACCAAGATACCTAACCTGCTGGTGAACGGCGGTAACGGTATTGCCGTGGGTATGGCTACAAACATACCTACCCACAACCTGGGAGAGGTAATAGACGGCTGCTGTGCATACATAGATAACCCGGAGATAGATACTGACGGCCTGATGCAGTATGTGAAGGCGCCAGACTTCCCTACGGGCGCATATATATATGGTATACAGGGCGTAAAGGATGCCTACGAGACCGGTCGCGGACGTATCGTGATACGTGCGAAGGCTGAGATAGAGTCAGACGAGTCACATGACAAGATTGTGGTGACAGAGATACCTTACGGCGTGAACAAGGCGCAGTTGATAGAGAACATCGCCGACCTCGTGAAGGAGGGTAAGCTGGAGGGTATATCCAACGTGAACGACGAGACGGGCCGTCAGGGTATGCGTATCGTAGTTGACGTGAAGCGTGACGCCAATGCCAACGTGATACTGAACAAACTGTTCAAGATGACGGCGCTACAGAGCTCGTTCTCTGTTAACTGCATTGCGCTGGTGAAGGGACGTCCGCGCCTGCTGACACTGAAGGACTGCATAAAGTACTTCGTGGAGCACCGTCATGACGTGACAATACGCCGCACCAAGTTTGAGAAGCGCAAGGCTGAGGCTCGCGCCCATATACTTGAGGGCTTGATAATTGCCGTGGACAATATTGACGAGGTGGTGCAGATTATAAAGGCATCAAAGACTCCGACCGACGCAAAACGCAGTTTGGAGGAGCGCTTCAATATTGACGAGATGCAGTCAAGTGCCATCGTAGATATGCGCCTCGGACAGCTGACAGGCCTGCGTGTGGAAGAGCTGCGTAACGAGTATGTGGAGTTGGAGAAACTCATTGCATACTTGCAGCAGATACTTGAGGACCCTGAGCTGTGTAAGAAGGTGATGAAGGACGAGCTGCAGGAGGTGAAGGCGAAATACGGCGACGAGCGCCGCACACAGATAAAGCTCTCTAATGCAGAGTTTAACCCTGAGCAGTTCTATGCCAACGACCCTGTGGTTATCACCATGAGCCACCTGGGATATATTAAGCGTACGCTGCAGACCGACTTCCGCGCGCAGAGCCGTGGCGGTACGGGCACACGCGGCAGCCGCACACGCGAGCAAGACTTCACAGAGTATATGTATGCGGCTGACGCACATGACATGATACTCTTCTTTACCCGCAAGGGACGTGTGTACTGGCAGCGCTGTTTCGAGATACCAGAGGGAGCACGTGACTCAAAGGGACGTGCCATACAGAATATGTTGCAGCTGGAGCCAGATGACAGCGTGAATGCTTTCCTCGGCATACAGAGCCATAAGTTCGTGGATGAGGAGTTCCTCAACAGCCACTTCGTGGTGTTCGCCACCAAGAACGGTACGGTGAAGCGTACCTGCCTGAAGGAGTTCTCACGTCCTCGTTCACTCGGCGTACGTGCAATCAACATCAGGGAGGATGACGACGTGGTTAACGTAATGCTCACCAACGGACACAACGAGCTGATACTTGCCAGCCGTAACGGTAAGGCAGTGCGCTTCAATGAGACCGACGTGAGAGTGATGAGCCGTTTGGCTACCGGTGTGCGCGGCATGACGCTGCAGGGCGATGACGACGCTGTGATAGAGATGGTTGTGGCTTACGACCCAGAGCAGTCACTCATGGTAGTATCAGAGAAGGGTTTCGGCAAACGCTCTAAGATAGGCGTGCTGACAGAGATCAAGCGCGAGGACGGCACCACCTATATGAAGGTGGAAGACGGCGGCTACAGACTGAGCAAGCGCGGTTCGAAGGGCGTCAACACACTGAGCGTGACAGACAAGACCGGCAAGGTGGTGGCTGTGAAGTGTGTGAAGGGTGACGAGGACCTTATGATTATAAACAAGAGCGGCATAGCTATACGCTTTGCCATCACCGACACGGGCGGCGAGAAGGGACGCAACACGCAGGGCGTGAAACTCATTGAGCTGAAGAAGCGCGGCGAGGAGATAGCCAGCGTATGCGTAGTGCCGCATGAGGACGTGGAGGAACAGGACGAGGCTGACGAGACAAATAATAATGTGGAGTAAGCACATTCAACGTTTCGGGTGTTGATACGTCAAAATAATGATTAAACTAACAACTGTGAATAAACAATTATGAAAAAGATTTTTATGACGATGCTGGCTGCTGTAGCAGTAACCGCATCATTTGCACAAGGCAATCCTAAAATTGCAAAGGAGATAAAGGCAACAAAGGACTTCGTTGCCGGTAAGGAGATACTGCAGCAGCAGATGGGCACTCTGACAGAGGAGCAGAAGGGACAGGCTTATGCTGAGCTCTATAAGCTCGCTCTGCCTGCAGCACAGAAGAGTGTTCAGGCTCTGGGGGAGAACAAGACTGCTGAGGTGGACTACAAGGCTATAGCCAACGCTGTGGAGATGGCTGCTATGTGTGATAAGTTCAATGCCAAGAACGCCAAGGATGCGAACATTGAGATGATGAACTACAGACCTCAGCTTGTCAATGCCGCTAACCAGACGTCAGACCTTGACGACAAGCTCCTTTACAGCCTTACCTACATCAACAGCGCCAACCCAAAGAGCCTTGAGGGTGTAGTGAAGGGTGAGGACCCTTATGTGGCTTTGTCTTCTTTCTTCGCTTGCGTAAGCTATTACCAGAAGCAGGACTTTAAGAGCGCCGCTATGTATGCCAAGGCAGCCCTGCCTGATGACCGTGTGTCAGAGAACGCAGAGCAGATTTATCTCAGCTGCATAGGACGTGACCTGAACACTAAGCAGGACACAGTGAACTATATCAATGCGCTGAAGGACCTTGACGCTGACAAGTATTTCCAGCAGATTTGCCTCCTCAACTATTACATCGGTGAGAAGGACGAGGTGAACTCTCTGATTAACAAGGCTATCACAGAGAACAAGAACACTAAGGTGGCTTACCTGGTACGTGGTACTATGTTCAGCGAGGAGAAGAAATTCGACGAGGCTATCGAGGACTACAAGAAGGTAGTAGAGGCTGACCCAGAGTTCGTGTCAGGTTGGGAGGCTCTTGCAGTATGTTACACCAACAAGGCTGCTGAGATAGAAATCAACCATGCAGACAAGAACGGCAGAGTGCTGGGAGATAACCTGGTGAAGTTCAAGGCTGCTCTGGACGGTGCAGTAGCTGCTTACGAGAAGGTAAGAGAGCTTGATCCTAACCACGAGAAGGTATATAACTGGCCTATGCAGTTGCGCAGCCTCTATACCAGATTGGGACAGACTGCCAAGGCACAGGAGATATCTAAGTTGCTCGGTGAGTAAGTATTTGTAACGAAAGTATTATTGTGACTTAATAGAAAAACGTTGGGAACCGGGCTGATGCCCTGTTCTCAACGTTTGAATAAAAATAGGTGATATGCGTAAGATTGTAGTTCTGTTTATCTTTATTGCTTCTGTCATTTTCGGTGCCTACGGGGCTGACAAGAAACAGATAAAGCAGTTGAAAGCGGATATCGCATCGGCAAAGGATGCGATAAAGAATGCCGTGGACATGGAGAAGAGCGACAATAATGCGCAGAAGAAACTGAACGCACTGGAGAAGAGTGAGCAGACGATAGCTAAGTACTTGTCTCAGGACGAGTACAGAGAGAGGAAAGACTTATACCTCCTGCTGATAGACCTGGTAAGGAAACAGTATGAGGCCGGGAATGAGAAAATGTATCTGAAACAAAAGGTGGACACAGCCTGGTATGTAAGGACCGGTCGCAGAATGTTTCTCACAATGGAGAAGTTTGACAGTCTGGATGCGAAGCCTAACGAGAAAGGAGTTTCAGAACCATCATATAGAAAGAAGCACGGTGCGTTTCTCGCACCATACAGGGAGAACATTAAGAAGGGAGGCATATACTTCCTGAAACACAAGGAGTGGGCAGAGGCATGGCAGTGCTTCGACGTGTATCTGGAGTCGCGTAACTGGAAGATGTTTGCAGACCAGAAGAATGACTCGGTGGATGACAGGAAGGTGGCCTATCTGTCGGTGGTGTCGGCTACGGAGATACCAGACCTTGACAAGGCTTTGAAGTATTCTACGGAGGCGCTGGCTGACACGGCGAAGAGGGAGAACGCCCTGATGTTGTTGTCGGAACTGTCGCTGGACAAGGGCGACTCCGCATTGTATGTGAAATATGTAACGGAGGGCTTCAAGCAGTATCCATTGTCAGAGTATTTCTTTCCACGCCTGATAGACTACCATACGGAGAGGGGCGACTATGTGCGCTCGGAGAAGTATGTGGACGAAGCGCTGAAGAAGGACTCTCTCAACGGGTTGTTCCTGTTGGCAAAGCATACTGTGCTGATGTCAATGGAGAAGTATGATGATGCGTTGAGGTATGCCTCCTTGTTGCAGCAGAGGAACGACACTCTGCCTAAACTGAATTATAATATAGGATATATATATAATGTGAAGGCTCAGCAGACGCTGAAGAAGACGGGAGTGCCCTATCGTCACCGTATGAAGGAGGCACAGAAGTATTACAGGCTCCTGTTGCCGTATATGGAGAAGTATCGCAAGGAAAAGCCTGAGGACCGTCAGCGTTGGTATCCTATATTGTATGATGCTTATCTGAACCTCAATAAGGGAAAGGAATTTAATGCTTTGGAGGGTAAGTAAATATTTCTTTGTAGTTATTTCCCTCATTATTATATATGGATGTAAGGAGCGACAGACATCCATAGAGACGCCGTGGGGTGCTACGGTGGAGATGGAGGGGACAGGGAAAGATGATGCAGACACGGCATCGTCTGCTGACGCTCACTATTCTCTTGAGGATATACAACAGGGTGGGGAGATGATAATGCTCACACTGTCAGGACCTGAGACTTACTATGACTATCATGGTAAGAGTATGGGTGCGCATTACTTGTTGTGTGAGAAACTGGCTGGGCATCTGCATGTCAAGTTGAGAGTTGACGTGTGCAGGGATACTACAGAGATGCTCAAACGCCTGAGTGACGGGGAAGGAGATATTATCGCATATCCTATGACGGGTGCCAAGCGTGTGGACTTCGTGTCATGTGCCGCCGGATGGCTGACACGTAAGGACAGTAAGGACCTTACGGCGGCGATAACGGCATGGTATAGGTCGGGGATGATGGCTGAGGTAAAGAAGGAGGAGCAGGTATTGCTGTCGATGCCGACAGTGACACGCAGGATATATCCTGTTATGTTGTCAGCCACGAAAGGACAGATATCAAGTTATGACATATTCTTCCGTAAGTATGCGGCAGTGGCTGGCATGGACTGGGTGATGATGGCGGCGCAGTGTTATCAGGAGTCGTGCTTCGACCCGAAGGCACACTCATGGGCTGGTGCGTGTGGTCTGATGCAGATTATGCCTGCCACGGCAGACCATCTGGCTTTGCCGCGTGGACAGATGTATGAGCCAGAGCCTAATATAGCTGCTGCGGCACGTTATATGCGTGAGTTGCAGGGATTGTTCCGTGATGTGGCAAACCCTGTGGAGAGACAGAAGTTCGCACTGGCAGCATATAACGGAGGATATCACCATATACGTGATGCTATGGCTCTGGCAGGGAAGTATGGCGGTTCTGCACAGAGGTGGAATGATGTAAGACGATATGTGCTGCTGTTGGCAGACTCACGTTACTATCGTGATGCGGTGGTTAGGAACGGATATATGAGAGGTTCGGAGACTGCTGCTTATGTAGATATGATAATGGAGCGTTACGCATCATACCGTGACGCACTGCATTCTGGGAAAAAGATTGTATCGTCAGTGAAGCAGAAAAGCTATGATGTAGAGAACTTCAAAGCACCGGAGACAAGTTCTGCTGCCGCGCACAGAGCTTCGAAAAAGAATAAATGGAGAAAAGATTGACGGGAAATAACAGTACGGTAGGCGAGTCTGGCGTGGCTAGCACTGCTGGCGAGGCATTGCGTGGTCTGCGTGACGGCATACCCATAGCGTTGGGATATTTCGCTGTGGCTTTCTCTCTCGGCATAATAGCCAAGAGGGGCGGACTGACGGCTGTGCAGGGATTTATAACCAGTCTCTTCACGCGTGCATCGGCAGGAGAGTATGGCGTTTATACGCTCGTGGCGCTGAGTGCCGGATATTTGGAGGTGGTGGCAATGAGTCTTGTCACTAATCTGCGTTATTTGTTGATGAGTGCCGCATTGTCTCAGAAGATTGCGCCAGGTACATCAATGCTGAAACGGTTGCTTATGGCATGTTGTGTTACTGATGAGGTGTTTGGCATTTCTATAGCCCATGAGGGATACACACCGCCTGTATATACATATTCAGCCGCATTCATATCATCTTTATTCTGGGCGTCAGGATGCGCTGCGGGCATAGTGGCAGGAGGTGTGTTGCCTGGTGATATTGTGGCTGCTTTGGGCGTGTCATTGTATGGAATGTTTCTTGCTATCATAGTGCCACCCGCACGACGTGACCGAAACGTGCTCTATGCCCTCGTGGCAAGTTGTGTGTTGAGTGCGTTGTGTGCAGTGATGCCTTTGGTGAGCGAGGTGAGTCAGGGTACGCGTATAATATTGTTGACAATTGTGATATCTGCTGTAGCGGCTTGGCTGCGTCCTATTAATGATGATGACAATGAGAGGTAACATTATTATATATATACTGCTGGCAATCATCACCACCAACTTTATTCGTGTCTTGCCAATGATACTGATAAAGGGGCGCATAAAGAACAGGTTTGTGCGTAGTTTCCTTTACTATGTGCCATACGTGACGCTTGCCGTGATGACATTTCCTGCTATTATTGAGGCTACGGCTAACCCGTTGGCTGGTGTGGGGGCGTTGCTTGCTGGCATCGTTGCGGCATGGTTTGGCATGGGGCTGTTTCCTGTCGCGGTGCTTTGCTGTGTGATAGTTTATGTTATAGAAATAATATTGTGATGAGATAATTATATGCAAGAATATCTGAATATATCCACATTCTTTATAGGTTTCTCTACGGCGTTCTTCACCATATTCGCCATACACATACTCTGCTTTAGAGACAGACGCACGCGCTATCAGACCGTACTCGGCGTTGTGATGGCTGTATGGGCGGTGTCAAACATGAAAGACCTTGTCACCACGTTCCCTGGTTTATACACGGAGCATGTGCTTGACTGGATTATGATTATTGACGGATGGTCTGCCTTAACCTACACCATACTTGTATTTGAGGTGGTGATGCCTGGTTGGACTACGATGAAGCGTCTGTCCCTGCTGTCGATGCCGTTTGCCATTTTCACCGTAATCTATGCGGCGTTTCCCACGAAAGAGGTGATATATGCCTACTGCATATTTCTGTGGTGCTATGCCTGGGCGGTGATTGCCATAGGATATGTAAAAGCTAAGCGATACATCAGTTATGTGCGCTCCAACTACTCCAACATTGATGACATCGACGTGTCATGGCTGCGCTCGGTGTTTTTCTTCGCCATTGTAAGCCAGTTGTCGTGGTTGCTGACGTCACTCTGCGCCACGGTTGCTGCTGACATATTGTATTATGTATCTACGCTTGTGCTGTGGCTTATGGTGCTTAAATACAGCTGGAACTTCCGACCTGTCGTAATCTCAGGTCAGGAACATTTGCGTCCTCAACAGCAGCAAAGCGTGCTGCCGCTTGCTGCCGGCACATTGGAAAGTCTGATGGAGCAGCAGTCATTATATCTCAATGCCAACCTGACGCTTCAAGACCTTGCCACAATGATGCATACCAACCGCACATATCTATCACAATACATGCGTGACAACGTAGGGCAGACATTCTACGACTACATCAACCGCCTGCGTATAGAGAAAAAGAGTATACCCATGATGCGTGAGCATCCTGAATATACTCTTGAGTATGTGGCGCGACAGAGTGGTTTCGGAAGCATATCCACCTTCCGCCGCGCATTTCAGAAGTTTACGGGCATGTCGCCATCGCAATTCAGTTCATAGTACATAGTTCACAGTTCATAGTTTTGCGCTGAGCGCAAGCATAAATGCGGAGTTCTCATTCCCCTGCAACTTTCTTCGCTGCGTCAAGTTCTTCCTGCTTCTTCTCAGCCTTGAGCTGTTCGTCGAGCTGCTTATAGGCATCTGTGGTCTTGTCCATAATGACATACTTGGCAAGCTTCGCCCACCGCTTCATGTCGTTTGCCTTCTTTGAGTTTGCTCCGTCAACACCTACACCTGATACAAAAGCCGTAATCTTCACTTTCTCGCCTGCTTTGCCGTCTAAAGCGCCGACACCGTCAAGCGTGCCAAATAATCCGCCACGGCTTTTCGTTTCTATAGCCTTGCCGTCTTTGTCGATTGGAACAATGACGTAGTTGGTATAATTTTTCATTGACATTCCCTCTGTGTATTCTCCAGTGCCAATGGCATTGAGCGAGCCCTGTGTGTTGCCGTCAATCTTCAAAGTTCCCTCTACCTTCATCGGCACACCGTCTTGAACTTCCACTGGTATCTCCTTACCGTCAAGGGCATTGCGGCCGAGCAGCATCTTAGCTTTCTGCTCCTCGCGCAGTTGGTCAAACTCCGCCTTCGCCTTTTTCTGTTCATCCTCACTGAGTTGATCGGAGAACATCTTCTCTCTTAGGTCAACCACTTGGTCGCAATACTTGGCTGTCAGCATAGGCAGGTCGCCGAGTATGCCGTCGGTGGGAATATCGCTGACATCACTGTCACTGCTACTGCCGCCACCACAACTTGTTAATGACATGCCCATAAGGGCTACAACTGCCGCAAAGGCATAAGTCTTGAATAGGTTCTTCTTCATGATGATTTAGTTTTAATAGGGTTAATATTATGTAAGGTTTTGAAGTCTTGAAATTAGAAGAAGTTAGAAGGAGTTAGAGGAAGTTAAAAGACATTACTCTGACTTTACAATCTCTACCTTCACATTGCCATACTGGTCGATGAATACCATGTGCCAATCAAGGTCTTCTACCCATGTGCAGTTTAATACTCTCCAGCCCGCCGTAGAAGCTTTGTTGGCTTTGGCGTAGCCATCGGCACTGTATTTCTCAATCTTCTCATATTTCCAGTTTACGATTCGGATAAGTCCTTCGTAGTTCATTACATAGCCAGTGTCATTAGTAAGACTGCCGGGGAACACACCATAGCCGGTATATTTCCATTCAGGTATCTGCCAGGCATCTTTAGGATTATTTGTTTTCTCCTCTGCCATTATTGGCTCAGGCATGCGCAGTGTTTTCTCACCCTTGTCATTCTTTGTTTCATACCATGGGTCAGTGTTACCCGTGCCTATTAATCTTTTACCTGCTAATGTCATAGGGTTGGCGTAGTTTATTATGTCACCTGAGGTGGTGCAGAACTTAGGATACTCCCACTCTTTGTTCTTTACCACGCAGACCTGTGCTTTGGCAGGAGATGTCTTCAGATAGAAAGGTGAGGCATCGTCAAAAGAAGCCATGACTTTCATCGTAGGAGAAATGATGTCAAACTTGTCAGTCTCATAATTCTTTACTACAGCGGCAGAGTTAACAAAGTCAGACATAAAGCAGCTCTGCGTCCATTTTACCTTAGCGTATTTTTCGGGTATTACGCTGACCTTGTGCCCCATGGTGTTGATTACCCAGTATTGGTTTTGGGTACTTTTATAATCGAATACAATCGCAACGCCACTGCCGAAGTTTCGTGCCTCAAGAAACTGTGGTTTGATGACTACATTGCCGTGTGCGTCCATGTAACCATAGGCTCCACCCCCAGCGGAGCTTTTACCTTTGAACATACGTCGCGTGCCGTCGATGAGTGGATATATCTCATTTTCATCAAGCTTTACGTTTGGGTATATACGCTGTCCCTTGGTGTTGATATAGAAATGGTCGGTGTAACTGGTACTGGCAATGGCTACATCGTCAAGGAAGTTTGTCACCGATATAATATTCTTTGCCAATGGCGTTGTGTTACCTATCTTGTCAAGAATAAACCATTGTTTCGTTTCTGGATCTTGCACAGCACAGACACCTTTATTGAAATGTGGTTCTGTTGATGCCTTCCATTCCTTGTTGCCTACTTGTTTACCTGTTTCCACATTGTAAAAGCGCCACTTCTTGGTGTCACCTACGGGGATGGCAAATACCTCATCGTAGGTTGGTGTGACACATTGCCAACAGAGGTCGAAATCTACTTCTACTATGTGATGTGAGGTTCCCAACAAACCGGCACCTTCTGGTTTAGCTCCTGGGTCACAGGCCTTATGCTTTGACACGTAATGTCCATCGCCAGTGTCACCTCCGTCACTGCTGTTCCCGTTTCCGTTTCCGCCATTCCCGTTTCCGTTTCCGCCATTCCCGCTTCCAGGCTTTTTGTTGCCTTTGTTTGCTCCCACCATGCCAGCGGCAGCGTCTATCACTCCCTCCACTGCACCTTTAGGTCCTGTCTTTACGGCAGACTTGACGCCACTGACAAAACCTTTCCATTGTGCATGTGAAGCAGTCGGAACAGACAGGATTAGCGTGCTTAGCAACGCTATAAGTGTAAATCTCTTTGTTTTCATAGTATAAGTGTTATTGTTTGTTATATAGATATTAAGCAGATGTAATTGGCAGACGGTGACACGATAAATCCATAAAGCAAATATAATAAAAAAGCCGAAAAATCTTTGTGAAAAGAATTTTCGGCATAGTTCAATTAGAAAAAATGTATGCGTCAAATTAACAAACCCGCCTGACTGACAGGTTGTTGGGATATTTGTTACTCTGCGTCTTTCTTGCAGCAACCGCAGCAGGGACCTACAACTTTCCAGCAGCAAGCAGCAAGCAAGCCGCCAACAAGTGGACCAACGATGAATACCCATACGTTAGCTATAGCCTCGCCACCGGCAAATATAGCAGGACCGATAGAGCGTGCTGGGTTGACGCTGGTGCCAGTGAAGTGAATGCCTACGAGGTGGATGAGTATCAGTGACAGACCGATAGCAAGTCCGGCAAAGTTGCCTGCACCAACCTTAGAGTCTGTGGCACCCAGGACTACGAGGACAAAAAGACATGTCAGTATTATCTCTACAATGAGAGCGGTGGTAACACTGCTGTTGCATCCGGCGCCGATGCCATTTGCACCTAAGCCACTTGTGCAGCAATAGATGGCAGCCAGGACAGCACCTGCGACAATACCACCAATGAGTTGTCCGCACCAGTAACCACAAGCATCCTTAACACTCATGCGACCAGAGGCAAGAACGCCAAGGGTAATGGCTGGATTGATGTGGCAACCAGAGATGCCACCGATAGTGTAGGCCATAGCTACTACAGCCAGACCAAAGGCAATTGCTGTGCCTACAACGGCTGCTGTGTTGTCTTCTGCGCATCCAAGTGATACGGCTGCGCCACAACCGAGGAACGTAAGCACGAATGTGCCGATTGCTTCTGCAATATACTTTTTCATAGTTCTTTGTTTTTTAGAGTTAGTAAAATTGGTTTATGTAAACAGTTATGTTTAGTTCCCTATCATATATGAGGCAATCATTGCAAGAAACATAGTTGCAGCAATGATGACAAGAGACCACCACAGTATAGATGTAAGTAATCGTTTGTTGCGTCTGCGTTTCCGCATCTTCGTACGGAAGGCTGTCGTGCTTTCTTCACTATGGTGATGGCTGTGACTTGATGTGCTCATGATGAATAATGATGAATCATATATGGTAATTAGTAACTGTGTACGTTGATTAATAGCTGCGAGCTATGAGTACGCGGCACTTAGAAGGCTTGCCTGTCACCATGTCAACGCCTGGTGTCTGCTCGAAGGCAAATGGTACGCAACGTATGGTGGCCTGTGTCTCTTCCTTTATCTTAGCCTCGGTCTCGGCTGTGCCATCCCAGTGGCAGAGGAAGAAACCGCCGTCTTTTACCTTCTCCTTGAACTCCTCATAGTTGTCACACTCGTAGATGTGAGCGTCACGGAAGGCAAGGGCTTTCTTGAATATGTTCTGCTGTATGTCCTCAAGAAGGTTTTCTATGCGCTCTGTCAGACCATCAAAGCTGACAGTCTCTTTCTCCAATGTGTCGCGACGCATTATCTCCACGGTGCCGTTCTCAAGGTCGCGGCCACCCATTACTACGCGCACTGGTACACCCTTAAGCTCATAGTCAGCGAACTTGAAGCCTGGACGCTTGTTGTCTGCATCATCATATTTTACGCTGATGCCTTTGGCGCGCAATGCGTCAATGACAGGCTGGAACTTCTCTGCTATCTGCTCCTGCTGCTCACCTTTGCCTATAGGTATGATAACCACCTGCAGTGGTGCAAGGCGTGGAGGCAATACAAGACCGTTGTCATCAGAGTGTGTCATGATGAGTGCACCGATAAGACGAGTAGAAACGCCCCATGATGTAGCCCATACATACTCTGGCTTATTCTCCTTTGTAAGGTATGTAACGTCAAAAGCCTTAGCAAAGTTCTGACCGAGGAAGTGTGAGGTACCAGACTGCAGAGCCTTTCCGTCCTGCATCATAGCCTCGATGGTGTAAGTGTCGAGTGCTCCGGCGAAACGCTCTGTCTCACTCTTGACGCCCTGCATTACAGGAACTGCCATCCACTCCTCAGCAAACTTAGCATAAACCTTCAGCATCTTCTGTGCCTCCTGCTCAGCCTCCTCGCGTGTGGCATGAGCGGTGTGTCCCTCCTGCCACAGAAACTCTGATGTACGGAGGAACGGACGTGTGCGCATCTCCCAACGCATTACGTTACACCACTGGTTGCACATCAGTGGCAGGTCACGCCATGAGTGAATCCAGTTCTTGTATGTATTCCAGATGATAGTCTCAGATGTAGGACGAACAATGAGTTCCTCCTCCAGTTTAGCTGCCGGGTCAACGACTACACCGTCACCGGCATCGTTTGTCTTAAGACGGTAATGTGTAACGACAGCACACTCTTTGGCAAATCCCTCAACGTGTTCTGCCTCGCGTGAAAGAAAAGACTTCGGAATAAGCAGAGGGAAGTAAGCGTTCTGTGCGCCCGTCTCCTTAAACATCTTGTCAAGTTGCTGCTGCATTTTCTCCCATATAGCGTAGCCGTAAGGCTTGATAACCATGCATCCGCGTACTGCAGACTGCTCTGCCAAATCGGCTTTTACAACGAGGTCATTATACCACTGACTATAGTTGTCAGCACGTTTTGTAAGTTCTTTGAGTTCTTTTGCCATTTTATTTTATAACACTATTTCGTTTATGTGCAAAGTTAATAAAAAATCTTGACACTATATAAGAAAGACTTTATAATTGTTTTAAAAAGTGTAAAAAAGAAAACAAATGTTTGTAAGTTAGAGAAAAAAACTTTACCTTTGGAATAATTAAAATCGAACGATTATGGCTAACAAGAGAGATTTGAAAAGAGGCATTAACTATATTTGCAGCGAACTCTTTGCTGAGTGTGTTGCTGCATCGGTGTATAACAAGAATTCAGACAAGGACAATGTGGACAGTCTGTTGAGGTCAATAATAAGTATCCATTCTGACTATGTGATGCGTGTATCGCATCCGGAGCCGGGGATGACTGCCAAGAAGTATTACGGCGTCTTGATTGACGGTTTTAATAATGAGGTAAATGACATTGTGGACCAAATTAATAATATCTATTCGTAAATGTTGAGGACACTGTGTGGATGGCTCCTATACAAAGTATGTGGATGGACAAAGGAAGTGTCTGTCAGTCACCCAAAGAAATACATTATATGTTTAGCTCCTCATACTAGTAACTGGGACTTTGTGTTAGGACAGTTATATTCTTATGCGGATGGTGTGAAGATAAATTTCCTGATGAAGAAGGAGTGGTTCTTCTTCCCGTTGGGTGCGCTCTTCCGTCGGTTGGGGGGAATACCTGTCAACAGGCAGAAGAAAGGTAGCATGACTGACGCCTTGGCTGAGACAGCACAACAGTCTGAGGTGTTCAGGTTGTGTGTCACTCCTGAGGGTACGCGTAAGAGTAACCCGGAGTGGAAGAAGGGCTTTTACTACATTGCACTGAAGGCCGGGTTGCCTATATTGCTATATGGTGTGGACTATGAGAGGAAGCTGATACAGTGCACGAAAGTGGTTGTGCCGACGGGTGACATAGACAGAGAGATGGCAGAGATAAAAGAATATTTTAAGAATTTCAAAGGCAAACACCCAGAGCAGTTTGCCATATAACACGAAAAGATGAGATATCTGAGTCGTAAAATGAAGATAATAAAACTGTTAATGTTATGTGTGGCATGGTGTCTTGCGACATCATGCTTTGCTGATTCATACGAACAGCATCTGACAGACTTGCGTGTGGACGATAACGCGAAGGTTATCCTTATATATATGGATGACTCGTTTGCGGACCAAACATTTACCAGTAAGACTATAAAGAAGATATATCGCAAGGTAACAAAAGATGTTCACAAGGCACTCCCACCGGAGTATAAGGATTACAGCGTGCGTATATATACCAAGGGAACGTTGATAGAAAACATCATGACACATGAGGTGACGGCGGAAGACAAGAAGAAACCTCACAGACGTCATCATGGTTGGTGGGGCGATGTGTATTATGACGGTCAGCCGTGGGTGAGCAATGTGTCAAAGCCCCATAAGGTGACGGCCGCTTTGAGGAATAAGCATATTACAGTATGGGCGAGTCATGGAAAGTATTATGATATGGCTCAGAGTATATGGAAGTGGCAGAGACCACGTCTGTTCTCCACAACAGAGGATTTGTTTACGCAGACCATTGTGGTGCCTTACCTTATACCGATGCTTGAGAATGCAGGCGCTGTAGTGTTCACACCACGTGAGCGTGACTGGCAGACAGAAGAGGTTATAGTGGATAATGACAGTCCGGAGACTGGTTATAGGGAAACGGGCACCTTTGAGCTTTGGACTACGCCTATGGCAGTCAATGGTTTCTCTATACCATCAGGCAATATCAGTGACAATTACAATCCGTTTGATCAAGGTACGGTCAGACAGGTGCGGTGCTCACGCAGCGATGTGAGTGCCAAGGCTATATACACTCCTGCGCTGAAGAAGAGTGGCAAGTATGCTGTATATGTGTCATACGCTACGGTGGATGCAAGCACAGATAAAGCACATTACAAGGTGTGGCACCAGGGTATATGTACGGAGGTTATAGTGAACCAGCGTATGGGCGGTGGCACATGGGTGTATCTGGGCACGTTTGATTTTGACAATAACCGTCCGGAATATAACTATGTAGAACTGTCTTCATATTCGCAAGACAAATGTGTGGTTACCACCGACGCTGTACGTTTCGGCGGTGGCATGGGCAATATAGTGCGTGGTGAAGGTGTCAGCGGTGTGCCGCGTTGCCTTGAGGGTGCACGTTATTATGCACAGTGGGCAGGAGTACCTTATGATGTCTATTCGCTGTATAAGGGAGAAGATGACTATAAGGATGACATAAATGTGCGTTCGTTGATGTCTAACTGGCTGTCAGGTGGTTCACCGTTTGTTCCCGGTCAGGAGGGAAAGCACGTTCCTATAGATATGACGCTGGCGGTACACTCCGATGCTGGATATAACAAGGACTTTAAGTCTGTATTCGGTTCTCTGGCGGTCTGCACCACTGATTTTAACGAAGAGAAACTGGCTGCAGGCGCATCACGTCATCATTCAAAGAACTTTGCGAAGATGTTGTTGGAGCAGTCAAAGGAGGATCTGTCTGCACACTATGGTGAATGGTGCTGGCGTGACTTGTATGATAAGAATTATTCAGAGACGCGTTTGCCTGCGGTGCCGTCGGCTATCTTTGAGACATTGTCACATCAGAGTTTCCCCGATATGCGCTTGGCTCATGACCCGGACTTTAAGTTCACTTTGGCGCGCTCTATATATAAGACGATGCTGCGCTTTGAGTCAGAGGCACACGGTGGAAGAGTAGTGGTGTCTCCGTTGACGCCTAAGGACTTCCGTATATCGTTAGACACACTGGGTAATGCCACACTCGCGTGGAACCAGCAGTTGGATGAGTATGAGAATACTGCCAGAGCCGTATCATATAACATCTATATGTCAGTGGGAGTAACGGGTTATGACAATGGAGTCAACGTAAGTCAGAGTAACTACAGTATGCGCCTGATGCCAGATATAGTGTATCGCTTCCGTGTAAGCGCTGTAAATGAGGGTGGTGAGAGCTTCCCTACAGAGGAACTGGCAGTGGTATGGCACGGACCAAAGGCTGAGAATATCCTTATAGTAAACGGCTTCCAACGATTGGCAGCTCCTGAGATAATCAATACAGACTCGCTGAAAGGCTTTGACATCAGCCTTGACCCTGGTGTGTCATACGGCATGACAGCCGGCTGGTGTGGCAGGCAGAGTGACTATGACATCTCATCGCAGGACTTCGGTGCATCAACAAGTGAGATGGAGGGCAAGTTCGTTGCAGGTAACAGCTTCAATTATGTAGGCGAACATGCGGAGGCCATAGCCTCGGCATATAGGTACAACATCGTGAGCTGCACGAGGAGCGTAGTAGAGACAAGTATGATAGACCTCTCACGCTATGATGTGGTTGACCTTATATTGGGTAACGAGCGTAATGACGGCTACAGCCTGCGTCAGTATAAGACAATACCGATAGCCATGCAACAACGACTGTCATCATACGCCTTTGGTGCAGTCAACAGCATCAGCGGTCACCATGCCCTGTTGGTTAGCGGCTCGTATGTCGGCTCGGATATGAAGTCCACTGGTGAGCAACTGTTCATGGAGCAGGTGCTTCATGCCTCACATGTAGGAACCACCAATACAGCCAATGACTATGTCAACGGTCTGCAGCAAACCATTGTACTTAACAACACCCTTAATCCAGACCATTATGCCACTACAAGCAGTGACATCCTGCATCCTATGCATGGAGCGTTTGTGTGTATGCAGTATAGTGACGGACAGACAGCGGCGGTGGCATATCGTGGACACATGTCGTCATTCGTCATGGGATTCCCGTTCGAGTGCATAGCAAGCGCTTCACAGCGGGCATATACCATGCGTGGTATAATATCGTATTTGTTAAACCATAAGTAAATTTATATATACTATGAACACCTTTAATATAGTTTCCAATGCCTCAGGCACGCGTACGATGACTATCACTGAGGAAAACCTCGAGGTGATAAAGCAATACTCCTTGTTCAGGAACCTTGTTGGCAGTAACGGCATAGTGGATGACTCTGTGCTGACCACCCTGAAGTCATTCGTGGGAGGTCTGATAGACTCTACAAGTGCGGCAGACGCCAAGTTGGTAACGTTTTACAAGGACGTGCTGGCGCATCCTAATATGAAGTCAGTCGGACTGGCTAACCTTATTGAGCTTTACGCCCATTGGTTGGAAGAGAACCCTGAAAAAGAAGAAGAATAACAGATGCTGACAGATTTCCTGCCTACCACGAAGAAAGAGTGCGAGCTTCGGGGGTGGGATGAACTTGACATAATACTGTTCTCTGGTGACGCCTACGTGGACCACCCATCGTTTGGCGCCGCTGTGATAGGTCGTACCCTTGAGGCGGCGGGCTACAGGGTGGCTATTGTGCCGCAGCCTGACTGGCACGGTGATTTCCGTGACTTTAAGAAGCTGGGGCGCCCACGCCTGTTCTTCGGCATATCGCCGGGTGCCATGGACTCCATGGTCAACAAGTACACCGCTAATAAGCGACTGCGCTCAGAGGATGCTTATTCTCCTGACGGACGCCATGACTGCCGTCCGGAGTACCCATCCATTGTATATACCAAGATACTGAAGCAACTGTTTCCCGATGTACCGGTGATACTCGGAGGTATAGAGGCTTCGCTGCGCCGACTGACTCATTATGACTATTGGAGTGACTCTCTGCGTAAGTGCATACTGTGTGACTCTGGTGCCGACATGATAACCTATGGTATGGGTGAGAAGGTCACTATAGAGATAGCCAACGGTCTTGCCGAGGGTAAGTCCCTGCATGAGTTGCATAACATTCCGCAGATAGTCTTTCTTGCAAAGAAAGAGGAAATCCCCGGAGGTTTCAGGGATGACGATATCATCCTTCACTCTCATGAGGAGTGTCTGCGTAACAAACGTGCCGAGGCAGAGAACTTCCGCCATATTGAGGAGGAGTCAAACAAGATGCATGCGCAGCGTCTGATACAGGGCGTTGACGGGATATACGCTGTCGTTAATCCTCCTTATCCTCCGATGACAACGGAGGAGATAGACGCGTCCTTTGACTTGCCATACCAGCGTGTGCCCCATCCTAAGTATAAGGGTAAGCGCATACCTGCGTATGATATGATAAAGTTCTCCGTCAATCTGCACAGAGGATGTTTCGGCGGTTGTGCCTTCTGTACTATCTCCGCTCATCAGGGCAAGTTCATAGCCTGCCGTTCCAAGGAGAGCATAATGAAAGAGGTGAAGGAGGTTGTTAAACTGCCCGACTTCAAAGGCTATCTGTCAGACCTTGGCGGTCCGTCAGCCAATATGTACGGCATGCACGGACGTAATCCCAAGGCCTGCGAGGTGTGTAAGAAACCCTCTTGCCTCCATCCACAGGTATGTCCAAACCTTGTGAATGACCATTCTGCATTGCTCGACATATACCATGCGGTGGATGCGCTGCCAGAGGTAAAGAAGAGCTTTATAGGCAGTGGTGTGCGTTATGACTTGTTGTTGCATAAGAGTAAAGACGAGAAATGTAACGAGGCGGCGCGGCAATATACCCGTGAACTGATAACCAAGCACGTCAGTGGTAGGTTGAAGGTAGCTCCAGAGCATACGTCCGACAGCGTGCTCTATCTTATGCGCAAACCGTCGTTCAAACTGTTTTATGAGTTCAAGCGTATATTCGACCAGATAAACAAGGAGGAGGGACTGCGCCAGCAGCTCATACCTTATTTTATTTCTTCGCATCCCGGATGCACCGAGCGTGATATGGCACAGCTTGCCGACCTCACCAAGCGCATGGGGTATAAGCTGGAGCAGGTGCAGGACTTTACGCCTACGCCTATGACCGTAGCCACAGAGACGTGGTACACTGGTTACGACCCTTATACCCTTGAGCCGGTGTTCTCTGCCAAGACACAGAAGGAGAAACTGGCTCAGCGTCAGTATTTCTTCTGGTATAAGGATGAAGGGGGACAGTCTGCGCCGCCGTCGCGTAAGTCCCGTGACAACAAGGGTAGGGTGGAGCGACATGAGACTCACAACACCAGTGGAAGAAAAGAAAACAGACATCAGGGGAACCAGCCCAAGAAGAAACAGAAGTCATATAACCCCAACTTCAATGACGCGGGAAAGCGTAGGCGGTGATTATCAGGAATTGAACAGTGATTAATCGGTAATTTGTGTGATCGGTGTAAATCCGTTGTTGAATGATACCTGTTTTTCGGTCAAATCGCTAAAATGTCCTATTTGGGACCTTCCGTTAACGCCTCATACGTGCGATATTTCAAAATTATTTCCCGCTGGCGGCGTACAGCGAAATCTACGGTGGATTGTAACTTATTGATAATCAGTACAGGGTTATGTCAGGGCATGATAAAACGATAGCTTTTGCGTCGCAAAAGCTATCGTTTTATTTTGTCAAAGCTATCATTTCACAGTGTGAAAGCTATCACTTTACACAGAGAAAGCTATGCTTTCACGGAAGTTGGAGAACAGAATGGGCAAGATAAGCCTTGTTTTTCATATTTTTACTCCGGCAATTCTTCTGGTTTGCGTTTTTTCGTTGACAAAATTTCAAAGGCGAAATCACCAAAATGTCCTATTCTATGTACTTATGTCATCACTCCTTTTATTATAGTTTCAATGTCATGTTTGTTATGACTTCTTTTATTTGTAAAACGCTTATTGCGGTCGTGACATGAGGTGGAATATTGTTTCTTACAAGGTGTGATTTTGCGCAAAATATTCTTTTTTATGTGTTTAGGCGATGTTTTTGTTTTTGTATTACAAAAACAATTCATAACTTTGTGCGTATCAATTCTTTATTTACTAAACTAACTTAATACAATGGCTATTAGCAAATCTTTATTGAAAAAAACACTAAGGGCAATGATGCTCTTGGCGTTGCTTGTGTGCACATGTGGCATGCAGGCACAGTTTTATTCTGCTCCGGCCTTTCCTGGTGCAGAGGGTTTTGGTCGCTACACCACCGGTGGACGCGGTGGTAAGGTAATTCACGTCACAAACCTCAATGACTCTGGTACTGGTTCGCTGCGTGCTGCCATTAAGACTGACGGCGCGCGCATCATTGTCTTTGACGTGGCAGGTACCATTGAGCTGCAGTCTGACCTGAAGATTGAGAAGGACAACTGCACCATTCTGGGACAGACAGCTCCCGGCGGTGGCATCTGCCTGAGAAACTACACCCTGCACATCAATGCCAACAACGTTATTGTGCGTTTCATTCGCTGCCGCATGGGTGACACTGCCGGCAATGAGAACGACGCTATGTCGGCAAGTCACAAGACGGGCAGTTACAAGAAAAACATCATCATTGACCACTGTTCTGTGTCATGGTGCGTTGACGAGTGCGGTTCCTTCTATGGCAACGAGAACTTCACCATGCAGTGGTGCATACTTTCTGAGTCGCTTACCAACTCCGTGCACGACAAGGGCAGCCATGGCTATGGCGGCATCTGGGGTGGCGACAATGCAGCCTTCCACCACAACCTGTTGGCGCACCACAACTCTCGTAACCCACGCTTTGACCATGGTTACCTGGCAGAGCATGCAGGCATAGTTGACTATATTAATAATGTAGTATATAACTGGGGCGGCAACTCTACCTATGGTGGTGAGAACAAGAAAGGACTTCAGCCTAAGAAGTTCAACATGATAAACAACTACTACAAGCCGGGACCACGCACCATCAACGTGGCAAAGACGCAGAACAGATTGCTAAATCCTACAACAAAGTGCAGCAACTGTAACAGCAGCGACCAGTATGGCGTAGTGCCGGGTAAGTTCTACATCAACGGCAACAAGGTAAACGGCACAACCGTAAGCCTTACCACTTCATCTACAAGCTGCAGCAACATCACCTTCGACTCAGGCTACAGCTTCACGTCGTTTGTAACAAACTGCTTGTCAAACAGCCGCTACAAGTCATCAGCCAATGACTTCGGTTCATATAACACCATCTCGCTGCACTCTGCAGACAATGCTTTCACAAAGACTGTGCAGTATGCCGGCGCAAGCTATAAGAGAGATGCTGTTGATACCCGCATTGCCAACGAGACAAAGAACGGTACATACACCTATACAGGCAGCAACGGTTCTACATACGGTCTCATTGACACTCAGGGTGACGTAGGTGGTTGGCCTACACTTAGCGGAACAAAGCAGACAGACTCTGACAATGACGGAATACCTGACGCATGGGAGACAGCGCACGGCCTGTCAAACTCAAAGGACAACTCGGCTACATATACCCTCGACTCTCGCGGTTACTATACCGACCTTGAGGTGTATGCCAACTACTTGGTGCAGGACATAACAAAGGCGGAGCGTGCAGATGCCTCTGCTACATTCACAGAGTATTATCCTCTTGATGCAGCATCTTCTTCATCATCTACCAGCACCACCATCTTCTCTCTGAAGAACAAGGCAACCTCTAATGTAAGCGTGGCAGCAGGCGGCGACCTCAACCTGTCTTCATACGCTACCATCTCTGGCGGTTCGGCATTGGTACACAACGGCCATGCTTCATCAGCAGCCAACATGGTATCTGCAAGTGGCGTAACCACTCGCAACTCTGGCGGCTCTTATATAAAGATTACTTTGAGTTCTGCCCTGCAGGAGGGTGACGTGCTGACAACCACTGGCGACAATGGTGGTTACGTTGCTACGGCGTACACTAACAGCAGCAGCGACAACATAAGCAGTAATAAGTTCACCTTCACCTCTGCTTATAACGGTGTCAAGACAATATACATCATGCGTGGTGCGTCAAAACCATACATTACTGGCATCACCATAACCCGCAAGGCTTCAAGCATAGAGTGGGACTTCAGTGAGTTTACGTCAACCGTTACGGCTTCGGGCAGTAACTACACCACGTCATACAACGGACTGACACTGGTGGGCAACAGCAACTCTTCTTACACAAGTGACTACATCTCTGCGACGGCTGGCTTCCACATGAACGGCACAAGTTCATCAACGAACCGCCATATCAAGTACACACCAAGTGAGAATGGTACGCTGACGGTGTATTATGTATCAAACAATAGTACTGCTACTGACCGCATCACGGCTATCGGTACGAAGGTTACCACAGGCACATCGCTCTCTGTAGGTAGCAACGGCGTACTGGCATACGGCTATACCAACGGCTATACGGAGAAGTCTATCAGCGCTTCGCTGACTGCCGGCACCACCTACTATGCTTACCTCGCTAACGGCGGACAGTCTATTAAGAAGCTGGTGTTCACACCTGGCAGTTCAAGTAATGCGAAGGCGGTGTCTGTCATAGCGTTTGAGGAAGAAGAGGAAATGGAGGCTACTGCTGTAACTAATGTAGAGGTGGTACAGCCTGCCTTTGATGCTGACGCTATATATACTCTTGACGGAAGGAAGGTGTCTGCAAATGGCGGTAAACTGCCAGCAGGTATTTACATAAAGAACAAGAAGAAGTTCCTTGTCAGGTAATATAAATTGACTGAATATAATAGAGCGACCGTCTGACACTTGTGCCGGACGGTCGCTTCTCTTTTTATAGGTATTATGTCGTTGTGAAAATATGAGGTGGTGTTTTGCTACTTACGATTTTTTCTATTATCTTTGTATATGGAATGTGTCTATATGTTTAATGTAAATGTTTTTAGAGTTGCGAAGCACAGAGATTATATCATATATGGAGTCGCTGCATGATGAACAGCAGCGCAAGATACTGATGCGTTTCTTTAAGACTGCACCGGGAGAATACGGCGAGGGCGATATGTTCATCGGACTGAAGGTGCCACAGACGCGTGAGGTGGTGAAGGCAGTGGCTAAGGACATTGAGCTGAGTGAGGTGCCCGTATTGCTCAAGAGCAAATGGCATGAGGTAAGGCTGTGTGGCCTGTTGATACTCGTGGCAAAGTTTGAACGACTTGCCACAAGGCGGCTTGCTGATGATGCTGAGGCTATGAGGCGACGCGATGAGATTGTGCAGATGTACCTGCAATATGCTGACCAGGCTAACAACTGGGACCTTGTTGATATGTCGGCGCCGAAGATTCTCGGTCACTGGCTTATGTTGCCATCAGGGCTTGGAGGTCATGACTATAAGCAACGGCTGCTTGACGAACTTGCTGACAGCACCTGCCTGTGGCGGCAGCGCATCAGTATGGTGTGTACATGGAAGACCATGCAGATGGGCGACTATGAGTGGTGCCTGCGCTATGCAAGGAAACATCTGCATCATCCACATGACCTGATGCACAAGGCGGTAGGTTGGATGCTGCGTGAGTTGGGCAAGCGCATCAGCATGGATATGCTCCGCGACTTCCTTGAGGAGCATGTGTGCGAGATGCACAGCGTTACGCTGAGCTATGCCACGGAGAAGATGGATCCCACGGAGCGTCTTATGTGGAGAGAGTGCAGGAAACAGCCCTGGCATGTTCGCCATATTGTTGGCATCAGAAAAGAAAAACGGCAAAACACTTCTATTCGTCATCAAGCAGCGTACAGTACTAAAAAAAGACTCTTATACAAAGCGATGCCGTGACACAAAATGTCACGGCACCGCTTTTTTCATGCAATTAAGTTTTTTTATGAGGGAAAACGTTGTCGTTTCACGGAAAAAATGTAACTTTGTAAATGGAAGAGGGGGCTTGGATGAGAGACGAGGGTTTGATGCCTCATATCCCCAAACAACTAAACGACCAACATCCCAAACGACCAAACGACCAAAACGCCTATGCTGAACATAGCCAATCCCATATACGACACGATATTCAAGTATCTGATGGAGGACGAGCGCATCGCGCGCACGATACTCTCAGCCCTGCTGAAGAAGGAGGTCCTCCATGTGGAGATGAAGCGTCACGAGTACACCAACGGCACCCGTGACAAGATATCCATGTTCCGCATAGACTTCGCCGCTCGCATCCGCGAGGACGACGGCAGCGATAAACTGATACTCATAGAGCTGCAGAAGACATGGCTTGAGACCGAGACACTGCGCTTCCGCCAGTACCTCGGCGCGCACTATGCCAACCCAGAGAACATGCTCAGCGGCGATGACGGGCGTGTCAGCCACGGCATCCCCATGGTAACCGTCTATCTGCTCGGTCATAAGGTAGGCGACATAGAGGAGCCTGCCCTGTACGTGTCGCACAAGGCATACGACTACGATGGCCGCGAGGTGCAGAAGGGCATCCCCGACCCGTTTGTGGAGAGCCTTGTGCACGACAGCATCATAGTGCAGATACCGCGCCTTCACGGCATGGTGCACAACCGTCTGGAGCGAGTGCTGAGTGTGTTTGACCAGACACAGAAAGACGGCCACAACCGTCAGGTGCTGCGCATAGACGAGACACAGTATGACGACGATGCCGATATGCAGCGCATAGTGCAGCGTCTGCTGATGGCAGCGTCAGACTCGCAGCTTCGTCAGGACATGAACGTTGAGGACGAGTATTTCTCCGCCATAGAGACGCGCGACACCGCCATCATGAACCGTGATGCGAAGATCAAGAAACTTGATGCGGAATTAGAGGAGAAGAACAGCCAGTTGGAGGAAAAGGACAATCAGTTGGAGGAGAAGAACAGCCAGTTAAATGAGCAACGGAATCAGCTGGCAATGTCTGTGCGTATGTTGCACAATAACGGTTTGTCTGCAGAGCAGATAAGCATGAGTCTCGGTATGAGTGAGGAGACAGTAAGGAAAATGCTTGAGTGACAATACTTTGAAAATAAGTAGTAGAAATACAGTTAACGCAATGAATTTAGATGGGCAAAAGCTTGCTCAATCCAATAATTTTGTGTGTTACTTTACTAAACAATCTCTCATGGAGAAAAAAAACGTTGCGTCCGCATACATGGCTGAAAGGCCGTGTGTGCGGACGCAATGCGTGTGTATATAATATATGTATATATAAAAATAGGTGTTAACTGATATACCGACTTAAACAAATTATTAACTGATTAAAAACTATTTTTTATGCAGAACAGAATCATGATTCAGATGCTCGTGGTGGCTGCCATGACATTCGGCGTGCAGACTGCCGCCAACGCACAGTTTGGCGGACTGTTGAAGAAAGCCAAGAAAGCCCTTAACATCGAAGTCACCACAGGCGATAGCGATGAGTCCACAACGAGTAGCGAGTCGTCAAGTGAACCCAGCACCTCCGTGCCCAAGAAGTTGAAGGACCTGAACCCGGAAATGTTTATCTATCAGCCAGTGGACGACCCTGTGAACACCCCCTTTCTACGACATCAACGACCCAAGGGTAAAGCAGTATTACGACCAATTCTGTGGCCTTAATAACCGACGTGTAAAAAAACAACAGAGTATTACTGGCTGTTCGAGTTCCTTGACTATCAATCGCCTGCAAAGGGCTTGAAGCAAGTACACTGTACAGAATATCCATTGGCAGCCTATTACTCGTATGCCATGATGCACCCAAAGGATGTATTGGGCTTTCGCTGCTATATCCGTGCACGTATAACCTACGAGAATCTTAGCATGAGTCCTCATGTAAGAACCCTGCCTATGGTAAAAGGTAGAATGGGATGGAGCCTTGAGTACCCGCAATCAGATGAAATGCGCAAGATTACATTGAAAGACGGCACGACACTCAGCCTGTTAGAAACGGAGAAAGCACGTGTTGAAAGATGGAAGAACTTAGGGTATGATGCCAAGGAGATTATTTCCGAGAATACTCCATACGAGGTTATCAAGGCCGCTATGAAGGAGACTATGGCAGAGGGTAAGCAGGCCATGAAGGAAGGTCGCATCCCGAAGCTTTCAATCTGTTATTTAATGAATATTACATGATGAAATATAGTTGGTTGGAGAAAGACTGTTTCCACTCCATCTACAGCAAAGATGAAGACTAAATGGACCTCGATGATGAGTATAAGTCCTTACATAATACGTATTATAGTGACTGGATAGACGTTGTAGAGAATAAATATGCTGGAACTGCCGAGATGCCTAAGGCCGCCACTGTCTCTGCCGCCATACAGACACAGGCCACGCAGAAAGCCAAGGCAAAGTTCGGTGCCAAGTTCGTAAAGGCCATAGTGGTAGAGAGCGACTGGCACGTATATACTGACCCGCACAACTTCAACCGCACTGACCATCGCTCGATGGACGTTGACGTGATAATCAAGGAGAACGGAGAGTACTACGTCTCACACCAGATGCTGTGGCAGAACTACCAGGCAGGCTCATGGGGCAGCTATGACATGCGTCAGAAGTCGCCAGGGAAGCAAAAGGTTAACTATAAGTGATGAGCTTAATGATAAAATCAGGCGGTGCCGTGACCTCTGAGGTCACGGCACCGCCTGATTTATGTCCGGATGCTGTCAGCTGACGGTCTGCGGACTATTCCTGCAGCACCGCCCTGACGGAAGATCCGTATGCGCGACTCCAGCCGAGCATGTTCAGGTCGCTGCTGGCGAAATAGAGAGCCACGCTATATTGGTTGTCATTCTCAGACAGGGAAGAAGTCCAATTAATCAAATCTCTGTTTACGTTACGAGTAGTCTGTGCGTCTTTTCTTCCTGCGGCAGGAAGGAAGAGGTGGGTGTCATCAAGGGAGTATGAAGCGGCGAGCGTCACATCCTTGTCAAGGAAATGTCCTGTGGGATATTTTATCTTGCCCTTGTCAGCATTGTCCTTTGCCTTATACACTATGAAGCCGGCGGTGCCGTGACCGTCATAGTCGGTAGTCCATTGCCAGTAACATCCGCTGAGCAGTTCGCGCATCTCTGCCTTCGTAGGCATTCGCCATGCACCGCCCATACGCATACGTGCGGCAACGTCGCAGCCCTTCAGCCGCACAATGTCGTCAATGGTGCCGTTGGCCTCCCGTGTGCAGTATTTTGTTATGGAACTCTCATTCGTCCCCCACTTGTATATGTACCAATCGTATTTTTCCTTGGCTTCGGTCTCTCCCCATGCGTAGTAGTCACCTGTTTCCCATGTGGCAGATGCCCCCACGTTGCAGGCAGCCCATTTCACGCTCAGGCCCATGTCAACGGCGGTATGTCCGTTGCGCCAGGCTTTGTGAAGGTAATGCTGTCAACGCTCTCACCCTTGTAGAACTCTCCGTTGCGCCAGTACCATATATCCTGCTGGCCCATAGCGAAGGATGACAGCAGACACAATAAGACAGAGAGTATGATTTTTCTTTGCATAATTTGTTGTTATTTAATTGTATTCTCATTTGTCTTTTGCGGCGTAGGAACGAAGCCTAAGGCTGCCACTATACAGCTCATCAGCGGACTGATGAGGTTGAAGAAACAGAATGGCAGATATACTATGGTAGGCACACCGAGCACCGTGCTCTGCGTCATGCCGCAGGCTGTCCATGGAACCAATACGGAGGTTACCGTGGAGGAGTCTTCTGTGCTGCGGCTCAGCAGTTCGGGGCGATAGCCACGCCTCTCGTATTCCTCGCGGAAGATGGAGGCGTTCATGATAATCGAAAGGAACTGGTCGCCCATCACCATATTGAGCAGCAGACCTGAGCATACGGTTGACGTCACAAGGCTCACCGTGCTGTGTATGACGCATAGCAATATGCGCGTTAGACTCTTCAGCATCTGGCTGGTCACCATGCAACTGCCAAAACACATAGCACAAAGTATGAGCCATACGGTATTGAGCATACCTGCCATGCCGCGCGTGGACACAAGGTTGTTAATTTCTGCTACACCTGTATCTATGTTCGTAGATGTATAGCAGGTGGTCATGATGCCGCTGAGCAGACTGCTTGCCGTGACTTCGCTGCCGCCTCCAATGCCTGCAACCAGCGACGACTGCGTAAACAAGGCACACAGGCACGCAAAGCATGATGACAGTATGAGCGTCAGCATTGACGATACTTTCTTATATATCAACACTGCGGTGAACAACGGCACGAGCATGGTCCACAGTGTTATGTTAAATGTGCCCGATAATCCTTCTGTATATGTCGTTATCTCCATGTCTGTACCACTGAACCCCAATCCTATAAAGAGATACAGCAGCAGTGATATCGTAATGCTCGGCACCGTAGTGTACATCATGTAGCGTATGTGCGAGAAGAGGTCTGCAGATGCCATCGAAGACGCAAGTACGGTAGTGTCTGACATAGGAGACATCTTGTCGCCGAAATATGCGCCGGATATTATCGCACCGGCACTGAGAGCTACTGGTATGCCTAGTGCGTTGCCTATGCCGAGCAGTGCTATACCGATGGTGGCAATGGTGGTCCACGACGTACCCGTCATAACTGATATGAGCGCCGATATGATACAGGCGCATGGCAGAAAGAACGTCGGCGACATAAACTGTACGCCATAATATATAAAGGTAGGCACCACACCGCTTACCATCCATGTGCTCGACATAACACCTATCATCAGCAGTATGAGTATGGATATGGCGGCATCGCCAACAGTCTTCTTTATTCCTTCCTCAAACGTCTCCCATGGTGTGTGGCACCATAGCATGGAGATAGCCACGCATACCGACGATGCAACTATGAGTGCCAGTTGGCTGGCACCACTCAGTGCATCGTCTGGCATATATATCAATACGATTATTATGAGTGCCACAAGTGTTATGAGTGGCATTGCCGACAGCCACAGAGGTGGCAGCTTCTTCATATCGTCTATGCGCATATCTACGTCTTATTACTCTTTTTCTATATATTCAAAGTGCTGGTAGTCCTTGCATGAGGTCCAGCTGCCGCCCCATTCAAAGCCTGCTTCGGTGAACAGTTGGTAGCAGAGGTCTTGCTCGTCTATCTTGTATGGGAAGTTCCATGTGCGGTCGCAGAACTCAGTTGCTGTGGCTGGCTGCACATAGCGTCCGCTCTCGAGGTCCTTGTAGTAAGGGTTGTATAATGTGTTCACATCAATGGCAAGTCCGCGGGCATGCTTAGAGAGTGTACCGCTGCCAGATATCGTGCGGTAGCAGAAACTGGATGTGTTGTTGTCGCGCATCTGCATCTCGTCGTCTGCATTGTAAACGTCAGGCAGAACCATTCGTTGTATTGGGTACTTGGCGTCATAGAGCTGGCGGAAGATATTGACTACCACGTCGGCTATCTGCTTGTTCACTACCATCTCACCGATGTGAATCTTGTGGTCGTAGTCCCAGTGCAGTGTGCGTATGTGGCGCAAGTCGTCGCGCTGTATGTAAGGGTTTTCCTTGTATGTTTTGCCCTGCATGCGCTCCCATACGTCATCAGGTATTGGTTCGGCTGCAAAACACTTGTCAATGCCTCCGTATATTTCTATCGCCTGTTTGCTTACTGTTGCGCCGGCTGTCCACTTCTGAAGTGGGGTAGGGTCTGTATCGTCAATGGCGTCCTTAATGCTACGCTTCATGCGCAGTATGCGGCGCACGCTCTCGTTGATTCTCTCTTCGCTTATCTCACCAGTATATACGGCTTTTACCACTGCTTCAAACGCCTCGCGGAAGTCCATCGGATTAAGGATGATGTCGAGCCCTGCCTTTATGCCCAACTTAACGGCCTCGGTGTTGTCCTCATATTGTTTGGTGATGGCACCCATCTCCATTGCGTCGGCAATGATTACGTTCTCATAGCCCATCTCCTTGCGCAGCTTGTCCTGTAGTATGACGCTTGACAGTGTGGCAGGTATGTCTGTGCCGGTCACGTTTGGTACACTGATGTGTGCTGTCATGATGAGCTGGCAACCCCAGTTGATGCCTGCCCTGAAAGGTATCATCTCGCAGTCGCGTATCTCCTCCCATGTCTTTTGTGACTGTGCATAGCCGTAGTGAGTGTCTGCCTTAGTGTCACCGTGTCCAGGGAAGTGCTTGATACAACCTATTACGCCTGCATCTTTAAGTCCCTGCAGGTAGCTCACTACCATCGGTGCTGCCACGTATGGCTCATCGCTGAAGGCACGTAGGCCTATTACTACGTTCTCAGGGTTGGTATTAACGTCTGCCACAGGGGCAAAGTCCACGTCAAAGCCATATTTCTTCAGGTAAGTACCAATGGTATTGGCGGCAGTGTAGGCTCTCTCCGGATCACCGGTTTCACCTATGTCTCCCATCTTACCAACATTTTCTATATTGAAGTTCGTGTTGTTGGCTATGCGCGCCACGCGACCGCCTTCTTCGTCAATACAGAGCAAAGGCTGGCCTTTCAGTTGGTGTAGCTGACTGGTGAACTGCAGCAACTGTACCTCATCGTTAATGTTGTGGGCATAGAGAATGATGCCGCCTACCGGATATAGTGCATTTATAATTCTCATGTTGTTGTTTACCTCCTGCAGCTTCAGCTCTGTGTAGTCCTGGCCTGCAGCGGTAGGGTCGAGCGACTCAGGGCGTACGTAGAACATCTGTCCTACCTTCTCGCGCAGAGTCATCTTCTGCAATTGGGCCTCTATCTCATCCGATGGTGTCGTGATAATGTCATCATCATCAGAGCAGGCGGTAAACAGACTCGTGCCGCAGATAAGGAAGGCGACAAACATCCATAATTTCATCTTAATCATTGTGCTTATTTTGTTTTTCATGTGTGTCTTGTTATGCATAATCTGTGCAAAAGTACTTAAAAAAAAGCAAACAGACAAGAAAATTACCCTTTGCTTAATAATTATAAGGTGAAACAAAAGACAAATTGGAACGCTGTGAGGTCGTTTTGTGTTATATAGGCAAAGAAAAAAACTCCATAATCCCAAAACCTTTGGTCTTATCAGATTTTTTCCTTAACTTTGCATACGAGAATATTATGTTAATAGGAGGGAAATAAACAATGAATATAACAGCTACTTTACCTCAAAGCACACAAATTATAGTCACTTTAGATGATAATGCCATGGTTTCAGACATTAAGAAGGCAATTAAGCTTATACGTGGCGTCGTGTCGGTAAAGGTGATTAAGCCAAAAGTCGTAAAATGACAAATAATGATTAACCCTTTAATACCTTTTATTAAAAGAAACAGATAGTGAGATAGAAACTTTGTGCAGATGCACGCTGAGGACTTAATCCTCTTGATTTCTTTGGATTGGTGAAATCACTTGATGTCACGACAGAACCATAACCTAAAGACTGGGTCGCAGAAGTTATATTTGTTGCCGCCAATTTGCTTTTCTATATAGTCACGCTCTGTAAGTATTCGTTTGTTGCGCGTTATAGTTTGGGCACTGCCGAGTGAGTATCTTTTCATTAACTCTATTGAGTTAAAACGATATTCCCCGTCAATGACAGCTCTTAGCATTTCAACCTGTGCAGCGGTTAAAGATTCTATATCCGACTGAAACATTGGCATATTGGTGTCAATCAATGTCTGTACTGAATGGGATAGAATGTCAGATGTGACGGTGGTGATGGTATCAGACCATACAAAATAGCATAGCTGTTGTAAGTACCATGAATGACATTCTACTATGTCACATATTTCTGATGCTAATTCTGTAGAAATCTCCTTACCTGTATTTGTAAAGGAATTTATTATGAATGGCACCCATTCCTCTTTAGCTATTTTATTCAAGAATAGCAACTGCCCGAAACGATAGAAAGGATTAGATGAGTTATTGAAAATGTCCAACATCATGTGACGTTTACTGCCATAGAAACAGTAAGATACATTTTGTTGCTTTTGCCATACAGAACGCATTTTGCCCTCCATATCCTTGTATTCCGCAATCTGGGCCAATTGCTGAAATTCATCTATGCATACAATTATTTGAACGTGTTTGCTCTGTGCTATGGTTTCTGGTAAATTAAGGATGTCAAGTTTGTCGCGTTCCTCTATGTTGAAATTCAGGTCAAACGATACGGCGTTTAAAGGATCGCTCTTCAGTGTAATACTCGGAGAAATGGATTTCATGAATGTCTTTACGTCCTCTATGCGCTTTTCTATTGTTGATGTAGTTGCATTGATAACCTCACGTGCGAACACTCTGTAAAATTCAGTCTCGCTTTTAATTCCGAATGCATCGATATGGCATACCCTAATATCTTTGTTTTCTTCGCACAATTCATCCATAGCTATTTTCACAAGGGAGGACTTCCCCCATCTGCGTGGAGATATAAGCATAACGTTTATACCTGATGCAAGAAAATCTTTTAGTTGCTTGCGCTCTTTAACTCTGTTGACGAATTTCGTTTTGTCAACTATTGTGCCATATTGAAAAGGAGACTTTGCCATACCGTAATATATAAATTATACATACATGTATTATACATAGATGTATATTTTTGTGCAAAGTTATATCTTATTTCTGAATTATCAAATAAAAATAGTAAAAATCTGCATAGATAATACAGAAAAAAGTGTGTTATCTGTGCAGATTCCAACTAATACAAGGCTAAAAACAATGAGTCCCATGTGTCATAGTGATACATGGGACTCATTGTTTTTATTTATCATCATAGTGACCGTATGCGGCAAGCACATCAACATATACCTCTGTTTCGAAGATTTGATATATAAGACGGTGCTTCTTCGTTATCTGCCTACTCCAACGTCCTTCTGGTAATCCCTTGAGTGGTTCAGGATGACCTGTACCAGTTTTGGGATGTACGCGGAGTTCCTCAATAAACTTTCCAGTCTTGGCAAAAGCCTTAGGTTCACTTTTTGCCAGTCTTGCGAGGTCGTCTTTTACTCTGTCAGAAAGTCTTATACTATATATCATAACCGCAACGTTTCAGGTGAGTAGCCAGGTCTTCTCCTGGTAACATGACAGAATACTCTCCACGAGCAATTTGTTCCTCAGACTCCTTTATCTTTTCCATAAACTCTTCTTTGGTCATTAGAGTTGAGTCGTTTTTCTCTTTCACCAGACGTGAGACGTATTTTGCTAAACGTCCCATCAGTTCCTTGCTGTCAGCTATAGCACCGATGTCTTGCCAAAGTTTTGCGTATTGTTTATTTAGTTGTAGGGCTGTCATAATGCAATGGATATTATGGTTCGTTCGTTGCAAAGTTACATCTTTTTTATGAAATAACTATTTGTTTCTGTCATAAAAAAGCTAAACGACAAGAAAAAACATTGGCCATACTTTAAAAATTATACATAGATGTATATTTTAAGACAAACCTAAAAACAATGAGCCCCATGTGTCATAATGATACATGGGACTCATTTGTGTTATTGATTAAGGATTTTATTGTAATAAACCTTATATCTTAATCTTTTCTACTTCCTTCCGAAATTACTTGCGATAGTCAGCGAGGTCCTCGGCGGTTGCAGACATTACGAAGTCGTAATGCTTCTCTACCTCTGCGGCAACGTAGCGGGTATAGACACGTGCTGACTTGGCAAAGAGCTCAGGAGCCTTTGAGGCGTCGCCGATGAGCAGGAGAGCCATGATGCAGT